>CAYWEM010000009.1:8133-107291 GCA_964457225.1 uncultured Clostridia bacterium
TTTCCTGAATCATTACATCGGCAATGTGACTTCATACAACATGAGCGGCTTTCCCAATGACGGCACGCAGTTCAGGTGGCGGATGCAGGCCGGCAACGATACCGGCTGGAGTCCGTTTACAACATATCGCGTTCTGACCAACGCCGCTGTCCAGCTAACGCCTGATCCGCCCCAGCAGGTTTCCCCCGAGAACAACGCCAATGTGGGCGGGACTTCGATCCTGTTCCAGTGGCAGGAGGCTTCCGGAGCCGACCAGTACCGGATACAGGTGCGGCGGGTCAGTGACAACTCGGTTTTCCTGAATCATTACATCGGCAATGTGACTTCATACAACATGAGCGGCTTTCCCGATGACGGCACGCAGTTCAGGTGGCGGATGCAGGCCGGCAACGAAGCTGGCTGGAGTGCGTTTACGGTTTACCGCAGACTGGAAAACCGGGATCTCCCGGAACCGGACCAGCCTGAGCTGGTTTATCCGGCTGACAATGCCATCCTGGGCGGCAAAACCCTCTTCTTCCAGTGGGAAGCTTCGGCCCGGGCCGCGGATTACCACTTGGAGGTGCGAAGGCTGAGTAATGATGCGCCTTTCCTGGATGCCTTCGTCGGAAATGTCACTTCTTTTTCCTGGAGCGGTTTTCCCAATGACGGCACGCAGTTCAAGTGGCGGGTGCGGGCCGGCAATGACGAAGGCTGGAGTGATTGGTCGCCGGTGCGGATTTTTTCCAGTCGGCACCTGGGGCAAATCGCCGCCGGATACAATCATTCGGTCGCCCTGGATGGCGGCGGCGCGGTTGTTGCGGCCGGTTCAGACGCCGACGGCAGAAGTTCGGTGCAATCCTGGACGGATGTGGTTCAGTTCGCCGCCGGCCATGCCCATACCCTGGGCTTGCAGAGTGACGGCACGGTGCTGGCGACAGGCGGCAATGATCAGGGACAAATTGACGTGGCGTCCTGGACGGGGATAGTTCAGGTCTCCACCTTTGCCGCGGCGGCGGAAGAATATTCTCACAGCCTGGGGCTGAAGAGCGACGGCCTGGTCCTGGCGGCTGGGAGAAATACCGAAGGCCAGGGCGATGTCGGTTCATGGTCAGGCGTCAAGCAGGTTGCCGCCGGATCAGTTCATTCGCTGGGCTTGCTGGGCAACGGCACGGTACTGGCTGTCGGCGCCGATGATCAGGGACAATGCGCTACCGGTGACTGGACCGGCATGGTCCAGGTGGCGGCCGGCGGCGTGCACAGCGTCGGCCTGAAAAGTGACGGCACGGTGCTGGCTGTCGGAGGCAACGATTATGGGCAGTGTGATGTCAGTTCCTGGAGCGGTGTCGTTCAGGTGGCGGCGGGAGCTTTCCATACCTTGGCTCTAAAGAGTGACGGCACGGTGCTGGCTGTCGGAGACAACGGTCAGGGGCAGTTGAACGTTTCTTCCTGGGCCGGCATTGTCCAGGTGGCGGCGGGTCACGCTCACAGCCTGGGCCTGAAAAAAGACGGTACAGTGCTGGCCGCGGGCTGGAATGAACACGGTCAATGCAACGTGGGCGGCTGGAATCTCTATGCCGGCCAGGCGGGCTTTTTCCTGAACGATACCGTGACGGCCAGGGATGCCGGCCGTGCGGACCGGGGCGGCCGGGTGAACGAGTGGCCGCCGGAGAACGGCGCCGGGCTGACCGTGCCGGCGGAGAGCGGTAATGCTTTTCTGGGCGGGGGAGAATGGCTTCGGGAACATGACAGCCTGGAGGGATGGTACCTCGGAGATTTTGACGGTGACGGTAAGACCGATCTTTTGCGTTACCTGCCCGGGGAGGGCAGCCAGGTGTTTTTATCCGACGGCGGTCGTTTTGTCGCCGCCGGCGCCTGGACCACGGCCGAGAACGGTTCGGACGGCTGGTACGTCGGTGATTTCGATGGTGACGGCCGCTCTGACCTCATGCGTTACTTGCCGGGGATCGGCGGCCAGGTTTTTCTGTCATCCGGCACCTCATTTACATACACGGGGACCTGGACCGAAGCCGACCTGGGCGCCGAGGGCTGGTATATAGGTGACTTCGATGGTGACGGCAGGGATGATTTAATGCGTTATGAACCCGGATACGGCAGCCAGGTGTTTTTATCCGACGGCGGCCGTTTCGTCGCCGCCGGGATTTGGACTGAAGCGGACAGCGGCCTGGACGGCTGGTACCTGGGTGATTTCAACGGCGACGGCCGGACAGATCTGCTCAGTTACCGGCCCGGTTTGGGCAGCCGGGTTTACCTGTCCGATGGTTCCGCCTTTTTATACGCCGGAACATGGAGCGGATCAGGCGCCGGTGTGGACGGCTGGTATATAGGTGATTTCAACGGGAGCAGTCACAGCGACCTGCTGCGTTACGCCATGCTGTTGTCGGGAGCCGAGGTACTGCTCAACAGCGGGGCGGGTTTTGTGTACGACGGCGGCTGGTCATTCGCCGGCCGGGCCGATGACGACTGGTACCCGGGAGATTTCAACGGGGACGGTCGGACCGACCTGCTCAGGTTTGAGCGGGGGAGCGGCCGGGTCGAGGTCTTGCTGTCCGCTGGTACTCAGCCCGGTTTCCGGCAATTGACGAGAACCAGGCCGGGCATGGAAGTTGAATCAACTGAGGCCTGGCTGGGTGATGCGCCGGATCTGGTCTTGAGCCTTGAAGAGGAGAGTTACATGGCTGAAATCAGGCTCAGGCGGGAGGCCGGCGAGGCGGTCACCGTGCAGCAGGCGCGCCGGGAATACGAGGAATTGAGCGGCCGCCGGCTGCGCCGCACCAGGATACTGAAAATGCTTAAAATGCAGGACGGGAACTCCCGGTAAAAACAGTAAAAAAACAGCCGGATGCGGCCGGCAATTGACAAGCCGGATGCGGCGTGATAGTATTTTTTTACTCGCATTCCTGGAGTTCTAAGGTTCCGGGACCTCAGCCGGGCCGGGCCTGAAGATAAAATCCAACCCTGAAGGAGAAGCAACATGGCCGATAACAAGGTTACCATCGACGGCAACACCGCCGCCGCCCACGTGGCGTACGCATTCAGCGAAATCGCCGCCATTTACCCGATCACCCCCTCTTCCAACATGGGAGAGTTGGCTGATTACTGGGCCGCTCACGGTCGCAAGAACATCTTCGGCCGCGAAGTGTCGGTCATCGAAATGCAGTCCGAGGCCGGAGCCGCGGGCGCGGTGCACGGTTCTCTGACCGCCGGCGCCCTGACCACCACCTTCACCGCTTCCCAGGGCCTGCTTTTGATGATTCCCAACATGCACAAGATCGCCGGTGAAATGCTGCCCACGGTTTTCCACGTATCGGCCCGCTCCCTGGCCTGCCAGTCGCTCTCCATCTTCGGTGATCACTCCGACGTCATGTCGGTGCGCAACACCGGTTTCGCCCTGATGGCCGCCAACTCGGTGCAGGAAGTGCTTGACCTGGCCGTGGTTTCCCACCTGGCCACCCTGGAAAGCTGGGTGCCCTTCCTTAACTTCTTCGACGGCTTCCGCACCTCCCATGAAATCCAGAAAGTGGACATGATAGAGGATGAAATCCTGGCCGGCATGTTCAACCACGAGTACCTGGAGCAGTTCCGCGCCCGGGCTCTGCGTCCGGAAAAACCGATGCTCAAGGTAGGCCAGCAGACTCCGGATGTTTACTTCCAGGGCCGCGAAACGGTCAACCTGTATTACGACAAGACCCCGGCCATAGTCCAGAAATACATGGACCAGCTGGCCGCCGAAACCGGCCGCAAGTACAATCTCTTTGATTACGTCGGTCACCCCGAGGCGGAACGCATCGTGGTGGCCATGGGCTCAGCCTGTGAAACCATCGAGGAAACCGTGTCCTTCCTGGCGGCCCGGGGCGAAAAAGTGGGCTTGCTCAAGGTCAGGCTCTACCGGCCCTTTGCCGTTGAAGCCTTCCGGAAAGCCCTGCCCGCCTCGGTGCGGAAAATCGCCGTGCTCGACCGCACCAAGGAGCCGGGGGCCATCGGCGAGCCGCTCTACCTGGACGTGGTGGCCGCCCTCAAGGGACGCGACCTGCTCATAATCGGCGGCCGTTACGGCCTCAGTTCCAAGGAATTCACCCCGGCCATGGCCAAGGCCGTCTTCGACCACCTGGCCGGTCCGGCCGGCCACGGTTTCACCGTGGGCATCAACGACGACGTTTCCGGACTTTCCATCCCGGTGCCGGCCTCTTTTGAAATCGAAAAGGCTGACACCATCAAGTGCATCTTCTGGGGGCTCGGCTCGGACGGCACGGTCGGGGCCAACAAGAATTCCATCAAGATCATCGGCGATCATACCGACATGTACGCCCAGGGCTATTTTTCCTACGACTCGAAAAAATCGGGCGGGATCACAGTCTCTTACCTGCGTTTCGGCAAGACCCCGATCCGGGCGCCTTACCTGCCTACTTCCTCCGATTTCACCGCCCTGCACAACGTGGCCTACATCGGCCGCTACGACATTCTCAAGGAACTCAAGGAGGGCGGCACCTTCCTGCTGAACTCGGAATGGTCCAACGAAGATGTTTTCAACCACCTGACCCGGGAAATGCAGGAAACCATCATCCGGAAAAAGATCAAAATGTTCAACATCAACGCCCTGAAAATATCCGAGGAAGTCGGATTGGGCAAGCGCATCAACTCGGTCATGCAGGCCGCTTTCTTCATAATCTCCGGGGTACTGCCCGAGGCAGAGGCCATCGAGCTGATCAAGGACGCCATCAAGAAGACTTACGACCGCAAAGGCGAGGACGTCGTCAAGATGAACTGGGAAGCGGTCGACCGCACCAAGGCCGCCCTGCAGCAGGTCCCGGTGCCGGCCCGGGTGGAAGACATCAGGATTTCCTACAAGCCCCGGCGCCTGGTGCCGGACAACTGCGATGAGTTCACCTGCAATATCATCGAAAAGATGATGCACCTCAAGGGAGACGCAATTCCCGTCTCGCACATGCCCCTGGACGGGACCGTGCCCACGGCCACTTCGCGCCTGGAAAAGCGGGGTATCGCCCCGCACGTGCCGCGCTGGCTGTCCGAGCACTGCATCCAGTGCAACCAGTGTTCCCTGGTCTGCCCGCATGCCGCCATCCGGGCCAAGCAGATCGCCCCGGCCGACCTGACCGAGGCCCCGGCTGCTTTCAACACGCTCAAGTCAACCACCAAGAACGAGCGTGACCTGCAGTTCCGGATCCAGGTTTACATCGAAGACTGCACCGGCTGCGGCAATTGCCTGCAGGTCTGCCCTTCGAAGGTCAAGGCCCTGGAATGGAGTTCCATAGAGGAAGAGCGGAATTCCGGTCAGAATGACAACGTGGCTTTCTTTGAACAGCTTCCGGACAACGTCCTCGACGGCGCCAACCTGAACCAGATCAAGGGCAGCCAGTTCCGCCAGCCGCTCTTCGAGTTCTCCGGGGCCTGCGCCGGCTGTGGAGAGACTCCCTACGTCAAACTGCTGACCCAGTTATTCGGCGAGCGCATGCTCATCGCCAATGCCACCGGTTGCTCCTCCATTTACGGCGGCACCTTTCCAACTACGCCTTACAGCGTGAGCAAAGAAGGATTCGGGCCGGTCTGGGCCAATTCCCTGTTCGAGGACAATGCCGAGTACGGTTTCGGAATGCGCCTGGCCGTGGATGCCAACCGGGCCCAGCTGAGAGGCAAACTGGAGGAGCTTCTCTCCTTTGAATTGCCGGCGCCGGTGAAGACCGCCCTGCAGCAAAGGCTGGACAACTGGACCGCCACCGATGAGGCGGCCCGGACCGAGGTCCGGGAATTGAAAAAGATGCTGGCCGAGCTGAAGGTCCCGGCCGCGGCCGCTGTTCTGCGCAAGATCAATGAACTGCAGGATTACCTGCTCGACAAATCGATCTGGTGCCTCGGCGGTGACGGCTGGGCTTATGACATAGGTTACGGCGGTCTTGACCACGTACTGGCCGCGGATCGCAACGTCAACGTCCTGGTCATGGATACCGAGGTCTATTCCAACACCGGCGGCCAGGCTTCCAAGTCCACCCCGCTCGGAGCGGTGGCCCAGTTCGCCTCTTCCGGCAAGCGTACCGGTAAAAAGGATCTCGGCCTGATGCTGATGAGCTACGGCTACGTTTACATCGCCTCGATCGCCCTGGGCGCCAACATGAACCAGGCCATCAAGGCTTTCCTGGAAGCCGAGGCCTATCCCGGGCCCAGCATCATCCTGGCCTACTCACCCTGCATCGCTCACGGCATCGACATGGGGCGAACCATTGAAACTGAAAAGCGGGCCGTAAATGCAGGTTACTGGCCGCTGTTCCGTTACAACCCCCTGCTGACCGACCAGGGGAAGAATCCCTTCGTCTACGAAACCAAGGACCCCAGCGAAGACATGATGGCCTTCCTGGAAAGCGAGATCCGCTATTCAACCCTGAAAAACCAGTTTCCCGAGGCGGCTGAAAAGCTTTTCGCCCAGGCGGTCGCTTTCCGGAAGCAGAAGCACGAGTTTTACAAAAAACTGGCCGCCATGTAGAATGGCAAGCAGGGCCGGATACAGGCCGGGAAAATGTGCCCGATGAATGAAGCGCCCCGACTGCCGGCTTCAGCCACGGTGTGAAAGATAGAGAAAAAAAGCTTGGCTCCGCTGGTCAAGCTCTTGGAGTAAGGCTGAATGTTTGAACGCCTGAAAGACAAGATCTGGGACCTGCTCAAGAACCGCGAGGTATCCCTGGCCATGATCTACGATGACCAGGGTCGGATCCTCTGGCACCGGGGCCGGGAAATCAAAAGTAAAAACCTGGCCCGGGGTGAAGGGTTCTGCCGCAGTCTGGCCCTGAAAACCCTGCAGGAAAAAAGGGAATTGCGCCGGGAAGGCTGCCTGGTGCATTACGGCAACGACGACATGTCGGAATCGGCCATCATTCTGAACATCTGCAGCCTGATAATCGTGCCTTTTTCCGATTCTTATTTTCTTTACGTGGACAGCGGCACCACCGGCTGTTTCAGTGATTCCGACCGGGTGGTCTTTGAAACGGTGGCTTTCCTGCTGGGTGAAATGATCGAGGGCCTGCGGCGGGGCGGTCATGCCGACACTGAAGGCGAGGAAAGCGGAGAACCCGGCCGCCTGATCCGCGAGCGCATCATCCGCTATGCCATCGAAGAAGAACCGGTGCTGCTGCTCGGTGAAACCGGGGTGGGCAAGAATCACATCGCCGAAAAAATCCACGTTTATTCCGGACGGCGCGGCCGCTTCGTCATCGTGCATACCCCGGGAATCCCCGAATCCCTCCTCGAAGCCCAGCTTTTCGGTCACGTCAAGGGCGCCTTCACCGGCGCGGTCCAGGACTATCCCGGCCTGGTTCATGCCGCTGACGGGGGCACTCTCTTCTTCGACGAAATCGCCGAGGTAACCGAATCCATCCAGGCCAAGCTGATGCGTTTCATCGACACCAAGACTTACCGCCGCCTGGGCGACAGCCGTGAATACCAGGGCGACGTGCGCCTGATTTTCGCCTCGAACCGTGACCTGAAGCTGGAGGTCAGGGAAAAGCGTTTCCGCGAGGATCTTTTCCACCGCCTGCAGGTCATTTCCCTGTTGATTCCGCCCTTGCGTGAACGGCGCGAGGAAATCGGCCGCATCATCGATGAATGCCAGGATATACTGAAGGGCAAGAAACTGACCCCGGAAGCGCGTGAAACCCTGTCCGGTTACGACTGGCCGGGAAATGTCCGCGAACTGATCAACGCCCTGAAAAGAGCCAGGGTGGATGCCGCCGGAGAGCTGATAGACCAGCAGGTCATCATGGATTCCATCAGCCAGTCCGACCTGCGGGTCGCCCCGGAAAGCTCCGATGAAAAGCTGATTGCCCGGTTGCAAAGGGATATCGCCGCCGGTCAGGATTTCTGGCAGGCGGTCTGGCAGCCTTTCATGGACCGCGATCTTGATCGTCGCACCGTTCGTTCTTTACTGAAAAAAATCCTGAACGCCAACCAGGGCAATTTCCGGTTCCTGGGTACGGCCCTGAACCTGGCCGGGCACGATTACCACCGCTTCATGACCCTGATGTACAAGTACCGCCTCGATCCCCGCGAACCGGAAGAATCCTGATTCAGGCGGTATAGATTCCCCGGCAGGCCCCGAGCTTTTAGAATACCAGCTGCAGGCCTATTCTCATACTGCGCGGCATCTGCAGTTCCATGGCCAGCCTTTCGCCGCCTGAAAAGGCGTATTCCGAGAGTTCACTGGCAAAATCAAGCAGGTTGAAGAAACCCAGGAAAGCCCGGGCTTCCCCTCCGAACAGGCGGAAAGTGTAATTGAACTGCAGGCTGAAGTCCCAGAGGCAGTCTTCGCGGGGCCCGCCCTTTACTCCGCGTTCGTTCTCGGCCTTGATGGTCTGGTAGTAAATGATGTGTTGACCGTGCCTGTGCAGGGTTTCAAAAAAGGCGAAGGGGTTGCCGTCGCGGTACTTGAAGTTGAGGGCCAGGAAAAAGTTGCGGGCCAGGTAACGGCCGTATATCAACCGGCCGATGAAGGCCCGGTCGCCGTCCAGGCGGCCGTATGCGTTTATCCTGCTGTTCGGATCGGCCATGGACTCGCAGATGAAACCGAGATCATTGGCTCCCGCGCCGTTACCGAAGGCGGTCGGCCCCATGCCGATATGAGACAGCCAGGAAAACGAGAAAAACCAGCGATTCTCCCGGGCGCCGCTGAAATGAATCAGCAGTTGGGCGTAAAAGGGGTTCTTGGTGAAATCCTGGTTGCCCAGCTGAAAATCAAGATAGGGCCGGTCGTAAAAAAAGAAATCGTAGTCGCCTATGTTTTCAAAAAAACCGTATTCAGACCCGTGGTGTACCCAGGCCTGGTTGAGCATGGTCTTGTGGATGCCCTTGAGCTGCAGGCGATAATTGCGGCCGACCGGCATGGAATAGTCCAGCAGGAAACGGCGGCGCCCGGTGCGCCTGAAGTCGTCGGCCAAGCGGTGAAACGGTCCGCCGTGGAAGCCCAGCAAGGCTCCCTCTTCCCCGGGCTGGAAAAAACCATCCAGGTTGAGGTCGTTCCAGGACCTCATTTCACCGCCCGGGCGGCCCTGTTCCAGGAAAAAAGCGCTTTCCGCCCCCATTTGATACGGCATGTTTTCGAAAGCGAAGGAAAGCGAAGACCCGCGACCGGTATGCAGGGTGAAACCGAGATCAAAACCCGGACTCAGAAAAAGGAAATCGTTTGTTTTATCCTGGTAGCGGTTGGCGGCCAGGTCAAGCAGGATTTTTCCCTGCAGGCTGAGAAAAGAAGCGGGCCGGAAAACCGCCAGTCCGCCGCTGACCATTCGCCAGCGGCTGTGACGGTATGGAGCGGCTTCATGCTGCAGCAAGACCCGGTAAGGAACGGAACCTATGTTCAGGGCATGGGCCGGGGCGCTGGTTTCCCGGCCGCTGACGAAAACCGCGGCCCAGTCGGCAAAGAGACTCAGTTTGAAAGGGTGCTCAGCGGACTCGCCGATCAAGGGGTGCTCCAGCAGCAGGCGCAGGGTGTCAGCGGCAAAACGGCCCTGGCGATGAAAGGGCAGGAAACCTTCGCCGTCGTTATCCAGCAGGTTCTTGTCCCAGCCCGGTTGGCCGGGACTCAGGTTTTCCCGCTCAACCAGCAGGGACAGGTTGGCCGAGGTGCGGCCGAAACTCATTTCCAGGGCGGCCAGCATGGTGTTGGCGTTGCGGGCCAGGGTTTCCTGGGGCAGGCGGCCCAGTTCGGCGTTCAGGCGGTCACGGTTCTGGTGCTCGTAAACCAGGCTGAAAGAGCGGTAGGGCCCCGTGCGGGAAGATGCATGGCGGGCCAGCAGGCTCAGCCTTTCACCCTGTTCCGCGAACATGGTGTTGTGCTGATTGAAATCGTTGAAGTTACGGTCAAGCTGCAGGTAGGAAAGGGCGAACAGGACTTCCCCCCGGGCCAGGGCCCCCTGGTGCAGGTAGTCCAGCTGGACGTTTTTCGCGATCCGGCGCCTGGTGTCGTAAAGCATCTGGTTGCGGTTGGTCGGGTGGTTTATGATCGCTATTTTGCCCAGTGCGGTCATGCCGCCGAGCCGGCTGAAAGCGCTGGATACGGAAAAGACGTTGATCCGCTCCGACCCCGAGCGCAGAGTTGTGTCCAGTCCGGAACCCTGGTACAAGGGAGAGGAACCTTTCAGCCGGAAGCTTTCCACGGCCAGGGCCGGCACGCTGAAGGCGGCCTGACCGTCGTACAGGGCCGATCCCATGGGCAGGCCGGCCATGTACCAGTTGAAGTGATGGGGTGAATCTCCCTCGAAATATACCCTGGGATGATCCAGCAGGGCGAAGCCGTTGTTTTCTTCGATCAGCATGGTGGTGTCGGGCGCGAAGTTTTCAAAGAAGCTGGGCATGAATCGCCCCCCGGGCAGGTAGTCCAGCATGAAAGAAGGCAGGCTGATGACTCCTTCCCGGTAGACGAACGGTTCCCAGGCCGACAGGCTTTGCAGGAGTATTGCCAGCATGAATATCAGCAACGGCGATCGCGGGGACTTCTTTTTGTTCATTCCTGATTTATACCATAAAACCGGGCCTTGTAAACAGGCGGCCGGGAGGTTGACCGGGTCAGGCGGAGCTTATATAATTGGAAAACACAGGAGGCAACGTGATCGTATCAAAACGGGCCAGGTCCATTCAGGCCTCACCAATCCGCAAGCTGGCCGCCTTTGCCGGCGCGGCCAAGAAAAGAGGCGTCAAGGTTTACCATCTGAACATCGGGCAGCCGGATATCGCCACTCCCGAGGCTTTCATGGCAAGTGTCAGGAATTTTTCCGACCCGGTTCTTTCCTACGGCCCTTCCGACGGCCTGCCGGAATTGAAGGAGACCATGGTGCATTACTTCGCCAGGTACGGTATCGCCCTTGACCAGGAGCAGATACTGATCACCACCGGCGGCAGTGAAGCCATCTCTTTCGCTTTCAGCGTGGTCGCCGACCCGGGTGATGAGATAATCGTTTTCGAGCCTTTTTATACCAATTACAACGGCTATGCCACCCTGGCCAATGTCGACCTGGTGCCGGTGACCACCCTGGCCACCGAGGGTTTTCACCTGCCGGCCGACCAGGAAATAACCAGCCGGATAACTCCAAGAACCAGGGCCATTCTGATATGCTCCCCGAACAATCCTACCGGTACGGTGTTCAGCGAAGAGGAAATCAGGCGGCTGGGCGAAATCGCCCGTAATCACAACCTGTACCTGATAGCCGATGAAGTTTACAAGGAGTTCACCTACGACGGGCTCAGCCATTTCAGCGTGCTGCAGCTGGCCGGCCTGGAAGACCGGGTGATCGTGGTTGATTCCATCTCCAAGCGATTTTCCGCCTGCGGCGCCCGTATCGGGGCGGTCATGTCCAGGAACAGCGAAGTCATGGCCGCGGTCATGAAATTCGCCCAGGCCCGGCTCTGTCCGCCGACCCTGGAACAGGCCGGGGCTATCGGCGCCTATTCCATGGGAGCCGAGTACTTCGATTCCATCCGGGTCGAATACACGAAGAGACGAGACATCCTGTTTTCCATCCTGACTTCGCGGCCGGATATAGTATTATGCAAGCCCGAAGGCGCTTTCTACCTGATGGCCGGCCTGCCGGTCAAGGATGCGGATCATTTTGCCACCTGGCTGCTCAACGATTTTTCGGATCAGAATGAAACCGTCATGCTGGCCCCCGGCAACGGCTTCTATTCAACCGCCGGCCGGGGTCAGAACGAAGTCCGCCTGGCTTATGTCCTGGATGCCCCCAAGCTGGAGCGGGCCGGGCAAATTCTGCTCAGGGCCCTGGAGCGTTACCGGGATATAGGCTGAGGCTCTCTGGAGCTGACCGTGATTTCGATCAGCGGCGGCTGGTCAAGGTGTTTTTTCACCGAGCATTGTTGAGCCGCCCTGACCAGGGCATTGTGGTACTTGGCCGGAAATGAGGCTGGAACTTCCACCAGCATTTGCACCGTGTCAATGGTTTTGGTGTTTTCATCGATCAGCAGGCTCTGCCTGATTTCCAGCCCGGCGGTGTCTATGTTCCTTTCCAGGCAGAAGCTCAGCACGTAGTAGCCTGCGCAGGTGGCCAGGGATGCCAGGAACAGGTCGAAGGGACTCGGATCAGTTCCTTCTCCGCCGAATTTCTGCGGCTGATCGGTTTTTATGGTAAAACCCCGATAGTCGGCATAGACTTTCTTTCCACCCGGGAAATAAACTCGCATGGACACTTTTTCCTCCATTGAGCTGATTGAATACAGGAAATGATAACACAAAAACCTTTTCAGGCAAGCCGGTATTTCCCGGCCAGGTTGCTTTTTGATAGCACTTGAGTATAATTAAACCATGCCCAAGTTGAAAACGGGTTGCCTGCTCGGCCTGCTGCTCGTTTTAACCGCCTGCGGAACTCCCGATGCGGCCAAGGAAACACCGCCCCTCAGCATAGCCACCACCACCGCTTTCGAAAAGGGGGACAATCCTTTCCGCAACCCGATCATGGCCCTGACGCCGTATTTCTCCCTGACTTACACCACGCTGTATCGATTCGACGAGTCACTGGTGCCGGTGCCCTTCCTGGTTGAGCGGGTGGAAAGAACGGATGCCTGCCGGGTGATCCTCCACCTGCGGCGCGATTTCCGCTTTTCAGACGGCACGCCGATCGACGGCCGGCATGTACTCTGGTCCCTGCGTTACGGATTCCGCAACGCCCGCAATCCCAATCCCCTTTTCCGGCGCCTGGTCGGAGGTGATGAATTCGTAACAGGGGCCGGCGAGGATTTCCCCGGCCTGGAACTGCTTTCAGATTATGCCCTTCAACTGACTTTCAATACCGACAATTTTGATTTTCCCTATTACCTGGCTTCAAGTTCACTGTCGATAGTCCCGGTCGACTGGACGGCCGACAGCCTGGTTACTTCGGCCGCCTATTACCCTGAATCAATAGAGGTCATGGAAGACCGCAGCCTGGTCAGCCTGAGCCGCAATCCCGGTTTCCCGCTGGAAATCTCTCTGCCCGACGAGCTGAGTTTCATTTTCCTGAGGCGGCGGGAACCCTTCGAAGAGGTCATAGCCGCCGGGGATTGCGACCTGTTCATCAGTCCCCTGGGCCGGGGCAACCTGAACGCCCATCCTGATTATTACCTCCACAAGTCGCCGATAGTCGGGTCTTTCTACCTGCAGATGAATCCTGAAAGAGGGCCCTTGAGAGATCAGGCCCTGAGGCGATTTATACTGCACCTTTTCAACTTTCCGGCCATGCTGCAGGAAAAAAAGTGGGCTTTCGCCTCGCCGGCCACTCACGTTCTTTCCTACGGGGTGCCGGAATACTTCCTTTTCAAGCCTTTTTCCAGGTCTCCGGCCGAACATCCGCGACCTCCGGGGTTCATCCGCCTGAGGGCCATCAGTACCGAGACCGGGGTCCGGCCTGAGTTGATGGAATTCGTCCGCTCCCGCCTGGAGGAAGAAAAAATCATTTTGGACATCGATTGGCTCAGGGGCCAGGAATTTTTTGACCGCCTGGACCGGGGCGATTTTGACCTGGGGGCTTTTTACCACATGCTGGATGTACCTATAGCCATTCACTTTTACGAGATTCTCTTTTCGCCCGGCATGGAGCTGAACCGCAATTTTCATTATCCCGAAGCCCATGAACTGCTGGCCGAATACCAGCGGGACCTGGATGAAAAACGCCGGCTTCACCTGCTGGCCAGGCTGGAGGAACTGGCCCGGGACCAGGCCGTACTGGTGCCTGTTTTCAACCCCTTGAATTTTCTCGGCTACCGTCAGCGGGCCCGTGACGTCCGCATGAACTACCTGCTGCACTTCCTCTACCGGGAAAAACCATGATAATCAACCGCATCAGGTTTAAACTGCCGGCCACCGTGCTGGCGGTTACAATCGCCTCTTTCCTGGTATTCATTTTCGTACTGAACACCAACCTGAGACGTACCACCGCCGATGAAATCGGCAAAAACGCGGTTCTGACCGGAGGCAATGCCGCCGAAGCCTTGCGCCAGTCCTTGTTTTACTCCGATTACACCCTGTTGCGCAACATCGCCGACCCGCTGGCCACGGAGGATTTTTCCTATTTCCTGGTTCACGACGCCAATACCGGGAGTTTTGCCTACAACCGGGGAGCCGTGGATCCGGCCGCCGCACCTGAGGAAATCTTGGCCAGGCTGGCTCAGGCCGGCCGCCAGCGGGTTTTCAGCCAGGTTGTCCTGCCCGGGGAGGGAGAATTCAACGAGTACATTTTCCCGATCGTCCTGGGCGGCGTTGAAAGTCCGTTCGGACACGTGATCATAGGGATATCGCGGCAACAGATCGCCGATAGGCTGCGGTCCATCAGCCGGCAGGTGATCCTGGTCGGCCTGGCCGCCCTGGTCCTGCTGAGTTTCCTGGTTTTTTTACTGAGCCTCGGTTTTTCCCGGCCGATAAGCGAACTCACGGCCACCATAACCTCGTTTTCCGGCGGTGATTTACAGGCCCGGGCCGGGATCAGGACCGGCGATGAAATCGAGATCCTGTCCGACACCTTCAACCAGATGGCCGACAAGATCAACGACCAGATAGCTTCGATCGAAAAGTACAGCCGGGAACTGGAATCCATGGTCCAGGAAAGGACGGCCAAGTGGCAGGCGGCCCAGGAAGAACTGCACCGCAAGGAAAAGGATTTGCTCCGGGCTGAAAAAATGCAGGGACTGAACCTGCTGCTCGGTTCAATAGCCCATGAAATCAACAATCCCCTGGCCATCATTTCCGGCAACCTGCAGTTCCTGCAGAAAGACGATGCTGACCGCCAGCGCAGAATCGAGAAAATCGACCAGTCGGTCAGCCGGATCAGCAAGCTGATCGGTGACCTGGCGTTTTTTGCTTCAATCCGCGAGGTGACCATCAAGGCGGTTGATGTCAGGATCTTGCTGAAGGAACTGGCCGCCGAAATGATCCCAGGGCACATCGATTTCTCCGTTGCCGGAAGCGGGAACGTGCAGTTCTGGGCCAATGAAGAAATGCTGCGCCTGGTGCTGGGCAACGTGTTGAGTAATGCCGTCGAGGAATTGCGGCCTGAGGCCGGGCCGGGCCGGATCAGGGTGGAACTGGCCGAAGACGCTCAGCGCTGCGTTGTGACCATCAGCGATAACGGTCCGGGTTTCCGGCAGCCGGAAAGGGTGTTTGAGCCGTTCTACACCACCCGCGAGGACAGGAAGGGTCTCGGTCTTACTTATGTTTATCATATCGTCCACCTGCACAACGGCGAGGTCAAGGCGGAAAATCTCGATCAGGGAGCCCGGGTGACCATCGTACTGCCCAAGTAAGCGTGTTTTTTTTCGGATTGGCATCATGAAAGCACTGCTGTTCATTCCGCTGAGAGCCGCCCTGATCCTGCTGCTTTTGTCAGTTGTCCAGGCCCGGGATCTGCGGCCCCATCCGGAGATCAAGTGGCGTGAAATCTCGTCCGGCAACCTGCTGGTCATATTCCCCCGCGGTTACGAATCCGAGGCGGCCGAGGTGCTCTCGCGGTCCGGTGCTATTCAGGACGAACTGATCGATCACTTCGGTCTCCAGCCGGTGGGCCGGATCCGGATCGTGCTGAGCGATTCGCATGACCAGGCAAATGGTTTCGCCACCATGTTCCCCTACAGCCTGGTCGGTATCAACCTGCAGCAACCGGGTACAGCCGGTGATCTGCACGGTTACGGAGACTGGCTCAACCTGGTGCTGCGACATGAATTAACCCATGTGTACAACCTGAACACCGTTTCCGGTTTGCCCCGGTTCCTGAGCAGGATGTTCGGCCGCCAACCCCTGTTTTACCCCCTGGCCCTGGCCCAGGGCTGGTTGCTGGAAGGGCTGGCCGTACTGCAGGAAAGCCGGGGTGACCCAGGCGGCCGGCTGAATACCCCGCCCTTCAGGCGGATACTGGAGACCCTGGCCGGGGAAGGCCGGATCCCGACAAGCCTGCAGGCTGTCGGCGGTGATCCCACCGGCTGGCCCGGTCCCAGGACCAGGTATCTCTACGGAGCCTTCTTCTTTCAGTTCCTGGCCGAGAATTCTTCCCTGCAGGCGATTCCCGATTATCTCAACCGCCTGGGCGGAGACTTGTTCCTGCTGCTGAACCCGCTGCACTTCAGGGCGGTTTTCGGCATGTCCCAGGATGCCGCCTGGCGGAAATGGCGCCGGGCCCTGCTGGAACAGGCCGCAGCCTCAGCCGCCCCGGAACTGTTGCCGCCTTTGACTGGCAATGGGTTTGAAAAAACTCACCCTCATTTCCTGGCTGACGGGTCATTGCTTTTTGCCGGCAACGATTTCAAATCCCACCCGGCTGTCTGGCTGCTGGAGCCCGGGGCGGCGGAACCGAGACGCCTGGTTTCCCTGGGCGGGATTACCGGAATTTCCCCGGATCCGGCCGGAGGCCGGGTTTTTCTCTCGGCCTTGACCTATCACAAGAAAAGGTACCTGCGTTCCGATCTTTATTCCCTGGATCCGGCCAAGGGGCGTCTGCGGCGCCTGTCCCGCGGACTGAGGTTGAGCCGGCCGGCCCTGCTGGCGGAAGGGGAATTCCTGGCCCTGCAGAGGCTGGCCGGGAAATCAGCGCTGGTGCGTTACAATGCCCGGGAGAAAAAAGTGGTTCAGCTTTCCCGGCTCTATGACAACCTTGATGACCTGGTGCTGTCTCCCTGCGGAAAGCGGGCCGCGGTTGCGGTCAAGCAGCAGGGCGGCAATTGGCGTATCGCCCTGTTTTCGATCGCCGGAGAGCACCTTGGCTGGCTGACTGAAGCCGAACGGGATTCATTTCATCCGCGCTGGCTGACGAACGAAGAAATTCTTTACCTGACCGAACAGGATGGAAAATGGCGCCTGGCCAGGCTGAATACCGATAACCCGAGCCCGGAAATCAGCGGCCGGCTGGATTTGCCTCACCTGCAGGGTTTCGCCCTGCGCAATGACGGGGCCCTGGCCCTTTTGTACACTCACGGCCGGGGCCGGGACCTGGGCTTGCTGTCGCTTTCAGACCTGGCTCCCTGGATCGGGATTCCCCGGGACGCCGCTCCGACTGCGGCTCCGGCCGGCCCTTCAATGGAGCCTGCACCTGAATTCCCAGCCAGAAGGTATCGCTTCCTGCGTGACACCCTGCCCCGCTTCTGGACCCCACTGGCCCGGCAGAGCGGTTCTGTGTTGAAACCCGGTCTGTACACTTCCGGCAGTGATGCCCTGGGCGTCAATTCATTCGCCCTGGAGGCATACTGGGATATCGATGCCGCTGATTTCGACCTGTTCGCTTCATACAGCCAGTCCGCCTGGCTGCCCGGCCTGAGCCTCGGGTTTCAAAGAGAAACACTGCACTTGGCCCCAATCTCAGCCCCGGCCTATCAATTACTGCGTCAGCGCTGGCAACTGGGAATGGAGTTTCCGCTGCTGCTCAGCCGCAGGCTCGATTTACGAGCCGGCCTGCATGCCGCCTATGAACAGGACAGCGAGAAACGGGAAGCGGAATCAGGCGGATACGACCGGAGAACGGCTGAATACGGCCTTACTTTCAGCCTCAGTACGGCCAGGACTTATTACGATTCCATTTCCGAAAGCGACGGAATCAGGGTGCAGCTCAACCATACCCGGGGCCGGCGGCTGAACTTTCAGGCCGATTATCACCTGTTTCTTTTCGAAGGCAAGTTTTATCTTTCACTGCTTCGCCCCAATGTCCTGGCCGGCCGACTGGTGCTGGCCGAGTCTTTCGGGCCCGGTCGACGGCTATTTTTTCTGGGCGGCCGGCAGGGAAGTGACAGAGGTTTCTGCAACCCGGACAACGCTTTCAACCTGTTTCGCTCTTTTCCGGCCGGCGCCCGGGCCGGATTCGGCGGCTGGACCCTGAACCTGGAATACCGCCTCTCCCTGTTGAAGATAGAACGCAGCTGGTCGATTCTGCCGACCTTTGAAAGGCTCTTTGCCGTGTTTTTCATGGACACCGGCAATCTCTGGGCCGGGACCAGGCGCTGGCATCCTGAAACCGCCCTGGGCGCCGAACTGACCCTGGTGGTGAACCCGGGTATGCGCCTGAATCTGAGTGCAGGTTACGCCGTTGGAATCAACGCACCGTCTCCGGCCCGACAGATTTACCTGCGCCTGGGCGGCAGTTTTTGAATTTGACAAAAAAAACGGCCGGGGTGATAATTCTGGGTAGTTCGCGGTAGGCGGAGGTAGAAATGAAAATCAGCTCTGTTTTCAGGGAAGGCTGGCAGGATTTCAAGAGACGCAGGCATTTAAGGGGCTTGCTGGGGCGCCTGGCTGCCCAGGAAAAGGTATACCTGGGCAAACTGACCGTCCTGGGCCGCAGGGCCTGGGAAACGGGAGCTCTTCCTCCCGGTGCCGAGCAGGAAGAGCTGACAGTACTCAGTTCTGAAGAAACAAGCTGGCAGGATAAGGTCAGTTCCAGGGAGCATGACAAGGCCGAACTGGAAAAGAGAAAGAAAAACGAGGAAGAACGACTGGACGAGCTGATCCGGGCCGGGGACAAGCAGATGAAGCCCCTGGCGAAAGAGCTGTCAGCCCTGAAGAAAGAATGCTCCGGAGCAGAAGCCGGGCTGAATTCCGCCGAGCAGGAATTGGCCGGCCTGATCAGGGTGGAAGACAAGCTGGCCGCCGAGGTGCAGGCCGCTCCGGAAAATCCGGAACTGCAGGCCCAAACTGCGGCGAAAATCACGGCCAATGCCGATAAAAAAAAGAAACTGGCCGCGGATATCGAATCCCTGCGCCTGCGCCTGCAGGAAATTCAACCGCGGATCTCTCCCCTGGAGCGGCAGGTGAACGAGCTGCAGGGCAAACTGGACCGCCTGCAGTCTGAAAAAAAGGAAAAGAGCGGCGCCCTGCAGAAGGAAATCGGCGCCCTGGACCAGGAACTCCAGGAAGCCCTGAAAAACAGGGATGATTTGCGGCGCCGCATGAGCGAGATTTTTTCCCGGCTGGGGCGAAGTATCATCGAATCCGGCTCCGCAATCAACGGCCTGGCGGCTGAAATGGAAAGCAGCCTTTCAACGGCCGGAGAAATCAGCACTATAGAGAGCGAAAAATCCGAGCTGGAAAAAGCGGCCGCTGAACAGCAGGGCCGGCCCCTGCTGAAGGCTGTTTTCCTGCTGGCCGCTTTCCTGGTGCTGGCCGCGGCCGCGGTTTTCCTGGTGCTGCAGCTGGTCAAGTAAGGCTTTTTCACCGGCACGGGCGCGATTGAAAAAAAAATACGACTGGCTGATAGTCGGGGCCGGTTTTACCGGGGCCACCCTGGCCGAGAGGCTTGCTTCCCAGTATCGCCAGCGGGTTCTGCTGGTCGAGCGGCGCGGGCATATCGGCGGCAATGCCTATGATTTGTACGATCGGCACGGAATACTGATACACAAGTACGGTCCGCATATCCTGCACACCACGGACGCTGAAGTCTGGGATTACCTGAGCGCCTTCACCGAGTGGCGGCATTACGAGCACCGGGTGCTGGCGGAGATCGCAGGGCGCAGGCTGCCCATACCTTTCAACCTTAACACCTTGCATGCTCTTTTTCCCGGGGATGAAGCCGGAGGACTGGAAAAAAAACTGCTGGACCGATACGGGAAAGCCGGCCAGGTTTCCGTGCTGGCCATGAAAGCCGAACCTGATCCCGAATTGCGGCGCCTGGCCGAGTTCGTTTACCAGAACTTTTTTTTCCATTACACGCTGAAACAATGGGGCCGGCCGCCGGAAGAGCTGGATGCCCAGGTCACGGCCAGGGTGCCCCTGCGCATCAGCCGTGATGATCGATATTTCCTGGATTCCCGGCAGGGACTGCCCAGGGATGGTTACAGCAGAATGTTCCAGCGCATGCTGGCTCATGAAGGTATCGAACTGCGCCTGGAAACCGATTATAACTCCATCAAGGACCAGGTGGAATACGGAGCCCTGGTGCATACCGGACCGCTTGACGAATTTTTCGATCTGGAATTCGGCCCCCTGGCTTATCGCAGTCTGCGTTTCGAATTCGTCCACCAGGCGCGGGCCAGGGTGCAGGAAGCCGGCACGGTGAATTATCCCGATCAGCGGCCCTGTACCCGCAGTACTGAATTCAAGATTTTGACCGGCCAGGAAAGCGCGGGTAGTACGCTGGTATTCGAGTACCCCCGTGACTACGTCGCCGGGGAAAACGAACCGTATTACCCGGTGCCCGGGCCGGAAAACAGGAAAATCCACCGGCTTTACCGGCAGCGGGCGCAGGAACTGCCCGGCCGGGTTTATTTCGCCGGCCGCCTGGCCGATTACCGCTATTACAACATGGACCAGGCAGTGGCCCGGGCCCTGGAACTATGCCGGAGCCTGGCAAAAGGACTTGATGATCCCGAGCCGGCAAGAAGCCTGGAATAAAGCGCGCGTTTTAATCCTGGTCTGCTTGCCCGGCGCTGATTTCCGAGCAGGGCATGGTGAAAATGCAGAAGGTGCCTGGGCCGGTATGAACGCCAAGCGCGGCTGACGTGGTGACCGTGAGAAAGTGAATTTTATCAAAACCGGCATCGGCCATCAGCCGCTTTATTTCCCGGGCCGGTTCAAGACTGTCGCTGCAGGCCACGGCCAGCCAGTGCCATTTATGCTTGTCCATGCCCGCGCACAGGCGTTTAACCAGGCGGGCTTCCTTGTTTTTCCCGGAAAATAGAAATCCGGCCTTTTTCATGCGGCCGTCCTTGAAAGCAACCAGGGGTTTGAGGCCCAGGAACTTGATCAGTTTGACCAGCATGACCGGAGCCCGGCCGCCGCGGGCCGCGTGGGAAATGTCCTCGACATAGCCCAGCGAGTCGATACCTGAGCGCATTTCCTGCAGCCTGGACAGGATTTCCGAGGTTGCCAGGCCGGCGGCCAGCATGCGCCGGGCTTCTCCCAGCAGTATACCCGCGCCGCCGGAAAGATTGAGGGTGTCAAGCAGGTAAACCCGCCGACCTTGTTCTTCCTCCAGCAATTGCAGGGAATTGCGGGCGCTTTGCCAGGTTCCGCTCAGGGCCGAGGAAATGGTCATCAGGATCACATCGCCGTCAGCCTGCAACAACGGTCGCAGGACCTCGGCAAAAACTCCGGGAGCAGGCTGGGACGTCTTCATGGCCAGTCCCGGCTCACTGCTCATGATCCGGAAGAATTCCTCCCGGCTGATATCGACATTGTCACGCCATTCCCGGTCTTTGAAAAACACGGTCAGAGGGACGACTTCGATCTCGGCCCAGGAATCCGGAAAGTCAATAGCCGAATCAACTACCAGCCTGGTTTTCATTCGCCCTCCTTTTTTGCCTGCGGGATCAAGTGATTCCATTCGGCGGGACACGATTTCGCCGTGTTCGCCGAGGACCTTTTCGACTGATTCCGCTTGATCGGTATGCAGGTGAATGACCATCAAGCCGGAATTGCCGCTGATGACCAGCGATTCTCCCCGGTTGACCAGCAACTGCATCAACAGACTTCGATCACAGGCTGAAGGCCGGAAGCGCCACTGGGCGCAGTAACGGGGACCGGAATTTTCCGGGGCGTCATCATTCACCGGCAATGCTTTTTCCCGTAAAGACTGGGGCAGGTGATCGCGGAAAAACCCGGCCATGCCTTCGAGAAAAAGGAAAAAACCAAGTCCCCCGGAATCGACTACTCCGGCTTTTTTCAACTGCGGCAGCATGTCCCTGGTTTTCTCCAGCACCAGGCGGACCCGATCGCGCACGGAAGCAAAGATCGTGTCGAAGAGAGCGCCGTTGTTGGCGGCTTCACGGAAGGCCTCGGCCGTGTGACTGATAACGGTCAGGATGGTTCCTTCCCTGGGGGCGGCCAGGGCCTGGTAGGTGGCTTTGGACGCGCTTTCCAGCGCCCGGGCGAATTGTCCGGGGCCCAGGTTTTCCTCTCCGTTAACCGCCAGGGCCAGGGAGTGAAAGAACTGGGAAAAGATTATGCCGCTGTTGCCGCGGGCGTAATTCAGCATGGTGGCGGCCATGTTGTTCAGAAAAACGTCCAGCCTTTCGGAAGCGAACTGGTCGAGCTTTCGGTAAACGGGCAACAGGGTGTTGACCAGGTTGTCACCGGTGTCACTGTCGGCCACCGGGAAAACGTTGATGTCGTTCAGGGTCTGGCGATCCCGAATGACGTTTTCAATGCCCCTTCTGGTCAGTTCGCGGAAATGACTGGCCTGCAGTTTTTCCATAATTTGATTTTTTCGAAAAGACGTTTCATACCCTGAAGGTGATGTTCAGGTGGCATAGAGTCAACTCGTCTCCGTTTTTTATTTCGTGCTTGACTCCGGGCTGGATTTTTTTGCCGTTGAGAAAGGTGCCGTTGATGGCGCCGGTCTCTTCGGCGAAATAAAAACGATGGTCAAGGTATTGAATCTGGGCGTGCTTGCGGGAAATGTATTTTTCCTGGTCTTCTTCGGTCAGGTCGACATCGGGGATGAAACCGGTGGTGTAATCCCGGCGGCCCAGCACGGTCAAGGTTTTCTTGAGCTGAACTATGCGGTTGGAGCGCTGAATCACCAGGTAAGCGTTTATTTTGGCGGCGATTTCCGGAGAAGTTCCTTCCTCATCGACCGGTTCAGGCCTGGGCACGGGCTTGGCGATTTTTTCCAGCAGGGCTTCCTCTATCCGGAAATGCTTTTCACTGAGTTTCTTGAGCACCTTCAGCGCGATCTCGGTGTTCTGCTTGATCATTTCCGCCAGGGAATTGTTGGGAATGCGGATCAGGTTGGCGTCTTCAATGACTTCCACCGTGACCGGGGAAACCGGGTTGCTTAGCAGGGATTCTTCGCCGAAAAAATCGCCCTTGCCCAGGGTGATCAGAAAAAGACTGTCATTACCGTTCTTGACCTGCAGGCGGCCGCTGTTGATGATGAAAAAGTCGGTCTGGGGCTGACCTTTCTGGCAGATGACTTCACCGGCCTTGTAAAGTGTAACGAATTTGCTGACCATTTTACTGCTGACCTTTCGGCAGGAAAATTTTAATTGAATATCCGCAGATTGTCAAATCAGGCCGGCCTCCGGCCGCGGCTGGTTTTCCGGCGCGACAGCAGGGAGTATACGCAGCCGCAGTAGTTCTGCCGGTAAACGGCATGATCGCGGCAAAGTTCACGTGAGCGCCGGTCGAGCCGGTCCCGGTGAGCGGCCGGGGAAACGTAGGCCAGGCCGTGTTCAGCGGCTAGTTCAGCCCCCAGGTTGTCGATCAGGTCTCCAGGCTTGTGCCTGCTGCCGGCCAGGGTGCTGGCTATGGCTGCGAAGCCTCCGATCGCGGCCTGGCGGCAGGTTTCTTCCAGGCGCATGCGGAAGCAGGTCGGGCAGCGGCCGCCCCCCTCGGGCTCATTTTCCAGGCCGCGGATAGCGGCAAACCAGGGTTTGGGGGCGTAGGGCCTGCTGATCAATTCAAGTCCATGTTGTTGCGCCAGGCGTCGCACTTCTTTTTCCCGTCGACTGAATTCCGCCCGGGGCTGGATGTTCGGATTGAAGAAATAAAGACTGATTTGATGACCGGGCTCCAGTATTTCGAGCAAAGGCAGGAAACAGGGGCAACAGCAGGTGTGCAGCAGCAGTTTCATGGTGCAGGATATTTCATCTCCGCCAGTTCATGCATGATTATTCCGGCGGCCACGGCCACGTTCAGGGACTCGGTCGATCTGTTGTGGACGATGCCCAGGCTTGGATAGCGTCCCTGCAGCCGGGGTGGAATTCCCTGCCCTTCAGAGCCGAACAGGATCAGGAAAGGAGGCTTGATCAGTTTTTTTTCCGGGATGATGGGGTTTTCCTGCCTGCCGGTGAGAAAAACACGGTGACCGGCCCCTGAAGCCGCGGCCAGCAGGCTGTCGCTTTCCGGCCAAGTGGCCAGGCAGAGGTCAAAAAGTGAAGTCTGGGCCGCGCGCAGAAATTTATCATTGCCGCTGTTGACGCTTTTTCCGCACAGCACCACGGCGTCCATGCCGAAAGCGGCGGCCGTGCGGCAAATTGTGCCGGCATTGCCGGGATCCTGCACTTCATGAAGGGCGATTATCCTGGAGTGACGCCTGAAATCGATCTTGCCGGTCAACTGCTCGATCACCGCCACGGCCCGCGGCGCTTCTTTCAGCGGGGAAACCTTCCTCATGACTTCGGGGCTTACCAGCCAGGTTTCCCGGGCCCGCCAGGAAGAGGGCAGGGTGGTATCCCTCAGCAGGACCAGGAGCGAGACCTCGATGCCCCGTTCCATGATGTCCTGAACCAGTTTTTCACCGGCAAAACAGAAAAAGCGGTCGCGTTGCTTCAGGAAATCGCGCAGCCGCTGGTTTTGCCTGGAAACGATTTCAAACGGCATGGCGCAGCTCCACTTTCAGTCGATGCAAGCCGGCGGTATTACGCCGTTCCGGATCCAGCAGCCGGTAAATGCGGGAAAACCTCTCCTGGCCGCCGTCGCTGTAGTCGATCTCCAGTTGCAGGCCGCCGGGAATTGGCCGGGCCTTGTCTACGGGGCCCAGCAGGGAGCCCAGCTCAGGCAGAAATGACTGGGCGTCGGGGGCCAGGTATTCGTAGCTGATCAGGCCCAGGTCACGTGACAGGCGGCCTGCCTGCGGGCAGAGGATAAACGAATCAAATTGAAAACCGAGGCTGTTGCGGTTGAGTGCCTGGAGAAAATCGGCCGCCTCACCCCGGTCGGCGATGAAAACCTCTCCGATCTCGCAGGAACTGGTGGCCAGAACCGGCAATGGCGGCAAAAAAGCCATCTTGATGCGGGGATGAAACCCGGCGGTGAATTGCCAACGCAGTCCCGAAATGCGCAGCAGCCTTTCGATGAGCTGGATGATGGTCAGGTGTGACAGATAGCGGAAGCGGCCCTCTTTCCGATAAAAAAACCTGGCCCGCCGGAATTCATCTTCCTTCTTCGGGCCCGGCCTGGTCTGGAAAGCGGAGTTTTTATCAGGAACTGCCGGAGACATCGGGAAATAGCAGGCGCGGCATTGCGGGCATCTTTCCGGGCTGCAGGGCGGACTGGGCAAACAGTCGGCCGCCCGCCGCCATTCGCTGAGCAAATGGGATTTTTTGTAATTCAGGGCTATGAAGTCCCAGGGGAGTTCCTGGTCGGGGGGAACGGCGTCCAGGAATGGCTTGTCCCGGCCATCGGTGATGATGTTGTTCCAGTTGTCGAAATTGAATTCTCCATCCCAGGCGGTGAAGTATTCCCCGGCCTGGTAAGCCCGGGCCAGCCAGTCTCCCACCCGGTCATCGCCCCGTGAAATGATGGTTTCCACGTGGGCCTTGTTCAGGCAATGAAAATCCAGGTCCAGTTGGCGGTGTCTTTTCAGACGCTTTTTCAGGAAAGAAACCTTTTCCCTCAATTCGGCCGGGTTTTCTCTGCGGGCCCACTGCAAAGGGGTGTGGGGCTTGGGCACGAATGAAGAAAATGACAGATGCAGGTGCAGTCCCCGGGTGGGGCCGGCCAGGATCTTTTCCACCAGCAGAACCAGCTTTTCCAGGTCTTCCTGCTCTTCAAAGGGCAGGCCGATCATGAAATAAAGCTTGAGCCTCTGCCAGCGGTGACGGCGGGCCATTTCCACTCCGGCCAGGATTTCATCGTCGGTGACCTGCTTGTTGATGATCGCGCGCAGTCTTTCCGAACCCGCTTCCGGAACTATGGTCAACCCGGTATGCCGATAGGATGACACCGTGGCCAGCATTTCCTCGGTGAGCGTGGCCGGCCTGAGGGAGGGCATTGAAAGAGAGACTCCCTGGGGAAGTACAGCGGGAATTGATCTCAGCAGTTGCTGCAGATAGGGGTAATCGCCTGAACTCAGGGAGGTCAGTGAACAGGTTTCGTACCCGGTGGCGGCCAGGGCTTCCTCGATGAAGCAGAGTACTCCTCCGGCCGCAACCGGCCTGAAAGGAGCGTAGTAATTCCTGGCCTGGCAGAAGCGGCAGTTCTGCGGGCAACCCCGGGCGATTTCAACGGCCAGCCGGTTGAACACCGTGTTGCCCAGGGCTACTATTTCATTTGGTTCCCGGCCCGGGGCCATGGTTTTCAAGGCAACCCGGCGCACGGCGGCCGGAGCCAGGTCGGGAAGGAAGAATCTGCCCCTGAGACTTACCGGGTGCAGGGACGGCAGGTAAAAACCGGGTTTGCCGTCCAGTTCGCGGAACAGCCGCTCCCGGGGCCAGCCGAGTTCTCGGGCCTGCTTCATCGTTGACACCAGTTGCGGAGCCAGGATTTCACCGTCACCGAAGGCGAAAATGTCGATGAAGCGGCGCAGTGGTTCCGGATTGGCCACGGAGATGCCTCCGGCGGCCAGCACGGGATGTTGCCCGGATCTTTGGCCGGCGAGCAGAGGAATGCGGCTTAATTCCAGCAGCAGGGGGACATTGGTGAAATTCAGTTCGCTGAGCAGTGACAATGAGATCAGGTCAAATTCATGCAGGGGGGTGCGGGTTTCCAGGGAGAAAAGCGGCTGGCCGCAGTCCAGGAACATTTCCGCGGCCCGGCGTTCGGGCAGAAAAGCCCGCTGGGCATGGACTCCAGGTATACGGTTGAGCAGGTGATAGAGGATTTTCAGGCCCTGGTGGCTCATGCCGATTTCGTATTTGTCCGGGAAAACCAGGCAGACGTTCAGTTCTTCCGGCAGGAAAGGCCGTTTTACGGCATTTATTTCCAGCCCGCTGTAAACCTGGGGATTGGGCAGTCGCGAGATGAATTCGTCCGGGTTCATGAGTGGAAATGGTCGGCCTTGATCCGGAAAATGATGGCCTGGCCGGCGAACAGGGTCATCAGGGATGAACCGCCGTAAGATATAAAGGGCAGGGGAATGCCCATTACCGGCAGTAATCCCGTGGCTACCGCAATGTTTATGAACAGCTGGCAGATTATAAGGCCGTTGAAAAGGTAAACGAAATTCAATTCGGTTTCATCGGCGTATTTCCATTTGAAATGGCGGTAGAAGAAGATAAAAAACATGATCAGCAGCAGGCTGACTCCCAGGAACCCGAATTCTTCACCGAGCACCGAAACGATAAAATCGGTCTGCCTGGTTGGCAGAAAGCGCAGTTGCGATTGCGAGCCGTTCATGAAACCCTTGCCGCTGAGCCCGCCGGAACCGATGGCGATCTTGGATTGAATGACGTGATAGCCGCTGGTGTCCTTGTATTTCCATGGGTTGAGAAAGGAAACCAGGCGGTTTTTCTGGTACGGCTTCAGTAAATGGTTCCAGCCCAGGCCGAACCCGGCCAGGATCAGCAGGGGGATGACTATCAGCACGTTTTTTTTTACCCGCTTGAGCAGGGGAATAACCGCGAAAAAAGTAAGCAGGATGATACCGCCGCCCAGGTCCGGCTGCATGACTATCAGGGTGACGGGAACCGCTGTCATGATCATGATTTTCAGGAAAACCCGGCCGTTTATCTCTTCGTGGCGGGCCAGGTATTTGGCCAGGAGCAGGGCCATGACTATTTTCATCACTTCCGAGAACTGGACGTTGAAAAAACCGAATGATACCCAGCGCCTGGTTCCGGCGATGTAGTGGCCGAAAACTATCTGTCCGAGCAGGATCATCACCATGAGCAGGTACAGTGTATTCACGTGCCGGAAAATCACCTCAGGCTTGACCAGGAAAACAACGGCGAACACCATGAAGGACAGCAGGAGCCAGACCAGCTGGCGCAGGAAATAGTTGTTTTCCAGCATGTGTGAAGCACTGTAAATCAATACCAGGCCCAGCAGGCAGAGAAGCAGCATCAGGATGAAACCGGTCCGGTCGAAATACTTAACGGCGTTTTTTATCATCGAAATAATACCGGTAAATCTGTTTGCTCAGGGGCGCGGCTGCGGCTCCCCCATCCCCCCCGTTTTCCACCAGCACCACCATGGCGATCCGGGGATTGTCCCGAGGGGCGAAAGAGACGAACCAGGAATGAGGTTTAAACCTCTTCTGCTTGCTCAGGATCTTGTAGTTTGGATTGTCCTTGGCGATGATCTGGGCGGTTCCGGTTTTCCCGCAAATGTCGAGACCTTCGATCCGGGCCCCCCTGGCCGTGCCTTCGTTGTTCACCGCGGCATGCAGTCCGCTGATCACGGTTTCGAAATGTTCAGGGTTGATGGGAATGCTCGATTCGCCGCCGGTCCTGGTGAATACAGCACGGCCCTGGTTTTCAATCCGCTGCACCAGGTGCAGTTCAGGCTTGCGACCGCGCAGGGCCACGGTGGCGATCATGGTCAGCATCTGGGCCGGGGTGATGGAAATCGAACCCTGTCCTATGGCCGCGGAAATCGTTTCACCCGGAAACCATTTTTGATTGAAGGTTCTCATTTTCCAGGCGCTGTCGGGAATAAGACCGGCGGCCTCGTGGGGCAGGTCCAGGCCGGTTTTTTCTCCCAGTCCCAGCATGTTTGCATAACGGGCGATATCGTCGATGTCCAGTTTCCGGCCGAGCTGGTAGAAGTAAACATTGCATGAATCGGCCAGGGCGGAAACGAGGTTGACCTGGCCGTGACCGAAGCTGTTCCAGCAGTTGAAGTAACGATCGTAAATCTGGATCCCGCCTGAACAGAAGACGGTATTCCTTTGATTGACGATGTTTTCCTGCAGGGCGGCCAGGGCGACGATTATCTTGAAAGTGGAACCCGGTGGGTAACGGCCTTGAATAAAGCGGTTCTGCAGGGGGTATTCCGGGTTGTCGGCCAGGGAGAGCCAGGTATGCTGCTCCATGGTGCCGGTGAAAAAATCGGGAGAGAAATCAGGCTTGCTGGCCAGGGCCAGCAGGCCTCCGTCCTTGAGGTCAACCACGGCGATGCAGCCTTTTTCGGGAAACAGCAGGTCTTCCACGAATTGCTGCAGTTCCAGATCGATGGTCAGGTGAAGTGTTTCACCGATCTGGGGTTTGTGCGTTTCCAGGACCTGCTGCACCTTCTCGATGCTGTCCTTGATAACCAGCTGGTATCCTTTCCGTCCGCGCAGGTTTTCTTCGTATTGCCTTTCCAATCCGGAGCGGCCGATCCTGTCTCCCAGGCGGTAAGCCGAAAAATCTTCCTGCCGGAGCTCATCATCGGATATTTCCGAAAGGTATCCGAGTAAATGGGAGGCCAGTGTGGCATTTGGAAAAGCACGCATCGGCTCGGTTTCGATCTTGAATTCGGGATACTTTTCTTCCCGGCTCAGAATGTAAATAACTTGCTCAAGGGGCAGGTTGTGCTGAATGGGAATCGGGAAAAAAAGCGGGTAGCGGTTGTAGCGGCGCAGGATGCCTGTGACCTGTTCCGTGGTTTTACCGCTGAAGTGCGCCGCCAGGGAAATACTCTGCTGCAGGTCGACCACGTTCTCACGCACCAGAGTCAGGGAAAAATTGATGCGGTTTTCGGCCATGATTTTCCCGTTGCGGTCAAGGATGAGGCCCCTCGGAGCGTTCAGATCGAGTTTACGGGATATGTTTTTCAGGGCCAGTTCGGTGTACTTGTGATGGTTGATTATCTGGGTTTGCCAGAAGACAAAGAACAATATTCCCCAGATCAGGGCCAGGATCACCCTGGCCCTGATCGACAGCCTTTTGATGTCGGCCAGGGTTAGTTTACGTTTTCTAAGGTACATTCAGGTGTTCACGGATCGCTTTGATACTGGTCAGTATAAGGGCCAGGCCGGCCGTACTCAGCGGCTGAACGACCAGAATCCGCAGTGCCGGCTGCAGGCCGGAGATGTGGTACAGGAAAAAAACCGCCATGACATTGGCCAGCAACAAGCCGAAAAGAACAGTCAGAAAGACGAAGATTCTCTTTCGCAAATCTATCATCCTGGCCGCTTCGTAAACCAGGAATGAAACCAGGATCCGCGAAAATGAAAAGACTCCGATTATCCCGCCGCTCAGGTAATCGGTCAGCAGGCCGAGTGCGGTTGCGGTAAGCATGGTCCTGGAGAAGGAATAAACGACCGCCGCGTGCATGATGATCAGGAAGAAGAAATCGATGTTCAGGGCGGCGGAAAAATCGTGTTGCCTGCTGATGAACTGGGCCAGGAAGAGGAGGGCGAAGGCGGTGAACCTGATTCTAGTTGTTTTCATTGGGCAGAACCAGCAGGTGTTTCAGTGGTTTGTCAACAAAATAGGGTTTTACCCTGATTATTTGAGTCAGAAAGTCTTTTTCAATGCTTATCACCCGGCCTATGGGCAGGTACGGCGGAAAGATCTGGTCTGTCCCGGAAGTGATGACCTGGGTGCCGATGTGGACCAGCTTGTTTTCAATCAGGTATTTGAAAAGGCATACCGTGGTGTTGGTGCCGCTGAGAAAACCCTCCAGCAAATCATCCCTGAGATAGGCCCCGACGCCTCCTGCGGGACTGGTAATGAGCCGGACGGTCGCCGACATCGGCGAGATCGGGTGAACTATCCTGCCGACCAGGTCACCATCACGGTTTACCACGGTGTCATTTTCACTGATTCCATGGCCGGTTCCCCGGTCAATGGTCAATGAATGCAGGGGGAAATTTGCATCCACCGCGATGACATTGGCCAGAACAAAAACGGGCAATTCCTTTCTGATTCCCTGCAGGGCCTGATAATCACGCAGGTGGCGCTGCAGTCGATAGTGCTCCAGTTTCAGCTTCAGGTTTTCAGCGCGTAAATCCTGGTATTTCCGGTATATGCCCTTTAAAAAAAGGTGTTTGCGGAACCACTCGCCGACCGCCTGGACCGAATGATTTGCCGCCACCTGGAACGGTGATGCAGCCGTGGCCATGACCGTGGCCAGCAGGGTTTTATTGTTCCTGAGCACGATCTGGGAAGAAATCAGCAGCAGGTGCAGAAAGAGCAAAGCCGTCAATACCGCGACTTTTCTTTCAAAGCTTGATTCCAGTTCTTTTTTAAAGAACGGCATTCCCGATCTTTTCCAGCAGATCTATGTTGTCCAGGATTTTACCGGCACCAAGCACGACTGCTGAAAGCGGATCATCGGCCAGGAAAATCGGCAGGGATGTTTCTTCACGCAGTCTCTTATCCAGGTTTTTCAACAAGGCTCCGCCTCCGGATATGATAATGCCCCGGTCGACGATGTCGGCCGACAGCTCCGGAGGGGTCTTTTCCAGGGTGTTTTTGACCGTTTCAACCAGGGTCTGGACAACTCCTTCCAGGGCTTCGCGTATTTCTGTGTCGCTTACGGTGATGGTGCGGGGGATACCGACGGCCAGGTCGCGCCCCTTGATTTCCATTTCCAGCGGATGATCCAGCGGGTAGGCCGAGCCGATCTGAATTTTTATCATTTCAGCGGTTTTTTCCCCGATCAGGAGATTGTATTTCTTTTTAAGGTACTGAATTATGGATTCATCCATTTCATTGCTGGCTACCCGGACCGATTTTGAAATGACTATTCCGGAAAGCGAAATTACGGCAACATCGGTTGTGCCGCCGCCTATATCGACGATCATGTTCCCGCCGGGCTCGGTTATCGGCAGGTCTGCTCCGATGGCCGAAGCCATGGCCTGTTCGACCAGGTAAACCTCGCTGGCCTTGGCCCGCAGGGCGGCGTCGCGCACGGCCCGGCGTTCCACCTGGGTTATTTCCGAGGGAATGCCGATTACGATTTTGGGTTTCAGAAACTGGCTGCCGCTCTTGGTTTTCTTGATAAAGAACTCAAGCATTTTCTCGGTGGTGTCGAAATCGGCGATCACCCCGTCTTTCATCGGTCTGATGGCTACTATGTTGGCCGGAGTTTTTCCGAGCATGTTCTTGGCTTCGGTTCCGACGGCCTGAATTTTCCCGGTGCGGATATCTACCGCCACCATTGAGGGTTCGCGGATGACTATGCCTTTACCGCGCAGGTATACCAGGGTATTGGCTGTTCCCAGATCAATGGCCAGGTCTGATGAAAAGTAGTTGTAAAGCTTAGACATTATTCCCATTTATGTTCTCCCTGAAAATTTGAATTCCATTTTTACCTTTTCTCTTGACCATGTACATGGCTTGATCCGCTCTCCTGATTATGGTTTCCGCGTCTTGATCGTCTTTACGGCAGGCCGTGATGCCGAAACTGACGGTTATGGCCAGGTTCAATCCCCGGGAGGCCAGAAAGCGGTGCCGGTTGATCATTTCGCTCAAACGGGAGCAAACCTGCAGAGCCTTCTGCTCGTCGGTGCGCATCAGCAGGAATACGAATTCATCGCCTCCGAAGCGGGCGACCACGTCGCATTTGCGCAGAGCCCGCCCCAGGATTTCCGCGAACTCCTTGAGCAGGTTTGAACCGGTCAGGTGGCCGAACGACTCGTTGATGTCCTTGAGGCCGTCGATATCCAGGAAAACCAGTGAAAAAACGGTTCCCAACAGCCGGTTCTGCTCTATTTCCTGGTTTATCAGGCTTTTCAGAGTGTTCTGGTTCAGCAGGGAGGTCAGGTCGTCATGCTGCAGGGCGGTTTCCAGTTCTTCGATTTGCAGCAGCAGCAGCACGTGGTTGAAGAAAACGTCAAGCAGTCCGGACCATGCTTCTTTGGTCAGGAGGTCGGCCGTACTTGATTTCGCCAGGATGGCCCGCACTTTGAAAGAGCCGATCCGGCCTTTAAAAAAAACATGGTCATCGGAAAAACGGAGCGCGGGTCGCTTTTTCCCGGAATCAGGTCCGGCGGAGGCCGTTTTCCGGCAATTGCCGGTACTGAATGAAAAGCGGGCCTGCCTGGTTTCATCGTTGATCTTGATTTTAATCCCCTGCAAAGACAGGTCGGGAAGAAATTCCTGCTTCAGAAACATCGGCAGTTCGGCGATTCTCGGCACCGAAGTGATTTTTGTCAGGATGTCAAGCAGATCGACGGTCAAATTGGCGCCTCAAAAACATAAGCAATCACTCTGAAAAGATGACGACCTGTCTTCTTTCGATCGTTTCAGCGCCGGCTGCGTTTATCGCCCTGAATTCAATGTCCTTGGTGCCGATGCCGGGGAAGCTGAGGGTGTAGGTGAAAGTCCCCTGGGCATCAACCTTTACCTCGGAGTCGTTGATGAAAACCCGGCAGAAAGGACTGGTTTCGCCTCTTATCAGCACCATGTCACCGCTGACCGAAAGGGACTGGATGATCAGGCGGGGCGGCATCACTCTTTTTTCACGTTCAAAGAGCTTGCCGTCCAGGCGTATGTAACCCAGGGCGGACGGAGGTCCGTCCAGGTTCGACCTGCGGTCCAGGGCGGCGATCTCCCAGTAGAGATTGCCCCAGGAGGCATAGTGCAGCAGGTTAAGGGTCAGGGTGTTGCTGGGCACTGTTTTGTTGAAAAGCAGGTTGTCCTTGAGCGGAGAGCTGAACAGCCGGAAAATGAAGTTGGTCGCCTCGTCGGAGCTGCGCCAGTGAAAGGTGGTGATGGCGTCTCCGGGATTCTGCAGGTTGATGGCCAGTGACTGGGTGGATGTGATTTTCGGGGCCGCAGGCAGGGATTGCAGCAAAGGTCTGCGATTTGAGCTTACCTGCAGGTATTGCAGGGCTTCGAGTTGAAAACTCTGCTGGTTCACCGTGGCCTCGGATTTACCCTGGTAATTCCAGATCTCAAGCATTTGGGGATTCAGGCGCAGGCGGCCTGATTCACCCAGGGCGACGAAATTGCCGTCCCCCCTGAGAATCAGGTGCTGCTGCTGGTTATGACTGGGGTTCTTCCAGAAGATTTCCCCGTTGAACAGGGTCAGTTCAGCCGTGTCTGCCCGGTAATGGATGTGAGTTTCGGGCAGGGCGATGAAAAGACAGTGCTGGTGAAAGAATTCGAAGCTGGTTTGACGGTCGGCCTTGGCGGTTAAGCGGCCCTGGCTGAAAAGCGAATCGACCTGGAAGGGAATGGATTCTTCCCGGTCCGAATACAGCATGCCGTTTCCCGATGTTCTGACGATTTGAAAATCGCTCAGTTTAGCCAGGGGAGACGATTGTCCGCTGCTGTCCGGTAGATTGATTTCTTTTCGGGAAATCAGAACAAACACGGCCAGGAACAGGCACATCAGCGCAAATGCCGCTTTTAGCGCTTTCATAGTAACGTTATCCTATCAAAAATGAATGTTATTTGCAACTTGCGGATTCGCCCGGAGCAAGGAAATCAGATGCTGCCGATCTGGATCAGGTACTTGACAATGAAGACGGCGATAACGATCAGGGAAAAATACAGAACCCGGTATTCCTTGTTTTTGAAATAAAAGGCGATGTTGAAGTTGCTGGAGTCGATTTTCTTGATCTTGGGGATGAAGAGGTTGCTGGTCCGGGCCAGCTCCGCGTACTGCTCCGGAAACAGGTTTTTCATCCTCTTTCTTTCAATGATTATCAGCAATGGAAAAAAAAGCAAAAAATAAGAAACGAAAATGATGGTCGACGGCAGGTTGTTGGCTGCCGCGGCTATGCCGGAACCGATCAGGAAACTGCCGAAATAAAGCGGGTTGCGGGTCAGGGCGTAAGGTCCCTGGCAGGCCAGTTGTTCGTTCTTGTGAATGTAACCGGAAGACCAGCCTCGAAAAAACATGCCCAGGACTATCAGGAAAAAGCCGATGGAAATGGAACGGGCATTAGGCGTGGCGATGATCAGAACGGTGATCAGGCAAGCTGTCCCGATTGAGGAGCGGAACCTGATGATGAGTTCAATTGCCCTGTTCATGAATGGAACGAACCGCGGCGGAGATTTCCTGGACTGTTAATGCTTGCATGCAGGTCATTTTATCACACTTGCGGCGGTAACAGAAGGAACAGGGGAGTTCGTGCAGCAGGGAAATGCTGGACGGCAGGATTGAGCCGTTGCGACGCGGCGATGTCGGTCCAAAATAGGCCACCGAAGGCCGCCCCAGGGCATCGGCCAGGTGCAGGGCCAGGGTGTCGGCGCTGAGCAGCACCGAGGCTGAATCGAGGAAATGTATCAAGTCGGGGAAGTCGAGTCTCGGGGCCAGCAGGCAGCCGGTCTGTTCGCTCACCTGAAGGCATAAGCCCCGTTCAGCTTCATTGCCGTAGAAAAGCACAGGCCTGAGGTCACGCATCAGGTCGGCAACGACCATCATCAGGCGGTCGCGGTCAAGGACTTTGCTGGACCAGCCGCCGCCGCTGTTTATCGCCTGCCAGGATCCTCTTTTCAGGTCGTTCTTACTGAAAAAACTTTGCAGGCCGGCGGAAGGCGGCCTTGGCGCCAGGGGGTACTCGATGCGGTCGGTCTTGACTCCCAGGGTGGCAAGCAGGTGCAGGTTTTTTTTTATCACCTGTTCTTTTTCCGGGAAGGGCGGTGCCTGTTGACGATAAAAAAAAGCCGCCGCAGGTTCACGCAGATTGCCCCGGGCGAAACCCAGTGTCCGCCGACCGAGCAGGCGACAGATCAGGGAGGATTTGAGCAATCCCTGGAAATCCACTATCAGATCGAATTTTCCACGCCATTTGCCCAATAAACCCAGCAAATTTTTGAGTCTTCCCTTCTCTTTCAGCTGAACGGCGATCACCTGGTCGATGCCGGAGAAATTCTCCAGCAACCTGGCGCCAGGGGGTTCGGCCAGCCAATATATCTCCGCGCCGGGCTTTTCCCGGCGCAGGGCGGCCAGGGCCGGCAGGGTGTGAACTATGTCTCCCAGGGAGGATAACTTCACCAGCAGTATTCTTTCCCTGGAATACGGTTCCGGCTTGATCATTTTTCAGCCAGGGCCAGGATGGATTTCAGAATGTCGGATGAGGAACGCACTTTGGCGCCGCCGACGATTCTTATTCGGCCTCCGTAGGAAGCGACCACATCTCTTTCTGGAACTGTCTGCGGAGTGTAATCGGAGCCCTTGCAGTGAAAATCGGGTTTCAGGGCCAGCAGGATTTCGGTTACGGTTGCCTGCCCGAACAAGGTGACGTAGTTGACGCATTCCAGGCTGCTGATAAGCGCGACCCGCTCGTCTTCACGGAATATTCCCCGCCGGGCTCCTTTCAGCCTGCGCAGTGAATCATCGGAATTCAGGGCCACGACCAGGATGTCGGCGATGCTCGCAGCTTCCTGCAAATAGCGCACGTGGCCGACGTGGATCAGGTCGAAACAGCCGTTGGCCAGCGCGATACTGCGGCCGGCTTCTCTTTCGGCGGCCAGCAGGGATTGCAGTTCTTTCAGGGAGTGGAATTTAGCCGACGGCGTTGTACAGTTCATCATGGCTGATGGGGTAAGCACCTTCTTTCATGACCACGATTCCTCCAGCCGTGTTGGCCAGGATCGCGGCTTCGGCCAGGCTTGCCCCGGCCTGCAAGGCCAGGCTGACCACAGCCAGCACCGTGTCCCCGGCGCCGGTTACATCAACTATCTCTGGAGTGCCGAATATTTCTACGACCAGGGGCTCTTTGTCTTCCTCGAAAACGATCATGCCCTTGTGGCCGCGCTTGAGTACCAGGCCCCGGGCTTCAATCCTCCGCCGCAGATTATGTCCGGCCTGCAGGAAATCACTTTCTTCCAGGAAATCGAGATCCGGATAAACAGCCTTCAGTTCGGGTTCATTGGGAGTGGCTACCGTGGCGCCCCGAAAAGCGGGCAGGTGCCGTCGTGAGTCAATGCAGGCCAGGTTTTCCGGAAACAAGCGGCGTATTTCACTGAAAGCCTGTTCCTGGACCGATTGGGCCAGGTAATCCGAAACTATCAGGCTGGGGGTGTTTTTCATAAGGCCGCGGAGCCCGGCGGTCAATTCCTGCAGGGCTCTTTCCGGCAATGCCCGGCGGTGCAGGGAATCGATGCGCAGGATTTGCTGTTTCCGGGTGTTTTCCGCGCCGGAAAGGATACGGCTCTTTTTCGGCGTCCGGTAACCGGGCAAACTGACCAGTCCGGCCGTGCTGATGCCCTGCTCGGCCAGGGTGCGGCATAATTGCCGGCCGGGTTCGTCATCTCCGACCAGGCCCACCGGCAGGGGACGGGCTCCCAGGGAAAGTACGTTCAAGGCCACGTTGCCGGCGCCGCCGAGCTTGAAGCCGGTTTTTTCCAGTTCGGTCACGAGTACCGGGGCTTCGCGGGAGACCCGGCCGGTTGAGGTGAAAACGTATTCATCCAGTATGAAATCACCCCAGACTACTACTTCCCGGCCGGGAAAGGAGGCGATGATTTTTTTCAGAGCGGGGTTCATAAGGCGTTATGGTACTCGATAGACCCGGGGGTGTCAATAGAAAAAAAGTGCCGGGACGCGGAATCGAACCACGGACGCAGGGATTTTCAGTCCCTCGCTCTACCTTCTGAGCTATCCCGGCACTGCAGGTTCATATGATAAACTAATTGAAGATGGACGTCAAGAACATTTTTCCTTTCCGATTGACAAGCCCGGTTTTTTCCCTGATCATGATTGCGCCATGATCTTGCTCAACTTGAAAAAAAAATGCCGGTACCCGGCCCGGCGGCCGCAGTATGCGGGGCTGAACGGCGGCGGGTAAGCTGATGAACCGGGTCAAGGTCAGAATAACCCGGCTGGTTTACTACGAGCCGACTTCCGGTTTCACCGTGTTGCGGGCCATGGACCTGGATTCAGGAGCCAAGGTGAACCTGGTCGGCGTCCTGCCGGACGTTCATTCCGGAGACCGTCTGCAGGTCCATGCCGAGCATATCGTTCATCCCCGTTTCGGTCCCCAGTTGAAAGTGATCAGCTTCGAGCGCCTGGTTCCCGAGGATGAAGAAGCCATCGTCAATTACCTGGCCGCCGGACGTATCAAGGGGCTGGGGAAAAAAACCGCCGCCAGAATCGCCGCTTACTTCGGGGCGGAAACGTTCAAAGTGCTGGAAAAGGAGCCCGGGCGGCTGGCCGAAGTGCCCGGACTGAACCGCAAGGTCAGGGAGGAATTGAGCCGCAGTTTTCAGGACAACCTGGTCACCCGGGAACTGAACCTGAAACTTGCCCCCTTCGGCATCGGCCCGGAGACCATTTTTAAAATCCAGCGTGAATTCGGCGACCGCTCCCTGGATGTTCTGCACAGTGATCCTTTCCAGTTGGTAGGTCTGATCAGGGGCATCGGCTTCGGCACCGCGGACGCCATAGGCCGCGCACTGGGCCTGGATTCAGAGAATCCCGGCCGGATCAGGGCCGGGATAATGCACCTGGTGGAAGGGCGCGAGCAGGGTTACGGCGATCTGTACATGGATGAAGCCGAGCTTCTGCAGGCCGCGACCCGGCTGCTCGGAGTAAGGGAAAACCTTTTGTTTGAAGGCTTGGCCGGCCTGCTGGCCCGTGGTCAACTGGTATCCGAGGATATACCTCCCCCGATGGTGCAGAGTGCCCGGAATCACGTGCTGGAGAAGGAATCCGCGCGCCTGTTGCTGAAGATCATGAACACGGGAAAAGAAGCACTGGAGACTTCCCGCAGGCAATGGCCCCCGGCCGCCGGGGAGCTGAGTGAAGAGCAATGCCTGGCGGTGGAAACCGCGCTTCGCACCCAGGTGCTTATCATCAGTGGCGGTCCGGGCAGCGGCAAAACCACGCTGATCCGCGGCCTGGTCGAAGTATTCAATGCCCTGCACCAGCGCGTGGCCCTGGCCGCGCCGACCGGGCGGGCGGCCAAGCGTATCGAGGAAAGCACCGGTCACCGGGCGGCCACCCTGCATCGCCTGTTGAAGTACAACCCGGAGAACGGCCAGTTTCTTTACCAGCAGAGTAATCCCCTGCCGGCCGACCTGGTGGTGGTGGATGAGTTCTCCATGGTCGATGCCTTTCTGTTCCATGCCTTGTTGCGGGCCGTCTCCCCCCGGACCAGGCTGATTTTCATCGGTGACCGGGACCAGCTGCCGCCGGTCGGCCCGGGCAATGTTTTTCGGGATATCATCGCCTGCGGCCTGCTGCCGGTTTTCCTGCTGCAGAACAATTACCGCCAGCACGAAGGCAGCCGTATCGTGCAGAACGCCTGGCGCATAAACCAGGGGCAGGATTTACTGCTCGGTGACAACAAGCCGGAAGAAGATTTTCTCTTTCTGCGGGTGCATGATGAAGAGAACGCGATAAAAAGAGTATTGCAGGCGCTTTCATATTACAGCGCAGAATTTCCGGTTGATTCCTTCCGCCTGCAGGTACTGGCCCCGATGTACCGCGGCCAGGCCGGCATCGACAGGCTGAACCAGCTTATCCAGGAGAGCTTCCAGCCCGGTCCCTTCCTGTGCCGCCGGGATAAAATGGGTTTCAAGGCCGGCGACAAGGTGATGCAGTTGAAAAACAACTATGACAAGGAAGTTTTCAACGGCGACCAGGGCAGGGTACTGGAATACGACCGTGAGCGCCGGGTGCTGTTTGTGGATTTCGACGGCCTGCCGGTGGAATACGGCCAGGAAGAACTCGACGAATTGACGCTGGCCTACGCGGTATCTATTCACAAGGCCCAGGGCTCTGAATACGACCAGGTCATCTGCCTGTTGTTGCCGGCACATCGCCGCCTGCTTTTCAAAGAGCTTTTTTACACGGCCGTGACCAGGGCCCGTCGCCGTTTCATCCTCTTCTCGGACGAGGAAACCGTAAACGCGGCTGTCAGCCGATCATCACCGGTACTGCGCCGCACCCTGCTGCAGAAAAGGCTTCTTGAACAGGCCGATCCGGGCGGCTGAGGGCCTGGTTCCCTGTGCTATAATGGTGCGGTGAAAAAAGTCCTGTTACTCAACCCGCCGGCCGATTCCCTGCTGATCCGGGAGTACTACTCGTCTTTCAGCGCCAAGGCGGCTTACTACTGGCCGCCCCAGGACCTGGTGGTGCTCAGCGGCCTTTTAACGCCTCATTTTGAATTGCGGGTCATAGATGCCGTGGCCGGGCGACTCTCCCGGGAAAAGGTTCTGCGGATGATCGCGGCTGAGGATTTCAGCGCCCTGGTGTTCAGTACCGGTTCGGCCTCCCTCCTCCAGGACAGCGCCTTTGCCGGGGAACTGAAAAAACGTTTTCCTGAAATACTGCTGGCGGCTTCCGCGGGCATCATCAAGTTCGATCCGGCCGGGTTCATGGCCCGTTTCCCGGATATAGACGCCGGACTGCTCGATTTCAGTGACCCGGAAATAATTTCTTTCCTGCACGGTGAACCGGGTCCCTGGAGAACCATCTGGCAGCGCCGCCGGGGCGTTTTACAGCCTGCGGGCGGAGATTTCTCGGCCCCTTTTTCCATCGCTCCCCCGAGACATGACCTGTTCCCCTACCGGCAGTGCTTTCTGCCGACCGCCAGGCGTCGCCCCTTCGCCGTAGTGGTTACTTCCCTGGGTTGTCCTCATGCCTGTCGTTTCTGCACCGCCGGGGCTTACGGCTGGAAATTGAGGCCGGCCCAAAATGTCCTGGAGGAATTGTCCTTCATCAGATCCCTGGGTTTTCCGGAGTTGTTGTTTCTGGATCCCAGCTTCACCGTGCACGGTGACCACAGCCGGTCAATTCTGCAAGGTATGATTTCCTCGGGCTTTGGTTTTTCGTTTTCCGGCAACGCCGATATCCGCACTTTATCCGAGGAAAAAATAGTACTGTTGAAGGAGGCGGGTTGTCATACCCTGTACCTGGGCCTGGAAAGCGGGAGTGACAGGCTGCTGCAGCGTTACGGCAAGCCCCTGGACACGAACGGAGCCCGGCGCAGTGTCAGCGCCTTGCGCCGGCACGGTATCAGGACCCTGGGTTACTTCATCATCGGTCTGCCCGGGGAAAACGCGGCAAGCGCGCGTCAAACCATTGACCTGGCCAGGGAGCTGGACCTGGATTTCGCCTCTTTCGCCATGGCCACACCTGATATAGGCACCGACCTGCGGGCCGAGGCCCTGCAAAAAGGTTGGATCAGCAAAGACACGGACAGCTTTGACAGCTCGGTTTCCGCCGTGCTCGACCTGGAGGAATTCCCGGCGGCCCAGGTGCTCGAGTGGCGGCGTCGGGCCGAAAGAGAATTCTACCTGCGGCCCGGTTATATCTGGAACCGGCTGAAAACAATAGACTCGCCGCGTGACTTCTGCATGTTGGTGCGGGCCGGGCGGGCCGCCCTGAGGAGGATGATCTGATGAAAGAGCTTTACCGCGGGCTGGGCTGGAGGGGCCGCTTTTACTGGGCGGTCAAGCAGCGCATTTTCCCCCTGGATGCCTTGCGCCGGCTTTTTCCCCCGGCCCGCAGGCTGGTTGACCTGGGTTGCGGCAACGGCCTCTTTTCCCTTTTCCTGGCCCGGCTTTACCCGCAGATGGAGATAATCGGTACTGATATAGACGAGCGCAAGCTTGAAGCCGCCCGGTCCATGGCCGGGGCCGCCGGGCTGGAAAACCTTTCTTTTGTCCAGGCTGATGTCAGCGGCCTGCATATTCCCAGGGCCGATTTTTTTCTCTGCGTTGACCTGCTCTACCTGCTTCCCTTCGAAGTACAGGAAAAAACGGCCGCGGCCGTGGCCGCTGCCATGGAGCCCGGCGGGACTTTCCTGCTCAAGGAAATGGACACGAGGCCTACCTGGAAGTATTACTGGAACCTGTTCCAGGAAACCCTGGCCGTGCGCCTGCTGGGTTTCACCCGGGGCGGCCGCTTCTATTTCCGGCCGGCGGCTGAAACGGCGGCCATGCTGGAAAAAGCCGGCCTGGAAGTGCAGGTTGTTTCCCTGCAGGCCGGATACCCCTATCCGCACACTGCTTTTATCGCCCGCAAACCCGGGCCTGCCGGGAACTGAGCCCGGGTACAGAAAAAACACCGCTCCGGTCCCAGTCCTGATTCAATAAAAAATGTAAAAGGCCGAAATAACCCGGGAAACACAACATGACCATTGATATTGAAATTGGAGAGGAAACAGTTAAGGCTGGATCCAGGGAGCGCCCGGCTCCGGCTGAAATGATCGAGGGCCGAGTGCTGGAACTGCGCCCGGCCAGGCGTACTTCCGTGCTTGACCGGGAAGGGCTGGAGGACAAGCGGCAAAACGGCGCTGTCCCCGATCCCCTGACTGCCAGAATACTGACCCTGCTAGTCCCGGAGGGCCTGCGCCTGCCGGCCGACCTGGACCGGGGTAATTACCGGGTTTTTTTACAAATAGTCAGGAAATAAGAGCTCATTTCTCGAGCAAAACCCTGAAAGCCGGGGTCATTTCCTCCCGGAATGAATCACCCCGGCGCGAAATTAAAAGTGCGGCCCAACCCCGGTTGAGTGCCAGGCGCAGGCCTTCCTCCGGTCCCAGCACGTTCAGGGCCGTGGCCAGTGCATCGGCTTCCAGGCAGCTTTCCGCCAGCACCGAGACCGAGGCCAGGTCATGCTCAACAGGTCTTCCACTGCGCGGATCTATGGTGTGGGAGTAGCGTTTCCCCTCTGATTCAATGAAATTGTAATAATCTCCGGAAGTGGCCAGGGCCAGATCCGAAAGGGATATCACCCGTTGCAGGCTCATGCTTTCGGTATCCGGCCTGAGAATGCCCACCCGCCAGGGATCTTTTTGCTCATTGCGCCCCCTGGCTTTGAGCTCTCCGCCTATTTCCACCAGGAAATCGGAATATCCTTCAGCCTCCAGGAGATCGGCGAGCTGGTCAACCGCGAAACCCTTGGCTATGGCCGCCAGGTCAATCATCATTCCGGGCTTCAGCTTGCGCAGGGCCGATCCATCAGCTTCGATTTCCAGGAATGAATAGCCGGTTCGGGCCATGGCCCGGCTTATCTGTTCATCGGTTGGCAGAGACCTTGGTTTATCCGCATCCCAGAAACCCCAGGTTTTTACCAGGGGGGCAACGGTGATGTCGAAAGCTCCCCCGGTCAACCGGCTGATTTCCAGGGAGCGGCTGACCACCAGGCCGGTCAGCGGTGAAACCTGGAACCAGTCGTTTTCCGCTGCATTGTTGAAGGCGCTGATTTCCGAGTCAGGCCGGAAAGTCGAAAAGAGGAGGTTCAATTCCTCCAGGCGCGCATTCACCCGGTTGCGCAGTACTGATTTGGCCTCTTCAGGGGAAAGAGCGTTTTGCGGCCGCCACAGGGTCCGGATGCTGTAACTGGTGCCCATGGTCAGGCCGTTGATGGTCAAGAGCCGGGATTGGTTGTTTTTACAGGCGGTGAAAGCGGCCAGCAAGAGCAGTGGAAGCAGGAACAACCGTTTCTTGCCCGGGCCCATCAAATCTCGTCAGCCGCCGAAATCGTCGTAAAGAACGTTGCTTTCTTCCACGCCCAGGCTGTCCAGCATGCGCAGGACCGCCTGCAGCATCAGCGGCGGACCGCAGATGTAGTACTCGCAGTCTTCCGGGGCCGGATGATCTTTCAGGTAGAGGTCATACAGGACCTGGTGGATGAAACCCCGTGGTCCCTGCCAGTTTTCCTCGGGCAGAGGCTCGGAAAGGGCCAGGTGCCAGGAAAAATTGGGATGCCCGGCGGCCAGTTCATCTAAATCCCGGCGATAGAACAGCTCGCGCAAAGACCTGGCTCCGTACCAGTATGAAATCCGGCGTTGTGAACCGAGCCGGATTAACTGGTCGAAGATATGGGAGCGCATCGGGGCCATTCCGGCGCCGCCGCCGATAAAAACCATCTCGGCGTCGCCCGGCCTGGCGAAGAATTCACCGAAGGGGCCGGAAACGACCACCTGATCTCCGGGTTTCAGTCTGAAAAGCCAGGAAGACACTTTGCCCGGTGGTACAGAGGCCCGGCTGGCCGGAGGCGGAGTGGCGATTCTGACGTTGAGCATGATCAGGCCTTTTTCCAGGGGGTAATTGGCCATTGAATAAGCCCTGGTTTCCGGCTCGGTGACCCGGGAATGGTAGCGCCAGATATCCGACTGATCCCAATCCGGTCTGAACTTTTCATCTATCTCGAAATCGCGGAAGGAGAGTTCGTGGGGCGGGCATTCTATCTGGATGAAGCCGCCGGCCCGGAAATCCATTTCCTCGCCGGCCGGGAGCTCCAGGACCAGTTCCTTGATAAAGGTGGCCACGTTGTGGTTTGAACGCACCTTGCAGGTCCACTTGCGGGCGGCGAACACTTCCGCCGGTAATTCTATGGAGAGATCGTTTTTCAGGGTGAACTGGCAGGAAAGCCGGACTCCATCGCGGGCCTCACGCCGGCTGATATGAGCGGTTTCAGTCGGCAGAATTTCCCGGCCGCCCGATTTGACGGTCACTTTGCACTGGCCGCAGGTGCCGCCGCCGCCGCAGGCCGAAGAAATGAAGATTCCCTGGTCAGCCAGAGTAGTCAGCAGTTTGCCGCCGGCCTCGACCTGCAGGGCCTGGTCCTGTTTATCGTTGATGATTATTCTGACTTCGCCGGCGGTGACCAGCTTCGACTTGGCCAGCAGGATCAGCATTACCAGCAGCAGGATCAGGCCGACAAAGAGCAATACTCCGAGCAGGATTTCAATCACGGCCTGACTCCGCTGAAAGAAAAGCGCATTCAATCAGGTTCACAACTGGATTCCCGAAAAAATCATGAAAGCAACGGCCATCAGGCCGACGGTGATGAAGGTTATCCCGAGTCCGCGCAAACCTTCGGGGACATTGCTGTATTTCATCTTTTCCCTGATGCCGGCCAGGCCGATAACGGCCAGGGCGAAACCAATGCCGGAACCAAGCCCGAATACCAGGCTCTGGGGGAAATTGTAGTCTCTTTCCACCATCAGCAGGGAACCGCCCAGGATGGCGCAATTCACCGTGATCAGCGGCAGGAAAATACCGAGCGTCTGGTAAAGCGCGGGGAAAAAGCGGTCCAGGAACATTTCCAGGATCTGGACCATGGCGGCGATGACTCCGATATAGCAGATCAGGCCGATAAAGGTCAGGTCAAGGTTTTCCATCCCGGCCCAGGCCAGGCCGCCCTGCCGCAGCAGATATCTGAAAATGAGATTGTTGACTGGTACCGTGATGGCCTGAACCACCACAACCGCTATGCCCAGGCCGACGGCCGCCTTGACTCTTTTGGAAACGGCGATAAAAGTGCACATTCCCAGGAAAAAAGCCAGGGCCATGTTTTCAATGAAAACCGACTTGATGAAAAGATTAAGGTAATCGGCCAGCACGTTTACTCCTTCTCCACCTGGTCGCGGTAAAGACTGCGGATAGCCCAGATCAGCAGTCCGATCAGGATAAACGCCGAAGGGGGGAGCTGCATCAGGCCGTTGGGCACGAACCAGCCTCCCTCGGCCTGGGGGCGTAAGACGGTCTGCCCGAGAAGTCTCCCAGTGCCCAGCAGTTCCCGGAAGAACCCGACGTAGAGCAGGACGAAGGCATAACCCAATCCGTTACCTATGCCGTCGATAAAACTGGGGAAGGGAGGGTTTTTCATGGCAAAAGCCTCGGCCCGGCCCATGACAATGCAATTGGTGATGATCAGCCCCACGTAAACCGACAACTGCTTGCTGATATCGAAAAATAGTGCTTTTAAAACCTGGTCAACTACCATGACCAGGGAGGCGATGATGGTCATTTGCACGATGATGCGAATGGAAACGGGAATGTAGTTGCGGATGGAGCTGACCGCCAGGTTGGACAGTGATATGACGAAAAGCACCGCTCCGATCATGACCAGGGTGGTCTGCAGTTGCGCGGTCACGGCCAGGGCGGAACATATCCCGAGTATCTGCAGGGCGATCGGGTTGTTGCGCAGAATCGGGCTGAGCAGTATTTCCCTGGTTTTGCTCATTGTAATTCCCCCGCCCTTACCCTGGCCAGAAAAGGTCCGAAAGCCTTTTCCCCCAGCCAGAAACGCACCGTGTTCTGTACTCCCCGGCTGGTCAGGGTGGCCCCGGCGATTCCATCCACTCTGAATTCATCGGGAATCGGCATTACTTTGCCCATGGCCACGGTTACTGCCGGCAGCCAGTTTTCGTCAAAAGCTTTCTTGCCGGTCCAAAGGGCCTGCCAGCGGGGATTGTCAATTTCTCCTCCCAGGCCCGGCGTTTCTCCGTGTTCATAAAAAGTCAGTCCGGCGATTGTCCTGGTGTCGGCTTCCAGGGCCAGGAAACCGCGCATGGTTGACCAGAGTCCCATACCGTAGACGGGCAGGATGATTTTTTGCAAAGTCCCGTCAGCGGCTTTGACCAGGTAAACCAGGGCGGGCCGGGGGATTCGCCGCACCTGGGCCGGGTCCTGGTCTCCAGGCAGTTGTTCGGAAAGAGCCGGGTTACGGAGCACCTCGTCCAGGCTGTAGCTTTCCGGGCTGAAATCTTCCAGTACCGCTCCGGTGGGTAGATCGACAACCAGCGCTTCAATGTTTTTGAAAGCCGAGGGAATGTCTATCCCCTTCCGGTAAATACCGGCGGCGACCAGCACGTTGCGGCGCATTTCCCGGTCGCGGTTTTTTTCCACCACCGGCTTGAGCAGGACCGCCACCATGGAAACTACCACTGAACAGGCCAGGCAGACCAGGAAGGCCACCTTGATTGTTTGAACGCGGTTTTCAGAGGCCATGACGCCTCCGGCGTTTTTTCAGGTGGGACTGCAGCGCCAGGTAATCCATCAGGGGCGCGAAGGTGTTGGCAAAGAGAATGGCCAGCATAATGCCGTCAGGATAAGCCGGGTTGACCACTCTGACCAGAACGGTCAGAAAACCTATCAGGGCTCCGTAATAGTACTTGCCTCGTTCACTCTGGGCGGCGCTGACCGGGTCGGTGGCCATGAAAACGACACCGAAGGCGAAACCGCCCAGCACCAGGTGCCAGAGCGGCGGCATGGCGAACATGGGGTTGGTGCTGCTGCCGATCAGGTTGAACATCAATGCCGTGGCGGCCATGGCCCCAAGCGCCCCCAGCATGATCCGCCAGGAAGCGATTCCGCTGACGATCAGGATCAGGGCGCCGATCAGGCAGGCCAGGGTGGAAGTCTCGCCCATGGAGCCAGGAATCGTGCCCAGGAAAGACTGCCACCAGGTATGGCCGGCGGCCGTGTAACCCTCCAGTGCCGCCAGGGAAAGAGGGGTGGCGCTGGAATAACCGTCCACCGCCACCCAGACCGAGGTTCCCGAAAACTGGGCCGGGTAGGCGAAAAACAGGAAGGCCCGGGTGACCAGGGCCGGGTTGAACACGTTCATCCCGGTGCCGCCGAAAACCTCCTTGCCGATGACAACGCCGAAAATCGTGGCCAGGGCGACCTGCCAGAGCGGGATGGTTGGAGGCAGAATCAGGGGGATCAGAAAACTGGTGACGAAAAATCCTTCGTTTACTTCGTGGCGGCGCAGGACGGCAAAAACAACTTCACAAAGTCCTCCGGCAATCACGCAGACGATGTACACCGGGAAAAAATAAAGGGCGCCGTGGACGATATTTGCGCTCATGCTGGCCGGATCGTAACCGCAGCCCAGCCAGGAAATGACCGCTCCGCGCCAGCCGGCCGCGGTCAGGCCGGCCAGCTTCTGCAGGGCCAGGTTGGCCTGCAGGCCGGTGTTGTAAAGAGCCATGAAAAAACAGGGCAGAAGCGACATAACGACCACGCTCATCATGCGCTTCAAATCGAGGGCATCCCGCAGGTGCACACTACCCACGGCACGATTGCCGGTCGTATAGAGAAAGGAATCCATCATTTCAAAAACAGGCTGCAGAGGAGCCAGTTTCCCGCCCGGCTTGAAGTGTCGCTGCTGTTTTTCCAGGAAACTTCTCAGCATCAGCCCTCTTTTTCCAGCAGATCCAGGGTATGCCTGAGCATGGGCCCGTAATCGTATTTTCCGGGACAGGCGAAAGTACAGAGCGCCAGGTCTTCCTGGTCCAGTTCCAGTGCGCCCAGCGCCTCAGCCTGGTCCAGATCTCCGGTGATGAGAGCTTTTAAAAGAAAGGTGGGCATGAGCTCCAGAGGCATCATTTTTTCGTAACTGCCGATTGGAATCATGGCCCGCGGGCTGCCGTGCAGAGAAGCGGAAAAATCAAAGGCCTTCGGCGGCAGAAAAGCACCCAAAAACGACCTGGTCAGGGAATACGCGTTTCTTCCGGGCCGGGCCCAGCCCAGGAGTTTTCGTTCTCCGCCTTCGGAAATCACGCTCACCTGCCGGTGGAAGCGACCCAGGAAGTTTTCTCCCGGAATGCAACAACGCCCGGCTAAAACGGAGCCGGAAATGATCCTCAGGTTTTCGCCCTGCAGTTCTCCGGCTGAAATGTCGTTCAGGTCGGCGCCGATCCTGGTTTTGAGCAGGCGGGGCCGCAGTACGCCGGGGCCGGCCAGGGAAATAACGCGCTCAACCGGCAGGCGGCCCTGCAGGAAGAAAGAGCCGATGGCGCTGACATCCTGGTAATCTATGTACCAGACCGATTTCCCCCTTTTCACCGGGTCGATGAAGTGAATGTGAGTGCCGGGCAGGCCGGACGGGTGCGGTCCCAGGAAAAGGGCGGTGCTGACTTCGGGCAGGTCTTCCCCGGGCAGGTCGGGGCCGGGTCTGCGGCAGAGAAAAACCGGTTTTTCAACCAAGCGGGCCAGGGCCAGCAGTCCGGCCCGGAAACTCTTGCCGTTGTCCAGGATGAACTTCTCCGGCGGGGGCGCGAGGGGCTGGCTGTCCATGGCGGTAACAAAAAGTGAAGCGGGCCATTCACCGGGCCGCGGTGTCCGGCTGAAAGGCCGACTGCGCAGTGTGACCCACAAGCCCGATTCAACCAGGGCGGAACGAATTGTTTGCGCCGGCAGGTTGCTGAGCTCGTTTTCTCCGTAGGCCGGAAAGGGAAGGGCTTCATCTCCTTCCACCGCGATAACCACCGACAGCAGGCGGCGCTTGGCGCCGCGGTTGACGGCCTGCACCCGGCCGCCGGCCGGGGCCGTGAACAGGGCTTCGGGATTTCCCTTGTCCCGCATCAGGGGTTGGCCGATTTTTACTTCTTCTCCGACCTTGACCAGTATTTCCGGCTTGAGTCCCGGGTAATCGTCTCCCAGCAGGCCGACAGTTCCGGTGGGATTGCCGTCTTCCAGGATATCTCCGGGTTGCCCGGGCAGGGGCAGGTCAAGACCTTTTCGCAGGCGGAAGATGAGCTTGTCTTTTGGATTTCTCCGGCCTTGACCCTGGATAAGATTGTGTGCCGCGGCTGTTTTCTGCATCATTGAAGAAATAGTATTTTACCGGGGTGAAAAAGGCAAGTCAAGGAATTCAAAGCCAGGCGGGGAAATCAACCCGAAGCCCCGGCAACAATTGAACGCCGGCTCAGAAAACGTGGCCCAACCCGGCTGTCAGGCGGTCGCGCCGGCCGTGGCCGCTTGTTTCCGCTATCCAGCCCCGGCGGGAAAGTCTATCCCAGGAAACAAAGGCGTAAAAAGGCAGGCCGGAAGGTTGCCAGCTGCATTGCAGACGCCAGGAAAGGGCTCTGTCCCTGAGGGGGAAATCGTTGCTGATGTCTTCCCGGTAACGGTCCAAACCCTGGATCGAATGAAAATCCAGGTAGTGGAAAGAACCGCCGGCTTCCAGGCCGCGCCATTTGAAAGACAGGGAAGAAGAAAAAGCCGGACCGTAGGCAAAATAATAGCCGTGCTCGTGCAGCGGGGTTTTAGTGCCCTCAAGATCGTTGTGCAGTTGATAGCCGTCCAGGGCCAGGGACTCAATCATGGAAAAATGAACTGAAGCCGCAAGCTGGACCTGCAAGGTGAAAATTCCGTTGTAAAGCACCAGGTCGGCCAGGGGGCCGATCAGGTGTACTGCGGAAAGCCGGTCCGATAAAGCCGGGTATTTCTGCAATGACAGTTCAAATCCGCTCCAGGGGCCCAGGTAAAAAGCGAATCCCCGCCTGCGTTCCGAATCGTCCAGTTCTATGTTCTGCGCCAGGAACCCCAGGTAGGCCACCCGGGCGCTGCCGGAAAACTCGCGGTTCAAAGCCAGGTTGAACTCCAGGAAACTCATGCTGTCATCGGAAAGCCATTTTTCACTGTGACCCTCATCAAGGTAGCCCGGGATGGTAACCAGCCTGCTACCGCCTCCCAGCCAGAAAGCCCGCCCGCTTTGCTCTCCGCCGGACAGCAGGCCTGCGGCCAGGCGCAGGCCATGGCCGGGCTGGTCATCGAGGGCGGCGAACCGGGGCGGGTTGAGCAGTTTGGCGTTGCGTCCCCAGATCAGGTTGTTTGCCCGGCCGGGGAAATTTATGAGCCAGGCCAGCAGGTCAGTCAGCCAGCCGCCTTTTTTGGCGCGCAGCATTTCACTTATCTGGAAAAAGTTTTCCCCGATGGGGAATCCGCCCAAAGGAGTGAAAACCTGGTCGTTGATCGAAATGACTTCACGGAATTCCGATACGTATTCCCAGAATGAAGATACCGCCAGGCTGTAAAGCAGGGATTGCCCCAGGTTCAGGGAGTTGCTCCGGGCCAGGGTGTAGTAAATGGCGCCGGCCGGGGCATGGGTCCAGTTGACCCGGAAATAGTTGTTGTCGAAACGCCAGGCCGAAAAACCCAGGAATCTCTTTTTCTGGTCAGCCCAGGTCGGTTCGTAATCCCAGTCGACCTGCATGGTTTCCTGCTGGATGAACCAGTAATTGGCGGTGGAAACGGCGATCAGGGCCAGGTTGCTGAAAAAGGCCCGCCGGCCGGGACCGGCCCCTTTCTTTTTCGGTGCCTTAGCCAACAAGACACTTTTCCCCCCAGGTTTATCCGGCCAGATCCATCTGAAACGCGACAGTCGCAAATCGGGCAGGGGCGGCAGCCAGGAAACCGCCTTTCCTGAGAGGAATTCGTTTTCAGCCGCCCGGCTTATGGTCAGGGTGAAGAGCGGGAATTCGTCAAAACTGAAAAACGAGGCGGTGGATCGGCTGTTTTCCCTGTCAGCCGGGGCAAACCCGGCAAAACTCAATGAAACCAGCAACAGCAATACGATCGGGGTTGTCGATATTGGCCTGGGCATGGATTGTTTTTTATTATATCATCCGAACAAGACCGGAGGCAAGGAGCATTCTTCAGCCTTAAAGGCCGCCGCCTCTTTACCGGGCCGGCCAATACATTTAAAATGGGTTCTGCCGGGATTCGAAAACAGGAGCAGCCGGTCATGAGGAAAAAACAAAACCTGGTGGAAAAGGCGGCCAGGCTCGCCGCTGAGCATTACAGCCTGGAGGGGCTGATTTCAGAACTGCCCGGAGAAATCGACCGCAATTTCAAGTTGAGTACTTCCGGGGGCGGGGACTTTTTACTGAAACTCAGCCCGCCGGAAACCCGTCCTGCATACCTGGATTTTCAAGTCGGCATCCTGGAGCACCTGGCCGCCGAACCCCGAAGTTTTCTATTCCCCCGGGTGCTGAAAAACAGAAGCGGCGAATACCTGAGCCGGTTTGAGGACGAACAGGGTCAATCCTGTCAGGCCCGCCTGCTGACCTGGATTCCCGGCCGCACCTGGGCCGGGGTCAATCCCCGGGGGCCGCGGCTGCTGGAAAACCTGGGGGTTAAATGCGCCGCCGTGGTCCAGGCCCTGGCTTCCTTCGATCATCCCGAAGCGCATCTGCCCCACGACTGGGATCCAAGGCGGGCGGCCTGGACCGCGAATCACCTGGATTTATTCAATGATCGTGAACGGACATTGCTGGAGTTCTTTCTGGGCCTGTTCCAGGAAAGAGCCGGGCTGTTGAACGGATTGCGCCGCAGTCTGATCCACAACGACGCCAATGATCTCAACATCCTGGTCGGCACTGATCCGAAACAGCCGCAGGTCACGGCCCTGCTCGATTACGGCGATGCACGCCACACCTGGACGGTGAACGAAGCTGCGGTAACCCTGGCCTATGTTCTGGCCGACCGACCCGATCCTCTCGGAGCTGCAAATCATTTTTTACGGGGCTTCAACAGTGTGACAGCTCTGCTGGACGAAGAACTGGAAGCGCTTTATCTGCTGATCGGCTTGAGGCTGGTGATCAGTGTCTGTAAATCGAGGCTGAACAAGAAGCTGAATCCGAGGAACCCGTACCTGCAGGTCAGTGATGCTCCTGCCTGGAGATTGCTGCATTGCTGGAGGGAAATCCCGGCCGCCCTGGCCGGTTGTTCATTTCGCGCGGCCTGCGGGCGTCCGGCTCTGCCGGATCGCCCCCTTTTCGACCAATGGGCCGCCGGCCGGAAATGGAAAATCAGCGATCTTTTACCCGGCAGGTCAAGCCGGAACCTGCACAGAATAGACCTGAGCGTCGGCAGTACTTTTTTGGGGAATTTCAGCGTTTATCGGCGTCCGGAAATGTTCAGCCCGGAAATGTCCGAGTTTTTAAAAAACAGTCCCGGGGTGATCCCGGCCGGAGGGTACGCGGAAGCCCGGCCTTTCTATTCGACTCCTGCTTTCCGGCGGGAAGGAGAAAACGGACCCGAGTATCGCTGCCTGCATCTGGGACTGGATCTATGGCAATCGGCCGGAACAGAGGTGGCCGCTCCGTATCCCGGAGAAATCTGGGACTGGGCCGACAACAACCTGGAAAAGGATTACGGCGCGACTGTTATCCTGCGTCACAGGTACGCTCCGGGGCGCTACTTTTTCACGCTTTACGGCCACCTGGCCAGGTCCAGCCTGTCTGGACTGGAAAAAGGCCGTAAACTGAAGGCCGGGCAGGTGTTTGCCGCCATGGGGCCGTGGGAGGAAAACGGTAACTGGCCGCCGCACCTGCATTTCCAGATTGTTCTTGACCTGCTTGACAACAAGGGCGACTTTCCCGGTGCCGCGTTTCCATCCTCCTGGGCGCTGTGGTCGGGGCTTTGTCCCGACCCAAACCTGCTCTTCAAGGAAGAAGTCCTGGTTCCCGCCGAAAAACCCGATCCCGCGATTCTGCGCGCTGAACTGCTGGGTGCCAGCCTGAGTCTCTCCTACGAACAGCCGCTGAAAATCGTGCGTGGTGAAATGCAGTACCTGGTGAGCGAATGCGGCCGGCTTTACCTGGATACGGTAAACAACGTGGCCCAGGTGGGTCATGAACATCCCCGGGTTGTCACCGCCGGGCAGAGGCAGATGGCTGTATTGAACACCAATACCCGTTACCTGCATGACAAGATCATCGAATACGCGGCCGCCCTGCTGGCCGCACTGCCCGCCCGGCTGGAAGTGCTTTTCTTTGTCAATTCAGGAAGTGAAGCCAATGAACTGGCCTTGCGCCTGGCCCGCAACCACAGCTCAGAGCGCGATGTTATCGTTCTTGATCACGCCTATCACGGCAACAGCACCGGCTGCATCGACATAAGCCCGTACAAGTTCTCCGGGCCGGGCGGCCGGGGTTGTCCGGCTTTCACCCGGGTCGCTCCCCTGCCCGATACTTTTCGCGGTCTTTACCGCGGCCCCGATCCGGACAACGCAAGGAAGTACGCCGCTCATGTCGGAGAAATCATCGGTGAACTGAAAAAAGCCGGGCGCAAACCCGCGGCTTTCATCGCCGAAAGCATGGCCGGCTGCGGAGGACAGGTGGTTTTCCCTAAAGGATACCTGGAAGCTGTTTATCAGCAGGTCAGGCAGGCCGGGGGGCTGTGCATCGCCGATGAAGTCCAGACCGGATTCGGCCGGGTCGGGGAGAGGTTCTGGGCCTTTGAACTGCAGGGAGTGGAACCCGACATCGTCACCATGGGCAAGCCCATGGGCAACGGGCATCCGCTGGGAGCGGTGGCCTGCACCCGGAAATTGGCCGAGTCCTTCGCCAACGGCATGGAATACTTCAATACTTTCGGCGGCAACCCGGTTTCCTGCGCCGTCGGTCTTGAAGTCCTGCGGGTGATCAGGGAAGACGGCCTGCAGGAGAACGCCCTTAAGGTCGGTTCAATGCTTCGGGAGGGTTTAGTTCAATTACAGGGTGAATGGCCTTTGCTGGCCGATATCCGCGGCCACGGACTCTTCCTCGGCCTGGAGCTGAACCTGGATGATCTTGAACCGGCCGCGGAGCAATGCGCCTACCTGGTTGAAAGGATGAAAGAACAGGGAGTGCTGATGAGTATTGACGGACCGGATCACAATGTGGTCAAGATCAAGCCGCCGCTTTGTTTCAACCTGGAAAACGCCGCTGAACTGCTTACCCGCCTGAGGGCGGTCAGCCGGGAAGACCGGCTCCGAACAATTTAAAGGCGCCGGCAACTCAGCTTATAGGGGCGCAGTGCCTTGGGGCTTTCCTTCCGGCTTGGCTCAAGGTTTGCAGGCAGTTCCCCAGCTCGAAGACAAAGCTTTTTTGATTGCCGCCGGCCGCTTCCAGTTTCAACAAGGATCGGTGGGCCGTTATTTCCGCTTCTCCCAGTTCCCTGGTCCTGGAAAAGTCAAGCAAGTTCCCCTGTACCCGATAAGCCCGGCTCGCATTGATCATGTTTCTTATCGATCCGGCCACGGCCGGATGATAGGTGACGATAAAGACCGCCTTGCTGATCCGGGTTCTTTGCCGGCTTATCCCGGCGATCCTTAGCAGGGCTTCCTGCTGGAAAAGCCGGTTGAATCCAGTATACAAAGAGCGGAAAGCGGGATTACTTATGGCCGACATTATTTCCCAGAATCCTCTTTGTAATTCGACAACTCGTACAAATCCGATCAGGTTGTCGTGCAAATAAAAGAACAGGTTGCTTTCATTTCCTGACAAAGCCTGGCTCAGGGAGATGGAGAAAGGCTCGTAAAGATTTCCTGTACCTGATTGCACTGATTTTTCGTTCTCCCGGTTCAGCCATTTTTCCAGCAGTACTAATTCGAATGGGCAATTAGGCTTGTTCGTGGTTACAACCAATTCCAATGATAAGTCTATCTTCGTTGTTTTTTCCATGACCAACCCTCCAAAAAACAAATGCAAATGCTATTCTATACAAAAAGAAAAATCATATATATGTAATCAAGATAGTCTAAGAATGCATGATATGATGAATCTCTTGAATAGTAAGAGAAGTTATTGTCAATTATAAAAAATGAATGATCAGGTAAATATGAGCTGAACTGTGTGAATGGATGAATGCCGGCATTCAGGAGCTGTTTGATCCAGGCCGCCTGTTTGACAGCCGCCGGAAAGAGGTTTACCATGAATCGATGCCGGCAAAAAGAGTGATATTCGTCGGTTCGGTGCCCATCGGGGCCGGACACCCGGTTGTCATCCAGTCGATGACCAAAACGGCGCCTGATGATGTCCAGGGTACACTTGAGCAGATAAACCGCCTGAAGGCGGCCGGCTGCCGGTTGATCAGGGTGGCCCTGCCGGCCGCTGAAAACATCAGGTCATTCAGGGCCGTGGTGTCCGCATCATCCCTGCCGGTAATCGCTGATATTCATTTTGATCACCGACTGGCCCTGGCCGCCATGGAGGCCGGAGCTGCTGCTGTGCGTATTAATCCCGGCAATATAGGTTCGCGCAGCAAGGTCAGGGAGATCCTGGAAGCGGCCGCTGAAAGGGGGGTCGCCCTGAGAATTGGGGTAAATTCCGGTTCCCTGGAAAAAAAATACTTGAATCCGCAGAAAACTCTGGCCGAGCAGTTGACGGATTCTTTGCTCGACCACGTCCGCTTCTGCGAAGATTGCGGCTTTTTCAACCTGAAACTCTCGGTAAAAACCACGACCGTCAGGGACACCATCGCCGCTTACCGGCACCTGGACCGGCTGCTCCCGTATCCACTGCACCTGGGCTTGACCGAGGCCGGCCCCTTTTTGCCCGGGACCGTGAAATCGGTGCTGGCGCTCGGTAATCTCCTGATGGACGGTATCGGAAACACCATCCGGGTTTCCCTGACCGCTGACCCGGTGCAGGAAGTCCTGGTGGCCAGGGAACTGCTTAAAGCCCTGGGACTTCTTCAGGAAGACCTGGAAATCATATCTTGTCCTACCTGTGCCAGAACTTCGGTCGACCTGCTGGCCAAGGTCGAAGAATTCCAGGTCGCGTCCGCGGGACTGAAGCCTCCGCGTCCCCTGCGGGTGGCAATCATGGGTTGTGAAGTAAACGGTCCGGGTGAAGCCGCTCATGCCGATATAGGCCTGGCTTTCAGCCGTAGCCGGGGGTTCCTTTTCAGAAAAGGACGAATCGTCGGCCAGGTGGACCCGGAAAGGGCCGTGGCTGAATTACTTGCCCTGGTCATGCAGCCGGAGTAGAAGACAGCACTTTGCAGCGCAGACGACTCTTGCCGCCCGGGAAATTAAATGTTATATTTTGTTTTTTTCGGAAGAGAGCAAGGAGAATAAAATGTCAGAAACAGTCAAATGCGGCGGTTGCGGTAAAAACAATCGTTTTGAAAAAAAAGAGGGCGCAGTCTGCGGTTTTTGCCACCTGCCGCTTTTCGAGGAAAAAAGCCCGGGCCCGATCACGGTTGATGAAAAGAGCTTTCCTGAATTCACGAAAAGCGAAGGAGCGGTCCTGGTGGATTTCTGGGCTCCCTGGTGCGGTCCTTGCCGCATGTTGACTCCGGTGCTGGAGAAATTCTCCGCCAAACAGCAATCAATCAGGGTCGGCAAGGTAAACGTCGATGAAAACCCGCAACTGGCTGCTTCTTTCCAGATAATGTCCATTCCAACCATGATCGTGTTCCAGGCCGGCGCGGAAAAGAAAAGGCTGATGGGCCTGAAATCGCTGGCCGAGCTGGAAAGCGACCTGGCGGAATGGTTATAGGAGAAATTCCGGCATTACTATGCTGTTGAACAGGTGCAGGGCGAAACGATCGGTCATCCCTGCTATGTAATCAACTATACGGCGTTGCCGGGAATCCCCGGCTGGATATGAGGCCAGCCCCGACGGGGGATTGTTCTGCAGGTGCCGGTATATGGTCTCCAGCAGGTTCTCAATCTGTCTTCTCTGCAAGTCGGATTCACTGCGCAGGTAGACTTTCTTGTAAAGGAAATTACGCAGGTTCATCATCTCCTGGCAAACCGGTTCAGATACCGATATCATTTCCAGGTCAGCGGCACTGGTGGCGGCGATGACATCCAGCACGATAGTGTCGATACGCCCGGCGAAGCTTTCACCCAGCAGCAGTCTTGACGAGGCGGGGATGTCGGCCATAGTGATCAGGCCGGCCCTGATTGCATCATCCAGGTCGTGGTTGACGTAGGCAATGATATCGGCGATGCGGACGATCTGCCCTTCCAGGGTCTGCGGCTGCTTGCCCCGGCCCGGAAGGGGCATGATGGGACCCCGGCCTTTTGAATGGCTGACGATGCCGTCCCGGACCTGCTCGGTCAGGTTCAGTCCCTGGCCTTCGTTTTCCAGCAGGTCAACGACCCGCAGGCTCTGTTCGTTATGCCTGAAACCGCTTTCCGATAAACCGTCCAGGATGGTTTCACCGAGGTGGCCGAAAGGCGTATGGCCCAGGTCGTGACCCAGGGCCACGGCTTCACTCAAATCTTCATTCAGGTTCAGGGCCCGGGCTATGGTGCGGGCTATCTGGCTGACTTCCAGTGTATGGGTCAGTCGGGTTCGATAATGGTCACCCTCGGGGGAAAAGAAAACCTGGGTCTTATGCTTCAACCTGCGAAAAGCTTTGCTGTGCAGGATCCGGTCCCGGTCCCGCTGGAACTCGGTGCGAACCGGGGACTTTTCTTCCGGCTTGAGCCTGGTCGCTGTAGAACTACGCGCCGCCCGCGGATGCAGGTTTTTTTCTCTTGCTTCAAGGGTAATGCGGATCGAGTTCAATTTAATTCTCCGACTGCTGATTCAGCATAACAGAGCGGTACTGACTTTGCAATTGGCAGGCGAATGAATTATGATTTTCTTGATGCCCCCGGAGGAAGACTGAATCGCCGATGAACATTTCAATGTCCGCTTTTTCCGACCTGGTCAGGGAAATATTGGAGGAACTGTTGGACGACATGGACGATGAACTGCGTCTCCAGGCGGGAACGGTGCTCGTGTACAGTGCCGATGTTCCGGAACGTGATTGCGGCGGCGGAAATCATCATGACCTGCTCGGGCTTTTCCAGGGAGTTCCCCGGCCGAAAAGAACGGTATTCGCATCAGTACCACAGCCCCCGGACAGTATTACCGTCTTTCGCCGGGCTCACCTGCGAATCTGCCGCAACCGGGCGGAACTGCGCCATGAAGTAAGAGCCACACTGATTCATGAATTCGGCCATTACTTCGGGTTTTCCGAGCGGGAACTGGCCGCCCGCGGCCTGAGCTGAATTGTCCGTGTGTGATCTTGAGGACTTTCGGAAAAATCCCCCTTGCCTTGGACACTTGCGTTGAAATGCCGCGCAGGCTATGATTAAGCTGCACAGCGAGGTCGAAATGGATATCACCCGAGCCGTAGAGGCTTTGAAAAAAGAGCCGGGATTTGCCGATCATGTCGGCATGATCCTGGTGCACAACGGAACGGTTCGATCATGGTCCAGGCGGGACGGAGCCCAAGTTTCGGCCGTAGAAGTGAGGCCGGACATCGATAAGCTGGAACAACTGCGGCGGGAATACGAAAAACGCGAAGGAATCTTCAGGGTACTGCTGGAAGCCCGTTCAGGTTTACTTAAACCCGGGGATGACCTTTTGTTCATAGTGGTGGCCGGGGACATCCGTGAGCACGTTAAACCGGTGCTTTCGGAGTTGCTGGAGCGGGTCAAATCGGAAGCCGTCAGCAAGAGGGAAATCGGTCCAGCCTGATTTTCAGGCGGGAAAAACAGCATGAACTTTCTCGAACTGGTGGGAAAACGCGAAAGTTGTCGCAGCTTCAGTGAAAAACCGGTGGAACGCCGCCTGATCGATCTTTGTCTTGAAGCCGCCCGGCTGGCTCCCTCGGCCTGCAACGCCCAGCCCTGGTCGTTCATGGTTTTGGATCGCCCCCCGGAAATCCGTACCCTGCTGGCTCCGGCCCTGACCGGGGTTTACCGGGCTTCTTCCTTTATCCTGGATGCCCCGGTGCTGATCGTGGTCGAAACCAGGCGTGACGTGTTTATAACCAGGCTGGGAGGCATGTGGCGCGGTGTCCAGTACAGCCTGATTGACATCGGCATCGCCTGCCAGCACCTGGTGCTGCAGGCCGCGGAGCTGGGGCTGGCATCCTGCTGGATCGGCTGGTTCAATGAAAAAAAACTGAAGCAAAGCCTGAAAATGCCGAAATCGGCCAGTATCGATATTGTCCTGGCCCTGGGTTACAGCCGGGAAAAAGCCGGCTTACGGCCTAAAACGAGGAAGGCTCTGTCGGAAATAAGGCGGTTTTTTTTTGAAGATGAAAAATGATGATTTTACCGGCGCTGCAATTCGGCCTATTGCTGAGTCAGCCGAATTCTATATAGAATACCAAGAGAAAGAAAATGCCGATCAAGCTCAACGTTTCCGGAATCCGCGGCCGCTTCGCTGAATTCACTCCGCACTGGGTGACCAGGCTGGTCAGTGCCTTCAGCGCCTGCATGGGACCCGGACCTTTTCTGATCGGCAGTGACCGCCGGCCTTCTGGTGCCTTCATCAGGCCGGCCGCACTGGCCGGCTTCCTGGCCGCAGGCGCTGAAATCTGCGATGCAGGTATCATGCCGACTCCCATTATGCAATGGCTCATTCCGAGGCAGGGATTCAAGGGCGGCCTGTCCATAACCGCCGGTCACAACCCCTTTGACTGGAACGCCCTGGTTTTCCTGAACCGGGAAGGGGCATACCTGAACCAGTTTGAAGGTGAAGAGTTTTTTTCTTTTTTTCATGCCGGGATAATGCGCAATGAACCTTTTGACCGCCAGGGAAACATGAGCCGGAATCCCCCCCCGATCGAAGCTTATTTTTCCGCGCTGGCCCTGGATGATTCCCCTTCAGAGCCGCTGCAATTCGTGATCGACTGTGTCAACGGTTTTACCTGCGAATTGCCGGCCAGGCTGGAAGAGGCACTGAAGGTGCGCATGATTCCGCTCTGCTGCTCCCCGGAGGAAATATCTATCCAGCGTGATCCTGAACCCAACACGGCCAATGCCGCCCTGCTGGCCAGGATGGTGCGCGAGACCGGCAGTAATGGAGGTTTCCTGCTCAACACCGATGCCAGCCGGGTTTTAGTGGTCGATGAAAAAGGCCGGCCCTATTCAGAGGAATTGAGCTTTCCGCTTTTTGCCAGCCTGATACTTGAGCGGAATCCGACCGACCTGGTTACCAATTACTCGACTTCCAAGGTCATCGACCAGGTTGCCAGGCGCTTCGGTGTCAGGGTTCATCGCACAGACGTGGGCCAGTCCGAAGTGGTACACCGGGCCGCGGAACTCGGCTGCCTGCTGGCCGGCGAAGGCAGCGGCTCGGTTCTTTTCTCTCCCTTCAGTTCGGGTTTTGACGCTTTTTATTTCATTCGTGAAGTAGTGTCAGGCCTGAAAAAAACCGGTCGCAGTCTTTCGGATTTACTGGCAGGTTTTCCGGTCCCGGCCATAATCAAGGAAAGCCATTTTCGTGAACCTGGAGATATTTACTCGGTTCTTGACAAAATAGGACGGTCTTTTCCCGATTCCCTGCGGCTCAAGGACGGTTACTACCTGGAGCAGGAAGATTCCTGGATCTGCATCAGGGCTTCGGCCACGGTCAACATGATCCGCCTGTACCTGGAAGGAGACCGCCTTGGGCAACAGCTCGCCGCAATCAGGGAGCTGCTGAAATGAAAAGCCTTGACCTGAAAATCGGCGTTTCCGGAGTGCGCGGAACCATTGGAGACAGCCTGACCCCCCGCACGGTAATCCAGTTCACCCGGGCTTTTGCCACCCTGACCGGCAGTGGTCCGATAGCCGTGGCTTCTGATCCCAGGCCCAGCGGTCCGGCCCTGACCCAGGCCGTTTGCGCCGGCTTGATATATTCAGGAATCCAACCCCTGATGCTGGGAGTTTTGCCTACTCCTTCGGCCGCGGTCTACGTCCGGGAAAAAGGGCTGGCCGGTTGTATAGTTATAACCGCATCCCACAATGAAGATCCCTGGAACGGCCTGAAGTTCATCGACCGTCAGGGGCTTTTCCTGACGACCTTCCGGGCGCAGAACCTGCTCGACATATACCATCAGCAGAGCTTTCTTTCTCCGGGGGGCAACTCTTTCCCGGAACCGCTTTTCGATCACGAAGCTTTTGAAGTACACAGCCGGAAGATACTGAAAGAGTTGGACCCGGGACGTATCCGGGCCGCCGGTTTCAGGGTTTTATGCGATCCGGGCGGCGGAGTGGGCGGGCTCTATTCCAGGCGTTTCCTCGAGCAACTCGGTTGCCGGGTGGACATGCTGAATGAAAAGGCGGCCAGGTATTTTCCCCGGCTGCCGGAACCGGTCGCGGAAAACCTGCTTCAGGCCCGACAGGCAATGGAATCTGGAAAATACCAGCTGGGCTTCGCCCAGGACCCGGATGGAGACCGGCTCATGGTGCTGGATGAAAAGGGTAACCCCGTGGGCGGCGAGAAAACCCTGGCCCTGGCTCTTGACGGCTTCCTCTCAGGCCGGCAAAAGGGGCCGGTAGTGATCAACTCGGCTACTTCACGCCTGGCTGAATGGGTTTGCAGGCAACACGGCTGCGAAATCATGCGCGCGCCGGTTGGTGAAATCAACGTGGTGGAAGCCATGCTGCGCTCGGGAGCTATTGCAGGCGGTGAAGGCAACGGAGGGATAATAATCCCTGCCGTTCATCCCAGCCGGGATTCTTTCACGGGCATGGCGCTTATCCTGGAAACCCTGGCCCGCAGGTCCGAGCCTGTTTCCATTCTGCTCAGCCGCTTCCCCCATTACCTGAGAAGGGAAAGCCGGGTCGCGGTTTCCGGTTCCGGCGCATACCGAATCCTGAACGAGCTTAAAATCAGTTACCCTGACGGGGATACCCGCGACGGTCTGCGGGTTGAACGGGAGAAGTACTGGTTCCTGATCAGGATTTCCAATACCGAGCCGGTGATCAGGGTGACCGCCGAGGGTGAGGATGAAGATTTCTCCGATGTTTTCCACTCATTGCTGGCGGAAATAGAGGAATTAAGACGATGAAGCCGGGCGGTTGTTTTTTTATTCCGGACCGGGTTTCCAGGGAAAGGGCCCTGCAAAGAACCACCCACCTGGGTATCGGGGCGCATCCCGATGACCTTGAAATCATGGCCCTGCACGGCATCCTTGAGTGCCACGGCCGAGCGGATTCCTGGTTTGCCGGTATAACCTGCACCGATGGAAGCGGCGACCGGAAAGACGACATTCAGGCCCTGACAAAACTGGCTGATCGAAGACGCCGGGAACAGAACCGGGCCGCCTCCCTGGGAGGCTACAGTTTTATGGCTCAACTGGGTTTTTCCAGCGCGGAAATCCAGGGGCAGGGGTTGTCTCGCCTGGAAAGCGAACTGCATGAACTGCTTGCGGAATTGAGGCCCGGCACGATTTACACTCACAATCCGGCTGACAAGCATCCCACCCATGTCGCGGTCCTGCAGGCTGTACTGACGGCTTTGCGGCTTTTGCCCCGCGACCGGAGACCGTCGCTGCTGCTCGGTTGCGAGGTCTGGCGCGGATTGGACTGGCTGGCCGACGAATTCAAGTACCTTCTGCCCATCGTTGATCGAGGCCGGCTTGGCCGGCGCCTGATCTCTGTTTTTCGCAGTCAGACTGCTGGTAAGAATTACGCTGTCGCCGCCGAAGGCCGCCGCCGGGCCAATGCCACTTTTTTCCAGCCGCGCCAGGATGACCGGGCTGAACAGCTCGCTTTTGCCGTGGATCTTACTTCATTGCTGGAAGATGAAACACTCAGCCTGTCCGATTTCATGAAACCCCTGCTTAAATCATTCGAGAATGATGTCCTGGGCAGGCTGACCGCGACTTCCTGTGCAGTAGCGAAAGGAAAAAGGTTTGGCGGTGAGGACCAGCAATGAGCATGCCGGACGGAATAAAGAAGATTGATTCGTTCATGAGGTTTGCCGATGCGCTGCTCAACTAAAAAATTCAGAAAAAATCGCAATTTTCTCAAGGATTCAATTCGAAAAAAGATCAATTTCTCCTGTACCGGACAACAGCGTAACTTGCCGGCGCCGCCGTTGCAGAAAACCTATCCTCCCGAATCAAGCCTGATAGAACTTCCCAGCGGTCCTGAATCACTGGCTTTACTGGGGCGTATGCCTTTCTGTGACAGCGTTTTCAGACGGGAAAGCGTGCGCCGTTTCAGTCTCCGGCCCTTGAGCCTGAAGCAGATTTCGGCCCTGCTCTGGGCCTGCCAGGGAGTAAGGCGGATACTGAGCCCGGAATGCGCCCTCAGGGTAGTGCCTTCCGCGGGGGCCCGCCATTCCTTTGAAACTTACCTGGCTGTGAGCAGGGTGGAGGGACTGGTCCCAGGGCTGTATCGATACCTGCCTTTCGACGGCGGACTGATTCTGCTGAAACCCGACGAGCAGATGGGCTACCTGGCGGCCGCGGCCTGTTTCCAGCAGGGATTCGTTGCCGCGGCTGCGGCCACTTTTTTCTGGACGGTTATTCCGGCTCGCATGGAATGGCGCTATGACCTGGCGGCGCACAAGGTACTGGCTCTTGATGCCGGCCATGTCTGTCAGAACCTTTACCTGGCCGCCACCAGCCTGGGCTTGGGAGCTTGCGCCATTGCCGCTTACGACCAGGAAGCATGCGACCGCCTGCTTGGAATTGACGGCGAGGAAGAATTCACCATTTACATCGCCGCACTGGGTCAGCCCGGGTGAATGTTTCCGAAAAGGCAAAGAAGAGCTGGAGGCCTTGAAGTCGCGATAAAGCAATGGAATTGACAAATGTAAATTTTATTATATCATTTTACTATGAAAAAAACTGAAACGTTTTTCGTGTTTTTTTTGATTGCCTTGTTGTTCGGCTGGGCCGGTTTTTTGTCCGGGCAGACTTCAGGTACTCCGGTTAACGTATCGCGTTCTTCATACGCTTCCACCGAAGCCCGGGTCGCGGTCAACCAGCACGGCGAAGTCATGGTGGTCTGGGTCGAAAACATTGGCTCCAATAAACAGATTTACTATTCATACCGGCGGGGCTCCTCCTGGAGTAATCCGGCGGCCATCCCCGGCCAGAGCCATTACAATATCCGGCCTGATGTCTATCGTGGACGCGGGGGGGGGTTCGTGGCCGCCTGGCACGATGTCGCCAATGGAGACTGTATTAGGTTTTCCGAGTTCACCGGCACCACCTGGACCACGCCCTTGCAGGTTTCGCAAAACGGCGGTTACGAGATGGGTCAGCCCCGGATAATAACTTCCCCCGGCAGGATACTGGTGGCCTGGGAAAGGGGAAATCCAATCTGGAGAGATATCTACGTCAGCATCTGGGACGGCTCGTGGCGTGGAATCAGCCAGATTTCCTATACTCCCCTGTCCGCCTCATCCTGCCTGTCCCTGGCCATGGGGACGGACGGCCGGGCTTATGTGGCCTGGCAGAACGCCATGGACCATAACATATACGATGAGAAAATCGAAATAATCTGGAACGCCGACAACGGCAAGGGTGTCTGGCCCCATGAATCATTCCTGACTAATTTTGAAGACTGGCTGTTCAGGCCGACCATCGCGGTCAACAATTACAACGACATACTGATAACTTTCTACTTTTTCAACCAGGGCGGCTATACTTCCTATGTCCGCCGTGGCGGTTCCTGGTCCGCCCTGCAGTACATCGGCACTTCGATGGGAGAACACGAACTCTATTTTTCACAATCGGCTCCCTTCGGGGACGGTTTCATCTTCATCTACCGGGACAGGGGTTACAACATAGTTTACTCGATTTACCGTTCCGGCAGCTGGTCACAGCCGACAGCCATTTCCGAGGGCTACAACAATTACCATCCATCGGTTTCCTACCATTCCAGCCTGGGTATCGCCGCCGCCTGGACCAATAGGGACAACAACAACGTCTATGTGAAAGTGTTCAACCTGAACTCCAATGATCCCGAGCCGGAACCCGAGCCGGAGCCGGAACTCGCCCCGGTGGAGCCGCCGGTCGGGGTGCGGAGCCAGTATTACACCGTGAATTACACCACCAGGAACCTGCAGGTGGAAAAGATAGTGAACCGCAATCTTTTCACGGTCAAATACCTGAACCGTGTAAGCTGGGAAAGGAATCACGACCTGGACCGGCTGAACGCTGACATATACAAGTTCCGCATCTATCGGCGCCGTCACGGTGTACACGATTTCGTTCCGGTTAAAGAAGTCGATGCCGGGGTGTTTTCTTACCTGGACGAGGACCAGGTCGGCCCGGAGAACGATTTGGAATACCTGGTCAAGGGTGTCGACAACCTGCAGAACGAGTCTTACAAGTTCAACAGTATTTCCTGGCAGAGAAACCCGGCCAATGACGCCAACAAGCTGGTGATAACCAATTACCGGGTTTATCGCCGCATCCGCGGCACCGGGGATTCAGATTACCAGTTATGCCATCAATCCGGGGCCAATGATTTTTCCTGGACCGACCTGGATGTGGAGATCCGCCGGGGCAGGCTTTACGATTACGCGGCCACGGCCCTGGACGAAGACGGCCGGGAAAGTGAAAGAACGGTTGCCGTCATTCAGGAAATCGTGACCGGTACTGATTCTGCACCGGCAGCCGGGAAAGGGAAGAAATAATCAATCTTTGCCGGGGGCGCAGCCCTGCTTTTTTTTTAATAGGAATTCAGTCGGTCAGCGCGGGCTGATTTCCACTTTCAGCATTTCACTTTCAAGCTCGAATTGATCCAGTGAACTGACCCCGTAAACGTAAGCTTTCCCTTCCTGAACCGTCCGGTCGGAAAAGTCGTGCCGGGAGGCCGGAATTTCAGTCAATCTCAGGAAAGCAGAATCAGGTTGGCCTTTTTCTTTGCGGTAAATCCGGTACTTGCTGATCGAAATGTTGCGGGCGCTGTTTTCCGGGTTTGCCTGCCAGCTGAGGTGATTGAACAGGTTGATGAAATGAAAATCGATTTTCCTGGTTCTGATTTGGATGCCGGTCAGGTTGACCGGGGGAAGAACGTCGATTTTCAGTGACCTGATGCTCTGAAACCATACTCCGGCCATGAACTGGTATCCCTTTTCGTTCGGATGCAGGTAATCGTTTGAAATAAGGGAAGTCCAGCCTCCGTCCTCCTCGGGGTAGTTGTAGAAAGCTTCGAACTGTTCGACCAGCCGGGTGCCGGTCTTCAGGCATAACTCCCTGATTAAATCGTTCAATTCGAAAATCCTTTCCCGATAATACAGGTTGTGCCACCAGAAATCATTGCGGGGCGGAATCGTGGCCAGCAATGGAATTACGCCTTGTTCCCGGCATATGTCGATCATCTGGCCCAGATTTTCAGCCGCGGTTTCCATGGGAATCCAGGGTAAGATAACGTCATTGGTGCCTTCCATGATCAGGGTGTAAAGCACCGGGAATGATTCCAGCCAGGCTTCCAGGCGTTGCAGGCCTTCGCTGGTTATTTCAGCGCCGATGCCGGCATTGGTTACCCGGGCCTGGCCGAAAGTGTTTTTCAGCAGTATTTCCAGGCGGGGTATATAGCCCTTGGTCGGGGCTTCCTCGTAGTCTATGTAACCAAGAGTGATACTGTCACCGAAGCCCAGGTAACGGTTTTCATCCCGGGCATCCTGCTCTGTGACTTCAGGTCCGGCGGAGATTGTTTCAGAAACGGCCGAAATTTCCCGGGGAAGCGAAGTTTTCTGGCGATAATCGTTTTCTTCCAGCCAGAGAAACTGCAGTCGGTCGTGCAGGACTGAAACCTGAACAAGCTGTGCTGATATACCCTGAGCTGTCCGGTGTTCCGGGGACCACATGCCTGCCTGCCTGCTGCTGAAATAAACGCCGGGCCGGCCGCCGCGCTGATTCCAGAACACCCAGGGGCTTAAACCGTCTGGAAAGACTATCCGCGGTTCAAGCGCTGTTCCGGTTCCCCGGCATACCTGTTCGGGCTCAGACCAGCCGCTGTCAAGCCAGGCCATGCTTTTAACCGAATAACTGCGTTTGCCCGCTTCAGACCAGGCCAGCCTGGGATATCCGTTCCGGTCGATCGCGCCGGCCAGGAAAAGTCTTGATCTGCCTTGGTCAACAGCCGCTTTTTCCGGTTCCTGCCAGCCCGTTCCGTTGAAACGGGTGAAATTGACCTCATTGGTTTCAGTGCCTCCCAGCCAGAACAGCCAGGGTGATCCGCTTTCTCCGCCAAGCAGAACAAGGTTGCGCGTGTTTTTATTTGTACTGACGGTCCAGGACCTGTTGCCGGAGCCTTGCTGGATTACGATGCGGCTTTGCCCGCCTTCTTCAACGAAGGCCAGCCAGAATGAATCAGATACGTCCGGGTGCAATGCCAGTGAATGAACGTAGTTGCCGTTGAAGACCAGCCGGGTGTCAAGCAATCTGCCGTTGGTGATCCTGGCGGTGAAGACCCGGGAATAAGAAGCGGATGATTCACTCCAGGCCAGGAAAACAGAATCAGATAAAACAGCGGCCTGGAAAAAATCAACCCTGCGGTTCACCAGCAGTTCAGGAGGACCGAAAGCATCCGAGGCCGGCAGAGCCTTCCTCAGAGCCAGGCGCCCGTCTTCGAGACGCTGCAGAGCCATCGTTTCTGTTTCTAAATTGAAGATGATCGGATCAGCCGGGGTGCGGGAAAAAACTGGTAATGAACAGAAAAACAATAAAAGAAAGATCGTCCAGATATCTTTTTTTGACATTAATACCTCTTGGCAAGCTGGTTTTTCAATAACACTTTTTTTCCTCTTTTTCAAGGGCGATAAAATTGACAGATAAAACCCCGCTCGAAACATGGGGCCTTGATAGAGTTGTTTTTGCCGGATAGAATAAAACAATGACCAGAAAATTAAAGTATTTATTGCTTGTCCTGATCCTGATTGTATTGGCTGCAGCCGGATATTTTATGGCCAGGAAGCTTTTCCCGGGCTATTTTACCGTTCGTTACCGGGGCACCGAGATCCTGTTGCTCAACAATCTCCCGCAGGGGAATCCACTGGGGCCGGGTTTGACTGAGTACCTGGAAAGGGAGGGCCTGAACATGAAAGCTGCCGAGATTTTATTGCCCGGCGCTGAATTGTCCGAGCTGATCATGCACCTGAACCGGGGAAAAAAACTGAAAAACCTGCAGCCGCGATTGGTTCTGCTCGTTTTGTCCTTGTCGGGAAACCTGCGCGACCAGCAGCAGCCCATGCGGGAACTGGCGGCCATGATTGTCCGGCATATCAATCGAGACGGTTCAAATTCGCGTCTTCTGCCGGTAACCCTGCCCCGCGGATACGGCCTTGATCCTGATGCCCGGAAAAAAATCAAGGCGGGAATCAACGATTACAACGATCTGTTCCGCAGGCTGGCGCAGGCAAATGATCTGCGTGTTATTGAGCTTGAACACTTGCCGGCCGACAGTGACGGCGACGTGTTCGCCGCGGCGATTTTTCAGGGGCTGCTGCCCCTGATAAAGGGTTTTCCGGCGCAGGAAGACGAGAAGTTGCCCCCGGAATTCAAAGGGAAAATCGTTTTTCAATCCGATCGGTCGGGAAGTGAGGACATATATCTCCTCGATGCCGAGGGAGTGCGTGCTCTGACCGCCAATGAAGCGGCCAACGAATCTCCCTGTTTTTCACCGTGCGGGAAAATGGTGATATTTGAATCCAACCTTTCGGGGCGCTTTGAACTGTACGTTCACGAATTGGAAACCGGGAAGACCGAGCGCCTTTTCCCGTCACCAAGCGAGGACCGATACCCCTTCTGGGGAGGGCAGGATGTGATTTACTTCAATCGCCTGGTGGACGGCAATGAGCAGGTTTTCCGGTTCAATTACCGGGATCGCTTCGTCGAACAGGTGACCAGCCTGCCGGGTCGAAACAGCCTGCCTGTACCATCCCCGGATGGAAAAACAATTCTGTTGACCGCGAATCACTTCCTGGGCTGGCATGTTTACACTTATGACCTGACCCAGGGGAAGGTCAGCCGCTTTTCAGGTAATTACGGGGGTTGCCGGGCGCAATTCAGCAACCGCGGAGACCTGGTCGCCTGGGTTTCTCACAAAGCCGATGGACGGGGTGATGTTTTTCTTACCCCGGTAAACGACTTTCAACCGGTGCGCCTGACCCTGGATGACCAAATGCACGATTATTACCCCTGGTTTTCTCCTGATGACCGCTACATCGTGTACGCTTCGGGGCCTCAGTTGCTCAGCGGAAACTGGGACCTGAAAATAATTGAAATCGCCACCAGGAAAATATGGCGGATAACATCTTCGCCGGCCAAGGACATTCTGCCCAGCTGGCGGTATTGATCGCCCGGGTCAGAAATCAAAGCCGATCCAGAAATTGACCCCCTGGTATTGAGACTTCTTCAAATCCGTGCGGGTGACCCATTCGACGTGGAATGGGATGCCGAACAGGAAGAACTGAACTCCGAATCCATAGGAAGCAATCGGATCCTGCAGGGTCAAACCCTGGCCCTGTTTGAAAAAGGAGAATTCCTGGTCGTTGAACCAGAAGGCTCCAAGGTCGAAAAACAGCAGTCCGCGTACCGGCCCGACCAGGCCGATGGGTGTCAGGGCGATTTGTACCAGGGGAAAGCGGAATTCCGAGTTGAAAACAAAGCCCTTGTTCCCGACCATGGCGTTGAAACCTACCGAGCGCACCGTGTTGTTGCCCCCGCTCCATTGGATCAGGGCGTTCCTGCCTCCGGAGTAATAACCTTTCAGGCGGAAAGCAAGCAGGGTGTCCGGGCTGAGGCGCAGGTAACGGCGGTAATCGCCTTCGAATGTATGGGCGCTCAGGTAGGAAGAGAAAAGATTGAGGTACTGTCGCCAGGAAAAACGAAAAGTCTGGCCCCGGTTGGGACCGTAATTGGCAAACATGGTGGTTTCATTGGTCACGCTGAGTTCAAGCGGCATGGCCATGCCGGAAAAAAACTGGCCGTAGGGCAGCTTGATACCGTAAAAAAGCAAGTCTGAATTCTCTTCCTGTTTGAAAACGGAATAGGAAAGCTCAAGCCTGGTATAACGACTCAGGGGGTAAATGGCCGCGATACCGGCCCCGTACCTGCTGCGAACCGTGAAATAAGAAAAAGACTGGTATGGCAGGTAATAGCCATCAGAAAAAGAAAAAACATAGCCGGCGTACTGGAATCTTCTTTTCTGGTTGAAATAGGAGAGGTTGAAGGAGCGGTAACCGTACTGGGAGTAGAGCAGGAAGGTGAAGTTGTGGTCGACCATCAGGTCGGTAAGGCTGAGATATGAATAGCCCAGGAAACTGCCGTCACTGCCGATGCCGACTGTTACCGGAGGCAGGGAATTGAGATGGAGTTTCTCGAAGGGGCGGTAAGGCTGGCCGCTGACCGAAAACAGTTCGGCCGGAACTTCGGGAATCGGTTCGGCGGCAACGGCCCGAACTTGTTCCGGGGTTGTTTTTTGTTCGGCCAGGGCGCTGGCCGTGGAAACTTTGTACAGGTTGAAAGTTCCCTTGTGAAATGATGACACGACAAGCGTATCTGGTTCCAGGGGGTTTTCGGCCGGGAAAAAATTGCCGGTGCGGACATCGGTATAGCGTTCCAGTAAACCGCTTTCCAGGTGCAGGCTGTAGATGTTGAAAGCGCCAAGTTCATCGGCACTGAACAGAACCTTTTTTCCGTCCCTGGAAAAAGCGGGGGCTATGGCATCGAATTCGCCGCTGAGCAGCAGTTTCGGTTGATCGATGGCCTGCAAGGGAGCCAGGAACAGCTGGCGTCGTCCCTCATGGGTGGCGCTGAAAACTATTTGCTCTCCCTGCCTGGAAAGGTTCAGCGAGTGAATGAAAAAACCGCCGTTACTGGCCGCCTGCACGACGTCCCTTTCCAGGTCGGCGAAATAGACCCGCCTCTGCAGGCCATCCATGGCGGTGAAAAAAATCCTTTTGCCGTCCGGGTGGAAATCAGGTGAGGCCGGATCCTGCAGTTTGCCAAGCTTGATCATGTTGAGGATGGAACCGCTCAGGACGTCCATTACTACTATAAAATTGTCGTATTCCCGGCGGGCCAGAAAGGCGATGCGTTTTTCAGCGAGATCCCAGGTAAGGCTTGAACCGTCTGCCGGATCGAACTTGAATTCAATGTTGTCGTATTTACTGCTGAATCCGGGGGTGATTTTTTTTACCAGTTGTCCGTCCTTCATGGAAACCAGCACGATGTCCAGCATGAAAGTCCGGGCATTCACGGTAAGCAGGGCCACCATTTCTCCGCTGTTGGAAACCCGGTGGGAAAAAGTGTAGAAAAAAGGCATTTCCGGGGCGATTCTTATGCTGTAATCTTCAGGGTTTTCCCGCAGGGCGAAGTCGGCGAAGCGTTGTTTGGCGAACTGGCGGAACTCGAAATTGAATTCTTTCAGGGAAAAACCGAATTGTTCTGCGATATTCTGGCGTCGGCCTATTAACGGAGTCCTTCTCAACGAGGTCAGCAGGCGCCTGACTCCCCTTCTGCCGAAACGCTCGTATATGAATTCATAGACAAGATGGCCGAAATCATAGGGGGTACGGCCGGTGGCGTACTGCGAGAACAATTCGTTTTCTTCGGTCAGCTCGGGTATGCGGTCGTTGATCACCGAATCACGGATGGTCATCAGGGAAAAGGAATCCCAGGACGCGGTGATGAATTCAGCGAATCCTTCCATGGTCCAGAGAGGCAGGGGATTCAGGCTCATGCGCATGGAGGAAATGTCCCGGTAGATAATGGCGAATTCGAAGATATGGGCCAACTCGTGGGTCAGGGTGCGGGCGATGCCTTCAAACGGCTGATCTCCGTGAATGACGATGCGATGGCCGATCGGCTCGGCGAAAGCCATCACTCCGGGAGGGAGGAAACCGGGGTACAGGTTGGTTTGCTGAAACTCGGGCTGGGAACGGTAATAAATAATCGGAATTTTCTTTTCGATGGTGACGCCCAGGAAGGTGGCGATCTGTTCGTAAGCTTCTTCGGCGTGAGCCGCCAGGCGCTTGATCAGGAGGTCGTCTTCCAGGTAATAGTGAATGCGGAAATTGGCGGTTTCATCGTATTTCCACTTGAAGTATTCGCGGATGACCTTGTTTTTTCCATAGTAATCGAAAAAATTGTACTGACCGTGCAGCATCACTGCGGACAGCATTGTTCCCAGCAGAATGTATTTGAAAAGACTTTTTTTGTTCATTTTTTCCTACCTGTTCAGGATGGTTCTTTCCTGGATCCGGCGGCTTCTGACAAGCTGGCTGAGCAGGCGTTCGGCCACTCTGTCAAGCAGAAGATTGAAACTGAAATCAGCCGACATGTTGTTTTCGTTCTGGTAACCTTCGTTAAAGCTGGCGGAAAAGACTTCTTCCTGCTTTTCGCTGTCGAAAAATGCAATTCTGCAGTTCATGCTCCAGTTTTCGGTCTGAACCAGTACGTTTCTTTTTTTCCCCAGGCTTTCCCTGACTTCACGAATACGGCTGCGCTGAAGCACCTCTATTTTCATTTCACCGGTGATGATCAAAGCCCCCGGGATCAGCGGCGAGGATAGCTTTTCATTTTCCGGGTTTTCAGCCTCGCTTTCTTCTGTTTCTCCGGTCTGGAGGGTGGATTCCTCGGCAGTCGGCAAGAGATTGATTTCTCTTTCCAGGTACAATGGAAGCTCCCTGGTGAAAAGAGTGCGAACGGCCTCGCGCGGATCGATTTCTATGCCTTCGAAGCTTGACTTGAAGTCCTGGAAATACAGAGACTTGTAAGGGGAAAAGTCAAAGATAAAAGTTTTGGGGATAGTTATGCTGGTGCTGAAGTAAGACGAAGTGCAGGAACTGAAAATTAACAGCAGAAAAAGTACTGCCGCGACGCGCAGGGTTTTTTTCATTGTTTTTCTCCCTGTTTGAGGCCGCTTGCCAGCAGCCTGGTCAACCTTTGCCGGTTGTTCTGAATCTGCTGGTTGTTTGGTTCCAGGTTCAGAGCCAGGTCGTATTTTTCAGCCGCCTGTTCGAGACGCCCCATGGCTTCCAGGGCCACGGCCATGTTGTTCAGCAGGTATGCCTTGTTTCCTTCAACTGCAAGGGCTCTTTCCCAGCGGTCATAGGCTTCCTGCCATAATTCCAGGCTGGCCAGCCGGGAGGCGAATTCGATTTCACTGTTGAATCGGTTGGCTTGGCAGGAAGGGATAAAAACAAGGGCGAACAATAAAAAAAAGCAGGGCAATGATTTCACTGAACCCTCCTTGAACTCATCATCAATTATAAACAAAAAGCCTTTATTTTCAAGTATTGCGCTTTTCAGGCCGGCAGCAGAATGCGCCTTTTTGCGCCGCTTCTCTGGGTTATGTTCTGACTGTCGAGGTATTCAAGAATCGTGATAATTGTTTTGCGGTTACAGGCGGAAATATCGCGGAAAGATTGAATGTCGATCAAGTCACCCTGGTTCCTTTTAAACTTTTTCAGGCGATTTATTATTTTTGCCATTTCTTCACTGAAAGCAAAGGAACTGTCGTTGAGCGGCAGGACTCTTTCACTTTCCACCAGGTGCCAGAGAGCGTCGTTGACCGTTTTGTAATTCAAATCGCAGAGCTTGATTATGTCGTTTATGGTGAAGACGATCAGCTTGTTTTTTTTGAGGGTCTTTTCGATGATCGGGATTGTTTCAATTACGTCAGGGGCGGGGGCCACCTTGTGGAAGACGATCATGTTGCCCTGCCTGGAAAAACCGTTGCTCTGCTGCAGTGAATGCAGCAGGTAGCGAAAAAAAATCGAGGTATGGGGCAGTTTTATGGTTTTTTCCAGGTCGGTGATTTTCCCGGTTTTGGTCCTTTGTGCCGCCAGCCTGGATATTTCCGCCTGCATGGCTGCCAGCATTTCCAGGCAATGCGCCCTTGAAGTGACTTCCAGCTGGTTCAGCGAGAGGATTTTCAACAGGTTGGCGTATTCCATTTTAATCAGGATTTCTTCGGCAGCCGCACGGGAGATGTCGAAAAAGTAAACCAGCGCCAGCACATCCAGGTAATTTTCGACTTCGAGCATGTTTTTGATTACTTCGAAAAAAGAAAGACCGGCCATGTTCTGGGCGAAACGGGCGATGCGCATCAGCTTGCGCTGGTTGTACTTGGCGAAAAGAGGCAGTACGATTCTCCAGTCACGGCCGCCCTTGACTTTGATCGATTGACGGTATTGGATCGGCAACTGGTTTTTGCAATGGGCCAGGTGAATGTTCTGGTGCAGATGCTTGACGATCAGCATTTCCTTGCGGCCTCCGATTTCGGTTGCCGCAGTGGAAGATTTGTGTATTTCCTCGGCGCTGAACAGGAAGGTGCCGTATCTGAATGATCCGAAATGATCGCTCCTGGCTGCACCGCAGGCGCCGGCCGGAGTGTCCTCGTCACAAGCCATCGGCTTTGTTCACTTGGATTCTTTGCTGATTGATCGAGGCCAGGCTGAGGCCGGCCATGTAAGAATATCCGTAGAGGAAAAGCAACAGGAAGGGGATGGTCATCCAGATACCTTCAATGACAGCGATGACCAGGGCAACCGAGAAGTACAATCCAAGTACTATCTCTATCAGCACGGTCAGGTTGCGGCGATTGCTTTTGTATTTCTTTAACGGAATCTTTTCTTCCTTGCTTCTTGTGCCGTATTTGGGGGTGCGCACAAATTCCGAATCCTTGTTTAACAGGGCCTCGACAACGGCCATGGAATTGTTGACTGCCAGGCCGATGCCCAGCCCCATCAGCAGGGGCAGGTACTTCAGGGTGGAGATCCAATTTGCGTAAAGCTCTTTCTGACAGACGATGTAAAAGGCGGAAACGGATGCGGTGGCCATCAGGAACAGGGGCACATCGACCAGCACCATGCGGGACCAGTCCAGTTCCTTTCTGATCAGCATGACCGGCAGTATCGACAGGGAAAAGGGAATCATCAGCAGGTAGGCGAAATTAGCCGCCAGGTGGAAAAAAGCCTCTGATTTCACCCTCCAGGGCAGTGGAGCGGAGAAGATAATCGGCAGCAGTTTTTTTGCCGTTTGGATTGAGCCCTTGGCCCAACGGTGCTGCTGAGTTTTAAAGCCGATTATATCGGCTGGAAGCTCTGCCGGGACGGCGATGTCGGGCAGATAGATGAATTTCCAGCCCTTGAGCTGGGCCCGGTAACTCAGGTCGAGATCCTCGGTCAGGGTGTCGTGTTCCCAGCCCCCAGCGTCGGAAATGGTGGTTTTGCGCCAGATGCCGGCCGTGCCGTTGAAGTTGAAAAAACGGCCGCTGCGGTTGCGGGCGGTATGCTCTACCACGAAATGTCCATCGAGAAAAATCGACTGAAGCTTGGTTATCAGGGAACAGGTACGATTGAGATGGCTCCAGCGTACCTGGACCATGCCGACCTGCGGCTCGGTAAAATAGTTGATGCACTGGTTGAGAAATTCAGGATGGGGCATGAAATCGGCATCAAAAACCGCTATGAAATCGCCCTTGGCCCGGCGCATGCCCGCTTCGAGGGCGCCGGCCTTGAAACCGCTGCGGTTCTTGCGATGCAGGTAGGTGATGTCCAGCCCCCTGCGTGAATAGTGTTCGACCCGCTCCGAGGCGATTTTCACGGTTTCATCGGTTGAGTCGTCCAGGACCTGGATTTCCAGAAGTTCCCGGGGGTAATTCATCTTGGCAACTGTATCTATCAACCTGGCGGCCACGTACATTTCGTTGTACATCGGCAGCTGCACCGTGATGCGAGGCAGTTCAGAGAAGTATCCCCCTGGTAGCGGCCGGCGTTTTTTGTTTTTCAGATAAAGGTAAACCAGGTAATAGCGATGGCAGCCGAAAACAGCCAGAATGAGCAGGATAAAAAAATAGCTGATGATAAAAAAATGTTCCAGGCTGCTCATAGTTTTTCCAGTAAGGAAGAAGATTATAACAAAAAACACCGCTTGAGGCAAGAAATGCTTGATTTACTTGCATTGTTGTTTCAGGTAAAATAACATTATCCAGTCAGGAGCTTAGGTAAATCATGGAATCAACCACCGATCCTCAGGTAGTTTACGATGCCTTCGCCAGGTTCGACTTCCCGGTGCTGCGTATAGACCGCTTCGACCGTGGTGATTACGCTGAACTTCGCATGGAGCTTGCTTATCCAGGCCATCTCTCGGTCGCTGAATTGCAGGATGTGGCCCAAAGACTGCAACTGCTTCAGACCAAGGAGGATATCGACATCAAAATTGTCAACATCGACCTGATCCATCGCTCCATGCGGGTCAATATCACCACCAGGGCCAACCGGCCGGAAGACGAGGCCACCCTGGATCTCAACCGGAAAGAATAGCCGCGCAGGCCCCGCGTTTACCCGGACCCGCCTTTGCTGAACTGAAATTTCAGGATTTCTTCGTAAAACTCAAGGGTTTTTCGACCGACCCCGGCCCAGGAAAAATTCTTTTCAACCGTTTTCCTGGCGGCCCGGCCCATTTCCTGCAGATCAAGGTCCCTGAGAGCCTTGACTATCGCTGCTGCCAGCTCTTCCGAGTCGCCCGGATTGACCAGTAATCCGGTCTGTCCGTGGGCTATCAGGGCCGGAATGCCGCCGGTTTTGGTGCCGATCACCGGCCTGGCCATGGCCATTGCTTCCAGGCAGGAAATGCTGGTCGCTTCGACCAGCGAGGGCAGGACCATCAAGTCGCAGGCGGCCAGGTAAAGAGGAATCTCGGTGTTGGGCACAGGTCCGCTGAAGGTGACGTTTTTTTCCAGGCCGTTGGCCGCAATGATGTTTTTCACGGCCGGAAGTTCCTGTTCATCCCCTGCCGAACCGCAGAAAATACACTGAACATTCTGAATTTCCTTGACTACGTCGATCAGGGCTCGGGCCAGGAAACGCAGGCCGTTCTTGACCACAAAACGCCTGGTGGCCAGGATAATCCTGCTTTTTCGCGGAAGATTCAATTCTTTCCTGGCCTGGTCCCGGTCTTTAGGAGAAAAGCGGTCAAGGTCAACTCCATTGGGAATGTAGCGGCAGTTGGACTCAGGAATCCCCAGAAACAACGATTCCCTGAGCAGTTCATCGCTGGGCGCGATCAGGCCTTCAAAAGCACCGCAGTAAAACCTGGCCTTGATTCTGCCGCCGGGGCGGCGGATCATGTAAAGGTAACCGCTGGAATGATTGGTGAAGACACGGCGACAAACCGGGTCGCTCCCCAGCCAGCGCATGGCCAGGCTTAAGGGCGCCGGGGCATGGAGATGCATTATATCTGGTGTAAAAGCGGTCTTGATGCTTCTTAATTCTCGTAACAGGGGAAATGATTTAAAGAATCCGCGCGGCCAGCTACCCTGTTTTCTCGTTTGCAAAAACTCTACCGGGACGATGCCGTGCTCAACCGAGTTTCTTTTTTCCGGATCCCAGAAATAGACCTGGATCTCGTGGCCTTCCGCCTGCAGGGCCCGGGACAACTCGTAGACATGGGCGGCGATTCCACCTATATTGGGCGGATAGTCATCCGTAATCATGGCGATTTTCATTTTTCCGCCGTCTGCTTCAGTACGCTTATGATTCTGGCCGCCGCCCGGCCGTCTCCGTAAGGGTTGGGATCTGTGAAAAAGAAATCTCCGCTTTCCAGTATTTCCCGGCAACTCGATTCTATTGAATCTCCGGAGGTTCCGGCGAGAGTGATCGCTCCAGCCGCAAGCCCTTCAGGCCTTTCCGTTCTGTCACGCAGCAGCAGTACTCTTTTCCCCAGGCTGGGCGCTTCTTCCTGGATACCGCCGGAATCGGTCATGATGAGAATTGCCTGGCGCATCAGCCAGGCAAAGGCCGTGTACGATTGCGGGCTGATGATGAAAGCGTTTTCCAGTCCGCCCAGTATTTTTTCAGCCGGTTTCAGGACTCTGGGATTAAGATGGGCGGGGAAGACCCAATCAAGGGCGGGATTTGACTCGGCCAGGCGACGGACGGCCGAGAAAATGCCTTCCAGGCCGGGCCCGAAACTCTCCCTTCGATGACAGGTGAGCAGTACGAATTTCCTTTTGCCGATTTTTTCCGCATGCCATTGCCGGATCCTTAAAACATCCTGATCCGGTCTGCGATCGATTTTTTCCAGTACCCATTCAAGAGCATCTATCACCGTGTTACCGGTTACGAATACGCTTTCACCCGGAATACCTTCGGCCAGCAGGTTGTTACGGGCCCATTCAGTGGGCGCGAAGTGCAAATCGGCGATATGAGACACGATTCGGCGGTTGATTTCTTCCGGAAAAGGCTGCCTGCGGTCCCCGGTTCTCAGGCCGGCTTCCACGTGAGCCACCTTGACTCCCGAGAAAAAGGCGGCGACTGCCGCGGCCCAGACCGTGGTCGTGTCTCCCTGGACTATGATCCAGTCGGGAGAATCCGTTTTCAACAGCTCCGCCACGGCCTTGATGGTTCTGGAACTGATGTCGGCCAGGTCCTGATCGGGCTGCATCAGAGCCAGGTCGTAATCCGGTTTTATGCCGAACACGGCCAGCATCTGGTCGAGCATTTCCCGGTGCTGTCCGGTGACGCATACCCGAACGGTAAAGTCGGCAGGATTTTCAAAGGCGGCTTTTATCACCGGGGCGAGTTTAATGACTTCCGGCCTGGTGCCGCAGACAAACATGAGCTTCAGCATGGACTGCACCCGATGAATTTGGTTCCGGACTTTTCCCGGTTCAGAAGCGGGGCTTTTTGCCGTGATTTCTGCCTGATGGACTTATATCGATTTTGCCGCGGACAAGCTGATTTACATCTATGATAATGAAGTTCCAAGTCAATTTTGGGGTGAGTGAGGGGATTTGAACCCCCAACGCTCGGATCCACAGTCCGATACTCTACCGTTGAGCTACACTCACCACCTGCCAGCATTGTAAAATAGCTGGAGTATATTGTCAATAAAGAGGTCGTTCCCTTGATCTCCATCTTAATCTTTAGGTAAGGGAAAAGGTGAAGTAAAAGCCTGGCTTATGTCGGTCTGTACCGGAATGGTGAGCTTTGACTTATCCTTATCACTTTTGTAATAAACGCTTTTGTTGGAGATAAACGGCTCCTGGCTGCTCAAGGGATCTTGTCTCGCTCGGAGCGGTTACTGTTTCAACCGGGATTCTCATTCAGCTGTTTGTTTTTTCCCGTGTTGCTCTGGGTTATAATTCCCGGTGGAAGGAGTTATATGCGCGGGACAAAACAGGAGGTACCTGCCGGGTTCACCGCCCCGGGCCGAAACCACCCTTCTCCGGTGCCCGGCATCGAGTGGCGATTGACGGATCTGTGCAATTACAGTTGCGATTACTGTGATCTGGGCAGGAACAAGAAAAAGCATTTACATCCGGGCCATGCCGATGAACAAACCATAAATGCAGTCATCGTACATCTTTCAGATTTACCGCGGCCCTGCCTGGTCAAGTTCAGCGGTGCGGAGGAAACCACCCACCCGCAGTTCCTGGATGTATTGGGCCGGGTTGTCAGCCTGGGGCACCGGATAGCCCTGACTACGAATTTCTCCTGGCCCTTGTCTAAATGGCGTCGTTTTGTCGACGTTTGCGGGGCCGGCCTGCAGATGATGACGGCCAGCCTGCATTTAGGCCAGGTCAGCGAGGATGTTTTTTTTGAGAAAGCCGTGGCATTCTCCCGGTTGTTGCCGCAACCGGAAAAATTCATCGTGACCAGTGTTGTGCTGGAGGACAATTTCAGCAGGATAAAAAGGATATACGAAAGATTTCAGGCTGAGGGAGTCAGTATGAGCCTGCAGCGCTACAAGGATTCGCGGGGATTCATTCGGTATCCCGATAAACTTGAAAGAGAACTGGCTGGTTTTCCGTTCATTGAGAAAACCGAAGAGATAGTCACCTTTGATTCGTATGGAGTGCTTTGCGAAACGGGGCATCTTTTTTTTATCATCATGCCGGATGGAACGGTTACCAGATGCTATTCTCAGCCTTTCGTGCACAATTACCTGGGTAATATCAAGGACAAAAACTTTAAAAAATACAATTCGGCCAAGCCTTGCCTGGCGGAGAAGTGCCTTTGCACGGTTCCGGCGAACCGCAACCTGATTCTGTTCGATCAGAAGGCCGGCCGACTTGGAATACTCTGTCATTCAATCGCTAACCAAAAGAAGCGCCTGGAAAGGGCAATAAAAAAGCTGATCCCGAAATAAAACCTGCGTTCCGATCGTCAGTCAGTTTTGTAAACCAGGTAATTCCGGTCCTGGTAGCAAACGGTCAGCTTGGCAAGAAATTTTTTTAAGCGGTCCGCTTCAACCATGCTTTCACCTGCACTGCTTTTATAGTTTTCCAGATCACGGGTTACGAGGATGTAGGACAGCTTTCGCTCTGCAATGAAATCGAGGGCCGCTGAGGAATCTTTTTTCAGGGTTTCCAGGAAGGGATGGCGGTCGTACTGCGAAGCGGCGCAGAAACGGCGTTCGAGGTAAAAACTGCGCTCTTCGCCCAGAACCAGGATTCCGGCATCTGTGGGCGTGTTCCGGTTGATGAAACCGGCCGCCCGGTAATAAGGCACCAGGTCGAGGTAGCGGGTTCCGGCCGGCAATTCTCCCCTGATAACTCTTGACAGGAAGGTGCCGCCCCTGGTGAAACGTTCCAGCAATTCGGCGGACTGGAACAACTGCAGCGGCAGGCAGAGAGCCAGGACCGGGATAAACACCCTCCTGGCCGGAGCGCCTGGATTCGAGCCGGCCAGACCCGCGGCCAGGGGCAGGCTGAGCAGCATGAAAACGGGCAGATAGTAGCGGCTGATACTGGCAAAGGGCAGTATTAAAAGAAAGGTCAGCAGGGCGCTGTTCCGCAGTTGCCGGAATTCCGGCGGCAGTTTCCGGGAGAAAGCCAGGGGCAGCACCAACAGAAAGACCAGGCCGGTTACAGAGCTTACTCCAAAGCTGTAGGGGCGGGTGAAAAGATGCCAGGGGAAAAGTATCCTGGCTGAGAGGCTGCCTTGATTGGGATTGATCATTTTTTTCAGGTAGGCCGCTTGCTGGTCCGACCAGTTCTCATTGGGCCACAGGTCGTTCAGGTAGGGATAAAGAGGATTGCCGTTGTAAACGAAGTTTTTCAGCATCCAGGGGCTGAGCATGACGAGGACCAATAGGCAGATCAGCAAGCCGGCGCTGAATTTTTTCCGGCCCGGCCGGCCGCTGAGGAAAATCCCACTGATCAGAACCGCAGCCAGTGGATAGGCGGCCACGTACTTGCTGCCGATGGCCGCGCCCCAGAACAGGCCGCTGAGCAGCAGCCTGGCCCGGCCGCCGGCTCTCAGGTGCAGGAAGTAAAAACGGGTGCCCAGTAAAATGAACAACAGGGCTGCCAGGTCGTTTTTTTCCGTGGCGGCCAGGAATAACGCTTCCGGTGTGGAAAAAAAGAGCAGAGCCGGTAGCAGGCTCCATTTGCCTTTATTCTTTTCGTCCAGCCAGGTATAAAGCAATGCCCCGGTCAGCAGGGCGCACAGCAGCGAAAAAAGCTTGGCGGCCAGGGCACCGCCGCCCTGCAGAAAGAACAGGTAAAGCATTTCCACGTTCAGCGGCAGGCTGGCAAAGAAGTTGTTTTCCCAGGCGGCCAAGCCGCCCTGCCGCAAGTAGTAAGCCGGAACAGCCAGGTGGTAGAGCAGGGCGTCGTAAAAACTTGGGGGAAATAACGAGTAAAAAAGAGCCAGCAGGGCAAAGGGCAAAAGAACCAGCAGGGACTTGGCCCCGGGCCGGGAACTACTACCGCGGCCTGTAAAGCAGGAGCGCCTGAAAAAAAGGAATACGATTCCGGTTGTGGTCACAACCAGGTAAAAAGACAGGCCCAGACAGTGCAGGGCCGCGGCCAGCAGGGTCAACAGGGCTATAATGATAAAACCAAGGCCCAGCACGGCGACCGAGAAATCGATGCTGTTTTCTTTTTTCCGGGAGTCAGGGAAAACCAGGGTTCCAAATCCGGCCGCGGCCAGAGTCAGCAGTAGCAGTTGTAAAACAGCGTACCATTGCGGGTTCATCTGTTTCTGCTTTCCTCGAGCAGCTGTTCCAGCAGGGTGGCCAGCCCGGCCACCTGCCGGGGCCGTTCATAAAAACTGATTGCGTTTTCATTGCGCCGCAGTTCCGAAATCATTGCCGGATTGGCCAGCAGGTGCGCCAGAAAGGCGGTCTGGCGGTTTGCATCGTCCGGAGGAATCGTCCAGCCGCAGCCGGTGCGCCTGATTAAGGCGGCTGTCTGGGAACTGAGCGGGCTCAGGGCCAGGATGGGTCTGGCGGCGGCCAGGTACTCGAAAATCTTGCCGGCGATATGACCGCTGCGCCTGGGCGAGCTTATCAAGAGCAGCAGGTCGGCCCTGCTTTGCAGTTCAAGGGCTTGAGAGCGGGGCAGCTGGCCGTGAATGATGATCTTTATTATATCACCAAGGCCCAGCAGTGCTTTTCTTTCCCCGCGGCTCAACCGGCCGGCGAATTCCAGGACCAGGCGCCGGGCCGACTGCGGGTGTGATTCACCCAACTTTTTCAAGGCACTGATGAACGAGTCAATGCTGACCGTGGGGTCGGAAAGAGCCAGTGAGCCGGTATGCACCAGCCTGATTGATCCCCCTGGTTCTTCAGCGGCCGGAACAGCCCCCCCGGGTTCAAATCCATTGGTCAGGGTGTGAACCCGGCAGAAGGGATAGTTTTTCCTGAAGTAGCCGCTGATCGCTTCCGAGGCGGCCAGGATCAAGACCGACTCCCGGCATACGGCGGCTTCGACATCCCGATAATGCCTGCGCAGGCAGGGGTGACGACGCAGGTTGACTTCCTCGACCGGTTCAAAGAGCAGTCCGTCTCGGAAATCGGCCGCCAGAGGCAGTCCGCTCAGGCGGGCGGCGGCCAGCCCCAGTTCAAGTGTTTCAACCGGAGGGTAGCTGGCCAGCAGGACATCGGGCTGAAAATGCTCGATGATTCCTGGGAGTGCTTGCAGGGCTGATTTTTTCCAGGAGGAAAAAATGGTGCGGGGTCGGCCCACCAGGTTGGCGGCCAGGACCAGCCCCCGGCGCAGAGCCCAGGGGAAAAAATGACGGCCGCCGTGGTCCCGGCAATAAGATGGATCAAAAATCCGGAATTCGTTTTCCGCGGAACCCTGGAAACGATCGTAAGTATGGGTCAGCACTGCGGTCGGATGCCCCAGGCGGTTGAGGTGATGCTGAAAAGCCGCCGGCCGCTGGCCGCCGCCGTCCGGCCCGGGCGGGAAATAATAGGCGATCAGCAGGATTCTCATTATTTCAGCATCACTTCCAGCAGGGAAAGCATTTTTTCAGCCTGAGTCCTCCTGGAAAAAGGCAGAGCGTCAAGGCTGGGATCAAGCCGGTCCGGCCTCACTGTGTTTATTTCCTTCAAAACGGTCAGTGTTTCCTGCGTGTCCCCGGCGGAATAAGCGTGTTCGAACGGGGCCAGCAGGCGGTGCAGGGCTTCACCGGGCCGGGTGAAGGCCAGCATGGGGATGTTGAGCCTGATGTAGTCGTAGACTTTACTGCCGACCATCAGCGCTGAGCGGTGATTGAGCACGGCCAGGTCCAGGCCGGCCACCCTGGCCAGGCCTTTTTCGTAGTCCAGGTAACCGTGGAGCTTCAGATTACTTTCAAGTTTGACCCGGGCCGCTGTTCTGGCCAGCAAGGCGGCTTCGTTTTCATCACCGAAATGGTGGACTTCGCTTGAAGCAAGTTCCGGCGTTGCGGACATGGCCGCGAACAGCATTTCGGCATGTTCGCGGTTGTAAGCGGCGAATTTTCCCCAGATGGCCAGGCGCAGGGGGCGGGTTTTCCGGTTTGTATTATCTGTCTTTACCGCTTCGCCCTCGAATCCGTTTTCCAGGGTCTGGAAGCGCTCCGGCGGGAGATCCGGGTAATGCCTGCGCCGTAGTGCGGTCATTTCCGGGGTAACGTCGGTAACCAGGCTGGCCGCTGCAACAGCCCGGTTTTCCAGCCGGTGGATCAAGCGGGCGCTGAAGCGCAGGCCCAGGTGTGAACCCAGGGCCCAGGCATCGCGAAAGTCCAGCCAGTAAGGCAATTGGTACTTCTCGGCCAGGGCCGGGGCCAGTGGAAAGTAGAAAAATGGTCCGCCGTTGAATACCAGCAAGCGCGGTTTCTGCTCTTTTATTACTCTCTCAAGAACTGTACTGAAGGGTTTCTGCCAGCGCAGGCATTCGGTCAAAAAAGGCAGGCGCGGTATGCTTATCCGGGGAAAAGCTTCATGCTCAACCGGGTGAATGGTTATTCCCGCCTCTACGGCCGGCTCTGCTCCTTTGCTGAGGCCTGCCGGTCCCCGGACCACCGCTACTTTGTAGCCCCGGTCGGTCAGAAAACGGGAGAAAAAGGCCCAGCGCCGGGCGCCGATGCCCCGGTAGGGTGGATAATAAAAGGAACACAACAGTATTTCAGCGGCCATGCTTTTTCAGACAATGCCACTTGATTTGTGTGGCTCTATTATCGGGGCTGGGAGACTTGGCGAATAATGCTGTGAAATCGGCCAGGGCCCGGCAAAACTTGAGCGCCCATAAAAAGAAATATCGCCTTAAGAAGGAAAGGGAATGATCCTGGAGAAAAAAATCGCGCGCACTTGCGGGCCTTGGCGGCAGAAGGGCCCGGGCCAGGCCTGAAATGACCGTGATCGTTTTTTTTCCCCGGAATCGCTGCGGGTAAAGCAGGGCCAACTGGGCGTGTCCCTTTTTTACCCGGAATTGTTTGAGAAAAAGGGCGATTGCCCGGCGCGGCTGGTGCAGGAGGACCGGTTCGGCCAGGTAGACCTGGCTGAATCCGGCGCGGTGAACCCGGTCGCCGAATTCCAAATCTCCGCCGGAATCCAGGTTTTCATGGAAAGGCCCGATTTTTTTCAGGAGAGTTTTTTTGACCAGCAAGCCGGCCGTGACACCAAAATGAGATTCTTTCAGGTACTCGGACACCGGGTAGGAATTGGCTTTCTCGTAGGCCTGGGCCGCGGTCGGCCGCGGCACATCGGCTATGTCTACTTCGGCGGCCAGGTAGGCGGCCGGGCCCAGGGTCTTGATTGCTTTTTCCAGCCAGTTTTCGGGCACGATTATGCCGGCGTCTATGAAGGCGATGATCTCGCCTTCAGCCTTTTCCAGGGCCCTGTTCCTGGCGAAATACGAACCCCGGCGCGGCTTTATGTCGACCAGGTCGATTTCCCGTATCCGACAGAGTTCTCCCACTTCGGCATCCGCCCCATCATTGGCCACGATTATCTGCATTTTGCGCTTGGGCATGGTCTGGGCCGCCAGGCAGTCCAGAGTCTGTCTCAAGCCGTCTGAATTCTGGCAAACTTGGATCAGAACGGAAATAATGGTTGAGATTCCATTAATTACAGCCATTTTGGGTTTTAAGATTAGCATAGAGAGATAATAGTGTCAAAAACGCTTTAGGAATCTTTGAGATTTTCGAATATAGTCGTTTTGTCAGAATCGATGCACCACCTGTTTGTTCTATTGCTAAATCCTTTTGCATGGTCACTTTGACTTTATTGCATTCGTTTTCACTTCTTGGTTTTGAATCCCATTTAAAATGTTTCTTTTATTAAATTGTAGCAAACCTTTTGTCTTGTTTCGACTGGATTTTCGCCGGTTTCCTCCGTTCATTTTTGTTCAATTCAGCCGGATAAAAACCGGTTTTTTCCGGGACTGCGGGTAAAGGCCCGGCAACAATTGACAAGGCATATCTTTTCTTTTATAGTAAATTTTAACCCTATTTATTTAAGGAGATTTAACACATGACCCATGAAAAAACCAGGCAGATCCTGACCGTGTTTGAAGAAATAAGCCGCATACCGCGCTGTTCCAAGAACGAAGCGCAGATCATCGACTTCATGCAGGGCTGGGCCGAGGACCGCGGCTTCAAATCCCGCACCGATGAGGTGGGCAACATAGTCATAGAGGTTCCGGCCAGCAAGGGCTATGAAAAATCACCTGTCGTGGTGCTGCAGGGCCATCTGGACATGGTCTGCGAAAAGACTCCCGATTCCAAGCACGATTTCAGCAAGGATCCCATTGTATTTGATTACGAATCTGAACCTGGCTGGCTCAAGGCCCGTCAGACCACCCTGGGCGCCGACAACGGCATCGCCATGGCCATGGCCATGGTGGCCGCCGATGATCCCAACCTGCCCCATCCACCCATGGAACTGCTGTTCACGGTTGACGAGGAAACCGGCCTGACCGGGGCCAATGCCCTCCAGCCCGGCTTCATCAAGGGCCGCCTCCTGCTCAACATCGATTCGGAAGACGAAGGAGTTTTCACCGTGGGCTGCGCCGGCGGCCGGGATACCAAGATGTCCCTGAACCTGGATTACCGGGAAGTCCCAGAAGATTACAGCGCTTTCGAAATCAAGGCCTGCGATATGACCGGAGGCCATTCCGGGGTCAACATTCACGAGGAGAGGGCCAATGCCATCCGGGTGCTGGCCCGCACCCTGAATGAACTGCGCCTGGTCACCGATCTGCGCATAACCTATATCAGCGGCGGCACGGCTCACAACGCCATCCCCCGGGACGCGGCCGCGGTGGTTTTCGTGCCGGCCGCCGATGCCGGGCAGTTGTGGGAACTGGTGGCCGGTTTCTCGGCCAAGCTGGCCGACGAGTTTCGCAATACCGATCCCAGGCTGAAAATCAGCATGGACCCCCATCCCGGTTCTCCTGACAGAAGAGCCATGACCGAATCCTGCTCGGATCGGGTCATCGCTTTCATCCTGGCCCTGCCCCACGGGGTGGCCGCCATGTCCACCGACATGAAAGGCCTGGTGGAAACCTCGAACAACCTGGCCAACGTCAAGGTGGACGAAGGGAAAATTCACCTGCTGACCAGCCAGCGTTCCTCGGTGATGTCCAGGCTTCACGCCATTACCGCCAAAGTAGAGGCCGTGGCCCGGCTGGCCGGCGCGGATTACCACAGCGGCCAGGGTTATCCGGCCTGGCAGCCTAACATGAAATCGAAACTGCTGGAAAAATGCCAGCAGGTCTACCAGGATCTTTTCGGTCGCCAACCCAAGGTCGAGGTGATTCATGCCGGCCTGGAATGCGGTATTATCGGTGACAAGAACCCGGGCATGGACATGATTTCCTTTGGTCCCGACCTGCGCAACCCGCATTCGCCTGATGAAAAGATCAGTATCGAAGCCATCGGCAAGGTCTGGGATTTCATGGCCGCGCTGCTGAAAAGTCTCAAGTGAGACAACTTTAGGATTACTGTATCGGAGGAGCGATGAAACGCAGGACTTTCATCAGGAACGGCGGATTGGCCGTGGCTTCGGCCATTTGCCTGCCCGGGCTGACCCGGGCTGAAAAAAAGGCCGGCCAGGTGGCCTGGGTGGAGGGTGATTCCCCTTATCAGATCACCAGGAAAGCTGTGGCCCTGCTGGGCGGAATGAACGCCTTCATATCCCGCCAGGACGTGGTCATGGTCAAACCCAATATCGCCTGGAACCGGACCGTGGAACAGGCGGCTAACACCAATCCAGAGGTGGTCAGGGCGGTGGTGGAAATGGCCCTGGAAGCCGGCGCCAGGCGGGTTATCGTCATGGATAATTCCACCCACCGGGCCGTCGATGCTTACAATCGCAGCGGCATTGAAGAAACCGCGCGCCGGGCCGGAGCCGAAGTGCGCCACGTGGATGAAAACCGCCTGGTCAGCTACGATTTCAAGGGCGAAAGTGTAAAAAACTGGCCGCTCTACCGGGATTTCCTGGAAGTCGACAAGTTCATCAACGTGCCGATTCTCAAACACCATGGTTCATCCCAGTTGACTATCGCCATGAAGAACCTGTTCGGCATCATCGGCGGCAACCGCGGTCGCCTGCATCGCGATCTTCCCATCTGCATCGCCGACCTGGCCAACGGTTTCCGCAGTCACCTGACCATAGTCGACGCCTATCGCGTGCTGATGCGCAACGGCCCGGTCGGGGGCCGGGTCAGCGACGTTGAAACCAAGCGCACGGTAATCGCTTCGGCCAACGTCATGGAAGCCGATGTGGCCGCGGCTCATCTTTTCGGGTTGAAACCAAGCGAAGTGACCTTCCTCGATATCGCCCGCCAACGCGGCATGGGTGAAATAGACTTCAGCAAGCTGAACCTGCTGAAGGCCAGCGCCTGAACATGAAGCGCTCCACCGGCCGGGCCCTGCAGAAAACCCGCATTGCGGTTCAATTGCTGGTACTGCTGATCTTCGTCTATTTCCTGGTCCGGGCCGCCAGCCCTTTCACGCTTGATTTCACCGGCCTGGCCGCTTTTTTCTACCTTGATCCCCTGGTGGCGGCGACCTACCTGCTGGCCACCCACCAGATCCTGCCGGTTCTGCTCTGGTCCCTGCTGCCGCTCATGCTGACCCTGTTACTGGGGCGCTTTTTCTGCGGCTGGATCTGTCCTTTCGGAGCACTGCAGCAGTTTTTTACCTGGCTGGCCCGCAATCGCAAGAAAAAGGTTGAAAAAAAGTCATTTTCCGAGCGCCAATTGCGCAGTAAGTACGTTATTCTCCTGCTTTTGCTGGCGTTTTCCATGCTCGGCCTGCAGCTGATGGGCTGGCTCGATCCCTTTTCCCTGCTGACCAGGGCCGGCACGGTCTCGGTGCTGCCCGGCATGAACAACTTGCTGCAGCATTCCCTGCAGGTCGGCGCCCAGGACAAGGGCCTGGTATCAAAGGCCCTCCACCCGGTTTACCGTTTCGTGCGCCGCAACGTTCTGGCCATCGACCAGCCGATGTTTGAGCAGACCGTGTTCATCGGACTGGTCTTTTTCGCCATCCTGGCCCTGAATTTTTATCGACGCCGTTTTTTCTGCAACGTACTCTGCCCGCTGGGAGCCCTTTACGCCTGGCTGGCCAGGTTCAGTCCGCTTTCCTTCAAGTTGAACGACAAGTGTACTTCCTGCGGTCTGTGTGACCGTAACTGCACTTATTACGAAGGGCCCTTTAAGCGCTACCTGAAAACGGAATGCCTGATGTGCTTCAATTGCACGGCTGACTGTCCCTCGGATGCACTGGAACTGGCCTGGAAAAACCCTGTTTCCAGGGAAAACCGGCCGGGAGTCGACCTGGGGCGCCGGGTGGTGGCCGCCTCTCTGGTTTCAGGACTTTTCCTGGGCAACCTGCCCAAGGTTTCCGGAATAAACAAGCCGCGCACCCGGGGATTTGTCCGTCCGCCGGGAGCGATCAGGGAAAAGGAGTTCCTGGCCCAATGCCTGCGCTGTTCGGCCTGCATGCAGGTCTGTCCCACCAAGGCCCTGCAACCGGCTTTCATGCAGGCCGGTCTCGAGGGCATCTGGACTCCGCTGCTGATCCCGACCATCGGCTACTGTGAATACGACTGCAACCGCTGTACCCAGGTTTGCCCGACCCTGGCCATTCGCAGGCTGAACCTGGAGGAAAAACAGGCTTTTAAAATCGGCACCGCGGTCATTAATCGCAATCGCTGTTTCACCTATGCGGACGGCTACGATTGCGCGGTTTGCGAGGAACATTGCCCGGTGCCTGACAAGGCCATCCGCTTCCGGGACGTTGAAGTGTATGACTACCGGGGGGACCTGGTCACGGTCAAACAGATTTACGTGGTGCCGGAGCTCTGCATCGGTTGCGGTATCTGTGAAAACGTCTGCCCGCGCACCGATTTTCCGGCCATCATCGTCTGCGCCGAGGAAGAAGAAAGGACTTTTCTTTTCTGATGGAGGACTTTTTGAATTCCGAAGAGACAATGCCTGAAATCTATTTCGGAGCCGATCATGCCGGTTGCGAAATGAAGAGTTTTATCCTGGCTGAATTTCGAGCCTCGGGTTTCAACTGTCACGACCTGGGGGCCGAAGGAAACACCCCGGTCAATTGGGTCGAGTTCGGCGCCAGAGTGGCCCGGGCCGTGCAGGAATCTCCTGAAAACCGGCGAGGCATCCTGGTCTGTGGTTCGGGCATCGGCATGTCAATCGTGGCCAATCGTTTCCCGGGCGTGCGGGCCGCTCTGTGCCGTGACCCGCATGACGCGGAAATGGCCCGAAGACACAACAATGCCAACGTTCTTTGCCTGGGAGCCAGGATGATCGCCCCTGAAAAAGCCCTGGAAACGGCCAGGGTGTTTCTGACCACTGTTTTCGACGGCGGCCGGCACCGGGAAAGGCTGGTTCTGCTGGCCGAAATAGAAAATGATCTCTGTAAAAAACCGATAAATCAGCAAGGAGGATACTGAAAATGGCTGTCGATATTCGGGACATTGAAGCGATCGTCAAGGAACAGAACGACTGGCGGGGTAACAGGTGCATCAACCTGATCGCCAGTGAAAACACTCCCAGCGAAGCGGTACGCCGCATCCAGGTCAGTGATTTCATGGGCCGTTATGCCGAGGGTCACCCCAACACCGAGGACAAGATAAACCGTTATTACCAGGGCACCCAGTACATCGACCGGATCGAAACCATGGCCGCCCGGGAAATCCGGGAGCTTTTCAACTGCCGCCAGGCCGATGTCCGGCCCTATTCCGGCAACAACGCCAACACGGCCATCGCCCTGGCCTACCTGCGGGGCGGAGATACGGTGATCGTCAATTCGACTGACGCCGGCGGCCACATCAGTCATAACTTCTTCGGAGTCATGGGCCGCCGCATCCAGCAAAGGGGTCAGTTGCTGAAGCCCGATCACGAAAAATCGGTCAACCTGCATTTTTTCCCCCTGACCGAAGACAGGTACCACATTGATGTGGCAAAAACCATTGAACTTATCGAGAGAGTCAAGCCCAATCTGCTGGTCATGGGCAAAAGCCTCTACCTGTTTCCGGATCCGGTCAAGGAACTTGCTCCAATCTGCCGTGAATTGGGCATCCCCATTCTTTACGATGGCGCCCATGTCCTGGGCCTGATCGCCGGCGGCCGTTTTCACAACCCGCTGGCCGAGGGAGCTACCTGGCTGACCGGAAGTACTCACAAAACCTTCCCCGGCCCGCAGCGCGGAGTGATACTCGCCGACCTGGATGAGGCCGGGGAAAAGAAATACTGGGGCGCCGCCGACCGCGGAGTTTTTCCCGGCACCTCCTCCAATCACCATCTCTACAGCCTGCCGGCCCTGCTGGTGGCCACCCGTGAAATGAAGGATCATGGACGGGACTATGCCGACCAGACCTGTCGTAACGCCAAAGCCCTGGCAGTCGCCATGGAAGCCGGCGGCATCAAGGTGGAAGCCAAGGAATTCGGTTACACCGAGTCACATCAGATCGCGGTCGATGTTTCCGAGTTCGGCGGCGGGGTCAAAGCCGCCCTGGCCCTGGAAGCCAATGACGTCATCTGCAATTACAACATGCTGCCCGGAGACCGGGATGCCCAGAATCCATCGGGATTGCGCCTGGGCGTGCCCGAAATGACCCGCTTCGGCATGCGCGAAGCCGACATCGCCGAACTCGGTGAATTGCTGGCCGCGGCCATCAAGGGTAAGACCGTCAAGCCTGAAATCAACCGACTGCGGGGTCGTTTCCTGGAAATGAAGTTCTGCTGACAAAAAGAGCAGGTCGACGATCCGGGAAGGTAATTGATAAAAAATCTTCAACCTTTTTTTTCGGAAATTGACAAAAGAATAATCGTATTGTCAGAAATGCTTGTTATACTGAGAAATCTACCTCGGGCTGATCTGCCCCCTTGTTTAAACTGAGAATAGTTCCTCCCGAAAGGCAGAGCCCTGCAAGAACCAGGGAAAGTAAAGCTTTGCTGCGGAGGTTTTTAACAGGTTTTGATTGTATAGCAGTTTTCCATTAAGATGTATGGCATAAAGAGAACAAGCCTGATTCATTGAAAAAACCTGAAAAATGTGTCTTTATGTGGTTTTCTTTTTTTAGAAAAGTAGTTTTTAAGCGACGAAATGTAAGATTTCAGCCTCCAAATAGGATTTTATTGGTGTTTTGCATTATTTTATGCTTTTTGCGTTACATCATTAGAGGATAGATGAGTTTGAATCGAGTATTAGTTGAAATTGAAATTACTTCAAGCTGGCACATTGTATGAGATTTGTCCAGGTTCAGAATTGATAAATGATAAAGACTTGCAAAACCAATGATATTTTTCCATAATGCAATTGTGATACCTGATATGTGTTTGAAAAAAGAATCAAGTTCACTTGACTGTTTTAAAAGCATAAATAATTAAATGTACACTTTTGAAAAAACAGTCATGGGGAAAAGGATAAAACGTGCTTATTCGTTTGGCATCTTTTAGTATTACAGTCAATCCAGAATCCATGGTGAATAGTTAATCCTAATGGAAAAGCCACTAAAGACAAAAGCCGAATTAATCAATTATATTAAGAGAAAAAGGATAGCCGCAGTAGAGGGTAGTAACACTTTATCCGGGTTTAACTACCACGAGATTCCCTTTCCGGGATACGAAGCCCTTAACATACACCGTATGGATTCTGCCTCTCGAATAGAAGCCATAAGAAATAATATCAACCTGTCAGGTTTGAGAGTGCTTGACATTGGCTGCAACAGCGGATACTTCACTTTTGAAGCCGTACGGCTTGGAGCCAGGGAATGCGTGGGAATTGATTATGATGAAGATGCCATCTTTATCGCAAACTCCTTGAAAAATATTCACAAGATAGAAAATGTCCATTTTGCCTGTTTAAAATTCGATAAGGATTTTCCTGGTGTAATCAATGAGACCTACGGATCATTTGATGTGCTGATTCTCAATTCCATTGTCCATTGGCTGATCTACGGTAACCTTACTTACAATAGGGTAATTAATCTATTGAATCAATTAAAAAACGATGGAAAACAAATCATCATCTACGAGCCATCATCATCTCGTTCGGCCTATTATCCGGAACTACTGAAAAAAAAGGGAATAGTTGCTTTTTTCAATGATCTTGGGGTTATGTTCTGCGAAAAGATAGGAGAAAGCAGAGCCGCCAATGTCAATGATACCCGGCAACTATGGGTGGGAGAAAAAGACATTAAGTCTATTGCTACCAGAATTAGTCGATTTTTGGAGCAGACTCCGCAAGCAGGATTGGGCGATAAGTTCGATGAGTATAAAATCAGTCACCTAAATCGGGATAAAATATGCTTTCTTGGTCGTAATTTCTTTATTAAAACTACAATAACCGCTAATTCTCTTTTTAGCATCTTCCTGGAAAATGAATATCGTTATGCCATTCAATTAAATACTAGTACCATTAATGCCGTAATAATGGTGGGGCGGACGGAGGTAGCAGGGAGGCAGTTTCTTTTTTATAAGCCAGTGAAGAACAAGTCTATAACGAATTCATTTTTATCTAAATCCGATACTGGCTGGATAAGTAAAGAATTATTTGTTTTTTTAAATAACCTGCAATTGCAGGGATTAGTTCACAACGATTTAAAGCCGCAAAACATTTTGCCGGATAAAAGGAATCGTTCGCTGACAGTCATTGATTATGAATTCTGTGGAAAAGGGAGTAGTTTCCGTGAACGAAAAGATGATCCATGGTTGCCTTTCCCCTGCAGGAGTGATGAAGAAAAAGCATTGGTTGTCCGATTAATGGAACTAGTTGGAGGCAGTTACCGTTCCCCCCATGGGCCCGGTTGTTTCGAAAACGATCTTTATGCAATAAACACAATTATTTATGAAATAAAAAACAGAAAAAAATACCGGCAAATCTGGCTGAGTATGATAAAAAATCGACTTAAAAGGGGAATCAAATACTTACTTGGGAATTTCTTTTTTATCACCCGATATAAGATCAGATAACGCCGGGAAAGTATGCAGATTCTAATCATCAAAAACTTTTTCAAACTGGGGCTGTTCAAGTATTCTGAAGAATTACTGATATTTATTGGGTCTATTGTAATATCTAGGGTTTTGGGGCCTTCCGAATATGGTGTAGTTGCTATTGTCAATGTGTTTTACGGGTTTCTGAGCCGGTTTGCAGATATTGGTTTGACTGCGTTTGTTATCCGGGAAAAGGAATCTCAAGAATTATTGATTGCAGTGCAGTTTTTTTTCCTCATTTTGGGAGGTATTTTAGGAACATTGTTATTGTTGCTTGCATTCCCTGTTGCCCTGTTTTACACATCTGATGTTTTTGCGCCCTGTGTGGTTTACGCGGCCATAGTATTTGTTCAATCGTTGCCGAGAGCTTCATCTGCGGCTTTATTAAAGGATCATCATTTTGGGTTTGTTGCTAAAACGGGTGTAATTTCAACAATTATTACGCTGGGTGTCACGATTGTTCTTGCATTCCTTGGTTTTTCCTACTGGAGTCTGATACTTCCCCAGTTTTTTCCGCCTCTGCTGTCCTTATACCTTTACCGGAAACGGATAATTATTCCCTTTAAAATACCTGAACTGAGTCAGTTGAAAGCAATCTTTAATCAATGTAAATCCTTGATTAAAAACTTGACTATTTTTGCTGCCCTAAATTACTGGGCAAGAAACACGGACAATTTCCTCATTGGGAAGATTTACGGAAAAACCCAACTGGGATTGTACAACCGCGCTTATTCATTTAGTAATCTGCCTGTGGCTATGATCGGCAATGTTTTTTCGCGTGTCCTGCTGCCAATTTTCCAGAAAAACTGTGATGACACTGATTATGTTCACAGGCAATATAAATTATTACTGAAATTGCTGACTTCGGTTATTGTTATTCCGTTTACCATTCTTTTCCTGTTTTCCAAGGATGTTGTGTTAATTTTATGGGGAAAAAACTGGCTGGAGGTTTCACAATACCTGCCCCTTCTGAGTATATTGATGTTGGTGTTTATCATCAATACAACAGTTAATGAAATGCTGATATTTTTAAAAAAGGATAAATACATTGTTGTTTCTGCATTGATAACAGGACTTTCTACGATAGCAAGCCTGGGTATTGGCGCATTTATTTCCATTAAAGTGATGATTTATCTTTATGTAATTACTGTGTTGATGGTCAATTCACTTGTGGTGATTTATATTGGTTTTTATAAAGCGTTTAATTTCAGTTTCAATGAAATTACAGAGGTATGGCTGTGTAACTGGTTGACTGCACTTTCCCTGGTTTTACTTGATATGTTTAACCTGCACAGGTTTCAATTAATCCCACTGGCAGTATTAACAGGTGTTTCCGTTTTTAGATTGATTTCCTACGTTAAGCAGGTGCACAAGGAAATGAATAACAGTGAATGTCATGAATCATAAAATTGTTACTATTATTGTCACTTACAATGGATTGCGCTGGATTGAAACAACCTTATGTTCATTAAGAAAAAGCACTTACGCAACTTCCATAATAGTTGTGGACAACAACTCAACAGACGGAACAGCAAAATTTGTCCGGGATCGTTTTCCAGATGTAAGTCTTATTGAATCCCCCAAAAACATTGGTTTTGGGAGAGCAAACAATATTGCCATTAAGGAGGCATTAAAACGAAAGGCGGATTATGTTTTTCTGCTCAACCAAGATGCCTCAGTGTTTCAAGAGACGATCAAAAGAATGGTGGAGTTGTTGAGTATATATAGAGATTTCGGAATCCTGTCTCCAGTACATTTGGATGGAACGGGTATGCATCTGGATTACGGGTTCAGTCATTACATTAAAAACACTGGCTGCGAAGCTCTGTTGTCTAATCTGGTTATAACTGACAGTGAACATCTTGACATTTGTCCATTAGAATTTGTGAATGCTGCTGCATGGATGATTTCCAGAGAGTGTCTGGAATTGGTGGGGGGGTTTGATCCTTTGTTTTTTATGTACGGAGAGGATAATGATTACACTGATCGTGTGAAAGGAAAAGGTTTTAAAATCGGCATTGTTCCCGGGATCTACATTATTCATGACAGGGACCAGCATAAATTGCCCTTAAATCTTTCGATTAAAAGTAATATTAACTGGGAATTGAGCCGTTCTCTGGTCCGATTGAAAAAAAACTGTACTCGGGAAAACAATAGATTCCTAAAAACAGTAGTAGGAGAATACATCTTTATTGCCAAGCAAATTACTAAATCATTTTTTAAGCTTGATTTTAAAATTGGTTTTACATTCATCATCCTCATGATTAGGGTTACCTTATTGTTGCCTGCCATTACACGCAGCAGGAAAATATGCCAGCAGGAGGCAGGTGTGTTTGTTAAGTAAAAGGCACAGTACGCAGGATTGTGAACCTGACGGGCGCTTCGGCCGTTCAGGCCGGGTTGCCCAGCAGCCTTTCCAGTTCGGGCAGGGCCTGTTCCAGGCCATGTCGGCCGGCGTCGATCAGTCCGGCGGCCTGGTGGAAGTCGAAAATACCCGCTCCCTGCAGCCTGGGGCGGAGCAATAAATCGGCAGGGTGCCGGGCCAGGTTGCCGGTGCTGATCTGCTTTTGCATCAGGAAGATCGAGCTTTCGATGATTTCGACCAGGGATGGGCCTGCCGGGCTGATCCTGGCCAGCAGTCCGCTTCCGGAAGACTTGTGTTTTCGGCGGGCTTGCAGTTTTTCCAGGCGGTAATTGTAACTGAGGTCCACCGCAATGACCAGTTCGGCCCCCAGCTCGCGGCAGGCGTCCACCGGCAGGGGGTTTAGCAGGCCGCCGTCGACCAGGTAGCGCCGGCCGATTTTGACTGGGGTGAAGATGCCGGGAATGGCCATGCTGGCCCGGACCGCGGGTACCAGGCGGCCGCTGATGAAGCGTACTTCGCGGCCCCGCTCCAGGTCGGCGGCCAGTACGCACAGGGGCAGGTCCAGGGAGCGGAAAGTTTTACGGCTGAGGGTTTTTTCCAGCAGGCTCACGATCTTGTCGCCCTTGAACAGGCCGCTGAAGGGCAGGGTGGGGTCGAGGTACGAGGCCAGCTCGGGCCATTTCAGCCGCAGTAGCTGTTCCTCGAAACGGTCCAGGTCGCCCGAGGCGAAAACCGCGCCGATCACGGCGCCGATGCTGGTGCCGGCGACGCAGGCAATCGGGATGCCCGCCCCCTGCAGGGCCCGGATCACGCCGATATGGGCGCAGCCGCGCGCTCCGCCGCCGCCCAGGGCCAGGCCGATCTTTTTCATGGCTCCATCCTTGGCGCTATTTTAGCCCAAGCCCGGCCCGCAGGCAAATCGGAACGGTTGCACTTCAAGGTGCCGGCATGCATGCCCGGGATGGAAACAGAGGTGATTTTACGGTTTCTAATGCTGTCTGAGTGGGTGAGTTCTTCGGAATATGATTCTTCAAGTACTTACAAATGGAGGCGGTGCCGGCAGAGCTTTCCGAATTAGTGTTTTCAGTTATACGACCGGGCCGGGTCAGGCTTCCACCCAATTCTCCAGGGTGATGTGGGGGACGGTGCTGTACTTCTTTACATTGGTGGGTTAGCATCAAGGATTGAGACTGGTCAGGTTGACTGATGAAGGGAAACGGCTCCGGGCGGAATTCCTGGTGTAGCTGAGAGAACGCTTTGGTTTTAAGTACAGTAAACTGGACGAAATTGATCTGTTTGGCGAGCTCAGCATCAACAACCTGGTAGCCTTGAACCATTCTGCGCGCAAAAAAGGAAGGCAATAGTTGGCTCATGTAAAGAAGTACAGCACCGTCACCCTGACCCCTATTCCTTTATTACTTCAGCAGGCGGCCAGGGGCTTAGCAAATGCCCAGTATGTTTTAAGGTATCGTTGTTGCCGGTCACCCAATAGCAAAAAGCTAGGCTGAAAAACAATGATATATTGGCGGTTTAAGCGATTGAATAAAAAGTTACGCTATAGCGTAACTTTTTTAATTTGGCAAACCCGCATCCACAAAGCGTTTCCAGTCAGAGTTACGCTATAGCGTAACTTTTCGCCTTTCAATCAACCAGCTGGTTTTCCGGCTTTCCTTTACAGTCAAGCGTTTCCAAAAAACGGCCATCTTGGCACAAATATTGCTGTACAAAAAACGTGTCGCGCGATACTGTAATCGAATTTGTAATCGAGACAAAATAATTGGAGGTATTTATGGAAGAAATCGGAAAAGGTAAAAAGCTTGGGTTGAAAGAAATGGCAAAACTTAAAGGTGGATGGGGAATGTGTGGGACTAATGCCTGTCATATTTGCGGAACAAGGCCCGGAAGCCAATCAAAAATGGATCAAGATTGGTTTTATTATTGGATGACAGGTGATCCCAATCCTCCTGCTATTTAGAACTGCTTGTTCTGCAGCTAAGAGAGAGTTCTTCTCTCTTAGCTGCTCGACAAATATTGAGCATTCTTGAGAAAACCATGTATATAAAAACAAAAAATTCAACGTATGAACTTATTCCATATTATGCGGCAATAATTAACTGCGAACTATCTAACGAATCAATATTTACCCTCAATTCTGATCTTTGTTTTGAGAAAGTGATTAAATGCCTAAAAGAAACACCGAGTCAAAGTGTAATTGAAGCTGAGCTGTCAAATTGCTCTCAATTGATTTTAGAAGTCACACAAGACTGCAACATGAGGTGTAAATATTGTGTGCATTCTGGTGGATACAAAAATATTAGAGGGCATAATAGAAGAAATATGGAAATAAATGTTGCTATTAGATCTATTGATTGCTTTTTTGATATAATTTCAAGTGGATTGAGAACAAATTTAGACAACACGATTACTATTGCTTTCTTTGGAGGTGAACCAATCTTAGAAATTAAGAAAATTGAGTTAATAATTAAATTGATTGAGGGTAGGAGGAAATCTAGAGAGTGTTTTAGAAAGTTTAATATTGTTTATAGAATGACAACTAACGGGACACTATTGAATAAAGATGTTATTAAAATAATAAAAAAATATGGGATAATAATTGATATTAGTTTAGATGGACCAAGTGATCAACATGACTTGTTTAGAGTTTTTAAGAATGGGCTCGGTAGCTGGAAGTTGATTATTAACAATATTAAAGGTTTCAATGATGAAACAAAAGAATACTTCAGAAGTAATGGCCATTTCATTTGCTCAGTACACCCCAATCATGACACAACTAAAATTGATAACTTCTTTACAAAACAAAGAATAATTGACATTGATAAGGTTATTTTCTCAGCAGTTGATATGGAAAATGCTATTGTTCCCTTCATTGCAGAAAAGCAGTCAAAACTGAGCGCACTCTTTTTAAAGCAATTGATAGATCAGTTAGATTCAAAGATGAGTGTAAAATATGTTGGAGATCAAGAAAAATTTACTGGAACATGCTTTCCTGGTGGGCAAAAATTATTTGTTAATTCTGAAGGTGATTTTAGAATATGTGAGAAAACCGACATGAGATCGCCATATATTGGGAATTATCGGTCTGGATATGATTTTAATGCAATAAGAGAATTAGTCATTAAATATAATAATGAGATATTAATAAAACAATGCTGGGAATGTGAGTATTGGTTTGTCTGTTCGATATGTTACCGAAATTGTTTTGATGAGAATGGTTTTATCTACTTTGATTGTGACAGAGTAAAGAATAGCAGTAAAAGGTTGTTAGAATTGTATTTAAACGCTAAAGAAGAAGAAAAGATTGACAATAATTGGCTGTGATTTACTTGATGAAAAACAAATGATTGCAAGTATTAATAGAATAAATAAAGGATTATTACTAAGACTGCAGGAAATTATTTTTGACAAAATCAAGGAGTTGATTTAAATGATGCATTATTTGTTTTATTAAGAATTGCGTAAGAGAAAAGGAGCAACAATGAGGAAAAAAGCATTAGTATTTCAAGTTATAATGTTGGTTTTAGTAAATAGCTTGGCAGCTTATAAAAAAGATGGCTTAACAAAGAAATTGTTGGTTCTCTTTAACATTGTGTGGGTAAGTTGAAGTTAAGTTTTCCGGCGATGAGG
>CAYWEM010000010.1:0-100559 GCA_964457225.1 uncultured Clostridia bacterium
GCCGGCAGATGAGCGAAATCAGGGACAAAGCCGCCCGCTATGCGGCCCAGGCCGAGCCTATCCTGCTGCTGGGCGAAACCGGAATCGGCAAGAATCACCTGGCCAAAATACTGCACGACCTCTCCGGCCGGACTGGAGATTTCGTGGCCTTCAACACCCCGGGGGTGCCGGCCGGCCTGATCGAAACCCATCTCTTCGGACATGCCCGCGGAGCTTTCACCGGGGCTGACAAGGAATTCGAAGGCTTTATCGCCCGGGCTGAAAACGGCACCATCTTCCTGGACGAAATCGCCGAAATCAACCCCGAATTGCAGGCCAAGCTGCTGCAGTTCATCGAAACGAAAAAGTACCACCGGGTGGGTGAATCCCGCCAGCGCAGCGCCGAGGTCAGGATAATCGCCGCCACCAACCGTGATCTGGAGTCTATGATCAGCGAACGGAGCTTCCGGCGCGATCTTTTCTTCCGGCTCAACCACCTGAGCATCACCATTCCGCCCCTGAGGGAACGGCCTGAAGATATTGAATCACTGGTTGAAGAACATCATCAACTGCTGGCCGGCAAAACTCTCGGCCCAAAAGCACTGGAAATCCTGAAAACCCATGACTGGCCGGGCAACATCCGGGAACTGAAGCAAGTACTGAAAAAAGCGGCCCTGGACCTGGAAGGGCCGGATATTGGATCTGAAATAGCCGGTTTACTGAGCGCCAGGAGCCCGGCCGGCAACCAGGCAGGCCTGGAAAAAGCCTGGCAGAGGCTGAAAAACGGCGAATCCTTCTGGGCGGCAGTCAAGGAGCCCTTCCTGAGAAGAGAACTAAACCGCAACCAGGTGCGCGAATTGCTGGACCGGGGCCTGGCCGCCGCCGGCAACAAATACACCGGGCTGTTGCCTGTTTTCAACCTTGACCGTAAAGAATACCATGCCCTGATGCGCTTTTTACACGCCAATCAGCTGCAGCCCGAGCGTATAGATTGACCCGAAGGATTCATTACACCCGGTCAAGTAGTAAAACATCCGTCACCTTGATTTATTTCCGGTTCCGAAAGCAACAGGGACGGTTCTTGATTTCTTGACTTTTCAGCCGACCTGCCCGGGAAAAATACAGTATAAAATCCATACCGCCTGGTAGCATTGATAAATTCATGCTTACAAGTGCTTTTCCAGATGAATCGGAAAGAGATTCAGCAAAGATGGCTGTTTCAGAATGCAAAACAAATTGATTTCCGGATTCTGGAGACCTGCCCCCTGGCTTTCATTCAGGCGGTAGCGGGTGATCCTTTCTTCCTCGGCAAAGAAAAGCCTGCCTTGAGAATCAACGTGGGCTAAAATTGCAGGTGTTTTTAGGGTTACCTGGTACTTACCAGCCAAGAAAACATCCAGAATGTATTCTTCTTTACCGGAAACCTGGTTTGCCGGATTGCTCCACATGCCAACCAACAATAAATCACGAATACTAAAGAGCCTTTTTACCGGAAATATTTTTTGTCCGCCCCCCTCAAGAGTAATATATGGAATAAAATAGCCAGCCTGGTTTTCAGCATAGACTTTTGGGAAATCCGATTGTCCGTAATAGCGCCAGATTTTGTATTCCATCATACTTAAAGCCAGAACATCTCCGGTCTTACTGTCAATTGAAAAACTGCTCAAACGACTTAGTTTATTATCTTCTCTGAAAACCGACCGATTCGCATTTTTCGGCAAAGGCAAAGCATTCCCATACGATTCCAGCAAATCCCCTTCACTGCTGAACACGTGAAATACTTTATCTGAACCAGTACGATCTCCCCAGATTATCAGATTTCCTTGTAAATCAAACAGTAATTCCCTTGATTTTATAGGATTGAATGGAATTCTGAACAGACTCAAGTATTGCCCTTCAAGGGGAAATCTTGTTATCCGGCAAATCTTTCTGTCAAGCACACACAGCTCCCCTTTGGGGCATATCGCCATCTTTAAAAACATATAATCAGAGAATTCCCCGGGGCCGACACCTTCACCCCCGATATGGCGCAAATAACTCCCCTCGGAGGAAAAAACGCGAATACTTTTCAGTTTTTGATCAAGCACAAAAATGTTGCCCTGCTGATCGGTCACGATATCACTGACTTCAGCCATCAAATAGTTTTCTTCCTCGGCATCGCCGATGGATAGATCTGATTCGAGCCTGTAATTAGCTTCCAGGCGATCAGCCTGGGCCGCAAATAATAAAATACAAAGCAAAAACAACAGAAATCCAGCAAATAACTTTCCAGCGAAACCTGGTTCTCCGCTCAACGACATCTCCCAGTCCGAAAAAAACCATCCGGCAAGTTTTTCTCTGAAATCTCTCACTGCTTTTCCATCGCTTTTGTTTTAATCTTTTCGGTTGACCGATACAAAATACCATGGAATAGTCGATTCGGCAAATTAAAGCGCAAATCACCTGGAACACCTGCCTCTATTGTCGGAAAGATTCAGGGCCCTTCGTCTGTTCCAGCCCGCGTCACATATGATAATTCGCGATATGCCAAATTCTCACCTTGAAAATAATGAGGTTAGTGTAATAAATATCCATTGACAACCGCATAATATTCCAGTATAAACTGTTTTTAATAATGATTGACTATATTCATTTTATCAGTATTATTGAAAAGCAATAAAAAGGGAGGGCCTCAAATTATCATGTGGCATTATTCATTCGTAAAAACATTAAAACTTACTGTAATAGCAATTCTACTCTTTTTAAACACCGCTTGCGCTGACAATAATGCCAAGTATAATTATGTCAACTATCAAGATCTTTTTGAACCGAAAATATCGGTCAACTTGGCTTCTTCGGTTTTCAATAGATTTGAAATAAGCTTTGCTTCACGTTTTGCAGTCGTCAATGACTATTTAATTGTAGCTGACAGTAAAGCCGATGAATTAATCAAAGTAATTGACAATCAAACCGGTGAACTGCTGAAATCATTCGGCGGCCAGGGACAGGGGCCAATGGAGTTTATCTCGATTTTCCAGATATTGCCGGATTCCAATGAAGAAAACAAATTTTATATCATTGATATGTCCGCCAGGAACCTCAAATGGTTCGATCTCCACAGGATACTCAACGATGATTTTCATCCTGAGCAAATATTCAGTCTGGCCAGCGGCTTTGATGGCATCCCTATCAATTTCAATATAACCAGAGAAAAAGAATTCCCGGCCGTCGGACTATTTCACGACTGCAGGCTCTCTGTATTGAGTCTGCCTGATGGTCCCATGAGAAAAATCGGCAAACACCCTCTGAGAGTGCAAAAAGACCAGGTCCTGGCTCCACAGCATGCCCATGGATTCATTGGAAATGTCGCTTTTAAAAACAAGACCAGGGAGGCCTATATCGCCACCAGGCATGGTTCGATTGTGGAAAAATACAACATTGATTCGGGCACAATGACAACCCTGATTGGGCCGGATTCTTTTTTCCCTGATTACGACATCGTGCCTGCCGGTCAATACCATACCATGACATACAACAAAAAAACCAGGTACGGCTATCTGGATGTCTGCTACAACGAACATCGTGACAGACTGTTTTTGTTGTATTCAGGAAAGATGCGTTATGGTGAAAGAAACGAAAGACCTTATTTGGGATCAACAGTTTACGTTCTTGATGGGCGTGATACAATCGTCGAAAAATTCCGGCTTGACACTGAAATCGGGGCAATTGGAATTTCAAAAGACGGATCTGTTCTTTATGGATTGACGGAGACCGATGTGATTAAATTTCAATTATGACTGAGTTGGCCTTTTTTGCCTGCCCGGCATGTTAATCGTTCAGCCCTACCGGAAAGTCACCGTAAATCGCGACACTTTTCCAGGTTGAAGCGCTGGGGGCGGTTCTTGATTTCTTGACTTTTCAGCCGACTTGCCCGGGTAAAATGCAGCATTTAATTCATTCCGTCTGGTGATATTGATAAATTCATGCTTGCAAGCACTTTTCCAGATGAGTCGGAAAGAGATTCAGTAAAGATGGCTGTTTCAGAATGCAAAACAAATGGATTTCTGGATTCTGGAGACCTGCCCCCTGGCTTTGACCCATCAGGCAAATAGTCCCATGATCAGCGGAGTGATGAAAGCTTCAATAAAAGCGGCCAGCAAGACCAGGGGGGTAACGATAAGCAGGAAGATACGGGTCAGGCGACGCAGGGTCAGGTCGTGTTCGGAACTGATTACCACCTGCCGGCCGAATACCGTTTCCTGCATTTGCTTTTTTTTTAAAATCCTTCGGCTGCGTTGAAAACAGAGCAGCAGGCCCAGGCTGAGAGCATAAAAAAAAGCGGCAAATTCAATTATTCCATGGGGCAGAATGCCGGCGCAAAGAAATCCTGGCCCAACAAGCTCAAAAAGCCAGACAATAATTTTTCCAGCCCCAATACCATTTATCACAAAAAAAGCAAGAGGTGCAAAAAACGAAGGGTATATAGCCTAAAAAAACACAAAACAAATCTATTTTTAAATTGTTCACAAAAATCTTAAGGCAGAGTAAAAATGGAGGCAAGGTCGATGGCCAGCCTTTCCTTTTCATTAATTCTTCCATCCAGGGCCGCAGTCCCTCGGAATCGCCCTTATGAAAAAGGTAAGTGGCCAGCGCGAGCGCAACAAAGCAAAAAACCACCAGCAGGAAAAGGGGCAGCAGTTTTTTGCGGAAAAAGCACCACTCGCTCAGGTAAAAATCTTTCAACTCAGACAATTTCATGTTCATTTCCTTTTTAAAAGCAAGAATTCCGGGTTCATGTTTTTTTGATTATCCGTAAATCTTCCGGGAAGGAAACCATGGCCGGATCGGGACTTTCCTCGAAGATGAAAGGCTGACGCGCCAGGCGTTTTTTCTGCAGTAAGCGCAGCACCATTGCGGACAGCAGCATGCCGGCCACGAAAATCAACAATTCATTGGGAACATTGAGCAGTTCACGCTCAATGTAATTGGCGATCAACAGGAAAACTATGAAGCCGGCCAGGTAGATACCTCCGAAAAACTCCAGGCGCAGCCGCCCGGGAAGATAACCGCAGGTAAAGGGTATTTTGCCGATGCGAAAGAACAGGACTTCGTAAACGAGCAGGGAAAGCGCCAGGCCGAACAGGGCGTGCCAAGCGGCCCAGGCCGCTCCCGAAAAAGGAGCGTGAAGCAGGAATACCGCCGCCCAGAGCGGCAGCAGCCAGCGGACCAGCACCGCCTTCCAAGCCCCGGACAGGTAGAAATGGCGCCGTCCGGTCACGGACAGGCGAAAAAGCCAGTTGGCCTCGAAGGCCACCGGCACCTCGACCAGGTAGCGGAAACCGGCGATCAGGGCCAGGGACAAAAACAGCGGCAGGGAGAGTAAATAGGGGTTGTCCCCGGTTATTTGCCCGATGTCGGACTGACTGCTTATAAACATGGCCGCGGCCGTTCCGATCACCAGGCTGAGCAGGGCCAGCAGGCGCAGGCGCAGCCAACTGCTGGAACGCAGGCAGGAATTGACGAAGAAAAACATCGCCCGTTCCTCGGCCGCCGGCAGCAGCAGCCGGGCCAGGTATGCCCGCCATTCAGGCGGCAGAAGTCGCCGGCCCCGGCGTCTTGAAGCATGAACGGCCGCCGGCCCGGCTTCGCGGGCATAACCGAGCGCGGCGCCAAACACGAAACCTGCCAGGGCCAGGCCCACGGCCAGCAGGGCCCGGCCGGCCAGGGGCAGGAAAAAAGGGTCGGGATTGCCGATCATGACTTCGAACAAGGCGCTGAACCAGAGTGGCGGAAAATACGCGGCCCAGCCGCCCTGCTCGCGGAATTCGCCGAGCGCTTCGAGCAGGTTATGGATGGACCAGGTCTCGATAAACAGGGTGAAAAGGAAAAAGAACAGCCCGGCCAGCAGCAGCAGGCGCAGCAGGCTCAGCCCGGGCCCGGCCAGGAAGCGGGGCAGAGCGGCCGCCAGCAAGGTCCTGAGCGCCACCAGCAGGAAAAAGATCAGCAGAGAAGCCAAAAAAACGCAGACCAGGTAGGCCGCCACGTAGTAGAGGCCGAAAAGACTGCTGTTGGAAATGTAATAAAGAACGTACATGGGAATGGCCAGGGACACCATGAGGCTGGTGGCCGTGGAAAAGAGAAAGACCAGCACCAGGCAGGCCCCGGTCTTGGCCAGCACCAGGGTGGCCAGGCTGATGGGCAGGGGCTTGAGATTGAGCTGGTCACGCCGGTCGGGATAGATCACCTCCCATTGCAGTACGGCCAGGATGGCCGTCAGGGTCATCTGGCAGGCGATGGCGATGGTTTTCTCCCGCCAGGACAGGTTGGTGTCGGCCATAAAAGCATACCTGGCGAAGAGAAAAATCGCCACCCAGCCCTGGAACATGGTCAGGATGGCTCCCAGGGCCAGGGCGGCCGCCTTGGCGTGATCCTCGAAATCGACCAGGTCATTGCGGAAGAAGCGCCGGAAGAAATGCCCGGTCAGAACCAGGAAACGCCACAGCCATCGGTTGCCGGGATCGAGCAGGCGGCGGATCATTTCCTGGACCCGACCAGGGCGACAATACCGGCGGCCGTCTCGGCGGGATCCTCCCGCAGGGCCAGCTGTTTGAATATCTCGGTCAGCGAAGGCAACTGCATGATCCGACGCAGGTTGGCCACCGAATCACAGGCGGCGGCCTCGCCCTTGTGCATGATCAGCACCCGCGAACAGACCTGCTCGGTCAGTTCCATGACATGCGAGGAGTAGATGATGATCCGGCCCTGCCCGGCCAGCTTGCGGATCAGTTCCTGGACGACCAGGGTGGTGGTGACATCCAGCCCGGAAAGCGGCTCGTCAAGCAGTAAAATCTCGGGGTCGGGCAGCAGGGCGGCGGCCAGCAAAACCTTCTGGCGCATGCCCTTGGAGTATTCCCCGATATCCCGGTAAGCGTCGGACTTAAGCCCGAAAGCAGCCAGCAGGTCAAGGCACCTGCTCAACAGGCCGCGTTCGGGCAATGCCCGCAGACGGCCGACCAACTGCAGGTACTCCAGGCCGCTGAGGTGGGAATAAAGCTCCGACTGCTCGGGCACGTAACCCAGGATGCTCTTGAAGGCGCAGATATCCCTGTCGATCCGCCGGCCGCGCCAGAGAATCTCGCCCCGGCTGGGCTCCAGCAGTCCGGCCAGCATCTTCATGGTGGTCGATTTCCCGGCTCCGTTGGGCCCCAGGCAGCCGAACACTTCGCCCGGCTCAACGCTGAAGCTTATCCCGTTGACTGCCGCCAGGTTGCCGAACTTCTTAACCAGTGAGCGAATCTCAAGCATGCCTAGCCTGCCCTTTCACTCGCCGGCCCGGCCCGGCATTTCATAACGAAAAATCTTGAAATCCCCGGCTTCGTCTTCCAGGAGATAGAATATTTCGTGATCGTCAAGACAGAAATGGCGTCGCCCTTCGGAGAACTTGATGGCTTCAGGGAGAAATACCTCCCCCATTTTTTTCCCCCGGCTGTCCAGCAGAAAGAAAAGACTCTGACCGTCCCGGCTGAAATAAGTGCGCACCAGGAACAACCCGCCTTCCGAAACGGCGAAATCAATGAAAGCCGGCAGGAATTCAGGAAAGACCAGCTTTTTTTCGATCATTTCCCAGCCCGTCGCGATCACCTCGTTGCTTTTCAATTCAGCAATCTTTCTTTCACGCCAGCCGCGATCGAATTTAACCCGGGGGTAATCTCGTAGTTCGAGATTTGCCGATTCTTCACCGGCCGAGGAAAAAACGCTGAAATGAAATCCCCGCCTGGTATCGGCCCAGATAATCCGGTCCGCCAGGTAAACATGACGCTGGCAATGCTCGACTATTTCCATTTTCGCATCCAGAGGCGAGGGGAAGGGAAATGCAGCCAACTGCTTTTTACTGCTGAAATCATGGTTGTAGAAAAACAGCAGGTTGGCCGATTTTTTCTCATGGAAATGCATTTCAGTGCCCAGCCAGCCCGCTCCAGCCTGCTGCAGATCATTTATAAATCGCGGCAGGCGGATTTCGCTTTCCAGTGCTCCGTCAAGGGTATAAACCAGGCACTTTTCCCCGTCACTCAAGACGATGTTTTCTGCGGTCAACTGCCAGCTGTTCAGGGAGGCAAGCTCTCCCGGGCCCTGGCCGGGCCTGCCGAAGCAAACAATTTTTTCTCCCTGCTTGCTGAATACATACAGGCGGCCGTTCTTTAAATCATCAACCAGCAGATAATCACCGGCGGCTTCGATACGGCTTATATCGTAAATGTCATCCAGCCTTATGCCGTCCGCAAGGAGCAATCCGCTCAGCATTAAACCGATTATAACCAGCATTTTATTTCTGATCATGGTTTTCACCAGGCGGCCGACAAGGGCATTCACCCCACAAACTGAGAAAAAACACCCGGAGTGGTTTTTTCATCGCCGGATGACAGATCGCTGCAGTAAAAATACTGTTTTTCAAAACGCAGGTACCTGGCTAAAAAGGCCGCCCATATAAGCAGAAACATGACTTGCATACCGCACAGCAAGCCCAACAAAAAATTGGGGCATCCGTTAAAAGCCAGCCAAAGTAATGAAACCGTCATCAGGACCGTGTACCCTACTCCCTGCAGGATCTGACTTTTCATGGATATCTTGAGCTCTTCCAGGCTGAATTGATTACCTTGAACAACTCTTACGATTTTCCTTTCCATCATTTATCTCCTTTTCATGAGAAATATTGTAATTGCGGGCAGGTTGTTTTTCAAGTAAAAACTACATTTTTTTTAACCGCCGGCAACAAGTAATTACTATTCAGGCCAGAACCGGGCCGACAATTTCCACAGGCAGGTTTTTCAGCAGGAATTCCAGGCGGGAAAAGAAACCAGCGCGCAGTTTTTCAATTTGCCTGGCTTCCCGGATGGACAGAAACGCCCGGTCGCGGTCCCTGAACCTCTCAGGCTGAACCTGCAGGGCATACGAATTCAACTGCCTTTCCCAGAACCAGTCGGCGCAGAAAAACTGGATATTTTGCGGATCGAGCCCGGGAATTCCCTGCAGGTTCCGCAGGAGCTCTCTTCCCGGCTTGCTGTTTTCCAGGCCCAGGGCCAGGTAGGCTATCCGGTATTCCACTTCCGGCGGACCGCAGTCTTCAGCCGGCAGAGACAGCAGGTTGTGGGGATCTTCGCGGCCCGGGAAGAGGAAATGACCGTAACAGATCTGCAGGGTGAAACAGCAGGGCAGGCGGTTGAAGGCAGTTACCAGTTCCCTGACCGGCTCGTCGATTTCACCGGGAACGATTTCCCGCAGAGCCCTGCGTTTCTGGCCCCTGAAATCCGGGTTTTCGACCAGTTCCCGCAATTCAGTATAGGTTTCCAATTCCCACCATTCTTCAGCTCCGATGCGGCTTCTTCAAAAAATCCCGAGTTCCCTGAACAACCGGGCCAGAGTGTTCAGGCGCTCACTGATGATTTCATCGTCCTGGTGCAGGCAGGAATCGAATAGCCCGATATCCTCGGCCAGGTGCGGATTCTCCGTACAGAGGGCCACGTTCATGGCTCCGCCCTGCAGTCCGATGCGATCTATGCCCGGTTTTTCCTTGAAATCGATCTTCTTTTGATAATACTCTTCCTGAAAGTAAAGCTTGGTCCGGCAGATCAGGATGGCCAGGTCAAGAACCCGATGCAACGGCAGTTCTTCCGACTGCCTGGACCATTTTTCACCTGTGTGGCGCCAGATTTTGGCCGAGATATCAACCCGGCCCCGGTCATTCCATTGGGCCAGGCCCAGGGATAAGCCCTTGGCATCTGTATTCCTGGCGAATCGGCCGTCGATGCAATCGTATTCTTCGGAGACGACCACCGGCTTGTGTTTCAAAGCACTTGGAATTTTCATTTTCAACTCCTTCTGCAAACTTCATTGCGATATGGCAATTAGTAGTTTACTAATTTACTAAACCACTGTCAAGAAAAAAAACCACCTTTATTTTCCTGCAAGTTTTTTTCCCCGAATTGCACAGGCCTCACTTTTTCAAATCGGGCCGGGAAATCTTCGGGATTACCGCATGCCCGGCCGGCAAACACCGTCAAATCAGCCTGCCGAGAGGCGACTCAACCAAGTTCGGCCAGGCACCTCTTCCAGGTTTTGATATGCCCGTCCTCGTCGGCCTGGTCCTTGGCAATGGTCTCCCGGGTGGCTTCGTCCCAGTCAGCGGCCTGGAGCAATTCCGCGTAATGCTGAACCGCCTTGCTTTCAACGAAAATCCCGGTTTTCAGCACTGCTTTGCGCCCCAGCAGGCGTGAACCGAAACCGAAAGTAAAACCGACCAGCCACCAGGCCCAGCGCAGCGGACTGGGCCGCAGTCCGTACTCGTAGAGCTTGACCGCGAAATCCTGCACGTGAGTCATCTCGTTGCACATGGCGGCTATCAGTTCCCGGTTCAGCGGCTCGGAACTCTTGCTGATCTGGAAGCGATAGGTATTGACCGCCATGATCTCAAGTGAATGCAGCGTGCGCAGGGCTTTCCTGACCGCGGCCCGGGCCGCCGGTTTCAGCTCGCGGCCCCGCAGGGTTATTTCATCGTGCCTGATCTCCGGCCGCAGGATCGATACGTCGTATTTTTTTTCGCTTGTTTCGCTCAATTGTTCCTCCTGCCCAGCATGGACTGAACTCTTGAATACATATTAAACAATTCAGTTTTACAACGGCTTGATCACCCGAGATTTTCCCCCAGAGTTTTTCCAACTGAACAATAAATTCGTTTATGCTCATTGTCGTTTCCGAATCGCACAGTCAAATGTTCAGTTTTCCCATTTTTCTCTTTCGCTTGTTTAAAAGCAGGTGATGGTGATCCGGCCGGAAAAAGCGATCTGCAGTTTGACCGGAAAAGCAAAACGGATGTTGCAGATCCGGCTCTGTTCCTCGGACAGTTGCAGGAAAACGTTGCGCGCTTCAAATGACTTTCCGGAACTTACCAGTTCGACTCCCTCGACTCCGCTGTAACTCAGGCGGACGTTCTGCCCGCGGCGGTTGAGGGCTTCGATAACGTAGTCTCCGCCGCCCGCATTCTGAACGTAAAGCAATTCCACTTCGTAAATCATTTCATTCATGATGATGCCCTCCTTGACCTTTCATTCGGCTTGTCAAACGACCGGGCATGAATGAAGGAAGAAATGATATCCGTCATGGGTTGATGATAAGGCGGGAACAGCCTGATGTCAAATCAGTCTGAATTCAAAAAGGTCCGGCACGCGCCGCATGTGATTTTTCAAGATTTGACCCCCATCTTGTGGGTGCCCGCGCCGCATGTGATTTTTCAAGATTTGACCCCCATCTTGTGGGTGCCGCCGGTGATGTTGACGGGATAGAAAAGCGGTTCGCGGCCGAATCCGGCCCGGAACCTGCGGCTCAGCACTTCCCGGAATTCCGCGGCTGAGCTTTCCTCCACCAGGTTGATGCTGCAGCCGGCGAAGCCCCCGCCCATCAGGCGCGCGCCGAGCGCCAGGCCGCTTTCACGCGCAGTCTCGACCAGCAGGTCCAGCTCCGGGCAACTGATCTCGAAATCATCGCGCATGCCGGCGTGGGCTTCGAACATCAGCGCACCGAAAGCGCCAAGTTCATCGGCCTGCAGCAGGCGGCAGGCTTCCAGCAGGCGGGCGTTTTCCCGGATCACGTAATCGGCGCGGCGGAATGCAACCGGCTCCAGCCGGTCCCGGACCGCCCCCAGCATTTCCAGGTCGGCGTCGCGCAGGCTTTTAACCTGCCGTCCGGATTCGGCCAACACGGCCACCGCCTGTTCACATTGCCGGCGGCGCAAATTGTATTCCGAGGAGGCATGGGCGTGCCTGATCCTGGAATCAACCAGCCAAATCCGGTGTTTTTCGAAATGCAGGGGGACCGCTTCCCAGTCCAGGGAGCGGCAATCCAGTCTCAGGGCGCAACCCGGACGGCCGAAGATGTTGATGAACTGGTCCATGATGCCGCAACGCATGCCGACGTACTCGTTTTCGGCGGCCCGGGCGATTATGACCAGTTCCAGGGGCTCCAGACGCAGGCCGAACAGTTCATTGAGGCCGAAAGCCAGGCCCGCTTCCAGGGCAGCCGAGGAAGAAAGGCCGGCGCCGATGGGGATATCGCCTCCGAAAACGCAGTTGAAGCCACGCAGTTCATGCCCCCGTTTTTGCAGCTGGTCCAGGACGCCGAGCAGATAATTGGGCCAGCCGGCCGCGGCGGGCTTGAAAGAATTGATCCGGAATTCATGACTCTCGTTGAGATCCAGGGCCCGCAGGCGGCAGTAATCGTCCCCGGAAGGGGCCAGGGCGAAGCAGATGGCCTTGTCGATGGCCGCCGGCAGCACGAAGCCCTCGTTGTAATCGGTATGCTCCCCCAGCAGGTTGATGCGCCCCGGGGAAACCACCAGCATGGGCTTTTCCCCGAAAATCCGTCCGAACTCCCGGTTGACATCTTCCAGGCGGTTTTCCATTTTCATCACCAGAAAAGAACGTACAGGGCGGCCAGGATGCCGGCGATACCCAGGGAGCCGGCGGCGAAAACTCCATCGGTTTTAAACAGCTGTTTTTCGTACTTGATGGCCTTGGGGTCATCGCCTTTGCCGGCCAGCATGGTCAGCAGCACCACCAGGAAGCACAGGAGCAGAAAGATATAGCCCATGCGGTCCAGGAAAGCCATGCCGGGGAAAAGCAGTTTGAAACCCAATGACAGGGGGATGGTCAGCACGGCGGCCCAGAGCGCGGAATCGGCCGTGGCCTTCTTCCAGAACAGGCCCAGGATGAAAATGGCCAGGATACCCGGGCTGACAAAACCGGTGAATTCCTGGATAAACTGGAAAGCCTGGTCCAGGGTGCGCAGGTTGGGAGCGATCAGCACGGCCGTCACCAGGGCGGCCAGGCTGGAAATACGGCCCGTGCGCACCAGTTGTTTTTCCGAGGCGTCCTTCTTCAGCAACTGCTTGTAGATGTCCATGGAAAAAATGGTGGCCGTGCTGTTCATCATGGAACTCAGCGAGGAGACGATGGCCGCTACCAGGGCGGCGAAAGCCGCGCCTTTCAGGCCGACGGGCACAAAGGAAGTGAGCAGCCAGGGATAGGCTTCATCCGGCCTGATACTCAGGCCGCCCTGCTGGTGCAGCAGGTAAGCGGCAATGCCGGGCACGACCACGATCAGGGGCATGAGGATCTTGAGATAACCGGCGAACATGACTCCCCGCTGGGCTTCCTTGATGTTTTTTGCGGCCAGGGCGCGCTGGGTGATGTACTGGTTGCAGCCCCAGTAGAAGAGGTTGGCGATCCACATGCCGCCGAGCAGGACCCCCAGCCCGGGCAGATCCTTGTAATTGGGATGCGATTTGTCCAGGATCATGTTGAATTTTTCCGGGGCCCTCTGCAGCAGTTCACTGAAGCCGGCGATCACTCCGCCGCCCCCGGAGATGGCGTTCAGGGCCACCAGGGTGGTGATCAGGCCGCCGCCGACCAGGAAAACAACCTGGACCACGTCGGTCCAGGCCACGGCTTTCAGCCCGCCGTAAATACTGTAGACGGCCGCGAAAAGTGCTATGCCCAGGATGCCGTAAACCAGGTCCACGCCCATGATGGTCCTCAGGCTGAGCGCCCCGAGGTAGAGTACCGAGGTCAGGTTGACGAAAACGTAAACCAGCAGCCAGAAAACAGCCAGGCTGGTACGCACCCGGCGGTCATACCTGATTTCCAGGAACTGGGGCATGGTGAAAATCCCCTCTTTCAGGAAAATCGGCAGGAAGAACTTACCGACTATTATCAGGGTGATGGCCGCCATCCACTCGTAGGAGGCTATGGCAAGGCCGATGACGTAACCGGAACCGGACATGCCGATGAACTGCTCGGCGGAGATGTTCGAGGCGATCAGCGAGGCGCCGATGGCCCACCAGGGCAGGGCCTTGCCGGCCAGGAAATAGTCGGCCGCGTTCTTCTGGTGCCCCTTCTTTTCCCTTGATATGAAGAGCCCAAGGAATATGATGAAAGCGATGTAGCCGAAGAAAACGACGAAATCAAGGCTGGAAAATCTCATGAACACCTCCAAGCGAAGTATCGGCCTCAAGCCGGCCTGAATGTCCTTTTCCGGTTTTCAATTTCATTCAGATCTGTACCTTTCGATCAGGATCCGGGCCATTATGGCGTCCCAGATGTAGTTTGACGGCGCGTTCAGCACGTCGTTGTCCGGGCTGTAGGATTCCCAGAAATTGTGATTTTTCGATAGCTGGGTGCTGACCGCCAGCATGAGTTTATCGGCCAGTTCATCAGCGATCCCATGATAGCCGTAAATGCGCAGGCCGTCAATGACCAGGTAATTCCAGAGCAGCCAGACCGGGCCGTTCCACTTGCAGCAGTAATCAACGTAAGGACTGTACCATTCGTCGTCGGCGGCCAGGGTAGGCACTCCGTACCTGCGCCAGAACTTGTCCGGGTCAAGCAGTTTGGCCGCCAGTATTTCAGCCCGTTCCGGCGTCGCCGCCCCGGCCCAGAGCGGCAGGAAACCGATGATTTCTTCGCGGCGCAGGTCGCGGGTCAGGTACATGAAGCTGTGATCATCCCGGTTTACCGAAAAGTAGAATTGCTTTTCCTCGTCCCACATGTACCTGTTTATAAGCGCGGCCGTTTTATCGGCCTTTTCCCGCCATTTCCGGGCCTCCCTCCTCTTGCCCAGGGCTTCGGCCATGGCCGAAAGCGAACGCATTTCCTTGACCATCATCAGGCTCAGGTCCAGGCATTCCAGGTCATCGGAGATGTCTTCCTTGTCCACGCTCAGGTGGCGTTCGGGAGAAACCTGAAAAACCGCGTTGTACCAGTCGCGCACGTTTTCGATCAAGCCGTAGGGCCCCCATTCGAACAGGCCGTCCCGGTCCAGGTCACGGTTTTTGATCAGCCAGTCAGCGTACCTGCTGCCTCCGGCATAAGCTTCGGCCAGGAACCTGCGGTCGCCGCTTATCCGGAATATCTCCCAGTTGATCCAGCTGAAAAAGGGTGCCGAGGTAGTGGACATTTCCCGGTTCAGGTACTTGCTGAAATGCGGGTAATCCTGCAGGCCCCGTGGGCCGTGCCGGTAGGCGATCAGGCCGTCGCGGCGCTGCTGCTCAAGGTAAACCCGCTGGGAATCCTGGGCGGAACGAGGGTCAAGCCAGGCATAAGCCAGCATGGTCAGGGACTCGTGCAAAACCTGGTGGCCATGGCCCCAGCCCCAGAGAGGTTCACGGGAAAAGACGTAGAAATTGTAACTGGTCTGCCCCGAGGGCGGCAGCATGCAGCCCCGGGCCAGGTTGAAGGCGCCGAGGTAAACCAGCTTCTCCGCCTCGGTGGGGAAATCCGGTCGCGGGATCCCGGCGAAGAGCTTTTCGTTGGCAGCCACGAAAGCCTGCAGGGATGTGTTTTTCAGACTGTTGATCTGCGCCAGCAAGGTCCGGGGATCCTCTTCGTGGTCCTGCCAGCCGCGGAAAAACTTCAGGGTTTTTTCTTCTCCCGGCTGCAGGCTGAACTTGCCGTGCAGGGCCAGGTAGGAGGCTCGGCCCTGCCGCTCCAGGTTAAGCCGGTCATTGCGGTCCCTGGCGTAGAAATCGGTCTTGACGATGTTGTAGAAAGCGCCGAAACTGCCCTGGTATGCGCCATGTGAATAAAGATCGAAATCAGCCGCGAAAACATTCCTGATCCTGGTCGGATATGGGTGTTTCTCGGAAAGCGAACTGATCAGGCGGTAAAGAGACTCATCGTGCAAAGCCAGGTAAGCACTGCTTTCCGCATCAAAGCCGGCAATTTCCAGGGCCTCGTCGCCCAGCTCCAGCACCGGGTATATTTCCACATCCTGCACGGTTTGAGCCAGGTTTTTAAGGTGCAGGCCGACCACGGCCAGGCCGGAACTGTACACCAGGAAAGTCTCCTGCACGGCGAGACCCGGGAAAGGCTGGTACTCCGTGACGGCCAGGTCGGGGAATGAAGCCTTGACCCTCGGTTTTTCATGGTAATCGGCCAGGCTTTCGATCACCACCTGGTTGACTTTCCAGTAGGTGAAAATGCGGCCGGACTGGTCGGAAGAGTAGTTCAGCGGCAGGCAGCCGGAGTAGTAGTCCATTTTGTAAGCCTTGTCGCCGTAAAGCCGGGAGCGCTCCATGGCCGCGGCGTAAGTGGTGTACAGGGGATCGCCGGCGGCCGCGTCAATCTGCAGGTAGGGATCTCGCAACTGCATTTTTTCAGCGGCCGGACCGATGACTGCAAGCAGGCAGTAAAGCGCCAGGAGCAACAAAAGCTTTCTTGGAGTCAGTTTCATTTTCTTCTCCGTGTCAATAGCTTAAATTCAGGGTGTGGACGGCGAATTCCGCGGTCGACAGGTCAAAACGCACCGCCAGGTGGTAAACCGGGCCTGAAACAGCCCTGATCGCTGCCCCCCGCACCTGCAATTGCCGTCCCGGGGCATACACTTCAAGCAGGTATTCACGGCCCGGGCGCCCTTCAAGCCTGACTTCCAGCTGGTTTCCCGTCCGCCTTGTCTCCAGGAGTCTGAAGCCGGCCGATGTTTCGTTTTTTACGGCCGGACTGAGCAGGGGCAGTATTCCGACGCCTTCTTCGAGCGACACTTCCAGCACGTCACGTGCCCCGAGCTTGAAGCCGGTCTGCAGAACCAGGTGCTGTCTTTCTTCTTCCAGGCTGAATGGCGTTTCCATGCCGTTCAGCAGTACCCGGCTGATTTTACTGCCCGGGGGGAAAGCGGGCCGGAAATCAATTTCAAGCATGGCTCCGCCCCGGCGGGAAAAAGTGAAGCCGGCTTTGCCGTCGGTTTTTTTCAGCTCCAGGTCCACCCGGGCATCTCCTATTCTCAGGTTTTTCACGGTCAGCTCGGCCCAGTCAAACGGCAGCACAGGGGCCAGCACGAACGAAGCGGCCGGAGCATCGGGACGGAAGCCGAGCATTCCCTCGTACAACGGTTGCAGGGCCATGGTATGGGACCAGCACTGGTGCGGGCAAACCCCGCCCGGCCGGTACTCGGCTCCGTGCAGGACTTCCTCGATATAGCCCAACGAGAAATCCCGGTAGACGTTGAGATTGTTGCTGACATGGGAAAAACCCTGCAGGGCGTTACCGTAAGCGTACTCGGCCAGCGCCGCCCAGCCGGTGAACAATGGCCAGACCGCTCCGTAGTGATAGCCCCGCGGATTGTAATGAGGGCTGAACTGGCTCAGGATCCTGACTCCCCAATCGGCGCTCAGGGCGTTGCCGGCAAAGAAATCGACCGCGGCCCGGCCCTTTTCCTTTTCAAGTTGCCTGAAGTAAAGGGGCACGGCGGCCAGCACGGTTTTCTCCGGATTGAAGGTGCCGTCCCGCTGCTTGGAAAAATTGAGAAACCCGGTCTCCAGGTTCCAGAAATCTTCATTGATGATATGCCTGACCTGATTTGCTTCCCGGCTGTAAAAATCCGCCTCCGTGGTCAGGCCGAGCGCCCCGGCCATCCAGGCCGCCTCTTCCAGGGCCCGGGACCAGACAGCGGCCAGGTAAACTTCACTGTGGGTCCGGTACAGGCTGCCGCCCTCCACCCAGCCGTGGCCGACATTGGTGTTTTCTATCAGTCCGTCCCCGTCAGTGTCGGTTGAAAAACAGTAATCAAGAGCCATTTTCAACGAGGGCCAGTTCTCCCTGATGAAATCCAGGTCGCCCGAGTGGCGCAGGTATTGCCCGGCCAGCACGATGTACAATGGAGTCGAATCCGAGGCATCGTAGTGTACCACGCCGCTGCTGGTGAGTTCGTGGTAGATTTTTCCGGACAGATCCTGGAAATCCCGGTAAACCTCCAGAACCTTCCTGATCCGCGCAAAATCTCCGTACCCGGTCACCGCCATTCCGCTCCACTGGCCGTCACGGCCGAAATACCAGGCATAGCCCGGCCGCCCGTTTATCTGGTGGCCCCCGGCCCAGCCGGTCCTGGTGGTTGAGTATCCGGCCACCAGGGATAGCCCGATGCCCGGCGTTTCGACGAAGAAGCGGTCAGTTCCGAGCAAGGCCCACTTGTAAGCATCGTTGAATACCGGATCCGGGGTTTCGATCAGCAGTTTTTCCCGCAGGAAGTTCTCGTAATAATCCCGGGCCTGCAGATATAGTTTTTCCGGATCCCGGGCCGCGGCTGAAAAAACCGCGGCGGCCCGGTCCAAACCTTCACTTGAACCGGCGAAAACGAAATCCAGATCGGCCCCGGCCTCTACCTGGTAACGCAATAAAGCCGCAACCTGCATTTTTTCAGTGGCAATTCCCGTTACAGTTTCTCCGTCGCAGTCGAAATCATCGTAGCGTCCCAGCAAAACTTGGCCGGGCCCGGCCGCCGAGCCGAAAACGGAAACGAAGTCTCCGGAATTGTCCATGACCACCAGGCTGTTGTTCTGTTCATCCCAGGCATGCCTGATTTGCCGGAAGGCCCGTTCGGAATAGGGCCACATGAAACGCAGGTTGCTCTTCAACCTTACCAGCAGTTCGGCCCCCTTTTCTCCCCGGAATTCGTAATGAGCCACGGCCGCCGCTTCTTCCGGCGCCGCGCTGATCATTTCGGTCAATTCCAGGCCCGGAAGTGAGTAAACCCTGGTAAAGCCCTCGGGACGGTTGATCACCCGGGGAGTTTTTTCCCTGAGCCAATGAATGGAATCATCCCCCTCGATCTTCAAACCAAGCTCGTAATCGCGGAAAATCATCAGCGGGTGCGCCCAGATCTCGTCTATTCCACTTTTTTCATAGCCCATGACCGTGATCCGGCGGCCGTTGCTGTGCCAGAAATCGTTTCCGGCTTCGCTCCGCTCGAGCGACAGGGTGGATTGCTCCCGGTTCCAGGCGCAGGACTTTCCAAAATCGACCCGGCCCAGGCTGAGCTCAATACCGCTCACCTGGGTCGGGCCGTACTCCCAGTAGTGCTTCTCACCGGAATCCAGCCTGCCGGCCAGGTAGAGCAGGGAATTTTGCAGAAACTTCTCCAGGTGCAGGCGGTTGTTGTTTTCCCTGGACAGGTGAGTATAGGCTCCGACCGAAAGGACCCGGCCGGGGCCGGCCTCGTGTTCCAGGACTATCTTCATCTCTTCCTGCAGTTGAATATAGGCCCAGTTGACCGCCACCACCCGGCCTTGGGGCAGGTTTTCGTCAAAGTAGCCGATCAGGCGGCAATCCTCGTCCTGCGGCGGATTCCAGGCATAAACCCCGCCGTTCAGGCCCTGGAAAACCGGGTGCCTGCGGTAAGAGTGAAAACCCAGCCTGCGGCCGTAGCCTCGATCGACCGCCTGAACAGTTCTTTCTTCCGGCTCTTTCTTCTCCAGGCCCAGGTCGGTCAGCAGGTACATGGCTTCCAGGCTCAGGAACAGTGAACCGCCCCGGTTCAGCAAGCCCCGCAGGCCGCTGACCAGGGCCGGGAAATACTCCCGGTCACGCAGGGCAATAAATCCTTCACCGTGAATCCAGACCAGGTCGGCTCCAGATACGGCTTTTTCATTCCGCGCCGCCTCGGCTGCTGAAAGCCGGCTGACTCGAAATCCGGATTGCCCGGATAAAAATTCCATGACCGCGTCTCTTTCCCGGACGGCCTCGGCCGAGCTGTCATCGCTGATCAGGATCAAGCGGGGTTCCGGGGACCTGGCCAGGAAAAAAACCGCCAGCAGGAACGGCACAACAAGCAAGGGCCAATACTTCTTCATCAGTATCTCCTCCTTGGCCGGGAATTCAAAGGGCATCCTTTGCGCATCTGAAACCTACGGTTGAGTTCCTCTCGAATCCCGGGGAAACTCTGAGCAGCATTTGGGCATGGCTCAGTTTCTGCGGGCCGCCCTGCACGTACCACCAGCTTGAAGTCGGCTTGAAATGACTGCCGCCCTTGAGGATCAGGAATTCGTACGAGCCGTTGTCATACAGGTCGGCGGTCATCTGCCAGACATTCCCGACCAGGTCCTGCACTCCGAATTCACTGGCGCCCAGCGGGAAGGCGTCAACCGGGGTGGTTTCTCCAAGGGCGTTGTTGCACCTGTCTTCAACGAAGTCATTCCCCCAGGGATAAGCCCGGCCGGCCCGGCCGCGTCCGGCCTGGAGCCATTCTTCCTCGCTGGGCAGGCGCTTGCCGGCCCAGGCTGCATAGGCCAGGGCGTCCTCGTAACTGACGTAGACCACCGGGTGGTTTTCCTGCTCCGGCCTGGGGCGGCCATTTTCCCAGTGCTTCAGGAAATTGTTCCGGTCAGCTGGCGAATAAACGCCGGTCTGCATGAATTCATAAAACTGTCGGTTGCTGACCGGGAAAACGTCCAGGTAGAATTTTTCAGTTTTCACCGGGTATTCGGCCGGAGCCGGGTAAGGAATGAATTTCTCGGCAATAGTGCGTGAAAACACGAACTCAGCAGCCGGTATCTCGACCATGCCCGGCGGAACTTCGGCGGCCGGGGCGGTTTTTTCCCGGCGGGAAACCAGGCGGGGGGTTCCCGGCTGTAGGTATTCAACTGTCTGGTCAAGCAAACGGTCATCCTGGAAAAGCTGCAGCACGAATTTGCCTTCATACCTGAAGAAGTGTTCTCGCAGTGAAATCCGGTGCTCGCCCGGCTTGAATTCAACCGGCTTTTTGCGGTAGTCGGGATCCCCGGGCCACAGCAGGATGCGCTGGCCTTCTCCGGCCGAGAACTCCAGGGTGTCATTGCGCAGTTCCGAATGCAGGCGTTTTTTAAAGCGGGCCAGGCAGCCGATCGCGCCCTCGCGGCGGGTGCCCAGCCAGGCGGCTTCAAAAGCCCCGACCCGGGCCACGGCGTAATGCCGCCCGTTTTTCTTTTCGATCCTCATTTCCTCGTTGTGCCACAGGTCCAGGTAGCGGTATTCATCATCCGGCTCGATTTCAAACAGCGGCGCATCTACGCCTGCGGGCCGGGTGGAGTAAATCGTGTAAATGGTTTTTTCGGCATCCTGCCAGCGGTTGACCAGGATGTCATCGATCAGGGTGGGGATCAGCGGTGTCCAGTCGGGATCAAGAAACGCCGCTGAATTCTGGCGCAGAATCCGGGTGGTCCGGCCCAGGAATTTGTATTCCTCGGGCATCCAATCCGGTCTTCCCGGGGCGAAGGTGTTGATCTCCACTCCGTAGCCGTTGAAAAAAGCCAGGGCGCTTTCCCGGTGAATCCGGCCCTGGCTGAGCTGAAGCACCCGGAAAATGGCGAAATCCGGCTTGATAAGCTTGTTGAGATTGAGAGGCGGAGTCAGGAATATGGCGTCGTGTACCCGGCCGGACACGATACCAGGCATGTCCCGGGGCACGGCCATGCCCTCGGAATACATGATCACTCCAGGGCGCGCCCGGTCGGCCGCGGCCTGCAGATCAAGGCTGGAAGCCCCCCTGGTATCAAGCACCACGCCCCCGGCCCCTGTGGCGGCGATCAGCGAGCTCAGGCCGGCCATATGATCCTGGTCCCGGGTGCTCTCATCCCAGGGATTGTAAGAGATGAAGAATTCGGTGCCGTTTTTCCGGGCGGAGGAAGCGAGTCGATACAGTTTTTCCAGGCCGCCGGGCAGATCGGCGTAAAGATCCCACTGGTTGCGCCGGTCGAGCCCCAGGGTCGGCCAGGTGGGCCAGAGGATGAAAACATCGAAACCGCCGAAAAAACGTTGTCCCATGTCGAGATAGGCGTCCAGGGTGTACTCACCCTTCGAACGGTCGTAGAAATTGTAATCCCAGGCATAAGTACAGGAAATAAGGTACTTGTGCCTGATCCATTTCAGGTCCGGCCTCTGGAACAGCTCCTGGTCGAATTCCTGCAGGTCATAGAGATAGCGGTCGCGGAAAACTATTTTCAGACCATTCTGCCAGGCCCCGGAGAAAACCTCGAAGAAAATGCGGTACGAAATGGTTGTGCCGGGAGGCATGATGGTGTGGAACCTGGCCCTTTCGGCCGCGCCGGTCTGAGCCCTGCGGGCCAGGGCCGCGGCCCGAAAACCGTCGCGCCTGGTCTCGACCGAGCAGTAGCCCAGTTCCCAGGCGTTATCCGGCACTATGACCCCGACCGGGGCCAGCCCGGGGCGGAAAAGCTTTGTCCTGGTAAGGGAGGCCGGTCCGTCAGCCTCTATGTAGACGTTATCGGCCAATGCTCCGAAGGGAACCAGGTTGGAGATTTTCAGTTTCTCCGAAGCCAGGTTTTCAATTTCAAGCAGGTAATTGACCGTTCCGTTGAAAGGCGGCTCCGGTCTGAGGCGGAAACGCAGCTTTCCGCGCCATGAAAAAACCAGGCCGCCGGTCTTGTTTTCCAGGGTCATGTCCAGGCTGGAAACCGGCTTTTCTTCAACCTGCAGGGTGAACAGCGGTTTTACTGCAGGCAGATCGACCTTTCCACCGGGGCAGTCCAGGGCCCTGATCCCCACACCGGATTGCAGGTAAAAAACCGGGACTGCGGCTTCAGGCTGAAGCGCCAGCCCGCTCAAAGAAAAGAGGAAAATGAAGCTGATAAAGATTTTCATTGTTTGTTTCCCGACGGTGTTTCATTGATCAGCTTGATTTTAGGGGGGCTGATGTGCAATAGTCAAGCAAATGATGTCGGCCGGGCAAAATCTAAAGGAACCGTCGGCTGTCCCCGGCCGTTTGCCGGCCATTTTTGGAGAAAAAATGAAAAAAAGCCCGATCTTTCAACTTGCAACATTACTTTTGTTGCTTCTTTTCAGCCCAGCCGGAGCCGGGCCCGGACAAGACAGTGCTCCGGACTGGGAAAACCCCCTGGTTTTCGAGCGCAACCAGGAAAAACCGCGGGCGACTTTCATCTCTTTTCCCGATCTTAAAGCCGCGCTCAGCCAGAAAAGGCGGCAATCGATTTACTATCAAAGCTTGAACGGAGACTGGAAGTTCAAGTTGGTCCGCAAGCCCGGCGAGCGGCCGCTGCGGTTCCAGGAACCGGATTACGATGTTTCCGACTGGATCGAAGTCCCGGTCCCGGCGAACTGGGAAGTACTGGGCCATGACCTGCCGATATACGTCAATCATCCCTATGAATTCGCCGATCCGCGGGCACCGATAACCGACCTGGACCAGGGGCCCGAACCTCCCCGCGTTCCCCGTGACTACAACCCGGTGGCTTCTTACCGGCGCGATTTCACCCTGCCCGAATCCTGGGCCGGCCGGGATGTTTTCATCTGCTTCGGGGGTGTCAAATCCGCCATGTACCTCTGGATCAACGGTCACCTGGTCGGATACGGCCAGAACAGCAAGACTCCGGCCGAATGGAATATCAGTCCCTACCTGGTCAAGGGGAAAAACACCGCGGCTTTCCAGGTTTACCGCTGGTCCGACGGATCCTACCTTGAATGCCAGGATTTCTGGAGAATCAGCGGACCGCAGCGGGATGTCTATCTCCATGCCCGGCCCCGAGTCCGGATCAGGGATTTCTTTGCCCGGGCCGATCTCGATGACGCCTACCGGGATGGCGTCTTTCGACTGAGCATTGACCTGCTGAACAACGGGGACGCGGACCAGGGTGAATACCTGGTCGAGTACCGGTTGTTCGACGAGCGGGGCGTTGAAGCAGCCGGATCCGCATGCAGGCTGAGCCTGCAGGACCTCCGGGAAACCAGCCTGGAATTCGAGGCCGCCGTCGGCAACCCGCGCCGCTGGAGCGCCGAGGATCCTTACCTGTACAGCCTGGCCGTCAGCCTCAGTGATCCGTCCGGGCGGGTACTCGAAGTGGTCGGCTGTCGTACCGGGTTCAGAAGGGTGGAAATCCGGGACGGTCTTTTCCTGGTCAACGGCAAAGCGATACTGGTGAAAGGGGTCAACCGGCACGAGCATGACCAGATGCGGGGCCATGTCATCAGCGAGGAACAGATGATCAGGGAGATCGCCCTGATGAAGCAGTTCAACATCAACGCAGTCAGAACCGCGCATTATCCTCACGACGAAAGGTTTTACGAACTATGCGACCAGTACGGGATATACCTGACCGGAGAAGCAAATCTCGAATCTCACGGCATGTACTACGGGGAAAAGTCCCTGGCCAGGAATCCGCTCTGGCTGGAAGCCCACCTGGACCGCAATACCAGGATGGTGGAAAGAGACAAGAATCACCCGGCGGTCATCATCTGGTCAATGGGCAATGAAGCGGGTGACGGCGACAATTTCCGCGCTGTTTACCGCTGGATCAGGCAAAGGGATCCCGGTCGGCCGGTTCAGTACGAGCGGGCCCTGGCCGGGGAAAACACCGACATTTTTTGCCCCCAGTACCCTTCACTCGGCTTTCTCAAAGAGTATGCCGCGGAAAAAAGAGCCAAGCCGATGATCATGAGTGAATACAGCCACGCCATGGGTAATTCCAGCGGAAACCTGCTTGACCTGTGGGACTACATTTATGAACCAGGCCGGCCCCAGCTGCAGGGCGGCCATATCTGGGACTGGATCGACCAGGCCCTGCTCAGCCGGGACGAGCAAGGACGCGAATTCTGGGCCTACGGCGGTGATTTCGGGCCGCCGGGTACTCCTTCCGATGACAATTTTCTCTGCAACGGCCTGCTTTTCCCGGACCTGACTCCGCAACCGGCTCTCCGGGAAGTGAAATACGCTTACCAGAACATCCGTTTTCTGGCTGAAAACCTTGCTTCAGGAGAAATATGCATAGAGAACCGTTTCGATTTCTCCGACCTGGATGATTATGAAATCAACTGGGTACTGTCGGAAAATGGAAAAAAACTGCAAAGAGGAGTTCTGGCCGGTTTCAAGCTGCAGGCAGGTCAGAGTGAAACAGTGCGGATACCTTTCACACTCCCCCGGCCCCGGCCCGGAGCCGAGTACTTCATCAATCTCAGCGCCAGGCTGAAAGTCGACCGGCCTTTCAGGCCGGCCGGTTTCGAAGTGGCCGCCGAGCAATTCCGCCTGCCCCTGCAAAAGGAAGCAACACCCCGAAAACCTTCCGGCCCGGCCCTGCAGGTAAAAATCCAGGATTCATCGATCATAATCAACGGGGCCAACTTCCAGGTGCAATTCGACTCCGGCAGCGGACAGCTGAAATCATACCGGATCAACGGTTACCAGCTTCTGCAGAAAGGCCCGGCGCTCAATTTCTGGAGGCCGCCGACCGACAATGACAGGGGAAGTGACATGATCGGCCGGCTGGGCATCTGGAGAAAAGCCGGAGGCAACGTCCGGCCGCATCAGGTTCGCCAGCGGCGCGGCCCGCAAAACCAGGTGCTCGTATCAGTCGACTACCTGCTTGATGACACCGGGGCGGAGGCTGCTTTGACCTACGCCATCAACGGAGACGGTTCCATTCTGGTCAGCTGTTCCTTCAATCCGGGGGCGGAAAAGCTTCCCGACCTGCCGCGTTTCGGGCTCAGGCTGGAAATGCCCCGGGAATTTGCGAACCTGTCCTGGTTCGGCCGGGGCCCACATGAAAACTACCCGGACCGCAAGCGCAGCGCTTTTGTCGGACTCTACTCGGGCAAAGTGGCGGAGCAGTACGTCAACTACGTACGGCCCCAGGAAAACGGTTACAAGACCGATGTCCGCTGGTTCGAACTGAAAAACGCCGACGGCCTGGGTTTTCGCTTCAGTTCAAGCACGCCGCGCAATTTCGGTTTTTCCGCTCTGCCCAACCCGCTTGAGGACTTCGACCAGCAAAATCACCGCGACCTGAGACATACTATAGACATCAAGCCGCAAAACGGGGTCTTCATCTGCCTGGATCACCTGATGACGGGCCTGGCCGGAGACAATTCCTGGGGCGCTTTGCCCTACCCGCAGTACAGGGTGCAGGCCCGGGATTACTCCTTTTCATTCCTGGTCAGCCCTGTTTTCTGAGCGCAGTGAGAAGGCAAGTTGACAAGCGCGCGTCCCGACACTAGAATTTCAAGCGTTGCCGGTTCTTTATCAACCGGCATTCGAAAAAGACTGAAACGGAGGTGAACATGGCCACCATAAAACTGAAAGGAAACCCGATACACACTTCCGGAAATCTCCCGGCCATCGGCGGACCGGCCCCGGACTTCCTGCTGACCAGGGCGGATCTGGCCGATGTCAGCCTGACCGATTTCAAAGACCAGGTCAAGGTTTTGAACGTCGTTCCCAGCCTGGATACCGGGGTCTGCGCGGCCAGCGCCAGGTTCTTCAACCAGCGGGCCGCGGCAATGGGGGGCACCGTTATTCTGACCGTCAGCCGGGACCTGCCCTTCGCCCAGAAACGTTTCTGCGAGACTGAAGGTATTGAGGCGGTCATCACCCTGTCGGAGCTGCGCAACCGGGACTTCGGCCGGGCCTACGGCCTGGAAATCGTGGACGGCCCCATGGCCGGACTGCTGGCCCGGGCGGTGCTGGTGCTGGATCGCGCCGGCAAAATCATTTACAGCGAACTGGTACCGGAAATTGCCCAGGAACCGGACTATGAATCCGCCCTGGCCGCGGCCGAAAAAGCACGGTAAACTGTTTCAGACTCCCCCGGGCTGAAGCTTTTGCGGCCCTGGCCCCAGGCTGCGATTTGCTCCTTCAGACGGTGAAATCATTGACTAGAAGGTGTTGTTTAATATATAATTATTTAAATGATAATCGTTGGTGTGTCAGCATTTTACCATGACAGCGCGGTGGCCGTAATCAAGGACGGTGAAATCCTGTTCGCCGCCCAGGAGGAGCGCTTTTCCAGGAAAAAACATGATTCCTCCTTTCCGGAACTGGCCCTGGCCGCAGGCTTGAAGCACTCAAATATATCGGCCGACCAGGTCGATTATTTGGTTTTTTACGAAAAGCCTTTTCAAAAATTTGACCGGCTTATGTCGACTTACGCTCAATTCGCCCCCCGGGGCCTTAAGAGTTTCCTGGAGGCCATGCCGGTCTGGTTCAAACAGAAGCTTTTCATGAAACACATCATCGCCGAGCAGAGCGGGGTAAAAAACATCGCCTTCGTGAAACACCACGAAGCGCATGCCGGTTCGGCTTTTTTCCCCTCCCCCTTCAGGCAGGCCGTCATTCTGACGGTTGACGGCGTCGGAGAATGGGACACTCTGACCACGGGATTCGGCCGGGATAATCGCATAAAAATAGACAAAACCATCACCTTTCCGCATTCACTCGGTCTGCTGTACTCAGCTTTCACCTATTTCACCGGATTCAGGGTAAATTCAGGCGAGTACAAGCTGATGGGACTGTCGCCCTACGGAGAGGCAAAATACGTCAGCCAGATTTACGACCACTTGATCGACGTGAAGGCCGACGGCTCTTTCAGGCTCAACCTGGACTACTTCAACTACCACGTCGGCCTGACCATGACCAACGACAAGTTTTCCGGTCTGTTCGGCGCCGAACCGCGGAAAATGGAAACCCCCATCCGCCGGATCGACATGGACCTGGCTGCATCAGTCCAGGTCGTACTCGAGGAAATCCTGGAAAAGACATTCAACTTCTGCAAGTCAAGCTACGGCGGAGACAACATCTGCCTGGCCGGCGGCGTGGCGCTGAATTGCGTGGCCAACGGCAAACTGCTGAAGAAACAGATATTCAAGAACATCTGGATCCAGCCGGCGGCCGGGGATGCCGGCGGAGCCCTGGGCGCAGCCCTGTATTTCTGGCACCAGCACCAGGACCAGCCGAGAGTCGCCGATGATCTCAACGACAAGCAGCAGGGCTCATTCCTTGGGCCGGTCTTCAGTCGCAGCCGGATCGCCGATTTCCTGCAGAGCGAGCAGATTCCGCATCGCGAGCTGTCCGATGAAGAACTTGCGGATACCGTGGCCGACCTTATCAGCGCCGAAAAAGTCATCGGCCTGTTCAACGGCCGCATGGAATACGGACCGCGGGCCCTGGGGCACCGCAGTATCATCGGTGACGCACGTTCAGCCGAGATGCAGAAACTGATGAATGTCAGCATCAAGTTCCGTGAATCATTCCGGCCTTTCGCCCCCTCGGTCATGGAAGAACACCTCGGTGAACACTTCGATTCCGACCGTCCATCCCCCTACATGCTGCTGGTTTACAACGTACTGCCGCAGATCAGGCGCAACGTCGAGCTCAACGAAAACCGCGACGGCCTTGACAAGCTTGATGTTGTCCGTTCCACCATTCCGGCCGTGACTCACGTAGATTACTCGGCCCGCATCCATTCGGTCAACAAGCAAACAAATCCCTTTTACCATGCCATCCTGGAAGCCTTTTACCGCAAAACGGGCTGCCCGGTGATCATCAACACTTCTTTCAACGTCAGGGGCGAGCCCATTGTCCATTCGCCCGAAGACGCCTACCGTTGTTTCAAGAACACCAACATGGACTGCCTGCTGCTGGAAAACTTCCTGATCGAAAAAACGGAAGCCGAAAAAAAAGCAATAGACTGGGAATGGATAAAAACCTTTCCCCTGGACTGAAGCCATGAAAAAAAGCACCCGGGACACGGCGATATTTTTCAGCATTCTCTACTGGCTGCTGGTTTACATCCTGATCATCCGGAAAAAACTCCTGCTGCCGGAATTACATCTCAAGAACATTGCCCTGCTCTTTGCAGCCTGGGCGATGCTGCTGGCCGCGGCCCCGCTGCTGCAGCCACTGTTCCGGCTGATTCTCAAAGCATCGGCCCTGCTTGGAAGTCTGATATTCGCCATGCTCAGCATTGTCGTTTACTACCTGATTCTGACCCCGGTGGCCCTGCTGAAAAGACTGAAAAAGGATCACCTACTGCATATTGGCTACGACCGGGAAAAATCAAGCTACTACGAAGACTATCACAGTGAAGAAAACTATGAAAAACAGTACTAGGAGACCCTCATGAAAATGCAGATAGTGCGGGAAATATTTGAATTCATGCTGAAAAGGAAAAAATACTGGATCATTCCGATCATCATCCTGCTGCTGCTTTTCGGCATCCTGATTTTCCTGACCCAGGGGACCGCCCTGGCTCCCTTCATCTACACCTTGTTTTAATCGGCCGATGGACAAAACCAGATCCCGGCGCGAAAGGACATTGAAGATACTGGTGCCGCTGCTGTCCGTTTTCATGATGCTGGGCATGCTGGAAGCTTTTTTCCGGCTGAAAAGCCTCCTGCCTCAGCAGGACTGGTTTACCAGGCAGAGCCTGCTCGAGGAATCCGATTTCCCCCTGTTCAATCAAATCTGTGACGATGAAACCAGGGCGACTCCTCACCGGAACCAGGAATACGAAGGTATTCCCTTTGCTTACCGCGACCTCTATTACAGCCCTGAAAAACCGGAAGATGTTTTCCGCATCGTGGGCACCGGCGACTCCTTCGCCTGGGGCTGGGGCATATTCAACAGTGTTTACACCAGTTTCAAGATGCTCGAATGCTGGTTTTCCCTGGAAAACCGCCAGCCGCGGATAGAAGTGATCAATTTTTCCCGGCCCGGCTGGGGCACTCACGACCAGGAGGAGTTCCTCGCCGCCCATGCTTTCGATTTCCAGCCCGACCTGGTTTTACTGCAGTACAACCTGAACGACGCCACCAGTTTTCACGGCATGATGCCTTTCGGAGCAATGGCCGAAACCATCGCCGAAGAAAAGGCCAACCCCCTGCACCGGATATCCAAGTTGTACGAGTTCATTGATATCAGGCTGACCGAAAGCCGGGTGCGCCGCTGGACCCGTCGGACCTACCACGACTCATACCTGGGCAAGAACTCGATGGACTGGCAGGAAACCCAGATTTCACTTCTTAATATGGCCGCAGCATGCCGGCAAAGAAACGTTACTTTCGTCGTTTCAATTTTTCCGCTGCTTTACGGACTGGAAAAAAGCAAGTACGAATTCGCCGCCGAAGTCAATGAAATTGAACGCTTCTTAAACGAAAACGGCATTATCTGTCACAACATGCTGCCGGATTTCATGGGCAGAGAATCCAGCTCTCTCTGGTCTCTGCCCCACGACGCCCATCCCAACGCCAGGGGCCAGCACATCGCCGCCCAGTCGACCTGGCGTTTTCTGACCGCAAACAAGCTTATCCCGGAGCCGGCGGCCGGCCCGGATCGATGAACTACTTTTTCCGGGGCGTATTCCAGGGCACCAGGTCGTACTGGCTTTACACCCTTTTTTTAGGCGCCTGGGCCGTGGCCATATTGGATCAGCATTCTTCCCTGTTCAGCGGCTACTGGTACAATTTGACCCTGTACCTGACCATCCTGGCTCCCATTGCGGTATTGGTAGTATCTTTTATCCGGCAGGAAAAAAAACGCAAACTCGAGGCCGCCCTGGAAAAACAGGCGCTCAGTTTTGAGCAGATACGCGAAAAAGAAATCAGATATGCCGTTGCCAGCCAACCGGACTTGGTCACCCATTGTTTCGAATGCGGGGAATTCGACCCGGAATTGCGCGACTGCGGTCGCAAGCTTTCCGCAGACCCACGCCGGCAGAGAGTCAGAGAAATCAGGATCGAAGGTCGAACTTACTGCCTGTACTGGAAGAAGGCCTGATTTTTCATTTCGGAAACGGATACATGATGAATGCCGGATCACGACCGGGCTGAACTCCGTCTTGCAATACAAAGACGCTTCCCTTAAAATCAGGCCATGGAAAAAAAACGTCTCGACAACATCGCGGATTTTTTCCCGGGGAAAGTAAGCGGCGCCTTTGTCAGCCCGGAAATGAAATGGGACGAAATATTCAACAACTGGATCATGCGGGTCAACCAGGAAAACCTGATGCCCACCCTGTTCGAACTGAAGCTATGGTTTGAAAGCAATGAAGTACTGCTGTCATCTTCCTACCTGGAAAACATGGTTTTTCACTACAAGGCCGAGGAAGCCCGCAACTATCAACCCTACCTGACCATCTTCAGCCTGGTTCTGGGCCGGATCAGCCTGCTGCTGAAGGAACTCGATCTGAAAAAGGACAAGTATTTCCTCAATTTCGAAGAATACATCGTGGACCGCATTCTCGACGAATACGCACTGACTTCCTTTTCCAACCTGAGGGCGCTCTGCGCCAGCGAGTCCTGGTTTTCGGGTTTCCAGGTATACGCGGCCAACATGAAAGTCATCTGTAATGACCTGCTGAAACAGGAAACCCTGAGCAAGAAGGCTTTCACCGCCCTGAAAAAGCTTTATCACCGCGAACTGGTCGGCAACCCGATTATAATATCCCTGTTGAACAAGCAGTTCATTCCGGAAATGGACAAAATCTATCAGGCTCATATCTCGCAGATAATCGCTTCAACCGCCGACAAGAACCTGAAAAAATCCCTGGGAATTTTCTTCGTCCTGGCTTTTAAAATCCTCAAGATCAACAATTTCATCGAATACCATCTCAGCAAGAGCAAGTATTTCGACCTGACCCTGCCCCTGGTGCTGGTGCTGAAAAAGCACCTGGAAAGCCTGCAGAACTTCATGGCCGGCCCCTTGCCCGAGGCGATCCGGGAACACGATGCGGAGAAATCCGACCCGGCCCCCGTGCTTTCCGGGGCTGAAACACTCCAACTCGAACTGCAGAAGATTTTCCACGGGGAATTACTGGCTTACTTCAAGGAGGAAACCAGCAAGATCCGACGGCGCAAGATCATCAGGAACGTCATCATCATGACCGAGCTGTGCATCCAGGAGGTCATCGAAACCGTGGTCAGGATATTCATGCCCGATATCACAGGGGCGACGATTTTTGAAAAATACATTTCGCGCAAGGAAAGGGAACAGGCGGTGAAGGAAAAACTGCTCCTGCTGCACCGGCGCATCGAGGACTATTTCAAGCAGGAAAAAAGCGCTTCGCCGGCCGAAGTCTTCCTTGAAATCAATCAGTTCGTGGACAGCGACCTGAATTTCATGCTTTACAAGGACTGGAACGAGTTCATGAACTTTTACCATTCGCTCAACCGCTGCGGCTTTTCTTCCGACTTTCCGCCGCACCTGAGGCTTTTCTTTCACTTCCTGAACCGCCTGCTCAAGGACATGGGCATTGAAAAAAGCTGAAGCCTCCCCCCTGGTGGGCATCACCGGGGCGACCGGCTTCATCGGCCGGCACCTGTCCGCCGCCCTGCTGGACCAGGGTTTCCGGGTGCGGGTGCTCCTGCATCAGCGTGATCTTGACCTGCCGGTGGAAAAGGTGCGGGGTTCATTGCTGGATACGGAAGCGCTTGAAGAATTCTGTTCCGGCCTGGAAACGGTCTTCAACCTGGCCGCCGCGCTGGGTAACCGCCTGATGAGCAACCGTGCTTTTTTCGCGGCCAATGCCCGGGGAACCGTCAATCTCGTTGAAGCCGCCCTGTCCGGAGGAGTATCAAAGTTCATCCATTTCAGCTCAGCCGGGGTTTACGGCAAGAGTTCAGGCCTGGCGCCCCTGTCCGAGGACGCGCCCCTGAACCCGGTGGACATCTACGAAAGAAGCAAGCTGGCCGGGGAACAGGAGCTCAGGCAATACGCAGGGCGCATCCCGGTCTCAATCATCAGGCCGGGCTGGATATACGGCCCGGGCGATCAAAGAACCTTCAAACTGATCAGCCGGATAAATTCAGGGCTGTTCTTCATCGCAGGCAAAGGGCGGATACTGCAGTCACCGACTCATGTCAGCGACCTGGTCCGGGCTGCCATCCTGTTGATGAGCGCCCGGGACGGCGGAGGAACATTCAATGTCGGCGGGCCTGCGCTCAGTGTCAAGGAAATGGTAAGCATTATCGCCGCCGCCCTGGGCCGAAGCCGAAGAATACCGCACCTGCCCATGGCCCTGGTATTGCCGGCCGCCGCCCTGCTCGGTTCCGGCCTGGCTCTTTTCGGCCGCGAGGCGCCACTGAGCCCGGCCAAACTGGCCTTTTTCCGCCGCGGGAAACCCCTGAACAGCGACCTTTTCAAAAACACCTTCTCCTTCGAGTTTGAACAGGACTTCAGAAGCGGCATGGCCGCGACCATAGCCTGGTACCGCGGCCAGGGCTGGCTTTGAAAACAAGCCGCTTTGTGCTACTATTCAAGCATGTCCCCCTTTGAAAAGCGCTTAACCTGGACAGGCGACTGACATGCTCGGCCCCATCGGATTTCCGGAACTGGTGCTTATCTTCGTGGTGGTACTGCTGCTGTTCGGCCCCAAGAAACTGCCTGAATTCGCCAAGTTCCTGGGCAAGGCCATCCGTGAATTCAAAAGCACGGTCGACGAAGCCAAATCCACCATTGAAGGTGAATTTCACAAGCTCGAAGACGAGGAAATCGGCAAGGAACTGCGCGGCAATGCCGCGGAAATCGAAAAAGCACTGAAATCACCGGATGATTCCCGGGAAGAATGAAGAACCCCCAGGCTGAAATGTCTTTTCTCGAACACCTGGGCGAGCTGCGGCGCCGCATTTTCTACTCACTCGGCATACTGCTGATCGCTTTCATCGTAGCCTGGAATTTCGCTGACCGCATCTACCAGTGGCTGGCCGTCCCGGTCCTGCAATTCCTGCCCGAAAACGGCAAACTGGCTTTTACCTCTTTAACCGAACCCTTCATGATGTACATCAAGGTCTCCCTGATCGCCGCCCTGTTCGGCGCCTCGCCTCTGCTCTTCCACCAGCTCTGGCTCTTCATTTCCCCGGCCCTGTACCGGCAGGAAAAAAAATGGGTGATTCCTTTCGTCCTGTTTACCTCGATTTTTTTCACAGCCGGCGGACTGTTCGGCTACTACGTGGTTTTCCCCTTCGCCTGCCGCTTCTTTCTGCACATCGGCCGCGATTTCACGGCCATCATAACCCTGCAGGAGTATTTCCGCCTGGCTTTCCGGGTGTTGTTCGGCATCGCGGTCATATTTGAACTGCCGGTGCTGGTCTTCCTGCTGGCCAAACTGCGCCTGGTCAGCGCCGCCTTCCTGTGGCGCTATTTCCGCTACGCGGTGGTGGTGATTTTCATCATAGCCGCGATTATCACTCCGACTCCGGACATGGTCACCCAGTCGCTTTTCGCCGTGCCCATGATACTGCTCTACCTGCTGAGCATCCTGATTGCCAAGCTGGTAAACCCGCAGAACCGTGACCGGAAAACCGAGCGGGCGGCCCGAAAAAAGGCCGAATCGAAAAAAAACCAAGGGGATTGAAGCGGAAAGTGAATGCCGGAGGGGGGGGTCGAACCCCCACGAAGGTATACTTCGTCAGATTTTGAGTCTGATGCGTCTGCCGATTCCGCCACTCCGGCCGGCATGGCAATTATACGCAGGTCTCCCCCGCTTGTCAACGCGGCCGGGCAGTCAGCCCGCCGGGGATTTCCCGGCAAATGGGGACGCAAATGGGTACGGTTCGTGTTTTCTTGTTTTTAGCTATAGTCATCATGACCCGGCCTGGAGGCATATCCGCGTCTTCTAAATCCCCTCGCCTTTTGACACCATCTTGGATAAAGAGGGCAGGATTAGTGAAAGATTTAAAAAGAGCAGCTTGATTTGCTGCATTCTATCGCCCCGGGACTCCTATCTGATTGTTTCTATTATTGAGACCTTACCGGAAAACTGGCTTGACATAGGTAACTTGTTTGGTTACAATTCAGACATGAGTTTAAACGTCGAAAAACTGCGGGCCCAGTTCCCGGCCCTGGAAGTCAAGCAACGAAAAAAACCGTATATCTACCTGGACAACGCCTGCATGACCCTGAAGCCGGAAGCGGTCATCAGCGCCATGGACGACTACTACCGCAATTTTCCAGGTTGTCACGGCCGGGCCGACCACTACTTCGGGGCCGAAACCTCCAAGCTCTACGAAGCCGCCCGGCGTAAAACCGCGGCCTTCTTCAACGCCTCCGACCCCCGCGAGATAGTCTTCACCCGGAATTCCACCGAGGGGCTGAACCTGCTGGCCTACACCCTGCCCCTGCAGGCCGGGGACCTGATTCTCTCCAGCGACCTGGAACACAATTCCAACCTGCTGCCCTGGCAGGCCCTGGAAAAGCGCCGGGGCGTAAAACGCCTGATAGTCTCGACCAATCCGGACACCAGTTTCGACCTGGAGCGCTTCCGCCAGCAAATGAACAAACAGGTCAAGCTGGTCACGGTTCTTTACACGTCCAACCTGAGCGGGGTCAGCTTTCCCATCGCCGACATCACCGCCATAGCACACGAGTACGGAGCCCTGGTCTGCGTTGACGCGGCCCAGGCCGCCCTGAACCAGAAAATCGACCTGCGCGCCCTGGATATCGATTTCATGGTCACCTCTATGCACAAGATGTGGGGCCCCACCGGCATGGGAGTGCTTTACGGCAAGCGGAAACTGCTGGAATCACTGCCCCAGTTCATGTACGGCGGCGGCACGGTCGACGATGTTTCCTACAGTTCCCAGACCTGTAATCCAATGCCGGACAAGTTCGAGGCCGGCCTGCAGAACTACGCCGGCGCCCTGGGTTCGGCGGCCGCCCTTGAATTGATCCGCAAAACCGGGCAGGAAGAAATGAGCCGCCAGGTCCGCGAACTCAATCAAAGGGCCAGCGATGCCATCCAGGCCTTGCCCGGAGTCAGCCTGATCGGCCCGGCGCCGGCTGAAGCCCGCTCATCCATTTTGAATATAAACATCAGCGGCATTGATGTAGCTCACGCGGCCCGTCTGTTGCATGAATCGGAAGGAGTAATGGCCCGTTTCGGCAAGCATTGCGTGCACGCCTGGTTCAGCAGTCGGCGTCAACCCGATTCCCTGCGTTTTTCCTTTGCCGCCTACAACACTATTTCCGAGGTTGACAGCGCAGTGCGCGGCTTGGAAAGCGTGTTGAAATTCTGCCGACGCTGAATACAGAAAAAAGGAGGTTTTAATGGCCTGTTGCGCTTTAAAAAAAGGCAAAAAACAGCTGATGATCGCGCCCCTGCTCCTTTCCCTGGCAGTACTGCTGGGCGGCGGCCTGCTCATCCTGCTTTTGAGCCTGGCCGGACTTGTTTCCACATCCTGGCGCCGCCGGCGCGACCGCGCCCTCAAAACCGTCAAGCAATTATTGGCCGGCTTAGGTGATAAAATGCTGAACGATCCCTTTATTTTCGACTCCACTGTCCGCTGCCGGGTCAGCGGCCGCCTGCTCAGCTGGTCGAGCCCGGTCGCCGGCCTGGTCTACAAGTACTTCAACCTGATACTGTTCAGTATCCTGCTGGCCGCTTCAGGCATTCTGATCGGCGGCCTGGCCCAGGCACTGAGCTGAAAAAACCGAAATGAAAAAAGAACTTATAATCCAGTTTTCCGGGGGCATAGACTCGCTTTACGCGGCTCACAAGCTGGCCGGGCAATACGATCGCCTGCACCTGCTGACTTTCGACAAGGGTTACCTGCATTTTTTCCTGAAGGCGAATCAGGCCAACGTGGATCTGCTGAAAAAAATTCACGGACCGGACAAAATCGTTCAGAGGCTGATCGACATCAGGCCCCTGTTCAAGGAAATGGCGGTCAAGAGTTTTCGGGAAACCAGTGAATTCTTCGGCAATGAAATCGCCTGGTGCGTGCCCTGCCGGGCTTCCATGGCCCTGGGCAGTATCATCTACGCCCTGGAAAACGAAATCCCGGAATTCACCGATGGAGCCAACTGGGAACAGGCCCCGGACGGCGAGAAAATGCTGGTCACAGCAGACAACTACCCGGAATTCCTGGAAGTGGTAAGGGATTTCGCCGCTTCTTACCGGGTCGGCTACAAGCCGCTGATATACGATTTGAACACCCGGGCCGAACGCCGGGCCGAACTGCAGGCCCTGGGCGCGGCCATCGATTTCAACAGCCTGGGCCAATCAGGCAAAAGCCTGCTGGACGTCTTCAAACCGGCCTTTTACCGCCGTTCTCAACCCATGTGCCTTTCAGGTTATTTGATTCACTGGAAAAGGAATTTTTTCAACGTCAGGGAAGAAACCAGCGCGGAAATGACCGTGCAGGGGATCCGGCCGAAACTGGAAGGTCCGGGCCGCGAAGTGATCGCCGCCCATTTCAATGAACTCCGGCTCGACCTGGATGAAATCCTGACCAGGCGTAGCCGGGCTGACTAGGAATCTCCGTCGACAACATCCTGTAAGCTGGTTCGGCCCAGGAATTCATCGATCGTCTGCTGCAGTTCAAGCCACTTGCGTTCGACTCCGCAATGCCCCCGGCGCGGACAATCGTCATCGGGCAGAAGGCAGGGGGCGACACGGTCCTCACGGCTGGACAGGGCCCTGGTTATTTCCAGCAGGTTTATCTCGGCCGGGCTGCGCAACAGGCGGTAGCCTCCCTTCAGGCCGCGCACTCCCTGCACCAGGCCGGCCCGCATCAATGGCTGCAGTATCTGCTTGGCGAACTTGGCTGAAATCATCTGTCTCTTTTCAACCTCGCTCAGAGCCAGCGCCTGCTCCGGGTCACGGGCGATTTCCACCAGGATGCGCACCGCGTAGCGTATTCTGGCTGGTATCCTCATTCTTGAATCACCTCTTGCTCAGCACTTGAATGGTGTTGCGGATAAAATGAAACAACAACATCAGGCTCAGGGTCAGCGCACTCAGTAATTGCAGGTCAAAAACTGATGAGCCCCCATCTTCCCGTGAAAGCACCGCTTTTTCCCAGTCGGGCAGGGCCGGAGCCAGTTGATCGAAAACCACACCCGCCAGGAAGGCTCCACCCAGGATGGTTGTCATGTAAACCAGCAGGGCTCTTCCACCCAGCACCCTGTTTACCGTGGCCACGGCCACGGTGTTTGAGGCCGGGCTGGCGATTAAAAAAGCCAGGGCCGCGCCCGGAGTAAAACCTTTTAAAACCATGGCGGCGGCTATGGGAATGGCTCCGCTGGAACAGACATAAAAAGGCAGGCCGATGATCGTGGCCAGGGCGATGCCGGCTAATCTTCCGCCCAGGTTATGCTGCACAAAACCCTCCGGGAGCAGCACGGTCAGCAACCCACCCAGCAGGAAACCTGCCAGTACCGGACCGGCGACGGCTATAGGCAGGTCATGGAAGGCGTATTTCAGAATCCTGCTGACAACACCGGCCCGCCTGGTTTTCTCTATGCAATCACTGCAATTCTTTTCGGCACAAACAGTATCAGCCAGCGATTTGTGCCGCTCCGACTCCGGCGTTGCCGAACTCTCCGGACGTAAAACCTGGAGCAAGGCCATGGTCATTCCGCTGATCATTCCGACCAGAATCGAAGCCAGCAGCCTGGCCAGGGTCAGGAAACCGCCCAGCAGAGAATAAGTCGCCAACAGAGAGTCCACGCCGGTTACCGGGGTGGTTATCATAAAAGACAGTGTCGGTGCTTTTCCGGAGCCGGAATTGCGCAACTGCACGGCAAGGGGGAGAACGCCGCAGGAACACAGGGGCAGGGGGATCCCCAGCAGTGATGCCTTGACCACCGCCCAGGGGCCTTCGCCCCCCAGGTGCCTGGTTATGAAACCCGGGGGCATGAGAACCTCCACCATTCCGGCGACCAGAAAACCCAGCAGCAGGTAAGGCGCCATGGCCCTGGTCAGCGACCAGACCGCAACCGCTAATTGCCACAGGGCTTCCATGAATAAACCTTGTTACCCTCGTTGATTCAAACTTCCTCGACCGCGGTCACCTCGGGGACTTCTTCCTTGAGCAGCCTTTCAATGCCGTTCTTGAGAGTCACGTGCGCCATGGGACAACCACTGCAGGCGCCCTTGAGCCTGACCTTGACCAGCCCGTCCTCGCCGACCTCGACCAGTTCCACGTCTCCGCCGTCGGCCTGCAGATAAACCCGGGTTTTCTGAATGACTTCTTCCACTCTTTCCTTGAGTGTCATTTTATCACCTCGTGATATAGATATTTGTTCGCAGTTTTATTATTACACGCCATGTCCGCCCGGGCAAACGGTGATTGCTTCAAATGCCGGCCCCGCTGTCAAAGCGGCCGCTGTCAAGCCCACCCTGCAACACCCGCGTCCGGGCAGGCACGTCCCTGGTCAACCAGACATTGCCGCCGATGACCGCTGCCCGGCCGATGGTAACCGTTCCCAGGATGGTGGCCCCGCTGTAAATCGTGACCTCGTCCTCCACGGTGGGATGCCTTTTTATGCCCTTGATCGGCTGACCTGATCCATCCAAGGGGAAGCTCCTGGCTCCCAGGGTCACTCCCTGGTAAACCCGGACGTTGTCGCCTATCCGGCAGGTCTCGCCGATGACTATGCCGGTGCCGTGATCCATGAAGAAGTTTTCCCCGATCCGGGCCCCGGGGTGAATGTCGATGCCGGTCTCAGAATGGGCCATTTCACTTATTATCCTGGGGATCAGGGGAACTTCCAGTCGGTGCAGAACATGCGCCACCCGATGATTGGTCAGCGCCCTGATACTGGGATAACAGAAGATTATTTCACCCCGATCACGGGCCGCCGGATCCCCGTTGAAAGCAGCCTGAACATCTCCGGCCAGCAGGCGCCTTATTTCAGGCAATTCGGCGATAAAGGCGACGGTCAGTTCCGCGGCCTGCTCCTCGCATTCAGCCCTTTTCCGACCCTGCTCCAAGCCGCAGTCAAAGCAGAACCCTCTCCGGATCTGCTCGTGCAGGATTATCGAACAGCGGTCCAGAGCGGCCCCGATGTAATAATGCATGGTGTGCGGCTTGATTTCCGAATTCCCGAAATAACCCGGAAATATCACCGAGCGGAGAATTTCCATCAATTCGGCCAGGACTTCGATCGAGGGCATGGGCACGTCATGATCGTGATAATGGGCTACCGAACTGTATGAATCAGGCCGGCAAAGCTGGTCCACCACCCGGGCCAGAGTTTCCTGCCGCCGGCCGTTGAAATTGCTCATAATCAGCTCTCCGTTGTTTAATTTCCGACTGTTTCACTAGTCTTTATAGACCAATTCCGCCCTGAAGTCAATCCATTCCCAAAGAGCCTGTCTTGACTGTAAATCATTTTAGTTTCATACTTACGGATTGAGCCTGATCACTCAACCAGGCCCAGCAGGAGGTTTGCGATGAAAAAACACTGCTTGTTACTGATCCTGATTCTTTTACTGCAAACAGCACCGACCAGGGCTGACGAGGGCATGTGGCTTCTCAGCCAGCTCAAAAAGCTGAACCTGGGCGAAAAGGGGTTTTTAATAGAAGCCGAAGACATTTACCACCCGCAAAATGCGAGCCTGATGGATGCCGTGGTCCTGCTCGGAGGGGGCAGTTCAGAATTCGTTTCAGCCGACGGCCTGCTCCTGACCAATCACCACGTGGCTTTCGGAGCCGTGCAGAGAGCCTCCACCGGCGGTGTTGACTACATGGGCAAGGGATTCCTGGCCCGATCAAGGGCTGATGAAATCGAGGCTCCAGGCTATACAGCTTCAGTACTGCTGGAGATGAAAGACGTCAGCTCCGAGATCCTGAAAGGCATCAGGGAAAACATGCACCCGGGCAAGCGTCGGGCCCTGATCGAAAAGAGAATCAAGGCCATGACCACGGCCCGCGAAAAGGGTCGCAGTGATATCAGCGCCAGCGTAGCCTCAATGTACGAAGGCCGTGAATACGTTTTGTTCGTGTACCGGCGTTTTGATGACATCCGGCTGGTTTACGTCCCGCCGTCCGCCATCGGCAATTACGGCGGTGAAATCGACAACTGGATGTGGCCCCGGCACACCGGTGATTTTTCTTTCATGAGGGTTTACATGGCTCCCGACGGCAGCGGTCGCAAGTACCACCCGGAAAACGTCCCCTACCGCCCGAAAAACTGGCTGCGGGTGGCCCGCGAAGGACTGCGCTCAGGCGACCAGACCTTTATCCTGGGTTTTCCCGGCCGCACCCAGCGTTACCGCAGTTCCTACAGCATTGATTACAGCCTCAATTACTCCTATCCCAGAACTATCAAGCTTTACTCCGACACGATTGAATTACTGGAATCATTTGAACAGGACTCGCAGGTGGCCCAGGCCAAGGTGGCCGGCATGAAGCGCGGCCTGCAGAATACCCTGAAGAACTACCAGGGCAATGTGGAAGGCATGCTGAAAAACCGCTTCCTTGAAAAGAAGCGGCTGGGGGAAAAAATATTCACCGCCTGGGTTGAGACTGATTCATCGAGGTCATCCCGTTACGGTGATATCCTGCCGGCCATAGCCCGCCTTTACGACCGGATCAACGCCAGCCGGGATTACGATGACACCCTGGCCATGTTTTCCCGCCTCAGCGGCACCTTGCCCGGCCTGGCCGGCAACATCGTCAACACGGTCAGGGAAAGGGAAAAACCGCGCCGCCTGCGCGACCCGCTTTTCAACGAAAGCGACGTTGAAAGAACGGTTTCCCGGCTCGGCTTCACTTTCATGAGTTTTTACCAGCCGGCCGACCAGGCCCTGCTGAAAAGGACCCTGAAAACAGCCGCGGCATTGCCGGCGGGCTCAAGGATCAAGGCCATTGAACCGATCCTGGCCGGAGATATCGATGAATTCGTCAGCCGGGCTTACGCTGAAACCAGGCTCAAGGATCCGGAATTCGCCAAGAGCCTCTTTACCATGAAAAGCCGCGAACTGCAGGGACTGGGCGATCCGCTTATCGACCTGGCCCTGAAACTGTATCCCGAGCTGGAAGCTCAGAAGGAGAAAAACCGGGAAATCAACTCCAGCCTGGAGGCGGCCCGCAGGAAATACATCAAGGCCCTGGCCGAGTGGCAGGACCGGGAAATCTATCCCGACGCCAATCGCACTCCCCGTTTTTCCTACGGCCGGGTGCAAGGCTACCATCCACGCGATGCAGTTTACTACAAGCCTTTTACCACCCTGCTGGGAGCACTGGAAAAAGACAGCGGCAAGGAGCCTTTCGACCTGCCGGCCGAACTGCGGCAATTGCACCGGGAAAAAGATTTCGGAGCCTGGGCCTGTCCCGAACTGCAGGATGTACCAATCGCCTTCACCCACGCCGTGGACAGCACCGGAGGCAACAGCGGCAGCCCGGTGCTGAATGCCCGGGGAGAACTGGTCGGTATTCTCTTTGACGGCAACTGGGAGGCGATCACTTCAGACTGGCAATACGAGCCTGAAACACAGCGCAGTATTTCGGTTGACATCCGTTATGTGCTGTTCATCACCGAAAAATTGGCCGGAGCAACTCACATACTGCGGGAAATGGGGCTGGAGTAAACCTCAGCCTGACAACTGTGAACAAAGCGGACTGAAAGCCGTTTTATTTTACTGCATCTCTCAGATGCTTGACGTATGAGGCTGCGCCGCCGGGCTGGTAACCGGTACGCAGCAGGATTTCCCCGTCACCGGACAAGAGGATAATGGTCGGAAACCCCCTGACCTCGTATTCCTTCATCAGGGCGGCGTTGTACTGCTTGGTTTCTTCAGTCTGCTGAACAGCCCGGGGAAAATCGAGTTCAACCAGGATCAGGTCGCTTTTAGCGTACTCAATGAATTCCTTTTTTTTGAAAACTTCATCCTTGAGCTTGATGCACCAGCCGCACCAGTCGGAACCGGTGAAATTGACCAGCACAACCTTTCCTTCGGCCGCGGCCTTTTCCAGGGCCTGTTCCAGGTTGCCTTCCCATTTCAGCTCGGCGCCGCTGCCGCTGGTTCCGCAGGCCAGAATCATCACTACAGACATAAGTACGATCAGAATGTTTTTTTTCACTTCTTCTCCTCGTAATAGGTAATTCACAAGATTACCTTGAATTATGCATCGGCGTTTGTTACTTGTCAAGTTCAGGTTGCCGCCGGCAATCAGGAACCGACACCCAGGAACTCAATCATGTAGAGCAGGCCGATCAGGGTCAGGATTCCGGCCAACACCGCCAGCAGTATCTTCCAGACACTGTAGGGTCGTTGCCCCCTGATCTTGCCGTTGCGGCCGTTTACCAGGAAACGGTACACCTTGCCCTGGAAACGAAAAGCGCTGATCCAGACCGGCAGGAGAATGTGCTTGAAGGTAATGTCACTGAAAATGGTGGATATCGAATTCAGTCTCTGCTGATCTCCGCCGATGCGGCTCTTGGCTTCATTGGCCGCCATTTGCTCCATGATCTTTTGCGCCTTTACAAAGCCACTTTTCAGATCCACCTGGTAGGTTTCCGTCAGAAATCCGCTCAGGTATTTTTCTCCGAAGGGTACCAATTTGTCCAGGTCCCAGGGCGCCAGGCCCGCGGCCTGGTTTTCCGGAACTGATTTACTGCCCAGCACCAGGACGTCGTCGAAAAATTTTTCGAATTCACCGGAAACATTTGTCCAGCGCACCTTGGTCACATTTCGGGTCTTAGTCACCTGGCGACCGCCCTCGGTAGCCGTGTAAGATTCCACTGTGCTGTAGTTTTCACCGCGCTGGCCTCGGTACTTGGAGTAACCCTGGGCATCGTATGTCCAGTAAGGCAGGTATATGCCCTTGAAGGTTTCGGTGCTCAGGGCACGTTTTTTCAGGGCCCCGGGCGCGAACCACAGTTTGGCGATCCACTTGCGAAAAGCTTCCAGGGCGCCGGCCAGGTCGACCGCAAAAGGCAGCAGTGAACGAGCCTTGATCTGCTGCTCGTCTTCCGCCTGTTTCACCACCAGCACGCTGGCACAGAAGGGACAACGATCAGAGACGATATTCGCGGCAAAATTGACATGGGCGCCGCAACCCTGGCAGCGTATAGTCCTGACCGTTTCCATCAGTTCCTGGTCGCCCAGTTTTTCCAGGAATTCCTGGTAGTCGAGTTCAGCTATTTCCTCTCCGGATTCAGCTATGGCGAAGGTGGTGCCGCAGAATTCACACTTGAGATTACCGCTGCCCGGCGCATAAACCAGGTGGGCGGCGCAGGACGGGCAGGTCACTTCAGCTTGGTTGGTCTGGCTGATAACTGCTTCTTCAGACATGGTATTCTCCCGGGCCGGAAAATAAATCGGCGCGCATTTTCAACCCGCTGGTTTCAGGTATTGGTCGGAGTCGGAACCGGCGGGGGGCTGGCGGCAAAAATACTGGTCAGCTCGGCCACCTGGCCGGCGGCCTGCCAATCGGCCATTCCCTGGCGCCAGGCCAGGGTTTCCCTGGTCAGCTGGTTCTGAGCCGCCATTCCGGTCAGGGTGTTCAGGTCAAAGGGGCCGGCCTGCTGGCCGTTGATCACCAGGAAAAAAGCCAGCGCCGGGGGCACCGGGGGAGGCGCGGGCGGGACACCCGCTTGCGGGCTTGTTCCCTGGCCCTGCATGGCGCCGACCATCTGGTTGGCCATGGCAAAGCCCATGCCCAGGCCCATGCCTGAAGCGGCCCCGCCTCCGGCCGGGTTGTTGGCCGCGGCCACCATTGATTCAGCCGTCTGGAACTGGGTGTACTTGCCCAGGTCACCGATTATGCCCATGCTGGATCTTTTGTCGAGTGCTTCCTCCACCTCGGGCGGCAGCGAAATATTGGCCACCAGGAACTTGGTCATGTCCAGGCCGTACTCTTCGTAATCAGGCCTGATCTGGCCCTCGCAGAAGGCCGAGATCTCGTTGTAGTTGGCGGCCATGTCCAGGATCGGGATTTTACTCTCGCCGATGGCGTCGGCAAAGCGGGTTATGGCTATGTGCTTCAACTGCTCGGAAATCTTTTCAGTGGTGAAATTGCCGTCCGTGCCGACAATGCCCTTGATGAATTTTTCCGGGTCAACGATGCGGATCGAATAGTTGCCGAAGGCCCTGATGCGCACCGGGCCGAATTCCGGGTCGCGAAGCATGATGGGATTAGGTGTGCCCCATTTCAAGTCAACGAACTGCTTGGTGTTCAGGAAGTAGACCTCGGCCTTGAACGGGCTGTTGAAACCGTATTTCCAGCCTTTCAGGGTGGTCAGGATCGGCATGTTCTGAGTATTAAGCGTGTACAGGCCGGGTTGAAAGACATCGGCGATCTGGCCTTCGTTGATAAAAACTGCCACCTGGGATTCACGCACCGTCAACTTGGCTCCGATCTTGATTTCGTTGTTGTAGCGCTCGAAGCGATACACCATGGTGTTGTTGGTCGGGTCAAGCCATTCGATGATATCAATGAGTTCGGCCTTGAGCTTACGCAGGATGCTCATGATTCCTCCTTTTGTATTCCTTGAGCGCTTCGGGTTTTACCCCGGAAAAGAAATTTTAGGTAAAAGCGGATCAACTGTCAAGAAACCTGATTTCCAGGTTAAGTCCTTTGCCCGGCCAGGAAGCGCCGCAGTATTTCCAGTCCGGCCGGAAAATCACGGCGCCCGAAGCCGATCCTGAAAAAGGCCGGGTCAACTGTAAACAGGTCGCCCGGGGCCAGGAGCAGGCCTTGCTCCTGCCGCAAGCTCCGGTAAAAATCGCCGGGCTCAAGGAATTCCTTCAACCTGGGCAGGGCCAGGCAGCCGGCCAGCGGCCTGGACCAGGAAAAAAACCCCTCGTGTTCGGCCATGAATTCCTGCAGAATTTCCAGGTTGGCCCTGACCAGCTTACGGTTGCGTTCCAGGATAAAAGCCCTTTGCCTCAAAGCGCAGGCGGCCAGCCATTCGGAAGGGGCGCCGGCGCAGATCGAAGTGTAATCCTTCAGGGCAGCCATGTTACGTTTCAATTTTTCATCTCTGCTCACCAACCAGCCGATGCGCAAACCGGGCAGGCCGAAAGACTTGGACATTACTCCCAGGGAAACGGCTTTTTCATAAAGATCGGCGGCCGGGGGCAGCAGGTCCCGCGGCTCGTATTCCAGGAAACGATAGACCTCGTCGGAAAAGAGATGGAGATCGTGGCGGCGGGCCAGTTCAACGATTTCTTCGAATTCAGCCGCCGAGAAATGAAATCCGCTGGGATTATGCGGCGAGTTGATGACCAGGGCCCGGGTTGACTCGGTTATGGAATCGCGCAGGAACTGCAGGTCCGGGCGCCAGTTTTTTAGAGGATCACCGGGCCAGAGGGTTACCCGGCAACCCAGGGCCCTCGGCAGATCGTAAAGTGACTGGTAGGCCGGAAACTGCACGATGACGTGATCTTCAGCCGCAAGGAGGGCGTTCATGAAAAGAAAAATCCCTTCCTGGGCACCGGCGCAAACCAGGATCGAATCAAGGGAATGGGTCTGATAAAGCCCGGACACCTCCTGCCTCAATTCAGGACTGCCCAGGCTGTCGCTGTAGCCCAGTCGAAGACCGAGAAATTCCTCCCGGGCCGCCCCGTTTTCCGCGTCCAGGAGTTCCTCTATGGAAAGGCTTTCGCAATCGGAACAGCACAGCAGGTGTGACACCTTGAATTCGTATTCGGCAAAGAACCTTTCCAGGGCGAAATCGTTTATTTTCACGGGTTAAAACGTCTGCTTCATGAGAAAATCGATGTCCAGTACAATGGTCACCGGATCGGTCAGGCCGAAACCGAAAACCATCCCCTGGTTGGCGGTCAAGCGGGAAACCGCCTTGCGGCGATCGATCTTGAGCCTCTCCTGGCCGAATACGTTCGGCACGATTATACCGAAAGGCTGGCCGCCGTTATCAGCGGCGAACCTGATTATGGGCAAATCCGCGACTGGAACGCCGCTGTATTTCGCCGGATGCAACAGGGCAAAAAGATTGAGCAGGGTGAACTCTCCGTCCGGGGCCGAGTAGACCATGGTTTCAGCAAAGAGGTTGTGAATCCTGGAACTTTCACATTCCAGGAAGCGCACGTCCGCGGTCAGGGGTACTGCATAGCGGTACTCGTCATCTCCGAAGGTTATGCATTCCGACAGGGTTTCAACCTTGGGGATTTCCAGCTCTATCCTGGTACCCAGCCCGGGTTGCGAATTCAGGCTTACCCGGCCGGCCAACTGGCCTTCGATCTCCTTGACCACGGCGTCCATGCCGACACCACGGCCGGAAACATTGCTGGCCTGCTGACGGGTTGAAAAACCAGCCCGGAAAATCAGCCCCTGCTTTTCCTGGTCACTCATGGCCAGCAGTTGACTCTCAGTGACCAGTCCCTCGGCCAGTGCTTTGGCCGCCACCCGTTCGGGATCAATTCCGCGGCCGTCATCCCGCAGAATGATGTAGATATTGCGAAAATCTTCATAGACTTCCAGTTCAATGCTTCCCTCGGGGTTTTTCCCGGCCTGTTCCCGCTCCGCCGGCAACTCGATGCCGTGATCTATGGCATTGCGGATCATGTGCACCAAGGCGTTATGGCAATGATCCCAGACATCGGGCCTGGCCTTGGCCTCGTTGCGGCGGATGGTGAAAAGCACTCTTTTTTCAAGGTGCTTGCTCAAATCGGAAGTCAGCCGGGGATAACGGGAAAGAACGATTTCTCCCCGGCAGGCCTGCAGGAGCTTTTCCAGGTGTTCGTTCATGCCCCTTTCCCAGCTGCGCATCACCGCTTCGTCGATGTCCTGGCCGCGCAGCAGCAGGGCGGCGCCCTGTAAAAAAGCCTGGTAATCACGCAGAACCGCATCGTAAAAAGACAAGTCCACGGTGATCTTGAGATCTTTATGGCCCGGCCTGACCTGACCCAGGTCCCGACCCTGGATTTCCTCCAGGTTCAACACCCGGCCTTCCATCATGTCCAGCAATTCCCGGCGGCAAGCTTCAATTTCTTCGATTTCAACGGACACATCCGCTCCGGCGTCGCCGTTCTCCTCGCGAATAGTCTGCAGGAAACGGTTGATCACATTGGGCAAAGCTTCTATGATTTTAAATGCCGGACGATTCATGATGGAACGGCCCTTCACCAAATCCAGGCTCAATTCCTCGAAAGTGTGGCAGTAAGAGTTGACTTGGGGCAGGTCGAGAAAGGAGGTAATCCCCTTGGCCGTATGCACAAATCGATTTATCTGACGCAGTGATTCAAGGTATTCAGACGTGCCCAGCCCGCGGATGAAGTTTACGTAGAGAGCTACTTCAAAACGCAGGTCAAAGATGTAACGACGCAGGCCGGCGATCGCTTTTTCAACCTGGTCAAGGCCGGCCTCGGTCTCCCGGCAGAAATCGTTCAGCAGTTCATGCCTTTCGTCAACAGCGGAATCCTTTTTTTTCTGCGGCATCCTACTTTACCCCTGCGGACAATTATATGACAATAAAGACAGCTTCTCAAGCATCATGACCGACAAAAAAGAAATCCCGGGCTGATCGGACACCGGGCGAAAAGAGATCAACCGTTCGACGGCAATTCCAGCCCGTATTCCTGCTCGCGATCCGCTTTCTTCAACTGCAGGGCCAGGAAAATCGAGATCACCCCGCAAACAACCAGGACCAACACCGGAACCGTGTAATTGTATGAGGCAAGTTCTCCGGCGGCCCGCATTTGCTGGAGTCTTTCGGTGATTTCAGCTTCGCCCAGGCCGGCGGCCTCAAGCTTCTCCCTGGCATTCTGAATCGCAGATATGACTTCCGGATTGACCAGGTCGAGCACCTTGCCGATCCCCCAGAAGAATGCACCCAGGCCCCAGTTCTGAATGGTGAACATGGATGCGTAAGCCGTACCGAGCCTGTTTTCGGCCACGATCTTGGCCACCGAAGGCCACATGGCCGCCGGCACCAGGGAAAAAGCCATGCCCAGGCTTATCAGGCCTAGATAGGCGAAGAAAACGTGATTGAAGATCGAAAGTGACAGGTGGGCGAAAATCAGCAGCAGGGAGCCGAGAATCATGAAAGAAGCGGCCTTGCCGCGGCGATCGACCAGGGTGCCGAAAATCGGGGTGAAGACTATGGTGGAAAGCGGAATCAGGGAAGCCGTTTTGGGGCCGTTGACCAGCCAGAGAGTCAGTATATCCCTCGAAAAATAAAGGGCCAGCATAAAGACTCCCAGAATGGAGGCAATTGATATCAGCCGGTGTCCATGGTTCTTCAGGTTGGTGGGCACCAGGGTGACCGCCAGGGCAAAAATGAAGACCACCAGGTAAACCAGGCCGCTGCCCAGGGCCGGGCTGCCCATGAACCTGATCGTGGCCTCTTCCGGCAGCACGTAGCTGAAATTGAACTTGTTTACCAGCAGGTCGGGCGCATACTGGATAAAGGGAAAGACGGCGGCATAGAAAGCAACGCATAGCAGGGCGATGCAGATGAAGGATTTATTGGTGGCCAGTTTCAGCAGGTCGGCGAACCTGAACTTTTCATCCTCGGTTTCGGCTTTTTCCTTGGCCCGGCCCTTTTGCTGGCGGTCGAGTTTGATATCGAAAATCAGGTAAACCAGGAACATGAGCATCGACAAGGCGATCAGTGCGGCGGCGAAAGTAATGGCCGGCGCGACCTTGACCCCGGCGATGTCAAGGGAAACTGCAATGGCCAGGGCCGTGCCCAGGCGGCCGAAAGCCACTGAAATGGCCATGGCCAGGGCCAGCTCAAATCCCTTGAACCACTTCACCGTGGTCCGGGTAACGATGACGCAGACTATTTCCAGGCCGGAACCGAACAACAGGCGACCTATTATCAGCCATTGTATGATGGAAGACTTATCAACCCCGAACCAGCCTGAAGCCGCTCCGGCGGTGATCAGGCCGCCGACCAGGGCCAGGCCGCCGAAAACTATTCCCGAAAGCCTGATACCGTAACGATCAAGGAAAATCCCGCCGATGATGATCATACCCAGCATGTTGGCCAGGGCGGTGGCTCCCAGGACCCGGCCGAATTCCTCGCTTGACAGCCCCAAATCCAGCTGCATCAGCTCTTTGAGCCCGGAAAACATGTCGTAGAACCAGTAAGTGGAAAACATCAGGCCGCTGATCAATAAAAGCACCAGCCAGCGGGCCGAAGTGGAATCACGCAGGGTTTTCTTGATTGCGTCAGTCATATTATTTCCTCACAGAGAGTGGATTTGGAGCCTGGATGTTATTCGGAAAAGAATTCTCCGTTTATTTCCCAGTTGCATAAAACTGATTCTATAAAAAATCAAACGGCAATGCAACCTGAACCGCGGTTGACTTGTCGCCCCCGGGCGGTTATCATTCAGCCGGAAAATGCGCCGAGAAACTGGAACTATAACCGAAACAACAGGTGAAAAGGCCCGCTTGCAGGTCGCCGACCCAGGCCATTGCCGGGGTTGCGCCCAAGCCTGGCTCTGTGGAGTTGAGCGCGGCAAGGGACTGATCGAAGCCGCCAATCCGAAGAACCTGCCGGTCGGCAGTCAAGTGTATTTTTCCTTCTCCAGCCGCACCCTTTTCTACTGCAGCCTGGCCTTGTACGGTTTGCCCCTGCTGCATTTCCTGGCCGGCGCCGGCTTGGGCATGCTGGCCGCCTCCTTTTTGCCGCTCCCCGGTGAAACTGCAGCCGCGCTTTTTGCTTTCTGCGCCCTGGGACTGTCTTTCTTCAGCACCCGCTTCATCCTGCGCCGCTTGCAGAGAAGCAGGGGTTTCCTGCCGGTGGTGACCGGGCCGGTCGATTCAGCCGAGCCCGGCGGCAATTCCGCCTGATCCCGAGAAAAACTCTTTTGCCGCTCAAGGGATGTTTCCCCACCGAAATCCTGCTCAACCTGCTATTTCCTTCCCGTTGCCGGCTCTGTGATCAGCCCCTCAGGCTGCCGCGGGAAAGAGTGGCCTGCCGGAACTGCCTCGAGGCCGTTGTTCCGGCCGGACCAGCCTCCTGCCCGATCTGCGGTCTCCTGCCGGGCAGCCCGGAACGGGAGGTTTGCGGCCTGTGCCGGCTTGATCCGCCGGAATTCGTGATGCACCGCTCTTTTGCCCTGTACGAGGGGCCCTTGCGGGAGCTGATCCAGCTCTACAAGTTCCACGAACTGGAGAGCCTGGCCGGCATCCTGGCCGGATACGGACTGCAGGAGCTGAGTAACGGCTTTCCCGCCGGACTGGAACTGCTGCTCCCGGTGCCGGCCGACCGGAGCCGCAGGCGCGGATTCGCCCCGCTTACAACCCTGGCCCGCTCCCTGGCCCGCCGGTCAGGCCTGCAACTGCAGGTCGGCAACCTGGTAAAAACCCGGTCAACCCGCCCCCAGGTGGGGCTGGACTCCAGGGAACGCCGGCGCAACCTGGCCGGGGCCTTCAGCCTGCGGCGTCCCCAACTGCTCGCCGACCGGAAAGTTCTACTGCTGGACGACGTCTGGACCACCGGCAGTACCATGCGTGAATGCGCCCGGGTCTTGCACGCCGCCGGAGCCCTGGTTTACAGCCTGACCATCGCCCGCACCCCGCTGTGACAAGTACGGGGATCGGAAAGCTTGACAAACAGGCCCGGCCTGAATATGATATTTTTTTCAGGAGGTAGCGATGTTCAAAACCATAGAAAGGCTCTTTACCGTTTTTCTGATCATTTCCCTGCTCAGCCTGGGCCAGCTGGCGGCCATGCCGGCTTCCGGATCCGGTTCCGATGCCTTTTCCCGCGGTCCGGCCGCCGATGAGGACCAGGGCCTGGTTGAAATCGAAGACGATTACGCCCCCTCCCGCCACCGCAAGAGTTCGGCCGCCCCGATCATCATCGGCCTGCTGGCCGCCGGCGCTGTGGCCGCCGTCCTGTTCCTGGTGGTGCTGAAAACCAAGTACAACATCGTCGGCACCTGGAACATGGTGGTCAAGGCTCCGGGATACCTTGACTGGACAACCACCATAACCTTTTCAGGGGACAAGAAGTCCGGCAGTTTCAGAGATGGAGAAGGAGACACCGGCACTTACACCGTTGACGGGGAAAACGTAGTTTTTTCCTACAGTGCTTTTGACTGGAATTTTACCGGCCGATTCATGGACAAGAATTCAATGAGCGGAAATCACGATTTTGCCGGTGGAACCTGGTCGGCCACCAAGTCCGGCGCCTCGATATCCGGTGACCAGGCCAAGCCGCTGAGCTCCTCAAACAATCCGTTCAAGAAAAGAATCAGACAAAAATAGTTTTCGTCCGTTTCAACTTTTACAGCCGGCCGAGTCGATGTAAATCACTTCCCGCTGCAGGCGGATGCCGGTTTCAGCTTCGACCAGACCGACCGTTTCCGCTTCCCAGGCCAGCAGTTCAGAACTGCCCGCTCCTCCGAGGTTGACCAGGAAATTGGCATGCTTTTCAGCCAGGGACAGATTGCCCCGGGCCCGGCCCTTCAATCCGCATTCTTCGAGCAGGCATCCGGCCGACCTGCCCGGCTGGTTGACCGGGTTCTTGAAATAGCACCCGGCCGTGGCCAGGGCATAGGAAGGGTGATTGAGCCGGCGGTAATCAAGGTATTTCCGGGTCAGACCCGCCGTTTCTTCAGGCGGGGCCGAATGACAGCTCAGTTTTACCGAGCTGATCAGCTCCGAGCCGTATTTGAAGCGCGAAGCACGGTAGGAAAAAGCGCAATCCCCCCGGCCGAGTTCACGGAATCCTTTTTCATCACAGATTTCAACAGCCTGCACCAGCTCGGCCATGGACGAGCCGAAAGCACCGGCATTGACCGCGCAGGCCCCGCCCAGGGTACCGGGAATGCCGGCTAAAAATTCCAGGCCGCCGATACCGCGGCGCAGGCACCAGGCGGTCAGTTCGGCGATGCGCGTGCCTGATTGCACCCTGAGCGTGCCTGGTTCGAGCAGTTCGATGCCGCTGGTCCGATCAAGCAATACCGCCGCCTGCACCGGGCCGTCGCTGAAAAACACGTTGGAGCCTCCGCCGAGGATCACCAGCGGTATTTCCAAAGCAGCCGCCCGGGACAAGACTTCGGGCCAGATCGACCGCTCCTGAATTTCCGCCAGCAGTCCCGCCCGGCCGCCGATGCGCAGGGTCAGGAAAGGGGCAAGTTCGGCGTCGGTCCAGCAGACCAGGCCGAGTTCGGCGAATTGCCCGGCCAGTACGGCCATGCGTTCTTCAGGCAGCAAGCTCAATCGGCATCCCGGCATTCTCTCTGCAGCCTGATCAGGTAATCCCGGGTCGGAGCCAGGGGATCGTGCACGGTGAAAGAGATTCTCCTTTCCAACCTGCGGTTGAGGGCTTCGACCTGCAGCAGGATTTCATAGCGGCCCGCTGACTGCGGGACGAAAGCCAGCACCGGGTTGTCCCAGGCTTCAAGTGTTCTTTCCAGAACAGTTTTCCCCGAGGCATCCACGATGCTCAGCTTGGTCCGGGGCTGAACCAGGTTGACATGGTTAAGCTCCAGGCGCAGACTGCGCCCGCTGAGTTTCAGATGCTGAGGTTCTATTTTAACCTGCAGTCCAATACTGTTGCCGACCTGCCATACTTCCCGCTGCTTTTCCTCGCCGAGGGCCAGCAGGAAAACCTTTCCGTCCAGCACCAGAGGACTCTGGTTGATTTCCAGGTCTATGTCCAGGTGTTGAATTTTCCTTTCTCCGGGCCTGGTGAAATGAAGCCGCCCGTTCATGGTCAGGAAAACGAGGTTTTCCGACATGACCAGCGGACCGTACTGCAATTGGGAATTCAGGGGATGCCACCAGTCCAGGTTGCCGTTCTCCCGGAAATAGTAAACGTTGTTGTCCCGGCCGGGAAACACCAGATAGCCGGCAAAGAAGATCGGGCGGCCGGAGAGTCTTTCCGGCAGCAGGCGTCGCCATTCCTGTTTGCCGCTGCGCCAGTTAAGCTTGACCAGATACCTGGACTCGGCGCCGTAATATAGAGAATCCCCGTGCAGCAGGCCCGCTGAATCCGCCGGCAGAGGCAGTTGCCTTTCCCGGGTTATGCCGCTGCCTGATTCATGTACAATCAGTTTATCCCGGGTCAGGATAAGCATTTGAAATGAATTTCCAAGCACATCTACAACCGGGCCGGGCAAGGCGGCAATTTCCACTTCCTGCCGGCTGTCAAGCGGGATGAGCAGCAGCCTGTCTTCACGGCGGACAAGCAGCTTGTTTTCACTGCAGAAAAGAACTTCGGTTTTTGGCTCCAGGGAAAAGCCCTCGACTGTTTTCATGCTCTCAAGGTCGAAAAGCAGGTAATCGTCTTCAGCCCCGGTCGGCCCCAGCAACAGGAATTTGCCGTACTGGCGCAACGGCACCTCCGGGGTGAATATTTCCGGAAGAGTCACCAGCAATGCTTCCTTTTCCGGAGCCAGTCTCAGCATCTGCCCTGATTTGATCTGCACGAACAGGTGTTCGGCGGTGGCGGACAGCAGTCTCAAATCCACTCCGGGATTGATGGCGGCCACTTTGCTCAGTTCAAGATTCGGACTTATCTCCGGGACATTGAGGGCCGCCGTCCGGCAGGCTGAGAACAACATCGGCAGTAAGAGGAAAAGCAGTTTTACTTTCATGTTTTTTTCAACTCATTATAGTTAAGACAAGCCCAGGCGTCAATTGACTTGGCAGTACTTCTGACTTATCATTTTATTCTGCAAAATGAGAAAAAAACCACTGCCGGTCTTGTTGATGACACTTTTTTTAACCGTCGGCACAGCCAGCGGCAAGGAACCGGTTTCCTTTGACGGCGAATCCATAAAAGAGATAATCGCCCTGCTGGCTTCGGCCGAGTTCGAAGGTCGAAAAAGCGGGTCAAGAGGAGCCGCCAGGGCCGCTGAATACCTGGCCTCTGAATTGAAAAAAGCCGGCTTACAGCCCGGAGGCCCTGATTCATCCTTCCGACAGGTTTTTAAACTCGAGTTCTTCCAGGTCCGCAAGGCCGGCTTATTCATCGACAATCGCCTGTCGACCGAAGCTTTTTCCATAGACCGCCATTTCACGCCGCTCAGGCAGTCAATTAAATGCCGGCTCAACAGCCCGGCTGTTTATGCCGGTCACGGCCTCAGGCTTCCGGGTTACGATGACTTCAAGCAGCTGGAAACAAAAGACCGTTTAATCCTGATTTCCTGGGACCTGCCGCCGTTTCTGGCCGGCCGCGTCAGTTCCGAACAGCGCCTGGCCGGGCTGGCCGAACTGAACCCGGCCGGATTGCTGGTATTCGCCCGGGAAAGTGACCCTTTTCTTGAAAAAGCCCGACCTGATCTTCCCTTCCCGGTTTTGTCCGTCGGCCGGGAAATCGCTGATTTCCTGTTGATGGCCAAGGGTAAATCCGTCAATGAAATGGAACAGAATATCAGGGAAAACCAGCTCCCCCTGCCCCTGGAACTGAATGCCCTGGTTTCCCTGGAACTCGACACGGATTACGATCCCCATCGGCATACCGAGAACCTGTTCGCCTCCATTCCGGGCTCAGACCCGCAGATCGGCGCCGAAATCATCATGGTCGGCGCCCATTACGACCACCTGGGCAAATCTCCTGATCAGGGCATCTATTACGGAGCAAATGACAACGCTTCCGGCACTGCGGTTCTGCTCGAAGTACTGAAAAAGCTGGCCGGCCGCCGGCCGGGCCGCCGGACCATCATGGCCGCTTTCTGGAGCGCCGAGGAAAGCAACCTCCAGGGCACCAACAACTTTTTCAACGATCCCTTTATCGAAACCGCCTTGATCAAGGCCTACCTGAACCTGGACATGGTCGGGCAGGGAAAAAACACGGTCAACCTGCTCTATGATCCGGCCCGGGAAAACAACTGGCGGGCCATCGCGGCCCAACTGCCGCCGGATGTCCTGTCCTGGATCAGAACCGGTGATTACGCCGGGCAAAGCTCGGACCACCTGGTTTTCAGCAAGCGGGGCATACCATCTTTTCTTTTCGGATCCCCAAGACCGCCCTACAATTACCACACGGTTTTCGACCGGGTGGAATTGATCAATCCGATTTCTTTGGCCAGGACCGCGCTGGCCCTGTTTCATTGCCTGTCGGTGTTGGCTGAAATTCAATAAACCAGTATGGAGGCGTAAGCCACGACTTCAGCGAAATCGCCGCTGACCTCTCCTGAATTGGTGTATTGTATGATTTCGGCCGAGCGAGCCCCGGTTGATTTCAGGGATTGAAGCGTTAAAACCGCGGCCGGCATGCCGCACATGGAAATGCGATTATCCCGGACCACCGTGAACAGACCCATTGGATCGAGTTCCTCGATTTTTTCCAGGGCCAGTCGATCCAGTTCCGCCGCCTGCGTTGCCGGCAGGTAATGGCTGAAATCAGTAGAGGCGACCAGCAGCATTTTTCTTTCTTCGAGCAGTAAACGCCCCAGTTCGATTCCGGCCGCCAGGAGCAATTCGGCCTCAACCGAACTAACCGTTATAGGCAGGATTTTAACATCCGGCCGCAGGTACTGCAGGAAGGGCAATTGTACTTCCAGGGAATGCTCCAGCAGCGAGGCCTGCTTGTCGAGTTTGAACAGAGCCGAAGTCGCAGTCAGTCTTCGGGCCAGTTCGAGATCAACCGCTGTTTCCCCCAGCGGAGTACTCCAGTATTCATGAGCATCGACGGCCAAGGCCGCCCCCCGGCCGCGATGACTGATACCGATCAGAATAACAGTTTCAGTTATCTCCACGGCTTTGAAACCGGAAGCGGCACATTTACCGGAATAGACATAGCCGGCATGGGGCACGATCAATCCCGGGCAAGGGCGCGGCTCAACGCGGTCGGCCAGCATACTATCCAGCATTTCTCTCAGCGGCTTTTCCCGCCCCGGATAGAAGGAACCGGCCACGCCGGGTTGACGAATCATCATCCTGATCCGTTTTCAGTCCTGAATACCAGTTGCCTGTTCCTGACCACTGTTTCTCCCGATTTGATCACCGTATGCACGGGGTTGATGCCCAGGTGATAACCGAGGTAATTGTAATCCGGAACATCAAGCAGCAGCAGGTCCATTTTTTTCCCGGGAGCCAGTGAACCCACTTCCCGCTGTCGGCCGACGGCATAGGCGGCGTTGATGGTTACGGCGTTAAGGGCTTCCTCAATGGTGAGGCCAAGCTGGAAAATTCCCAGGTGGAAGATAAACAGCTGGGAAGATATCATGGAACTGCCGGGGTTGAAATCAGTGCCCAGGGTGACTATCCCCCCGGATTCCACCATCCGCCGGGCCGGGGCGTATTTTCCCAGGCGCAGGAAAAACGAAACCCCTGGCAGCAGCAAGGCCGCAGTATTGGAACTGCAAAGCTCCGCCAGTTCGGCTTCACTGATGGCGATGAGGTGTTCCGCGGACCGGGCTCCGAGCCGGGCCGCCATGGAGGCGGCTCCATTGGAAGTGAACTCGTCGGCGTGAACCTTCAATTTGAAACCGGCCTGCCCGGCCTGTTCCAGGTAGTACTCCGAGTCCTCCAGCGAAAAGTAGCCGTCCTCGCAGAATATATCGACAAACTCCGCTAAACCGCGGCTCTTGACTTCAGGAAGCACTTCGCGGAGAAGAAAATCAAGGAAATGCCGCGGCCGCGACCGGTACTCCTCGGGAATCTCGTGAGCCCCCATGAAAGTCGGCACCAGGTCAACCGGGTGAATCGAGTCCAGGGCCTGGATTACTTCCAATTGCTTGATTTCAGTGTCCCGGTCGAGCCCGTAACCGCTTTTTGCTTCAAGGGTGGTGGTCCCCGACAACAAGATCTGATCAAGCCTGCGTTCACAAATGGCGGCCAGCTCAGGCGCCGCCGTTTCCCTGGTGCTGCGCACCGTACTCTTGATTCCGCCCCCGGCGGCGGCGATTTCCTGGTAGGAGACTCCCTGCAGCTTGCGCCGGAACTCCTCCTGCCTGGCCCCGGCGAAGGGCAGGTGTGAATGGGGATCGACCAAGCCCGGCAGGACCAGAAATTCAGCGGCATCAATAACCTGGGCCGATGAACTCAGCCGGCAATGCTTTGCAAAATCCGGGCCGCTGCCCATGAAGGAAATTGTCTCACCGCTGGCTCCCAGCCAGACTTCCCTGGAAAGACGCAGGCTGTTCAGTGCAGCCCCGCGAACCACATCGTCAGCAGCGGGATTTACCAGCTGAGCGATGTTTTTTACCAGCAGGTCGACCTCGATCATTTCTTGCTCTCCACCCTTCTCAGGAAAGTCGGCTTGTCCAGGGGATCCTCGAAATCATCACAGCCGATGGATCCATTGGCGGCGAAAGAACCTTCATTTATGTAACCGGTTATGTCCATCAGGGAAGGATTGCGCGAGCGGCTGAGGAATTTGTCTGGAGTGGCCTGGCGCAGAGGTTCCCGGGCCGGAGGGGTCGGCATGCGTTTAAAAGTACTTTCATGGCTGTCCTTGTGCTGGTTGAATCCGGTGGCGATAACCGTCACCCTCAGGGTCTCTTCCATGGCATCATCGGTTATGACTCCGAATTTCACCGTGGCATCGGGATGACAGCTGGCGGTAACGTGATTGGAAATGGTCTCTATTTCCGCCATGGTCAGGTTGTCGGCGGCGGTGATGTTGTAGAGAATTCCGGTGGCACCGGCGATTGACACGTTCTCCAGCAGGGGTGAGTGAATGGCCTTGAGAGCGGCTTCCTCGGCCCGGTTGGTGCCCTTGGCCTCACCGGTCCCCATCAGGGTCAGTCCCTTGCCGATCATGGTGGTGCGCACGTCGGCGAAATCGACGTTCTGATCTCCGGAGCTGTTGATCATGTCTGCTATGCCCCGCACGGCCTGGAGCAGGACCTCGTCCGCCTTCTTGTAAGCCTGCTTGAAGGTCAGGTTGCTGTCGCCCAGTTCCAGCAGTTTCTGGTTGGGGATGATTATCACCGCGTCAACGTTTTCCCGCAGTTTCCTGATTCCTTCTTCGGCCACCTGCATTCTTTTCTCGCGCTCGAAACTGAACGGCTTGCTGACCACGCCCACGGTCAGGATGCTCAGTTGCGAGGCCAGGCTGGCAATGACGTGCGACGCTCCGGTGCCGGTGCCGCCGCCCATCCCGGCCGTGATGAAGACCATGTTGGCCCCCTCGAGCTGGTCGAGCAGTACCTGGGTGTCTTCCAGGGCGGCCTGTTCACCGACATCGGGATTGGAACCGGCTCCAAGACCCCGGGTGATCTTTTCCCCGATCTGCACGGCCCGCCCTGGTTTCTTGATCTGGGCCAGATCCTGGTTGTCGGTGTTGACGGCGATGAACTCAACTCCCTTCAAATCTTCTTCGATCATGCGGTTGACCGCATTGCCGCCGGCCCCGCCGACCCCGACGACTTTAAGCACCGCCCCGCTTTTCTTTTCCTCGGCATAAAGAATCTTGATGTCGTCCGCCATGATTCCCCTCCTAAACTCCAAAGAATTCAACCAGTCTCTGCCACGCGTTTTTCGGCTTGTTTCGCAGCAGGCCCTTTGTTTTCATATCCTGAAAACCGTATTTCAACAATCCCACCCCGGTGGCGAAATCGGGTGCGCCTACCTTGTCGATCAAACCGCCCATTCCCAAAGGACGTCCCAGCCTGACCGGTCCGGAAAAAATATCATCGGCTATTTCCAGCAGACCGTCAAGTGATGCCGTTCCTCCGCAAATGACCACCCCGGCGTTGATCGAATTGTGCAGGCGGGCGGCCTCGATGTTTTCCTTGACCATTTCAAAGATCTCCGCAGCCCTGGGTTTCAGCACGTTGTAGAGAATCGAAGTAGGTATCAGGCGCGGTTTTTTTCCACCTACGCTTGGCACCTCGATGGTCTCATCCTTGAGACCTGGATCAGTGGCGCAACCGTATCTTCTCTTGATCTTTTCTGCTTTCTCGATGGCCGTGCGAATTCCGATCGAAAGATCGTAGGTGAAATTGTCACCCCCCACCGGGATGGTGGCGGTATAGAAAAGAGCTCCCCTTTCAAACACGGCTATGTCGGTAGTCCCGCCGCCGATATCGATGACCAGGACGCCAAGCTCTTTTTCATCGGCCAGCAACACGGCTTCCGCGCTGGCCAGGTGAGAAAGCACAGTGCCCAGCACGTTGATCTTGGCCTTTTTCAGGCAGGTCAGCAGGTTTTTCACCGCCGTGGACGAAGCAGTGACGATGTGAATATAGACCTCGAGATTGTTGCCGATCATGCCCAGCGGATTCTTGATCCCCTCCTGGGAATCGACCCGGAAGTCCTGGGTGAGCACGTGCAGAATAGTCCTTTCATTCGGCAGCATGATGCCGCTGCCGTGAGTTACGGCTCTTTCCACGTCTTCCGTGCTTATCTCCCGGTTGCGGCCGGAAATGGCTATACTGCCCTTGGCGTTTATTCCCTGGAGATGACTGCCCGATATGTTGACGTAAGCGGAGTCGATCTCAACCCCGGCGGTCAGTTCAGCTTCGCGGACCGCTTTGCGGATGTCCTCGACGGCCTTGTTCATGTCGACGATTGCGCCCCGCTTCAGCCCCTGGGACTCGACAATCCCGTTGCCGATTATTTCAAGGCTCTCAACATCATCGTCGATTTTGACCTCGGCGATCAGGGCGCATATCTTCTTGGTTCCGATATCAATACCAACCAGATAATTGTTTTTAGTCACTTGGCGTCACCCCCTTCAAGCGGTTCAAAGTAAACCCGGTCGGACAGCCGTAAATCAGCATAACGAATTCCCTTGAAATAAAAAGGCAGTTTTTCCTTGATGCGCAGATAATCATCGATTTTATTCCAGGAGAAATCCTTGCCGAGATAAAGAAGCTCATCAAGAGTTTTCAGTTTCACGACCAGTCCCAGGCCGGGGCGGAAGGAGACAAAAGAAATCCTGTCCCTTCGGCCGGCCAGTTCTTTTTTCAGGACGAACACCCTTTCCAGGTCCGCCCTATCCGTATCCCTGACCTGGAGAAGATCCGGGTCAACTGCAGCTGAGCTGAAAAGTTCAACACCCTCTTCATCAAAAGACACCAGCCCGCCCTTCTCCCTGAGCTGGAAAAATGGTTGTCTAATCAGGAAAGTCAGCTCCAGGGCCGCCGGCAGATCGCGCCTGATAATCACGTCCTGAACCGTCTGCAGATCAGCAAGCTTACGTCTCAGATCGGTCAGGTCGATCATGAATATATTGCCGCGGCAACCGGCCAGGATTTCCGCGATTCTTTCCTGTTCCATTTCAGGCTGATTCAGCAACCGGAATTCAGCCACCTGGAAAAGCTCCCAATCGGCGAAATGTCGCCCGGCCTGGTAAACCCCCAGGGCCAGCACCGAGATTATCAGCAAGGCAAGAAACAGGTGGGTCGCCCTGACCTGCAGACTGCGGATGGCCTTTTGCCTGCCGACGGTCCGATTGTTGCGCTTGCGGAAGAAATCGGTTTCCAGGCGCAGACTGGCTCCGCCGATCTCTTTCATTTTGTCCCCCCGCAGAGTAATTCGGCGCTTTCACGGGCCGTCACGCTGAGGTTCCCGGCGGAAAGAAAGATCAGGGCGTCTCCATCCCGCAGGTTTTTCACCAGGAAATCCTTGATTTCCCCGGCTGAATCAATATACCTGACTCCGGAATGCCCCCGGCTGCGAAGCAGGTCAGCCAGGACAAGCGAATCAACCCCGGGAATTTCACTCTGTCCGGCTGAGTAAAGCCTGGTGATGATCACCTGGTCCGCATCCGTGAAAGAATCGGCGAACCCGACCATCAATTTTTGCAGCCTGGTATAACGGTGGGGCTGAAAAACCGCGATGATCCTGCGGAAATCTCCGGCGCTCAGGGTTTTCAAAACAGCCTTTATTTCCGATGGATGGTGCGCGTAGTCGTCCATGACCAGCAGGCCCGGTTTCCGACCCAGGATTTGCAGCCGGCGTTCCGGCAGCCTGAAATCAGCCAGGGCGTCGTTGATCTTGCCCTGCTCGACACCTATTTCCAGGGCGGCGGCTATGGCCGACAACGAATTGAGCACGTTGTGCCGGCCGCCGACTCCAAGTTTCACCCGCCCGCAGGGCCGACCGTTGACCGCCAGGTCAAACGAAGCCGAAAACGCACCCAAAGAAAGGCGGCTGCCGCTGACATCGGCTCCCGGTCTCAATCCGCAGCTGATTACCCGCCGGTTCAGCCTGGGCAGAATGCGGCGCACGTTCGGGCAATCTATTCCGGCCACTACTGCGCCGAAAAAGGGAACCTTGTCGGCGAAATCGGCAAAAGCCCGGCGCAGCCTGGTCATTGAGCCGTAATGGTCAAGGTGGTCATCGTCGATGTTGTTTATTACGGCGATGGTGGGAAACAACTGCAGGAAAGAGCCGTCCGATTCGTCGGCCTCGGCCACCAGGTACTGCGAGGCCCCGAGTTTTCCCCCTGATTCCTCCAGTTCCAGTTTACCGCCGACCACGACACTGGGATCATAAGCCGCGGCCCTGAGCAGGTGAGCGATCATGAAAGTGGTAGATGTCTTGCCGTGGGTGCCGGCCACGGCCACGGCGAACTTGACCCGCATCAATTCAGCCAGCATTTCCGCCCTGGGAATGACCGGGATGTTTTGTTGTTTGGCCGCCAGCACCTCGGGATTACTTTTTTTATCCACCGCGCTGGAGATGACCAGGACTTCCGTTGCACCCAGGTTGGCGGCATCGTGCCCGATGAAAACTTTCACTCCAAGTTTTTTCAGGCGCCTGACCGTTTCCGATTCCTGCAGATCGGAGCCGGTCACCACCATGCCCAGGTTGTGCAGGACTTCGGCGATTCCGGACATACCGCTGCCGCCGATCCCCACGAAATGCACCCGGGTGATCCTGCTGAAACTGATCATTTTGCCAATACCACCTTGCGCTGGCGGGAAACGTTCAGAATTATACCGCTGATCAGGGCGACTCCCACCAGAGAGCTCCCACCGGTTGATATGAAAGGCAAAGGCAGCCCCTTGGTCGGGAAAATGCCGATGTTTACCGAGATATTGGTCAGCGCCTGAATGAACACCAGGAAAGTCAGTCCCAAAACCAGCAGATAGGCCTGCCCGTTATCTGTTCTCTTGGCTATGTAAAGCCCCCTGAAGAAAAAGGTAATAAATAAAGACATCAAGATTATTGCTCCCAGGAAGCCCGCTTCCTCGGCCAAAATGGCAAAAATGAAATCGGAGTAGGCATAGGGCAGGAAAAACAGCTTCTGGGTTGAACTGCCGATACCCTGGCCGAAAAGCCCTCCGGAACCAATGGCATAAAGAGATTGCGCCGCCTGGAATCCATGACTGGAAATGTAAGCTTCCGGGTTCAGGAAACTGAGGATACGGCTGAACCTCAGCGGGTCGTTCTTGACCAGGATGGCAAAGACGGGAATGAAAGAAACGAAGAAAAACCCGAAAAAGCGCAATTTGAGCCCGGCCACGAAAAGCATGACCGCCGAGACGGCGACGATCAGCAGTACAGTGCCGAAATCGGGCTCCTTCAATATAAGTACTATCATTAACAGTACCGGCAGCAGGCTGAGTAACAGGGTCTTGCTGTTGTTGATGTCGAAGCCCTTGCGGCTCAGAATCTGCGAGAGATAGAGTACCAGGCCGATTTTTGCCATTTCAGAAGGCTGAAAGGACATGCCGAAAATTTTTATCCAGCGGTAGGACTGGTTGATGGGCGGGAAGAAAAAAACCGCCACCAGCCCTGCAATGGACATCACCAGGAATAAATAGACCACTGCTTTGTTCAGGTAAAAGGGATGTTCAAAATAGGTTGCGGACACCAGAACCGCCAGCGCCAGGATCAGCCAGACGATTTGCCTCTTTAAAAAGAAAAGACTGTCTCCGTAGTTTTCCTTGGCAACTATCATGGTTGAACTGTAAGTCATGAGCAGTCCGATCAGCATCAGGAGCAGGCAAACCGCCAACATGATCTTATCTGTACCGGCGTTTTTAACCATTGTCCGTTTCCCCGGCCAGGTTCCCGGCGATCAAGGCGAACTCCTGCCCGCGATGCTCAAAATTGCGAAACATGTCGAAACTGGCGCAGGCCGGAGCCAGTAAGACCACTCCTCCCTGGGGCAGCAGGCTTTCGTAGGCCCGGCGGGTCGCCTCTGCCAGGTCTGCAGCCCAGTTGAACCTGATCCCGCTTCCCTCGAGTTGAGCGGCAATAGTCGGAGCAGCCTGGCCGATCAGGAATACGGAAAATCCAGGCCGGGCCAACAGCTGCCCCAGCGGCCGAAAATCTCCGCCCTTGTCCTTGCCGCCGAGAATCACCGCGGCTCTCCCGTTGACGCTCATAATCGACTTCAGCGCGGCATCGACATTGGTGGCCTTGGAATCGTTGATGAAAACAACGCCGTTGAGTTCGGCCACTTTCTCCATGCGATGGGCCAGTCCCCGGAAAGATTCCAGCCCGGCGCTCAGCAGATCTCCTTTCAATCCGCACAACCCCGCCGCCAGCACGGCAGCCAGCACGTTTTCCAGGTTGTGCACTCCGTTCAGGGGATTACCGGCCAGGGACAATTCCGATCGGGATCCGTTCAAGCTCAGGAAAGCCCGGTCATCCCGGCAGGAAACACCCCGCTCGACCTCTTCCAGGCGGGAAAACCAGAACAGTCTCCCGGAACTTAGTTTTTCTCCATGAGATCGGCACCATGGATCATCGTAGTTCAGAACAGCCGCGTCCACTGAACGCTGATTGCTGAATATCGCCGCCTTGGCCGCGGCGTAGGCCGAAAAATCAGGATAGCGATCCAGGTGATCCGGAGTCAGGTTCAGCAGCAAGGCGATATCGGCCCGGAAATTCTCGATTTCTTCCAGCTGAAAACTGGAAAGTTCAAGCACGACCGTGTCTTCGGGCCCGATGTCCGGCAAGGCACTGATCAGCGGCCGGCCGATATTGCCCAGCAGATGGCTTTTCAGGCCGCCGAAGCTCAGCAGGTGATGAATCAGGCTGACCGTGGTCGACTTGCCGTTGCTGCCGGTCACGGCCAGCACCCGCCCTGGAATAAGCGACCGGGCATACTCGATTTCCGAAACGATTCGCGTCCCCTGCCGGCGCAAAGCCCGGAAACGCTCATGGCGGCCATCCACTCCCGGGCTCAGGATCAGCAGATCAAGTTCCCGCAGTTTGTCCCAGTCAAGGGCGGCGTCGATAAAACAAACACCGCGCTCCAGTTCCATTTTCAGAGCTTGACCATCCTCGGGCACTCCGTCATTCACCAGGTAGATATGCCGGTTTTTTTCTCCGTGAAGATGCTTTAACAAGGCCCGGCCGGTTTTTCCGAAACCGAAAACCCCGGTTTTCAATTCAGCCATTGAGCAACTCCCGCATGGCCAACTCAAGTTTCATGCCCCGCGATCCCTTGAACAGGACCAGGTCACCATGCCGCCTTTTTTTCAGTACATGGCGGCCTGCTTCCAGGGAATCTATGAAAGCGGCGGCCCGGTTTTCCGGAAAACCCGCATCAAGGGCTCCCTGCCTGAAATACATGGCCAGGCTTCCAACCGTCACCAGTTCGTTGTATCCCATGGAGGCAAACTCCCGCCCCAGTTGGTAATGAAAAGATTGTTCTTCGGCCCCCAGCTCCAGCATGTCTCCGATTACAGCGATGCGCCTGGCGCAATCCATGGAGGCCGCCCATCGCAAAACCTTTCTCAGGGCCTCGGGATTGGAATTGTAAGTTTCATCTATCAGGGTCAGGCCGGGCAGGACGTGAACCACTCCCCGGCCCGCCACACTGCGCAGATCCCGCAGAACCGGCCGCAGGTTTTCCGGACTCAATCCGGCCTGCAGGGCGATGGACAGGGCCGCGAAGACGTTTTCCAGCAATACCCCGTGTACTATGGAAGTAAAGAAGCTCTCCCGTCGCCCATGAATATCAAGGTTCAATACAGTTCCGCTTTCAGTTTTCTCACTGCTTCGCCAGACTATATCGTTGCCGGGAAGGCGGCCGAAAAGCACTCTGGGGCCTTTGTAAGAGGCAGCCGCGGCCAGCAGTGTTTCATTGTCCCCGTTCAAAAGGGCGCAGGATCGTTCCCCGAGATGCGCCAGTAATTCGCATTTGGCCCGGGCTATGTTCTCAACGGTTTTCAGGTATTCCAGGTGAACCGGGTAGACATTCAGGATGACCCCGATGTCCGGTTGCAGGATTTCCGCCAGTGTTGATATTTCTCCTAAACCGGGCTTGCTCATGGCCAGTTCCAAAACAGCGAAATCCTCGTCTCCGGAAAGCGCCAGCAGGGAAAATGGCATCCCCAGCCAGTTGTTCCAGTTTCCCGGTGACTTCAAAACCTTGCCGGAACCCGCCAGCAATGCCGCGGTGAACTCCTTGGCGGAGGTTTTTCCGGCGCTGCCGGTCACTGCGATAAAGCGGGTCGACTGAGCATCGGCCCGAACCCGGGAAGCCAGCCGGTGCAGGGCGGCCATGACGTCATCAACCACCAGTGCCGGCATTCCCGGAGGCAACTTGGCGACATTGCTGACCACCGCGGCGCAACCGGTTTTTCCGGCCACCTCAGCCAGGTAGTCATGCCCGTCCGCCACCTCGCCGGGCAGGGCGAAAAACAATCCGTTATCCGGCAGTTGCCGCGAGTCAAAATGAAAAGATCTGAACGACCTTTCGGGGGCAAGGTTTACCGGTCTGGCTCCCATGCAGTCAACCAGGCGGTCAACTTTTAATTCAGCCATTTTCTTTCTCCGCCAGCCAGTCTGAAACCACCCCGGCATCGGAAAAGGGAATCGTCCGGTCGGCAAAAATCTGGTAATCCTCATGCCCCTTGCCGGCTATCACCACCAGGTCATCCCGTTCGGCCCTTTCCAGGGCGGCAAAAATCGCCCGGCGCCGATCAGGTTCCACCAGGTACTTGTCGAAAGAAGCCGGGAACCCTTCACAGATATCGGCGATTATGGCCAGGGGATCTTCCAGGCGCGGATTGTCACTGCTTACCAGCAGAAAATCCGCCAGTTCAGCAGCCACCCGGCCCATGCGCCGGCGCTTGCTTTTATCCCGGCCTCCCCCCGCCCCGAAAACGAGGTATATTTTACCTTTGATCAGTTCGCGCAGGGAAGTAAGCAGTTGCTGTAAAGCGCCGTCAGTATGGGCGTAATCCACGATAACCCCGGCTGATCCGGCGGGAACCGACTGAAGCCTGCCGGGCAGCGGCTGCACGCTCTGCAATCTTTCCATGATGGTATCCCGGCTCAAACCCTTGATCAGGGCTGACCCCACCGCGGCCATGACGTTGAACAGGTTCACCCGGCCAAGCAGGGGACAAGAAAAGTTCAACTGACCCTGCGGCGTGGCCAGCATACCGTTCAGTCCCCTGATATCGGCCTGGTACCTGAGCGGACGAATATCTGCGTTTTCAGAAAACCCGAAAGTGACGTAAGGGCAGTTGAGTTCAGCGATCACCCGCCGGCAGGAGGGATCATCGACGTTGATCAGGGCCCAGCTGCCCGGGCCCAGCTTTCTGAACAGGGAAAACTTGGCTTCCAGGTAGCGTTCCATGCTCTGGTGAAAGTCCAGGTGATCTCCGGAAAACGAAGTGAAAACAGCCTGGCGGAATTCGATATTGTCGACCCGGTGCAGATCGAGTGCGGCCGAGGAAACTTCCATGATCACGTTCTTGCCCCCGGCCAGGCGTACCTGGTTCATGAAGGAAAACAGATCCGGGGCTTCCGGCGTTGTCAGGCTGTTTTTTTTCAATTCACCGGCAAAAAAACCGCCTAAAGTACCAATGCGGGCCGTGGCCTCAACTTCGGACAGCAGGTGATGAATCAAGGCCACGGTAGTCGTTTTACCGTTGGTTCCGGTCACTCCGACGACCTCCAGCTGCCTGCCCGGATAATCGAAAAAGCAGGCGGCCAGCTGGTTGAGCACCCGGCGTTCGCTAAGTATCTGAATCCAGGCGACCGGCAACCCGGGATCGGGCGGAGCTGAGGAAAAGACAGCCACGGCCCCGGCGGCCGCGGCGGCCGCGGCATGCTTGTTGCCGTCATCCCTGAAACCTCTTATGGCCACAAACACATCTCCCGGCTGAACCTTCCTGGAATCGTACTGAATTCCGCTGACCTTCTGGTTGAGATTTCCCCGACAGGAAACAACTTCGATCCCGGAAAGGAGACTTTTGAGAAGTTTCACAGTCGGATCTCCCGTTCCCCGTTTCTTTCCGGGAAAATCTTCAGGTAAAGACTGAGCTTTTCGGCTATAGACCTGAAAAGAGGGGCGGCGACTTCACCTCCGAAATACGACCCCACCGGTTCGTCAATCAGAACAAACATGGTGACCGCCGGCCGGTGCATAGGAAAGAAACCGCCGAAGGAAGCCACGTAATCGTTTTGATAACGCCCGCCCTTGACTTTCTTGGCCGTGCCCGTTTTCCCGGCCACGATCAACCCCGGAAGCGCCGCCTTTTTTCCCGTGCCCCGGCTGACCGCCTCGGCCATTATCGCCCCCAGTCGCTGAACTGTCGCCGTGGACATAATCCTTTCTTCAGCTGAATTCGAGCGTTTTGCATCCAGCAAAATGCGGGGCGGTCTCAAAATGCCGCCGTTGGCGACGACATTGAAGGCGGCGGCCATTTGCAGAGGGGTCACCGAAATTTCATAACCAAAGGAAAGAAAGGCCAGGGAAACATCGCTCCATCTCTCAGGCGGGTTCAGAATACCCCTTTCCTCTCCAGGCAATTCGATTCCGGTGCGGCGGCCGAAACCAAAGCGCTGAATGGTTTCAAAAAACCTGCGCCCCCCGACCAGCATGCCGATCCGGGCCGCCCCGATATTGCTGGACTGGATCAGGATTTCTTCGAAGGTCAGGCGATCGAAAGGTTTGACATCGGTTATCACCCGGTCGCGGACCTGGAAGGATCCGTTATAACAGTTGAAGACCTGCTGGGGATAAGCAACGTTGTTTTCCAGGGCGGCGGCGGCCAGGATGACCTTGAAGGTTGATCCGGGATCGTAATTGAAAGCGGTCACCCGGTTAAGGAGCTGCTGGGGCCGGGCAGAGCTGATCTCCTCCGGGGAAAAACCCGGGTTGCTGGCCAGAGCCAGAACTTCTCCATCCCGGGAATCAAGCACGATCACGCTGCCCCCGCGAGCCCGGCTTTCCCTGACGGCCCTTTCCAGTTCACGTTCGACGATGTACTGCAGAGTGGTGTCTATTGTCAGGTGAACATCGCGCCCCGGTTGCGGCTCCTCCAGGTAGTTGAACTGGAAGGCTTTGCGCCTGGCATCCAGATAAATCTGGAGTTTGCCGCCCCGACCCCTGATTTCACTGTCCAGGGCGAACTCGATCCCGGCCAGCCCCTGTTCATCTATACCGACCCCACCGAGAACGTGTGCCGCCGTCCTGTTCTGCGGGTAGACACGGCGATACTCGTCGATGAAATTAACCACCCCACCGTGATTTGCCGCTGATACTGCTTTTTCCACCCGGGCCAGCTCTATTTCCGACAACTTGCGCTTGACCCAGATGAATTTTTCCTGGTTTTTGATCCTCTGCCTGATCGCATCGGATTGGGCCTTGCTCAGAAACAAAGCCTGGTTCAGGCTCCTGAGCGCCGCCAGCGAGGCATCGACATCCTTGTTGCTGATGAAAACCGACTTGGTTTTGATTGAAGCGGCCAAGGCCAGGCTGTTTCGGTCGTAAATGGTTCCACGCTTGGGGTGCAGGGTCAGCACTCTTTTGCTCTGGGCCTGAACCCTCTCACTGTATCGGTTGTAGTTCACAATCTGGATTCTCACCAGGCTGATCGTTATCACCGCCACCCAGAGCAGGGAAAAAACGGTTAACACCAGGGTTCTTCTTCTCTTGCGCCATTCAATCATCTTGTTTTCCCCGGTAAACCTTGATGATCTGTTCGCTTTCCGGATAACGGAAACCAAGTTTTTCCACGGCAACGCTTTCTATTCTCTCCAGGTTCATCAACAGAGCCCGCCGGGCCTGGAGCCTGTCAAGCTCCTCCTGCAATGTCTTCATTTCCTGTCGCAGGCCCTGCAAACGATAACCGTATTCGATGGTTTTCAGATTCAGGCTGGAAAAAGAAAAAAGCACCAGAAAAACCAGCAGGGTCAGGAATACTATCCAGGCTGTGTTTCCGGCCCGACCTGTTTTTTTCATAACAGTACCCCGGCCCGCATGCGGGCAGAACGCGCCGCGGGATTGCTGTCAACTTCAGCGGCCGAAGGAAAAGCGGGAAAAGGCTTTAAAACGTTGAGCCGGCCGGAACGCCGCAAGGAATTGAATTCGTTTTTCACCACTCTGTCTTCCAGGGAATGGTAGGACAGGAAAACCAGGGCCGACCCGGGAGCAAGTCGTTCAGACATCAGGCGGATGAATTCCGGCAGGCCTTCAAGCTCTGAGTTGACCGCTATACGCAGGGCCTGGAACACCCGGGCCGCCGGATGAGTCAATCCACGCCTGGGATGCCACTTGTATTCGCTCTCAATTAAATCGCGCAATTCTCCGGTATGACTCAGCGGGGCAAGCAGGCGTCTTTCCACTATGCGCCGGGCCAGCCTGCGGCTGTCAGGTACTTCACCGTACCTGCCAAACAGGTCGGCCAGTTCATCGCCGCTCAGGGAATTGAGCAGGTCAGCCGCCGTAGTCCGAGCCTGGCGATTCTTTCTCATATCCAGCGGTCCGTCAAGACTGTGAGAAAAACCACGCCGCCCGTCTTTCAGCTGATCCATGGACAAACCGGGATCAACCAGTATCCCCCCGATGGAGGAGAAATCGAGGGGCAAATCGGGCAGATCTCTGAGAAAGTCCGCCTGGAAACAAGAGAAACGATCGGAATATGACTGCAGAATCACCCGGGCCAGTTGCAGACTTTCAGCATCCAGGTCGATACCGATCACCCGGCAACCGGGAATTTCGCGCAGCAGCACTCCGGCATGACCGCCCATACCCAGGGTACAGTCGAGAAAAACCCTGCGGCCGGCGTTTTTAAAAACCGCCAGCACCTCGCTACTCATTACCGGGCAATGAAGCGGCTTCATTCAACAACCTCGCCACTTTCTCCATGCGCTCGTCAGTGAACTTACCATTGAGGTATCTCTGCTGGAAATGCTCGCTGTTCCAGAGCACCAGGTGATCGATTTTTCCCAGCATCAGCACGTTATCCTGCAGACCACAGGCACTGCGCAGATCCTGGGGGATGAGAATTCTGCCCTTGGGATCGAATTCGCATTCCGTACCCCAGAAACTGGTCCGGCTTACGTATTCCTCGATATCCGGATCACGCACCTGCAGGCTTTCGATCCGGGCCTCGATCGCTTTCCAGACCGGCAGGGGATAGAAAAAAACGAAGTCTCCGTTCAACGAAGTCAGATAAACTTCACTTCCGAAACGGGATGCCAGCAGGGAGAGAAACTTCTGGGGGATTTTAATACGGCCGCGGTCATCGGTTTTAACGGTAAAACTGCCGCGCAAACGATCGATTATCCCATTTTGTCCCATTTTGTCCCATATAATATATATAAAAAAACTAAAAGTCAAGGCCTGGATTTTTTTTATTTTTTTTTTCTTGACACACTAGATTTAGCGCTTTATAATAGTGCGCATCCTACATTTATGGCTTGAGGAGGCTATATGGAAAATTTCCCGGAAAACGCGATGAAAATTCTCAATGCCCGTTACTTCATGAAAAATGAAAAAGGAAAAAGACTTGAAAGCAAACCATCCCAGCTCTTTCGTCGCGTGTCCGCATACGTCGCCGGTGCCGAAAAAACCGAAGCGGAAAAAAGCAAGTGGGAGGAGATTTTTTTCAAATGCATGATGCAGAAAGACTTCATGCCCAATTCCCCGACCCTCACCGGAGCCGGCCGCAATATGTGTCTTTCGGCCTGCTTTGTTCTGCCCATAGATGATTCACTGGAAGACATTTTCAGCACGGTCAAGAACGCCGCCCTGGTTCACAAGGAAGGAGGCGGCACGGGCTTTGATTTTTCCCGTATCAGGCCGGCCGGCAGTTTCGTGCGCAAAACGCAGGGCATCGCTTCGGGGCCGATCTCCTTTCTCAAGGTGATTGACGCCGGCACTGAAGCAGTCAAGCAGGGCGGCACCCGCCGGGGCGCCAACATGGGCATCCTGCGCGTGGATCACCCGGACATCAAGGATTTCATCACCATGAAACTCGATGGACACAGCGCCCAGAACTTCAACATTTCGGTGGCCATCACCAACGCCTTTATCGAAGCCCTGGCCGACAACAGCAGTTACGACCTGATCAACCCGGTAAACGGGGAAGTGGCCGGCAAAATGGACGCCGCCGAGATTTTCGCCATGATCGTGGATTCAGCCTGGCAAAACGGCGATCCGGGTTTGATTTTTATCGACCGCATAAACGCGCTTAACCCCACCAGGCCGCAGGGGCCGATCAGAGCCACCAACCCCTGCGGAGAACAGCCGCTGCACGATTACGAGGCCTGCAACCTGGGGTCAATCAATCTTTTGAACTTTTTCAATCCAAAAGACCAGGACCAATTCGACTGGAAAAGATACAGGGAAACCATCGAAGTCGCCGTGCGTTTTCTTGACAACGTCATAGACGTGAACATATACCCGTTACCGCAGATTGAAGAAATGGCCAAGGGGAACCGGCGCATCGGACTCGGCGTGATGGGTTTCGCCGATCTTTTGATTCGCATGAAAATCCCTTACAACAGCCCGGAAGCACTTGAGACGGGCCGCAAGATCATTTCTTTCACCCGCAGGGAAGCCGGCGCCTGCTCCGAAAGGCTGGCTGAAGAGCGGGGCAGTTTCCCCAACATAGCCAAATCAGTCTACCGTGGCAAGAAAATGCGCAATGCCAGCGTACTGACCATTGCGCCGACCGGAACAATTTCCCGCATCGCCGGTTGCTCTTCAAGTATCGAACCGATATTCGCCTTCAAGGTGGTGTCCAAAATACTGGACAGTGAAATCAAGGACATTCATCCCATTTACGCCGAATGGGAACAAAACAATCCCGGGGAAAAAGAGCCGCCCTGGTTCATAACAGCCCAGGACATTTCCCCCCTCGATCACCTGCGGATGCAGGAAGTATTCCAGGAACAAGTCGACAGCGCGGTGTCAAAAACCATCAACTTCGCCAACTCGGCCAGCCGGGACGACATCGCCGACACCTATCGACTGGCCTTCAACATGAACATCAAGGGCATAACGGTTTACCGGGACGGTTGCCGCAGCCTGCAGGTTCTCAACAAGGCCGAAAGCGTGCCGCCTCTGCCCAAGGAAAGGCCTGACTCCCTGCCTTCGACCACCCACAAGATTTCCACCGGACTGGGAAACCTTTACATCACCATAAGCTATTTCAACGACAATCCTTTCGAGGTTTTCGCTTCAATCGGCAAGAGCGGCTACTCGACCATGGCCGATGCCGAGGCCATCGGCCGGCTGATCTCCCTGGCCCTGCGTTCAGGTATCAGCGCCGAACAGGTGGTCAGCCAACTGAAGGGAATCGGCGGAGCTGAGCCGATTTTCCACAACGGCGCGCTGGTACAGTCCATTCCCGACGCCATCGCCCAGGTCCTGGAAACGCATACCGGCGAAGTAAACGTGCCCAAACAGGACATGGCCGTCCTGAATTGCCCACTGTGCGGTCACCTGCTGCTCGATGAAAAATGCCCGACCTGTTCGCAGTGCGGCTGGTCAAAATGCGGCGGAGTCTGATCCGGGTCAGGTCTCGGCGGACTGCCGGCCGGGAGATTGGATTTGTTTTCCAATAAAAAGCTGAGCATTCTGCTCAATCCCGCCGCCGGCGGAGGCCGGGCCGCCAAAATGATCCCCAGACTGAAGGACCTGCTGAACGCCAGGGGATGCCGGCACGAAATCCTGGTATCGCAAAGTGAAAAACACCTGCGCCGGCTGGCCCGGGAGCAGGGAGCCGGCGACGGGCAAATCATGGTGGTGGGCGGGGATTCATCTTTCACCATCGTGGCCCGGGAAATCCTGAGTTCCGGGCTTGACCCCCTGCTGGCCTTCCTGCCGGCCGGCACCTGCAACGATTTGGCCCGGGAATTCAGTTTTGCATCTGCGGAAAAACTGCTGGCCGCTCTGGCTGAAGATCGTTACCGCAGGATAGATGTCGGCAAGCTGTACTTCCCGAACAAAGCGGAGCAGTTTTTCATCGGTTCAGTCTCCCTCGGCTTCGGGGCACTTTTCAACCCGATCCTGGCCGGCATGAAGGCCCGTTTCCGCCCGCTGAGCAGACTTACCCTGCTGAATCGTTTCCTGGCCGGGCTGGAAACCCTGAATCATCCCGACCTGCCCCTGGAAGTTTTCGTTAAAACCGACCGGGATGAATTCCGGGGAAAAATTCTTTCCGGGCTCATCGCCAATATCAGCTATTATGCCTGCGGACTGAGGGCCCTGCCGGGAGCCGGCCCGGCCGACGGCATCCTGGACGCCCTTTTCATCGAGCCGATGAGCAAGACTTCTTTCATCAAGCTCCTGCTGCGGATCAGCCGCGGCCTGCCACAGCCGGTCCCGGGCACAAAACGACTGAGTTCAACCGCCTTTGCCATCAGCTCACCCCAACCCTTTGCAATCCAGGCCGATGGAGACCTGCTGCCGGAGCCGGACGCTCCGGAATACTTCAATCAGGTGGAACTGATTTGCGTGCCTGAAGGCCTGCGCCTGGCGAACGGCGCCTGAAATCCCGCTCAGACCAGATCCGGCCTCAGGTCAAGCCGGTTGAAGGTGAAGGTTTTGTGAAAAAACTCCCCGCTGGAGGAATCAAAAACGTAATCCTCGGACCAGGCCCGGTAATTGTCCAGCACCTCTCCGATCGCCAGCAGGATCTGGTCAACTTCCGCTAAGTTCATGGTCGGGTGCAGGGAAACCCTGACCCAGCCAGGTTTTTCACTCAGGTCTCCCTGGTTTATCCGGCTGACGATGGCCCGGGATTTTTCCCGGTTCACCTCCAGCAATATATGACCATAAGTTCCGGCACAGGAACAGCCTCCCCTGGTCTGAATTCCGAAGCGATCGTTCAGCAGGCGGACGACCAGGTTGTGATGCAGGCCCGGCACGTAAAATGAAACAATGCCCAGCCTGTTTCTCTGTTCACTTTCAAGTATTTTGATGCGCTCATCACCGGCCAGGCCATCCAGCAGCCGGTCCTTGAGTTTTTCTTCGGCCTCAAGCATTGATTCCAGGCCCATTTCCTCCTTCAACCGCAGGGCCAGGGCCGCTTTTACGGTCTGTAAAAAGCCCGGCGTGCCGCCGTCCTCGCGCAATTCAATGTCGTCGAAGTACTTGTGCTCGCCCCAGGGATTGGTCCAGAGAACCGTGCCCCCGCCTGGCTGATCCGGAACCTGCAGCTGGTACAGATCGCGGTCAAAAACCAGTATGCCGGCCGCCCCTGGTCCTCCCAGGAATTTATGCGGAGAAAAGAAAATCGCATCCAGCTTTTCATCGGCCGAGGCCGGATGCATGTCGATTTCAACGTAGGGGGCCGAAGCCGCAAAATCAACGAAACACAGTCCGCCGTAACGGTGCATCAGGGAAGCCATGCGGTAAAAAGGCGTGATTATTCCGGTGACATTGGAACATGCCGAAAAAGACCCGATCTTCATCTCCCGGTTCCGGTTCTCCTCCAGGATTTCCCGCAGGTGCTCCAGATCGGGCAGACCGTCATTTCCGCGGCGCAGGATCCGAACATCGCAGCAGCATTCCTCCCAGGTGGTCTGGTTGGAATGGTGTTCAAGATGGGAAATTATGACCAGGGGTTTTTCCCGGTGTTCTATCTGCCTGATATAGCGGCAAAGCTTTTCCGGGATTCTAAGGCCGATAATTCGCTGAAGTTTGTTGATGGCCGAAGTCATGCCGAAACCGACCGGCAGCAGCACGTCGTTTTCCGAGGCATTCACATGCTCTTTAATTATCTTGCGGGCATCGTGGTAAGCGTGAGTCATCAGGGTTCCGGTCAGGGTGGTTTCAGTGTGCGGATTGGCCACGTAAGGTCCCAGCTTGGAACTCAGGTATTCCTCAATCGGGCGGTAAAGCCGTCCGCTGGCCATCCAGTCGGCATAGAGCAATTTTCGCTCTCCATAGGGCAGAGCTAAAACAGTTTCAGCACCTACTATGTTTCTGCGGAATTCAGCCAGGTCTTTTTTCATTTTTATTGCATTCCGGATGAAGATAAAAGCTGATTATATCCCAAAGGACTCACAGCGGCAAATCCGGAACCGGGGGAAAGAATTCCCGGTGCACAGCCTTGAGCACCCGGTCGGCGTCCCGTGACCCGACGATAAAATATGAAGCCACGTCCGAAGCTCCGGCGGAGATCATCTCGACGTTTACGCCCAACCCGGATACCGCGGCAAAAACCCTGGCCGCCACGCCCTTTTCAGCAAGCAATCCCTCTCCGACCACGGCCACCAGTACAATGTCAGGCCGCAGGGCAATGCTTTCAATCACCCCATTCCGGTTTTTGTCGATGATATTCCTGGCCCTGGCGGCATCCGCCGCGGCCAAAATCAGGTTTATCGAGGTCTGAGAAGTTATGATGGAGAAGATGTTTATGCCTGCCCCGGCCAGCAGATCTCCCACGTTTCCGATAATTCCAGGTTTACAGCCTACTCCGGCCCCCTCGATGCGCAGAACGGCCACTCCTCGGTTGCTGGTGACACTCTTGATGATTCCTTCCCGCTTTACCGCCTCGTAACCGATCCAGGTGCCCGGACTCTCCGGATCACGGAAATTTTTCACCCTGACCGGAATTGACCGGGGCAACAGAGGCTCCATGGTGCGGGGATGCAGTATGCGCGCTCCGAAGTAAGACAATTCCGCCGCTTCGTAATAAGAAAGGCTGTCAAGCCTGACCGCATCCCCAACCAGGCGCGGATCGGCGCTCATGAATCCGTCACTGTCTTTCCATATCTCGAGTACCTCGGACTCCAGGCAGCCGGCCAGCACTGCGGCGCTGTAATCACTGCCGTTACGCCCGAAAGTTGCCACCCGGCCTCCGGGAGTACGGCCGAAAAACCCGGTTACCACGGCCACCCTGCCGCATTCCGCCTCGCGGTTCAAGTTTCGCCTCAAGGCGGGCCTGGAACGTTTCAGGTTGACCGAGGCGTTGTCGTAAACTTCATCGGTCAGCATACCGATACGGTCGCTTTCCAGGGCCCGGGCCGGCACTTCGTTTTCGTTCAGCACCGCGGCAACCAGCACTGCGGCGAATCTTTCGCCGAAGCTGACCAGGTTGGCGGTCAACGGAGGAAAATCATCTGCTGTGAAGGCGATTCCCAGCAACAGTTTACCAAGCCGCTGGCCCAGGGCGTTCAATTCCCTTTCAGCCGAAAGTCGCCCCGGTCCGGGTCCGGTCAGTTTCAGAAGTAAATCCCGGTGCTTTTCCAGCAAATCCCGCACCACCCTGGCGGCCTGCTTTTCTCCCTTGCGCGCTTCGCGGACTCCGGCCAGCAGGCGATCGGTCACTCCTCCCAGGGCGGATACCACCAGGACAGGGGGTTTTTCTTCAGCACGAACGATTTCCTGAAGCCGCAGCAGGTCGGGGGCTGAAGAAACACAACCTCCTCCAAACTTCATGACTTTCATCAGTTCCTCCCCGCATCTTCAAGCAGTCCGGCGCCGGCCGCCAGTTCAGCCGCCAGCAGGCAGTTTCCCGCCGCTCCCCTGACCGTGTTGTGTACCAGCAAGAAAAGAGCCAGCCGATTGTCGGCGGCCCGCACCCTGCCGATGGTCACGGCCATGCCGGCGGCCCTTTCCGGAGTGCCGGCCCAGGCATCCAGCACGGGCTGGGGCCTGTCTTGAAGGGGGCTGACCAGCAGCGGTTTTTCCGGGGCTGAAGGAAGCTTCATTTCCTGGGGCCTGGCTCTGAACGAGACCAAGCGGGAAATGACTTCATCCGGGGCGACCTCGGCCGGGAATTCCAGCACCAGGCTCTGCAGGTGACCTTCAGCGACCGGAACCCGGGTGCAAGTAACAATACCGGGAATATTGAATTCTGTCTTTTTTTTACTTGATTCATCAGAAAGTATTTTACGACTTTCCCTGATGATTTTTTCCTCTTCTCCGGCAATGCGGGGAATCACGTTGCCCATGATGCCAAATGCCGGCAAACCTTTTCGACCCGCCCCGGAAACCGCCTGGAATGTAGTCAGGCTGTATGCTTTCAGATCCAATTCCAGCAGAGGTTTCAACACCATGACCAATCCAGCGGTGGTGCAATTGGATCCGGTGGAAATAAAACCGCCGTATCTGAGCTTCTGCCGGCCGAGAAGTTCCAGGGAGGCAGGGTTGACTTCCGGAACCAGTACAGGCACGTCAGGATCATGGCGATGCCGGGAATTGTTGCTGAACACAAAAAAACCCAGATCGCGCAATTCGGCCTCCAGGGAAGCGGCTTCACCGGGCAAGGCGCTGAAGACCACCCTCACCCCTGCTGCCAGCAGTTCTTTTGCTTCAGCTTCCACCATCTTCAACCCGGCGGCCGTCCCGGGCAGGCAGCGACCCGCCGACCAGGCCGCCGCATCAGCATAGCTTTTCCCCCGGGATCCAGCTGATCCCGAAACCGTGACCAGCCTGAAAAAAGGATGACCGTCAAGCATGCGGACGAATTGCTGACCGACCAAACCCGTGGCGCCCAGCACCGCCACCGGAATTTCCCGGTTGAATTTATTTTTTTTCCTCACCGGCTCCCGGCCGTCCCCTTTCTGTTCAATTTTTCGAACCGACTCCTTCGTTGCAGTACGCGGCATGATTCCTCCTCAATTTTTATTTCTTTGATGGAAGGGGGTGGAATACCCGGAACCGCCGCCTGGCTTTTCAGAAAGCAGGACGGCAGTCCGGGCCGCGCATTATCATCCGGTTGAAAACCGGCGGAAAAGCGAACCTGGATGTCATTGTGGCTATTAATACCCCAAACCTGCCATTTTGTCAAGCAAACGGCCTGATTCAGACCAGGTTTTTTTCGGAAATCAGCTCAGCTCTCCTCCCTCGATTCAATGACCAGGCGGATTTTTTCCGCCAGTTCAGTCATGGAAAAAGGTTTCTGCAGGAAAGCGACTTTGTCTTCGAGAACACCGTGATGAACTATGACATTGGCCGTGTAGCCGGACATGTAAAGAACCTTGATGCCCGGTTTGATTTCCTGCAGACGTCCGGCCAGGGCGCGGCCGTTCATGCCCGGCATTATAACATCGGTCATCAGCAGGTCGATTCCGCCCTGGTGAGCAGCGGCCAAGCTGACCGCATCCTCGGGTACGGCTGAAGATAAAACCTGGTAGCCAAGCAGTTCAAGCATTTCCTTTTCCAGTTGCAGTAGTTCGGGCTGATCCTCAACCAGTAGAACCGTTTCCGTGCCTTTCGCATGTTTCCTGTTTCCAGCAAAAGACTTCTCATCCGACTGTTCTTCCCGGCATAGGGGCAGGTATATCCTGAAGGTGCTGCCCCGGCCGGGTTCACTGTAGACGTTGATGAAACCATGGTTCTGCCTGATTATCCCGTAAACCGTGGCCAGGCCGAGACCGGTCCCCTGGCCGAACTCCCTGGTGGTGAAAAAAGGCTCGAAAATCCGATCCATGGTGTCGCGATCCATGCCCCGGCCGTTATCGCTGACCGCCACCATGACGTAACGGCCCGGGAGATAACCCTGATGGGCCCGGCAATACTCCTCGTCGAACTCGGCGTCAGCGGTTTCAATGGTCACCCGCCCCCCCTCGCTGATGGCCGCCCGGGCATTGACCACCAGGTTGGTCAGCACCTGGTCCAGTTGTGAAGCATCCATCTTGACCAGGCCGAGTTCCGGCGCCGGCAGCCAGGTCAATTCAATATCTTCACCGATCAGTCTTTGCAGCATCTTCAGCATCCCGGCCAGGGCTTCGTTCAGGTCGAGCACCCTGGGAGCAATAGTCTGGCGCCGGGCAAAGGCCAGCAACTGCCTGGTCAAGTCCGCTGATCGCCTTCCGGCGGACTCGATTTCCCGCAGATACTTGTATATTCCGTCTTCGCGATTCACCTGCAACAGGGCCAGTTCGACATGCCCCAGGATCACGGACAGCATGTTGTTGAAATCGTGAGCAACTCCTCCGGCCAGCAGGCCGACCGCTTCCATTTTCTGGGAATGCAGCAGTTGTGCCTCCAACTGCACTCTTTCTTCCTCGGCCTGGCGCCTTTCCACTAAAAGCCCGATCAGTCGGGCCGACTCGGCCAGACGCCGTTTGGCCATGGCGATGATGTAGGGCGGCCTGGTCTGGTATTCAACGGCCGCCTGCAACAGATCCTCGTAATCAACTCCGCGTTCCCGGGAGATCTTCCACAACCGGGCCTGGTCCCGCGGCGGATCGCCCCAGGCCAGGGCAATAGCTCCGCAGACCGTGCTGTAAGCCTTGATTGGAACAGCCAGCAGGTTCAGCCCGCCCGAGCATTTCTCTTCCACCGCTTCACCCTGCTCGACAGCCTGTCGGCAGACCGGCAGGAAACAGGCCCCGCGACAGAAACCGTTTTCTCCTTCCTGACGGTCGGCCAGCAGGCGGCACCAGCTTGAAGCTATTGAGCTGAATGAAATTTTTCCATCTGCCTCGTAGATCACCGATGAGGTTCCGAGCAGATCAAGGTGATCGGCGTTGATACCTTTCAACATGTCCGGCCCAACGGAATTGGCGATCAGGTAACGCGGATCAGGGCAGTCAATGTGATCGGACAGATTCTTTGCTTCCGCTTCATCCCGATCTGCCGGGGGGGAAAGCAGCCATTCTATACCGTGCAGTTCCTCGACCACCCGGCGGCGCTCCACTTCACGCCAGACCGCGGTCATCAGGAATTGCAGCTGCAGGACATCGGTGCGATCGTATTCACCTTCCTTGTTGGCTACTCCGATTACGGCGACAATCCGGTCTTCGCTGAAAACCGGGACGGTCATGAACCTGAAAAGCTTGGCATGGCCTTCCGGATAACCTCTTTTCAACGGATGCTCGGCGTTGAAATCGTTGACCACTATTTCCCGGCGCTGGCGCACCGCCTCCCCCCAGATCCCGGTCCGGTCCAGTTCATAACAGTTATTGGGCTGGGCGATGGAGCATTCTTTCATGACATCCCTTGACCAGGTGTTGAGCACGAACTGCTTTTTTTCTTCGTCGTAATGATAGATATAGCCCAGCTTACTGCCGGTCAACTGCAGGGCTTCATCCAGGGCGTAATCCAGAAAACCCTGCACCTCGGTCTTCGGGAACATCAGGATCCTGACCAGGCTCTGCAGGCGTGATTCGTTCCTGGATCTTTCCGCCTCGGCCAGCTTGCGCTCGGTGATATCCCGGAAAAAAGCAGCCATGCGATTATTTCCGATTTGAAAGGCGCTCACCTCGAAAGCGCCGTTTATCTCCCCGTGGCGGTAGTCCACCCGCTCGGTGTTGAAGACCCCGCCCCCGGCGGCCACCCGGCGGTAGGCCTGGGGAATTTCGGTTTCAACGAGGTTGGGAAAGGCTTCTTCAATGGTTTTCCCAACCAGGGCGCCGTGATCGAAATCAAGAATGTTCCGGGCCTGCTGGTTGGCCCCGGTGAACACCAGCCGGCCGTCTTTCTCCAGGCGGTAGAAATGAGCGCCGAAAGGAGCCTTGTCGATTATGTCGCGCACCCGGGCCTGGCTTTCACGCAATTCAGCCAGGCTGGAAACCGTATCCTGCTGGTCAGCCAGGATGCGGCCGGCCAGGATGGTGGCCAGGGGGTAAAAAACCATCACCGTCGGAGCCATGTTCCACAGTGAATTCCAGGCCGCCTCGGCCGGGAGGGTGAACATCAGTGCCACCATGACGGCGTGAACCAGCAGGCCGAACAAGTACAATTCCCTGGTGCCGGGCGATTTCCCGGCCAGGCTGTGCCGGCGCAGGTGCACCAGGGCACCGATGGCCGCCGAAGCCAGAATGACCGACAATCCCATCGGCAATCCTACGCCTCCGATGTAAAGGCGCAGGGCCAGGGCCGGCAGTGCGGCCGTCAGGGCGGCCAGCGGCCCGAAAAACAAGCCGGCCAGGCTGATGACCACCGAGCGACCGTCGAATATCAATCCTGGAGCCAGCACCAGGGGACGCAGCATGCCTACCAAGGCCACGGCGCCGAACAGCAGGCCCTGGATCACGATTCCGTAACGGGTATGACGTGACCAACGCCGGTCGATAAAACCGGAGACCACGCTCAGGGCCACCAGCAGGGTCAGGTTAAGCAATAGGTCAACGTAGAACATTTTACTACCTGATCCCCATGAACCTGCGTTGCTTCATGTAACCTAAATAAAGCAAAACATTTCAAATTACAAGCGATTTTACTTGCTATTTCCTGTCCTTACCCGGTTCCCTGGATTTATTCCTGTTCCGGTCCGGAGTTTCAACTCCCAGCAGGTGCCGCACGAAGAAATCATCGCGTTTGCGCTCGCCGTATTCTCCGCCGCTGCCGTGGTTGGCCCCGGGAATGACCAGCAGGTCGAAGTACTTGCCGGCCTTGATCAGGGCATCGACCACCTGCATGGTCGAAGCCGGATCAACATTGGTGTCCATTTCCCCGACCACCAGCAGCAGCTTGCCCTGCAGGCGCCAGGCGTTATCCACGTTGGAAGAAGCGGCATAATGGGGGCCGATCGGCCAGCCCATCCACTGTTCGTTCCACCAGATCTTGTCCATGCGGTTGTCATGACAGCCGTTGGCGGCATAAGCCGCCTGGTAGAATTCGGGATGAAACAACAGGCCGCCGAGAGCATTCTGCCCGCCGGCGGAAGTTCCGTAAATTCCGACCCGGGAAATGTCGTAGTAACTGTACTTGCGGGCCGCCGCCCGGTGCCAGGGAATCCGGTCCGGGAAGCCGGCGTCTGCCAGGTTTTGCCAGCAATAATCATGGAAGGCCTTGGAACGGTGACTGGTGCCCATGCCGTCTATCTGAACGACAATAAAGCCGAGTTCGGCCAGCGCCATCATGCCGTGATAGGGCAGGAAGGATTTCGGCACGTGGGCGCTGTGCGGTCCGGCATAGATGTTTTCTATAACCGGGTAGCGCTTTTCGGGCTTGAAATTTGTGGGCCTGATTATCAGCCCCCAGATATCGGTGCTTCCATCCCTTCCCTTGGCCTTGAAGGCCTCCGGCGGCTTCCAGCCGGCCCGGCGCAGTTTTCGATCATCCACTTTTTCAAGTTCCATGAGTATCCGGCCGTCCGCGGTCGATTTCAACTGCATGGTCGGAGCCAGGTCGACCCGCGACCAGGTATCGACGAAACAGCTGAGATCATCAGCAAGGCTGACCTGGTGATTGGCGTTTCCCGAGGTCAGGGCGGTCAGGTTGCCGCCATCGAAATCGACCCGGTATAAATGCAGAAAATACGGGTCAACCTGCGGATCGAGGCCGCCGGCCAGGAACCAGACCTGGCGCTTTTCCTCGTCCACCCGCTCCACTCCCCGCACCGCCCAGGGGCCGCCGGTAATGCGGTTTTTCACCGTGCCGGAAGCGGTATCGTAAAGGTAGAGGTGGTTCCAGCCGTCCCGCTCGGACATCCAGATGATTTCACTCCCATTTCGGCAGTCATGGCGAAATCTCTTTCCCGAGTAATCAAAAAAGGTTTCAGTTTCCTCACTGATGAGCGCCCTGGCCCGGCCGTTTTCAGCTTCAACCTCGATAACCCGGAACACCTGGTGTCCGCGCTGGTTGTATTCAAAGGTAAAAGCACTACCATCAGAACGCCAGACCGGGTTGGACAGGATGAAGGGGTTGGCGAAAAGCTCGTTGTCAATCTCCGGGGAACGACTGCCGTCCAGTTCAAAGAGAACCGGCTGCTGAAGATCGATCCGGTCTCCGGGCTTGGTGTAATCCAGTGTTTTCAGCCTGGGTTGCAGTCGGTCGGGTGGGGAGGATTCCACGTAGAGAACTTGGCGCTGGAAACCCGGTTTTACCCGGTGGATGGCGATTTTTTTACTGTCAGGAGACCAGGCCAGCGATAAATAATCGTAAAAGTTTCCTTCACTGCCGTCATGACTCAAAGCGAATTTTTCCGCCTGTTCGGCAGAGGATTTGAAAAACAGGTTGTAGTTTTCGATGAAAGCCAGCCATTTGCCGTCCGGGGACGCCTTTGATTCAACCGAGGCCGCCTGGGCCGGGGGCGCTCCGTGTCTCTGCCAGCCGTCCCCGCGCCTGGATGCCGGCCCGACTTCCTGCAGACTGTAGTCTTCCAGCCGGCAGCGCCATTTTTTCTCCCCGGCCTCGAATTCCAGCCCGTTTTCGTTTTCCACGAAATTAATTCGGTTGAAAGGCAGGGTTTTTCCGCTGAAATCGCTTTTCAGCTTTTCATTCAGGACAGCCGCCAGTTTGTCGTGATCGAAGGCCGCCTGCCTGCTGAGTTTTTCGGCATCGACCAGGACAAAAACATGCCCGCCGGGTACGCTTTTTCGGTACCAGAAGCGCGGCGCGTCCTTGATCCAGGAGGCTCTTTCCGGCAGGTTTTCCACCGCGGCCAGGTACCTGGCCCGCAAACCGGCCGCTCTTTCGTAATCCGCCGGCCTTCCCTGGGCGCCGAGCCCGCCGGTCCAGGCAACCAGTATCAGCAAAAGCACCGCAAACCTTGATCCGTCAGTCATCATAAGCGCCTCCTTTTATTACCGGGCGAGCCGGTCTACTTCATCCGGAAAATCTCTTTCAAACTTCGCCGCGCCAGGCCAGACAGCGGTCAAGCAGGGCAGCGGTAGATGAATCCTGCCCTGAATCGCACCCACGGCCCCCATGCAAACAGGGCAGAATCTCCGCGGCCAGCACCTTGCCCAGTTCCACTCCCCACTGGTCGAAGGAGTCGATGTTCCAGATCACGCCCTGGACAAAAACACTGTGTTCGTACAGGGCTATCAATTTGCCGAACAGGGCCGGGGTGAGCCGCTCGGCCATGATGGTACTGGAAGGACGGTTGCCCGGAAAAACCCGGTGGGGTACAAGTTCTTCCGGCAGGCCCAGGGCCCGCGCCTCGGCCGCGGTCTGGCCGAAAGCCAGGGCCCGGGACTGGGCCAGGACATTGGCCAGCAGAATTTCATGCTGGTTGCCGAGCGGGTTCAGCGGGCGGGCGAAGGCGATGAAATCGCAGGGAATCAACTGGGTGCCCTGGTGCAGCAGTTGAAAAAACGAATGTTGGCCGTTGGTGCCGGCTTCGCCCCAAAGCACCGGGGCGCTGGCCCAGGCCAGCGGTTCACCGGTCAGGCTGACCCCTTTCCCGTTGCTTTCCATGGCCAGTTGCTGGAGATAGGCCGGCAGGCGCCGCAGGTATTGGTCATAGGGCAGTACCACCGCACTGCGGCAACTCCAGAAGTTGTTGTACCAGACCGCCAGCAGGCCCATCAGCAGGGGCAGGTTTTTCTCCGGCGGGGCATTTCGGAAATGTTCGTCGATTTCATGGAAACCGGCCAGCATGTCCCGGAAGTGTTCAGGACCGATGGCTGTCATTACAGCCAGGCCGATGGCCGAGCATAGGGAGTAGCGCCCGCCGACCCAGTCCCAGAAAGCGAAACTGTTTTTGGGATCGATACCGAAAGCGGCCACCCCGGTCAGGTTGGTGGAGACTGCCACGAAATGCCGGGCCACGGCACGCTGATCTCCGGCAAAAGCCGCCAACAGCCATTCCCGGGCGGCCCGGGCATTGGCCATGGTTTCCTGGGTGGTGAAAGTTTTGGAAGCAATGATGAAAAGAGTTTCCCGCGGGTCCAGGTCCCGGCAGTTTTCAACGAAATCGGTGCCGTCGACATTGGCCACGAAACGTACGGTCAGGTTACGGTCAGAGTAGCCGCGCAGGGCCTCGCAGGCCAGGGCCGGCCCCAGGTCGGAGCCGCCGATGCCGATGTTGACCAGGTTGCGGATCGGCCGGCCGCTGTAACCCAGCCACTCCCCCGAACGCACGGCCCGGGCGAAATCGGCCATCCGCTCCAGCACTTCCTGGACCAGGGGCACGACGTTTTCGCCGTCAACCATTATCCGGGCCTGGCTTGGAGCCCGCAAGGCGCTGTGCAGTACGGCCCTTTTTTCGGTGTGATTGATTTTTTCCCCGGCGAACATGGCCGCCTTTTTCTCCGGCAAGCCGCAATCATCAGCCAATCGTAGCAGCAGGTTGATCGTCTCCCCGGTAACCAGGTTTTTCGAATAATCATAGTAAAGGCCGCAGGTTTCCAGGGCCATCCTTTCCCCACGCCGGGGGTCGGCGGCAAAGAGATCGCGCAGGTGCCGGCCGGCCATTTCCCGCTGATGCCTTTTCAATTCAGCCCAGACCGGCAGATCGACCGGAATGGTTTTTTCTCCCTTTTTTTCCTGGATAGCCTGAAACAGATCCATGTTTTCCTCCGGCCGGCCGCGTATTGCCGAGCTGCCGCTGTCATTATCGGACAGCCGTGTTTTTTAGGCAAGAGCGGGCTCTTTTAATGAGTTTTGCGAAAGAAACTGAGCCGCCACTGAAGCTGTTGATGAAAATAATAATCGTTGAATTTGACTTTGTCTCCGGCATCAGCTACGATGAGCCTCCACAGAAAGTCAATTCAGGAGGTCCTATGAGAGTAAAACTGGTTTTCACCATGTTGGTGGTTTCCCTGTTGATGACGGCCTGCGGCGGCTCTGCCGGAAGCGACAGTCCCCGGGCGGTCCTGGAACAGACCCTGAAAATGATGGATGACCTCAGCAATGCCCTGGAAAAGGCCGATAACGCCGACCAGGTGGCCGCAGCCCTCAACCAGTACACCAAGGAAATTGAAAAGATCGGGCCGAGCATGAAGGCGCTCAGGGAAAAATACCCGGAACTGGCCAATAATGAGGGTAAATTTCCGGAAGAACTCAAGGATTTCGAAGAAAAATTCAACGCCATGGGGATGAAGATGATGGGCGCCATGATGGGCAAAGTCATGCAGTACGCCAGTGACCCCAAGGTGACCGCGGCCCAGCAGAAGATGATGGAAGCATCTCAAAAGATGATGCAATAAGCAGCTAAAACCTTATATAAAGCTCACATACCGGATGGAACGCTTCGCTGCAAAATGCGGCGCAAAACTGCTATCACCTCGTCGATAAGCACCAGGTCTTCCTCGTAATCGTCCTTGTTGACAAGGAAACGCCGCTCGGCAAGACTGATCGTACGTCCGAGATCTTTCAAGGCCGAATCCAGGCGGGCCAGCTCTTCAATGGCGCCGGCCGCCTTCAAATCCTTGTCCAGAAACCGGGCGGCATGAATCGTCCCCCGGGCTGCAGCGAGCCGAATCCGCACCTCCTTCATCCTGGCTTCACAGGGCAGTGAGTTCAGGGCGCGACGGGCATTTTCCATGGTCTCGACCGAACGTGTCACCCGGTTCGGCAAATTGCCTTTCTGCCGCAGGGCCTCTTTCAGCCTTGGAACCAGGTCGCGTTCAATCCAGCGGATGACCGGCCCGGCAACTATCTCGATGACGATCTGGTTGCTCGTGACGTTGATCAACAGCTTGGCGACCTGGCGGCGGACTTCACGGCGCATCTGCAGCTGCAGGGCCCGCCTTGCGGATTCAATGTCGTGAAAGCCGAAGCCGAAGATTCTCTCAGTTTCACCTTCGATAAACTCCTCGACCTTACCTCGGGCTAGTCCGGCCGTCTTTTCAACTGCCTCCTCCCAGCTGTCGGAGGTCAGGATTTCGCGCAAGCCTTCGGATTCAAACCGGGATGCGAAGTGGTCGCGGGCCAGTTTGATGATCGTCCGGGATCTCTCATCGCGGGATCGAACCAGGTCCTCCGGTTTCAAAGGTGTGAGGGTAACCTGGGCCAGGTGCTGGTACTTGATGACAACTTCGTTCAGGAGAAGGGGGGTTTCCACGAGAAGCTCCAGTTCTTCGACCAGCCCCCGCCGTGTTTCGGCCTGCTTGAAATCCCGGAATACCGCGTGGTATTCGGCGGCGATGCGTTCGGCCCTGCGGCCGTATTCGATGACTTGGCGGCGATCCGGTTTTTTTGAGTTCAGCAACCATTCGAGATCGCCGTCGAGGGTTTTGATGTTCCGGTGCTGAGTTCTCAAAGCTTCGAGATGCCTGGTCAGAGCGGCACCCTTGCCGCAGTCCCCGGGCTCCTGGACTGAAGGCTCGGTTTTGGGAGGAACGGTACCTCGGGAGGCCGATAACCGGCGGAGTAAGCTGTAAAGGCCGGCTCCCTGCATCTGCGCATGAAGCGTTTCGGCTTTCCCTCTGATCAGATCCGGGTTTACACCATCGGACAGGGTTCGAATGATGACCCTCATTTGGCCGTCGCTCGATTCCCAGGTCCAGCCGTTCCCTCCTTGGGCCGGTATGGCGGTATATGATCCGAGCGGCAGTACTCTCGACTGGAACGGCCGGTTGGCGGCCGCCGCGCTCTGGCGCATCCGCTCGTTCCGATCGACGGCACTTTTAACCGAACTCAGGTATCGTTCACCGAAAGATCTGAAGTTATCGGAAAGTTTGTCGCCGGTGTAGAAATAAATGTGCAGAGAGAGTTTTGCCGACTGCGCGCCCGAACCCGGGATATCACCGGTGCTGTCGATTTCCAGGCGGTTCATCAGCAAATCCCGGGCGCCGAACATGGAACCAAGGGTGGTCACGGCATTGTACCGGGTATCGGCCCCGGAGCCCGTCACGGCGGCCACGACCCCTTTGAAATTCCGCTCCAGCACCGAGGAGATTTCCCGGTTGATTTCGCCAGGCATGCTTCCAGGCGGATTGCGCAGGTGCGCCATGGCTTTCTCACTCAGTTGAATGGGGCTTTCGTCCTGCCCGACAACTTCCAGGCAAAAAATACCGCTGCAGGCCAGCAAAACCACCAGACACAGGATCAAGCTTCGATTCATGAAAGAGCCCATCTGTTTCCCATCCTTCCTTAAATTTGATCAGAGGATTTCAGGTTAACAACAACTGAAAAGTAATGCAAGACCGGTCATGAACCCGATGACAATGTGTACGACTTCCCAAAGTCATCCAAAGCGGGTTGAATCCCGCATTCAAGGAGCCTGCACCTAACCCGGCTTATTCAGCCGCAGCCTGGTCCGGGGCGGCCCGGCCGCCTGAACCGGCCGCCCAGTCAACCGCCTTGTCCTTCAGCTTGGCGAACTTGCCGGAAACCTTTTCCAGTTTGGCTTCCCATTCCGGGTTGGCTACCTGGCCCTCGGTGACCTTGAAAAAGACCTGCATCAGGGCGGTCATGCCCAGCGGTTCGATCAGGGCCTGCTTGATGCCCCAGGCCAGGACCAGCGCCAGGAGCAGGGTCAGCCCGCCGGCCGTTCCCGGGAACAGGGCCACCAGGGCGGCCGCCGGCAGGAGGCAGAGCAGGAAGACCAGGAAAGTGGCCCCCCAGATGACGAAAGCCAGCCAGAAGGCGTTTTTCAGGAAGACCTTGTAGTTCTGGGCGTAAAGCACCAGGGCGGTGCGGCTGGCGCTCCAGGGATTGTCGGCCCGGGTTTTCAGGTTGTAGGCCAGGATGACTTCATCGAGGTAAGTCAGGGACAGGTTGACCACCGTGTTGACGAACTTGGCCAGACCCTGGATACCCGGGATGGGCAGAAAGGAGGTGATAGTGAAAAAAGCCCGGTTAAAGGCCCTGAGAATGCCCTTGATCAGCTGGTCGAGCCCGAAAAGCACTGATGACTGGACGAATCTCTCGCGCACAATGCCCTGGGCGTAATTGATCTGTCCCTTGCCCTCCGGCAATTCCCGGCCTTCCATCAATTCGACCAGTACGGCGATATGCCCGGCCTTAACCAGGTAGAGCAGGTATTCACGCAGGAAATACATGGCCGCTGCCGCCAGGCCGAACCCCGCGATGCCGCCCCAGGCACCTCCTGCACCGGCATCGCCGCCGATACTGCCGATTCCGAAGCCGACCAGGGCGCCGATCCCGGTTACCAGGATGTAACCAAGGGTAATGGCGAAATAGATCACGAAACGAAAAACCAGGAAAGGCATGGTCTTGCCAAGAAGTGCAATGATTTTGCCCAGTTTGAAATCCATTTTAGGTCCTCCTAGAAAAAAAGCTGAAAACAGGCATCTTGTTTTTCATTCTATAGTCAGGCGTTTTTTTTTGTCAAGGCAGGGTTGCTTCAGCTCAAGCTGAATAATATAGTTTTCAGCTCAATGATCGCAGAGATTGGCTCCGGTCTCCAGCTTGCCGGCCAGGTAGGAACGGACCAGGTTTTCCGGGGTGTCCACCGGGGCGCCGACGATCACATCGATACCCCTTTCCTGGAACAAATCCTGGGCGCGCCGGCCCATGCCGCCCGCTATGATCAGGTTCACTCCGCGTTCAGCCAGCCAGACCGGCAGTTTGCCCGGTTCGTGCGGCGGCGCTTCAATTTCCTGTTCCAGTTTTACCTGTCCGCTTGAGCGGTCAGCCGACAGCAGGGCGAAACTTTCACAGTGACCGAAATGGGCGGTCAGTTTGCCGGCGGCGATGGGAACGGCAATCCGCAATCCATTCTGTTGGTTGCGCCCATCTTCCTTTTTCTTTTCAGCCGTACCTGGAAACTCGATATCAGCCAGGGGGGCCATGATCGCGGCCATGACCATTGCAGTCGGGCTCTCCGGGAAATCCTGCAGAAAAACCCGGCCCTGGTCAGCCGCCTCGGCCACCCGGGGGTCTATCGGCAGGGAACCGAGAAAGGGCACCCCCATTTCTTCGGCCATGATGCGGCCGCCGCCGGAAGCGAGAATCGAGGTTACTTCTCCGCACTTGGGGCAGGCGAATCCGTTCATGTTTTCTATCACTCCCAGCACCGGGACTTGAAGCCGGCGGCAGAAAGTTATCGACTTGCGGACGTCCACCGCGGCGACCTTCTGGGGAGTGGTCACCAGCAGGGCGGAGGCCCGGCCGGTGATCAGCTGGCAGACTGAAAGCGGCTCATCTCCGGTGCCCGGAGGCGAATCGATGACCAGGTAATCGAGATCACCCCAGACCACATCCTGTAAAAACTGCTTGATCAGGCCCATTTTCAAGGGTCCGCGCCAGATCACGGCATCGTCCTGGTGCCGTAGTAAAAAGCCCAGGGACATGCCCTTCAACTTTTCCCACTCAACCGGCTGCAGACCATCGGGACCACTCTGGATTCCTGCATTTTCCAGGCCCAGCATGGTCGGGATACTCGGGCCGTGGATGTCGACATCGAGCAAGCCGACCCTTTTGCCGGCTTTCATCAGGGACACGGCCAGGTTGACCGCCACCGTACTCTTGCCCACCCCGCCCTTGCCTGACAGGACCACGATAGTCCGGCTGATCCGGGAAAGCCTTTCCTGCAAGCGGCGCTTTTCCTCAGCTTCCTGGTCATTTTTGGCCTGCCGGCAATCCTGATGAGATTCAGCTTGCCGGCATTGATGATCACCACCTGAACAGGCTTTTTTTTCAGCTTCAACGTTCTTCATTTCAGTTGTCCTCCAGCAGATGCAGTGTTATGCAAAAAAGAGTATATCATCAAATCATACCCAGTGACCGTCAACATCAGCAGACTTGATTTCAACGAGTTTTCCGGCTTTAAACTCTTCAAGAGCCGCGGCGACCGTGGCGGCCCCGGTAGTGTAAGTACTGACGCCCGCGGCCTGCAAAACCCGAAAGGCCTTGGGCCCGCAATGACCGGTCAGCAGAATTTCAGCCCCGCTGGCCACTACAGCTTGCGCAGCTTGAATCCCGGCTCCTTGTGCTGCATTCAGGTTTTGCTGATTATCGAGAACTGAAACACTGCCGTCATCGGCATCGTAAACTATGAAATTGGCGGCCCGGCCGAATCGGCTGTCTAAAGGGGCATTCAGATCATGGCCATTGGCGGTTAAAACTATCTTCATGTTCAACTCCTTCAATTGTAAGCTTTTTTAACGTCCACCGGCTCGGCAAACAGATCGGGGACCAGGTCAGCCATCTTGGTTTCCCGCCAGAAAGGCATTTTTTCATGGGCTTCAACGTATTTCTGGGGGATGGGGTGAGTCCCGATAACCACCGGCAGGCCGAATTGTTCTTCCAGGAAGACCTTGAACCGGCGGATATTGGGGCAGGGAGGATATCCGACCACCAGGCCGGTGGCCAGGTGGATCACTTCAGCCCCGTTGTTCTTCATTTCCTGCGGAACGTATTCGATGTTGCCGCCCGGACAGCCCCCGCAAGTAGAATAGCCCACGATTTCAACTTCTTCTTCATTCGAATAACGGCTAAAAGCCCCCACTCGTTCTCGCAGAGCCCGAAAACACTTGCCTCCGCCGCAATTCCGGTAACGGGCGCAGATTATAATTCCAATTCTGGTCATGTCAATCTCCTGTTGTTTTCTTTGCCAAGTTCGGCCGGGGGCCTTTATCCGCCCCGAAATTCCGATTATCCTTTCTCGGAATCGAGTTCTTCCAGGCGCTTGTTGATGGCCTCCAATTCTTCCTGCAGGTATGAAAACTGCTGTTTCAGCAATTGTTTTTCCGCATCAGCATCCGGCTTGTGAAACGGCGGCTGAAATCCGAACTGATTCATTCCTCCCTGATAAGGGATGCCGGCATAAGACTGCATACCTGACCAGCCATAGCCGCCCCAGGCACGATTCCTGAAACCACGGCCGAAGCCCATTCCCGGTCTTCGCCCCATGAATGGATTCGCGTAACCCGGCACGCCGAACCCGGCACAGTATCCCGCACCGCGCCCGGTCATAGGTCCCTGTCCCCAGGGGCCGGTTCTGTCTCCTCTTGGCATTTTTTACCTCCTCGATATATCATCACTCTTTGTTGAGTATCGCACCACATTTCGGACATTTTTTCTGCATGCAGGGCAGGCCTCGTTCGTGCGGTTCACGGTGACCGCATTGCGGGCAAAAGCAAAAATCAGAGCTTTCGATTCCGCCCGCGGGCCAAACCCCGCCACGGCCTGCGCCGCGGCCGCCCATGCCTCGTCCACCGCCCATGCCGCGACCGCCACCGCCCATGCCTCGTCCGCCGACATTCATTGGCATTACCTCCAGGTTAGAATCGATCATATAACCGAAACGTCGACCAGCCCGGCCGCAACAACCCGGCATGGCGAAAAAGTCGCTTTCCAGCTTGCCCTGCAACCAGGCCTGGATAACCTCGGTCAGTTCACCGGCGACAAAGGGCAAAACCTGGATATGGTAAGAACTGATCATGTTGAAAAGCTGACGGGAAATCGCCCCGCAAACCAGGGTGCCAACTCCCAGATCCACCAGCCGCAGGACCTTTTGTATCTGGGCTTCCCTGGGAATCTCTTCCCTGCTTTCCCGTACTATCCGACCCGATTCCACGCCGACAAAAACCAGCTGTCCGGCTGTATCAAACAGCGGGGCTATACGGTCCTCCCAGGCGGCAAATCCGCCGGCGGTTTTCTTTTCTTTCAACCGCTTGTTCATGCTTATCTTTAAGCAAGTATGCTTCCAAGTTCCACAGGAAAAAGAGAGACTCGTTCGACCATTATTACCAAGGTTTATCTTTGACTAAAACGGATTCAGCATGCGCCTACAGTTGCATAACCGCAATGTTGCTTTTATCAAAAGTCGCCTAAATGCTACCATTCCCCCGCCTTCTTTTTCTTCGGCCCCGGGAGGCATCTTTTACTCCTGGACTTCGATACCCGTTCACAGAGCTGCTGTTCCTAAATACTGTAAACAATTTCCAGGCCATCCCGCCGATCAGGGCGATTTTTTCCAGCCATTTGCCGGTTTTTTCCAGACCGCCGGCTTGACGCTCCGGCTTTTTTTCCTGTGAAACCGGAAGCGGAGAAGCTTCCAGAGTATCGTCAACGATTTCTCCCTCAACAACTTCCATTTCATCTTTGTCTTTAATGGTCTGCCCCCTCAGCCAGCAAGCGGCCGGCCTTTTCTTTCAATCCCAGCTGGTCAACCAGGTTGCGCCAGATTTTCCGAACATCCGGCAGGCAGGCGGCCCCGGTTTCCACCAGTGAAAGTGCCTGCAACTGGGCCACGGTAACCCCGGAATCGTAGCGGACCCGCCCGGCGATTACAGCCCCCGCGGCCACGGCCTTTTGCTCGATTCTTTCAGCCATGCCCGGGTTCAGATCCCACTTGTTAACGCAAAGCGCCGCCGGCATGGAAAAATGCCTGGCCAGGGCCAGCACTCTTTCCAGGTCGTGTTCTCCTGATACCGTCGGCTCGGCAACTACCAGAACCAGGTCAGCTCCGGTCAAGGATGCGATTACCGGGCAACCGATGCCCGGGGGGCCGTCGACTATTACCAGTGAACCGGACCGCTCTTGGGCAATGCGCCGGGCCTCACGGCGAACCAGGGAAACCAGCTTGCCCGAGTTTTCCGCCGCGACTCCCAACCGGGCGTGAACCATGGGACCGCAACGGGTATCTGAAATCATCCATTCACCGCACAGGTTTTCGGGAAAATCAATAGCCTGCGGTGGACAAAAACGCAGGCACACTCCGCATCCCTCGCAGGCTACCGGATCAACCAGGTACTTGCCGGCCTGCTGGTCTTTTTTTATCGCTCCAAAGCGGCAAAGCTCCCGGCAGAGCCCACAACCATTACAATCAGCCGGGCGGATCAGAGCCTGGTTGCCGCTGTAAAAATCGTGCCGCTCGCTGTTTTTCGGAGCCAGCACCAGGTGAAGGTCAGCGGCATCAACGTCACAATCTGCGATGACCGCGCGCTCGGCCAGTACGGCAAAAGAAGCGCTCAGACTGGTTTTACCGGTTCCTCCCTTGCCGCTGATGACCACCAGCTCTTTAATCATTTTCTGAAAAAAGCCTTGTAGCCAGGCGGCCAAAGCGATCACGGTATTCAGGCAACGCCTCGACAATCAGGCCCCCCCGGGAATAGACCTCGGCAATCCGCCGATCATCGGGAATCTCCATGAGAATCGGCACTCCCTCGGTCCGGCAGAAACCAGCCACCCGGTCATCACCGCTTCCGGCCCGGTTAAGTACGACGGCAAATTGATGGCCAAGCTCACGCACCATGGCCACGGCCAACTTGAGATCGTGGAGTCCGAAAGGGGTCGGCTCGGTGACCAGCAAGATGAAATCGGCATCCCGGATGGCGGCGATAACCGGACAGGAAGTTCCGGGCGGAGCATCGACAATGGTGCTGAAACCGGGCTGAATGGATTCTTTTACGGCCCGGATCAACGGGGGAGCCATGGCCGCGCCGACATCCAGGCGCCCGGTCAACAAGTCTATCCAGCCGGCCCGCCTCTTTTCGATCAGGCCGATCCGTCTGGGAGTTTCGCTGATGGCCTTTTTCGGGCATACCAGCATACAGCCGCCACAGCCATGGCACATTTCCGGAAACACCAATGCCCTGGCTCCCAAGGATACAATGGCATGGTAGGCGCAGAACCGACCGCATTCACCACAACCGTCACAAAGGGATTCGTTCACCAGGGGAACCGGAGTGGTAACAACTTGTTCTTGCAAAACATCCCCACCCAGGAACAGGTGAGCGTTCGGCTCCTCAACATCGCAATCCAGAAGCTGGATCGGGGATTCCAGAATCCGGGCCAGGTTTACGGCCAGCGTGGTTTTACCGGTACCGCCCTTGCCGGAAGCAATGGCCAGTGTCATGATTCTCCGCCTTCTGGCATTTTTTCCTCCATAAAAGGAAAATTACTTTTTCACTTTTCCCGGCAGATTACCGCTTGATCATCCAAGAGCTTGAGCAATCCGGTTTTTCTGCAATCCAGAAAGAAGTTAAAGCAATTCCCATGCCAGTAAAAAAGAAAGCGGGGGAAAATCCTGATTCTTTTTATATGAAGGCTTCTTCCAAAAAGAAAGCATTTTACCCGACCCGACCTACAGTTGCATTAATGCAACTATGAAAGAATTCTCAATTCGCCTTGCTCTTTTTTCTGGAGCTGCGACCGTCAGTCCCACCAGGATGTATTCCCAGCTTTTTCAGACGTCTGAAAAGAGTGGTCTTGTGTACGCCAAGTTCGCGGGCCGCGGCTGTTCGATTGCCGCCATGCCGCTCAAGAGCGGCATTGATGGCCTGGGTTTCGACAAGCCGGTAAGCCGTCCTGAGATCACTTCGCTCGAGGTCAGGAACTACCAGCGCAGTCAATTCCCCGGGCAGGTGTCTTGGCTCTATTGGCCCGGCTTCACACAGTATGAATGCTCTTTCCACGACGTTTTCCAGTTCCCTGATGTTTCCCGGCCAGTCATGAGCCATCAGCAAAGCCAGTGCTTCAGCACTGATTCCGGAAACAGATTTTTCCTGTAGCCGGTTGAAACGTTCCACGAACTGTGCAACCAGCAGGGCAATATCTTCCTTGCGCCTCCTCAGGGGCGGCAATTCTATGCGTACCACGTTCACCCGGTAGTACAGGTCTTCACGAAAATGACCGGCATTAATCTGCTTGATTAAATCCTTGTTGGTGGCCACTATTACCCGGGCTTCACTTTTTTCGGATTGAATTCCGCCCAGGGGTTCATAACTTCGCTCCTGCAGTACCCGGAGCAGTTTGACCTGCAGGGCCGGCGTGATTTCGGCGATTTCATCGAGAAATATGGTCCCGCTGGCGGCCAGGGCAAAGCGTCCCGGTTTGTCCCGGCGGGCACCGGTAAAAGCCCCGGCCTTGTAGCCGAAGAGCTCCGATTCCAGCAGGGTATCCGGCAAAGCGGCACAGTTAACGGCTACAAAAGGTTTTTTTCTTCGCGGGCTGAGGGCATGGATGGTCCTGGCCAGCAACTCCTTGCCGGTCCCGGTTTCACCCAGGATCAGCACTGTACTCGGACTGGCGGCCACCGTGGGCAGGATTTCAAATATCTTCTGCATCAAAGGGCTTCGACTGCTGAGCTCGCCGACCTGGTACTTGCCGGCCAGCTCCCGGCGCAGCGCCTCAATCTCGGAAAGATCACGAAAAGTTTCCGCTCCCCCGATCAGCTTTCCGGAACTGTCCCGCAGTACCGCCGTAGAAACGCTTATCGGGATCCGGTTGCCATCGGCGTTAACTATGTAGCCTGATTTTCCGATTATGGGCCGGCCGCTTTGCAGGGTTTCATTCAGGGCGCAATCAGCGCCGCACATGTCGGAGCGAAAAACCTCGGCACAACGCCTGCCGAAAGCCTCTTTCCTGCTGACTCCGGTTATTTCCTCGGCCGCCCGGTTAAAGGAAGTTATCCGCCATTCCAGGTCAACGGTAAACACCCCTTCTGAAATACTCTCCAGGATTGCTTCGTGGGGAGTCTGCACCAGCGGTTTATTCCCGGTGTTTTTTTTTCTCAAGCCCCGGGTCCTCCTGAGAAGCCTGAACCGGCATCGGGCATTCTCACTTCCGGAATCCGTCTGTTTTTCGCCGCTGAGGGCGCCGATTCTGTTTTCGCGGCTCCAAAAAATTCCAATCCATAGGCACTCATCATACAATAAATGCCGCCCGGAGTAAAATCAATTGCTTGCCGGAACAGCCAGACATCAACAGGCGTATAACTCCGCTGTCAAGTAATTTCCGCATTCCCGGCACAAAGCCGAACGGGTTAATAAATCAAATTGTAATACAATTTACCATGACTTTGCCGTTTTTTTATGTCGGCTTTTTCAAAAGCAAATACCCCAAAGAACAGCCACAGACGGCCTTCTTTACTTGACACATGACGAGTATTTGATATAATGAATTTTATGAATATTTTTTTCATTCACCCCGGGATCAACAGCCATCCACCCGGCAACCAAACGACCCTGAAGGCGAACCGGCTCTTCGGGAAAAGCTTTGATCCGGTTGCCGGCAACACCTGAAAGGGCATTAAAGTCCACTCTTAGGAGGACATACAACAATGCTGGAAAAAAACCATGTAAAAATCGCCCGCAAGATAGACAGCTCTTTCCTGGAAAAACTCTGGTTTGACTGGCGCTGGCAGATCAGGAATTCGATCACCAAGGTCGGAGACATCGAAAGACTGCTTGAAATCAAGTTCTCCAAAGAAGAAAGAACCCAACTGAACGAAACCCTGGACAAATTCCCCCTGTCGGTCACCCCCTATTACCTGTCGCTGATTGAGAGGGAAAGCTTCCGCAACGACCCGATCTACCTGCAGTCGGTTCCCAGTATAAGTGAACTGAAGATCATGGACTACGAACACGATGATCCGCTGCACGAAGAAAAGGACAGCCCGGTTGAAGGAGTCACCCACCGCTATCCTGACCGCGTACTGCTCTGCGTCAGCAATATGTGCTCGATGTACTGCCGGCACTGCACCCGCAAGCGCAAGGTGGGCGACCGTGATTTCATTCCCGACAAAAACGTTATCAACAAGGGCATCCAGTACATCAGGGAAACTCCCCAGGTCCGCGATGTCCTGCTTTCAGGCGGAGACCCATTCATGCTCAGCGATGACTACCTGGACTGGATCCTGAGCGAACTGCGGGGCATCGAACACCTGGAAATAATCCGGATCGGCACCCGCATGCCGGTGGTACTGCCCTACCGCATAACCGACAAACTGGTCGATATACTGAAGAAATACCACCCGCTCTGGATCAACACCCACTTCAACCATCCCCGGGAAATCACCAAGTCTGCCCGGAACGCCCTGGCGAAAATGGCCGATGCCGGCCTGCCGCTGGGCAATCAGTCGGTACTGCTGGCCGGAGTCAACGATTGTCCCAGGATCATAAAACTGCTCTGCCACAAGCTGGTGCAGAACCGGGTGCGTCCTTATTATCTCTACCAATGCGACCTGTCCGAGGGACTTTCCCATTTCCGCACCCCGGTCGGCAAGGGCATTGAGATCATGGAAAGCCTGGTCGGCCACACCAGCGGTTTCTCGCGCCCCACTTACGTCATTGATGCTCCGGGCGGAGCCGGGAAAATCCCCATCATGCCCAATTACATCATTTCCTGGTCGACTAACAAGGTGGTGTTGCGTAATTACGAAGGCATGATCACCACCTACAAAGAACCTGACTCTTACGAGGCTGCTTTCTGCGACCGCAAATGCGCCGACTGTAACCTGCAGATCAAGATGGACAGCGCCGAGGAACCCGACCCGATCGGAATCACCAGGCTGATGTCGGATTTTGACGAAACCATCACCCTGATCCCCAGAAACAACGGTCGCATAGAAAACCGAAGAAAACGCAAACTAAAAGAAGCATGAACCCGATCGACATCCTGGTATTCTGCTTGTACCTGTGCTGTGTTCTGGGCGTAGGCTTGTATTTTTTTCACCGAAACAAAAACATCGCTGACTATTACATAGGCGGACGTTCAATCCGCTCAACCCACGTCGGACTTTCCATAGTAGCCACCGATGTCGGCGGGGGCTTTTCCATCGGTCTGGGCGGGGTGGGCTACTTGATGGGATTAGCCGGCAGTTGGCTGCTCTTCACCGGCCTGGTTGGAGCCTGGCTGAGCGCGGTTCTGATCATCCCCAGGATCAAGGCGATTGACCGCAAGTTTTCCATGTACACTTATCCGGATTTTTTGGCTACCCGTTTCAACAGGAAAGTCGTGCTTACCGCCGCCCTGATCTCGGGAATCGGCTACCTCGGCTTCACCAGCGCCCAGATACTGGCCGGAGCCAAGCTGGCTTCACAAACAATTATAGAAAAAGCCCCGCTGGGCCTGACTCCATTTGAGTTTTCCCTGCTGGTCATCGCATTCATCACCATCAGTTACACCGTACTGGGAGGCCTTAAGGCAGTGGTTTATACCGACACGATCCAGTGGCTCATCCTGCTCAGCGGACTGATCCTGGTCGCACTGCCCCTGTCGATCAAGCGCATCGGCGGCCTGGCTGAACTCAAGGCCGCCCTGCCGGCCGGCCATTTCAATCTTTTCAACCTCAGCCCGGCTCAATTCATCAACTGGATGCTGACCATAATCCCCATCTGGTTCGTGGCCATGACACTTTACCAGAGAATGTTCAGCGTCAGGAATGAAAAAGAGGCCCGCCGGGCCTGGTACATAGCCGGCATTTTCGAATACCCGGTAATGGCCTTCATGGGGGTACTGCTGGGGATGTGCAGCCGCGTTTTTTTTCCTGAAATCGAGTCTGAACTGGGCATTCCCCTGTTGATCAAGAACATTCTGCCGGTCGGCTTGACCGGGCTGATAGCGGCATCGTATTTCTCAGCCATCATGTCCACCGCCGACAGCTGCATGATGGCTTCATCAGCCAACTTCGTCAAGGACCTGTTCGAGCCCCTATTTAAGCGTCCCCTGACGGCCGGAGAACACGTCCGTTTTTCTCAACTGGCCACCCTGGTGGTTGGAATAGCGGCGGTAGTATTGGCCTCCAGGTTTACCAAGGTGCTCGATGCCATACTTTACGCCTATTCATTCATGGTCTCAGGCCTCTTTATTCCCACCCTGGGAGCATTGTTCTGGAAAAAGAGCAGCAGTACCGGAGCCCTGGCCGCCATGGCCGGGGGCGGCGGTCTCACCTTGACCCTGCTGGTCATGGGTCCGGAGCTTCCCTGGGGGCTCGACCCGACGGCCTTCGGCATGAGCCTGTCCCTGTGCCTGTTCATCCCCCTGTCACTGGCCTTTCCGGAAAAAAGGCAATCATGAATAAAAGCTGGAGAAAACAAAATGCAAGACAAAATTGAAACCATAAACGGATCGGCAATCTACCACGGCCCCTACAACGACCGGGTTTACCTGATGAAACTGGGGCAGGAAAACCCCGAAAAAACAATCGAACTGATCGAAGAACTGGCCGAGGAACGAGGGTACGGCAAGATTTTCGTCAAGGTGCCGGCCGAGTTTAAAGAACTGTTCAAATCACGCGGTTATCTGGTGGAAGCACTGGTCCCGAAAATGTACAACGGACGCCGGGACGCAGCCTTTCTGGCCAGGTTTCCGGATCAGAAAAGGCGCTTGCCGGCCGACCCCGGCCTGCTCAGGGAAGTCATAGAAACCACCAGGAAAAAGCATCACCAGCCCCCCGAGCCCCTGGCCCGCAATTTCAGTTTCAGGATTGCGGAAAGTCGTGACGTGCCGGGCATCGTTGAAGTCTACAAGAGAGTTTTCGCCTCATACCCTTTTCCGATATTCGATCCGTCCTATATCGAGAAAACCATGCAGGAAAATATAATCTATTTCTGCATCTACCACGGAGACAGCCTGGCCGCTGTATCATCGGTTGAAATGGACCTTTCCGGGAAAAACGTCGAGATGACCGATTTTGCCACCCTGCCAAAGTTTCGGGGCAACCGTTTCGCCCAATTCCTGCTGGGCAAAATGGAACTGGAAGTCAGAAAGCGAGGCCTGCTGACCGCCTACACCATCGCCCGGGCAGTTTCATTCGGCATGAACGTCACCTTCAAAAAAGCCGGCTATTTCTTTGCCGGCACATTGATCAACAACACCAACATCAGCGGAAGCACCGAGAGCATGAACGTCTGGTACAAGCCCCTGCTCGGCGCTGGTCATCCTTGATCAGCGTCACGCTTCATTTGGCTTTCCCGCCCACTTTCCCTTATTGCGGACATTGATAAATCCGCTCCATTTCCAGCCTCAGCTGTTCGAAT
>CAYWEM010000011.1:0-94123 GCA_964457225.1 uncultured Clostridia bacterium
CAGGAAGTTTAGCAAGATCCTGGAGAATCTTCCGCCATAAATCGGAATCCATCAATCCTAGAGGCTCCTCCCAGCCGTGGCGCATGCAGGTACGGCAATCCAGGTTACAGCGGTTGGTCGGTTCGATATATAAGCGCTTTAACCAATTAATCGTCAAAACTCCTCCATAAATCATCCGGGATTGTTGATTGAGAAATCCCTTTTTTTCAGATACGCGGCCAGCAGGTAGGCAATACCGATAAAAACGGGGAAACTGAAAACTGCCCGCAGTATTGAAAATTTCAAACCGAGAAAACTAATTTCAAAAGCAAGCATCGGAATTTTCAGGGTGCTGAAAGCACCCAGATAAACGAAAACATTGGCCGTACTGCAGCCCTTGCGCCAGAGCAGGGCCGCCACCGGGAAGGCGGCATAGAGCGGGCCGGCCTGCAGCATGGCCAGCAAAACCACCCAGATTACACCGACAAGTCCACTGCCGGGTCCGATATGTCGCACAATGCGCTCTCGCGGCACCCAGACGTCAAAAAGTCCGATCAGGATGAACATCATGGGCAGAATTGCCGCCATTTCCAGGAAGAATGACTTGAAATTTGCAGCCACGGCCATTCCCGGAGGGAAGTCCGCTGACAATGAGACAAGTACGAATAAAGCAAATATCAATACCAGCAAGTATTTCCGGAAAAAAAGCTTCAATGGTTTTTTCAAAGTAAAATTCCCATCATCAAACCGACTATCAGGGCGCCGAAAAAACTCAGCAGGTTGCGCAGTATGCCGACCCGCCAGCCGAAGTATTTCGCTTCCAGGGGCAGAGTCAGAAAGCCCACCATCATCAGGGTGGTGATGAAAACGGCCACTGCCTGCAGTCCGACTCCACTGCGCACCAGGATCGCGCCCAGCGGGAAGGCCACAAACCCCGGTATCAGGGAAACCGAACCCAGGAGCGCGGCACTGACAAAACCGCCGAATCCGGCCCCCCGGCCCAGCCAGGAACTCAGCTGTTCCGGCGAAACCAGGTACAGAAAGACACTGAGTAAAATCAGGATATGCAATACGGCCGGGATGATCTTCAAGAACATTTTCGTCCCTTGGCGCAATCCGGCCAGGGTTTTGTCGCGGTCGGCGAAAAACGAAAGGGCCAGGGCGATTCCGCTGGCCAGTGCAAATCCGATCATTGTTTATCCAAGAGCCAGGTATATAGCCGCCGCGATCAACAGCAACCCACAGGAGAACTTAATGACTTTCAGTGCCCGCGAATTCTCATTCCAGTTCAGATATTTTTCGATCATGCTTGTCAAAGCACCGGCCAGGGCAATGACGCCGCAATGACCGATGCCGTACATCAGCAGCAGAGGTAAGCCGTAGGACAGGCTGTTCCCGCCTCCGGTGAGCACAATAGCCAGTATCGGTGCCATGAAAGCGAAACTGCAGGGGCCAAGTGCCAGGCCGAAAACCAGGCCCAGGAAAAAACCGGCCCAGATCCCACGGCCGAATCTTTTTGCAGGCATGACAGCGGGCAAGCTCAGCTTGATCACTCCCATCAGGAATAGTCCAACTGCCAGCAAAATTCCCACCATCAGCCAGTTGCTCCAGGCGCCCAGATCCCCCAGCATTCGTCCCAAAAAGCCGGTTATTAGACCGATAAGGGCGATGGTTGCCAGGATGCCCAGGGAAAAGAAGAGTGATATCGAAAAGGCCCGGCGAGGGGTTAGATTCGGTTGTTGACTGATATAACCGACAATCAGGGGAATACTGGCCAGGTGGCAGGGGCTGAGCAGGATGCTGAAAATCCCCCACAACAGTGCGGCCAGCAATCCTACCAGGGGTGAGCTGTGAATTGCCGATCCGAGCCAGTTGAACAACCCTTCCAGCATTATTTCACGCCTTTCATTCTGAGAACTTTAACCAGCTCCTCTTTGGGAAAAAAACCTTCGTGCCGAAAATACTCCTTGCCTTCTTTATCGAGAAAAACCTGAGTCGGAATGACCCGAATCCGGTATTTTTTGGCAAAGGGCTGACCTTCTTTGGTCCAAACGTCATGAAAAACTACCTTTACCTGGTCTGAGTACTCTTTTTCTATCTCGTCCATGATCGGTTGCATCATGCGACAGGGAACACAACGCACCGAACCTAACTCGACAAAGGTCACCAAGTATTTTCCTTCCTTGTTTTGCTCGCCGGTTTTGCTCGCCCCTTGCTCTGCATTGTGGCAACCGGACATGGAGAACAATAGGAAAAAACCTAGAAAGAAATATTTAAGAAAAACTTGATTCATTTATTTCCTCCTGATCAGCTAAATCAGCATTTTCTTGATTTCGGCCACTTCCGGAACTTTGCCTGCCGTTTTTACCACACCTTCGATAACCAGGGCCGGGGTAAGCATAACTCCAAAGGACATGATCTCCTGCAGACTGCCGACCTTCTCGAGACGAAAATCGAGATGGAGTTCTTCGGCCGCCCGGCGGGCGTTTTCTTCCAGTTGACGACACTTGGCGCAACCGGTACCCAATACTTGAATAAGCATTTTATCTCCTGCTCTAAAGGGATTGATTAAGTCTTCGGCCCAGTTCCGCCACCACCAGGTCAACGTTTTCATCATTGACCGGAGATTGGCCTTTTGCCAGGCCAAGGTCAGTAAGGCGCAGATGAATGATGTTTTCACTGATGCCTTTTTCCTGTAATGCTTTCAGCCCGCAGTCAAGATTACATCCGTCCACAACCAGCAGCCTGTCGGCGCCCTTGGCAGTTGCGATGAAACCGCTGATATTGGCTCCAATTCCCGCCAGGCAGAACATGCCGGCACATCCGCTTCCGGCAAACCGGCGAGCGGCCCGGTCAGCGATTTCTCCGGTATCGGCCGCTCCCGAACAGGGAAGCAGAAGATTGGTCATGCCGCCGCAGGCACATCCTGAATTTTTTTTTCGTTCCATGTGCAGGACCTCCTAAATTAAATTTCCATAAATAAATCCGGCCAGGGTGGAGAGAACAACCACCAGGACCAGGAAAACCACGGTTTTTTTCAATCCCATCACCTGCCGCAGGACCAGGATGCTGGGCAGGGAAAGCGCAGGGCCGGCCAGCAGCAGGGCCAGGGCCGGTCCCTTTCCCATCCCGGAGCCGAGCAGTCCTTGCAGGATGGGGATTTCGGTTAAGGTGGCAAAGTACATAAAGGCCCCGGATATCGCGGCAAAGAAATTGGCGGCCAGCGAATTACCGCCCACGGCATTGCTGATCCAGGTCGAGGGAATAAGACCTTCCTCACCTGGGCGGCCCAGTAGGACTCCGGCCACGAGTACGCCGGCGATCAGCAGGGGCAGTATCTGTCTGGCGAATTCCCAGCTGGCTCCCAGCCATTCGCCGCCCTGGCCGCGATTCAAACTCAGTACCAGGGTAAGTCCTATAACCCCGGCGGCGAAAGCCGGCAGTATCCGGCCGGGAAAAACCAGGATCGAAAGCATCGGGGCCAGGGATACGGCCAGCATGGGCCAGGCCGGCAGACCAAACCACCTGACCAGGATCAGGGCCAGGCCGGCTGCGGACAGCCCTGTGATCAGCCACTTGGCGTTGAAAACCGCGGCAAAAAAACCGCCGTCTTCGGCCGGCGCGCCCCAGTTGGCGAAGACCAGGATGGCCACCAGTGAGAAAAAAAACAGGCTGTTCTGCCACAGCGGGCGGACCACTTCCGATTCAGGCAGGATCATGGCCGCGCTTTCCCGGGCTTTTTCTTCGGAGCGGAAAATGAAATGCATCAGCAGGCCGATTACAATGCTGAACAACACCGCGCTCAGCGCCCGGGCCAGCCCCAGCCCGGGTCCCAGAATCCTGGCGGTCAGGATGATGGCCAGCACGTTTATGGCCGGGCCGGAATAGAGAAAAGCCGAAGCCGGACCGAGCCCCGCCCCCATACGCCAGATGCCCGAAAACAGCGGCAGTACTGTGCAGGAACAGACGGCAAGAATTGTTCCTGAAACCGAGGCCACCCCGTAAGCCATGACCTTGTCGGCTTTGGGGCCGAGGTATTTCATAACTGCTTCTTTCCTGACGAAAACGGCTATGGCTCCGGCTATGAAAAAAGCCGGAATCAGGCAGAGAATCACGTGTTCGCGGGCGTACCACCTGGCCAGGTGCAGAGCCTCGTAGACAGCCCGTTCAAATCGCGGACTGCCCAGCGGCAAATGGTAAAGCGCCAGAAATGCGGCGGTGATCCAGAGCAGGGGTTTCCATTCCTGTTTCCAGTTCATGCTGTTACTCCTCAGCCTCATGGCTGACACCGGTATCAATCGGCTTCTTGCAAGTTTTTTCTCGACCCGGAAAGGCGGCCAGGCGCTCGCGATCCAGCCGGGCCAACTCTTCTGGAAATCTATCCGACACGGACAGCATCAGGAATCGAATGAACAAGTCTTTTTCGTTGAGTTTATAGAGAATCCAGCGTTGCTGCCGCCGGTCAGTTATCAATCCAGCTTTTTTCAAAACGCCCAAATGGAAAGAAAGGCGAGGCTGTTCCAAGCTCAGGGCTGCGGCGATCTCGCAGACGCATAACTCTCCTTCGGAAAGGAGCTTCAGTACTCGCAGCCGGGTCTCATCAGCCAGTCCCTTGAATACCCTCAGAAGATCATCCATATCTGTTGCTCCATATCAAATAATTTTGATGCAACAGATTATACACCTGTATGCTGTTATGTCAATAATCCTTTTTGGAATTGTCGATTTCTCGAAGTCAGCAGGTGAAGAGTGCAATATTAATTTTAATTATTTTGTGTTGTCCAAGGGCAACCTTTCAGTTGATGCCGGAACTCTGTAATCAGTTGTCATGCGATCTGGGCCAAGGCTCATTTTTTCCTTCTGGAAAAGGGCGGCCGCAGGCGTCGCAGAAAGATGAGTCCGGAGAGTTGTTGCGTTGACAGGCCGGGCATGCTTTGACTCTTTCAGCGGCCCGGCTCATTTCAACGGTTATGATCCCGGTAGGCACGGCGATGACCGCGAATCCGATCAGCATGGCAACAGAAGATATGAATTTCCCCGGGGCGGTATGCGGCACGATATCACCGTAACCTACAGTGGTGATCGTGACCACGGCCCAGTAAATACAGTGTGGAATACTGGTAAAACCGTTTTCCCCGCCTTCCACCACGTACATAAGCGTACCCATGAAAACCATTGATGATAGAACCGCGGTCATGAAAATTACTATCTTTCGTCTGCTGCTCTTCAGCGCCTGCAGGAGGAGCAGGGCTTCCCGGCTGAACCTGATCAGCTTGAGAATACGGAAAACCCGCAGTAACCTGAAAACTCTGATCACTATGAGATACTGATAGCCGGGCAGAAACAGGCTGATGTAAGTCGGCAGAATGGCCGCCAGGTCTACCAGTCCCCAGGCGCTGGCCAGGTACTTGCCGGGCCGCGGGGAAACGATAATCCGGATCAGGTATTCCAGGGTGAACAGAATAGTGAAAACCCACTCCAGCAGGTAAAAAAAATCGTGGTATGTACTTGCCAGGGCGGGAATGCTGTCCAGCAGGACAACCGCCACGCTGGCGATGATGACCAGCATCAGGGCAATGTCAAAACTGCGGCCGGCCCGGCTGGACGATTCAAAAATAATCCGGTAGAGCTTGTCTTTTTTGCTCATTTTGACAAAAGCCTAACCGGGTACTTGGAACTCTGGTCAGGCTCAAAACGATTTTAGGTTTGGTCTTAAAAAAAGTCAAATCCAGTTGGTCACCCGAGGAAAGTTGATTTGACTGAACCGGTTCGCGTGTTGACTGTCGATGATCTTTGTGATATAAGAAATTAAACGAATTTTGAGCATCATTCCGATATAAGGAGATTGACGAAGATGTTTGCCATTTTAGAAACCGGCAGCAAGCAGTACCGGGTTGAAGAAGGCGATACCCTTGAGGTCGAAAAAATCAACCCGGCCGAGATTTCCGGAGAAGAAATCGTGTTCCGGACCGTACTGCTTTACAGGGACGGCGACCGCGTCGTAATAGGCGAGCCCTTTGTCGATGAAGCCCGGGTCAAGGCCCGGCTGGTAGCCGCCAAGAAAGCACCGAAAATCATCGTTTTCAAGAAAAAAGCAAAAAAGCAATACCGCCGCACCCGGGGCCATCGCCAGGACCTGCACCTGATCCGCATCGAAAAGATTGAATTGGCGTCCGGGGCCAAGGCCAAGGAGGCTTGATATGGCACATAAAAAATCCGGTGGCAGTGCCAAGAACGGTCGTGAAAGCATTTCCAAGCGCCTGGGCGTAAAAAAATTCGCCGGCGAAAACATCACTGCCGGAGCCATTATCGTGCGCCAGCGGGGCAGTCGCATCAAGCCCGGGAAGAACGTCGGCATGGGCCGTGATTACACGTTGTTCGCCCTGACCTCAGGCGTAGTCAGGTACCTGGAAAAGAGCAATCGCAAAGTTGTCGAGGTCAATCCGGTCTGAATCAGCGACCGGGGCTGCGGCTGTTGACGTCAGCCGCCATACTTTCATACCCGTTTGTCGCATGCTGAATTATTCTCCTCATAAATTGATCTTTCAATAAGATGTTTGTCGATCGCGCAGTTGTAACTTTCACCGCCGGCAAGGGCGGCAACGGCTGTCTCAGTTTCCGGCGGGAAAAGTTCATTCCGCGCGGAGGTCCGGACGGCGGTAACGGAGGCAAGGGCGGTGATGTAATCCTGGTCAGTCGCCGGGAAAAAGAATCACTGATCGATTTCCAGTACCACCAGCACATCAAAGCCGAGAACGGAGCCGGCGGCGGTTCGGCCAACAAGACCGGAGCCGGCGGTCGGGATACGGTGATTTTCCTGCCGGCCGGAGCCGTGATAAAAACCTTCCCTGAAGGCAGGCTTGTTTTCGATTTTGACCGTGAAGATCTGAGCCTGCTGATCGCCCGCGGCGGGCGCGGCGGGCGCGGCAATGCCGCCTTCAAAACCGCCACCAACCGGGCTCCCAGACGTTGTGAAAAGGGCCAGAAGGGCGAGACGATAAAAGTGCTGATCGAACTGAAGCTGATCGCCCAGGTCGGGCTGGTGGGCCTGCCCAATGCCGGAAAATCAACCCTGCTGGGAAGAATCAGCAATGCCCGGCCTAAAACGGCTCCCTATCCCTTTACCACCCTGACCCCGCACCTGGGAGTGCTCGATCACCGGGAACGCAGGCTGGTCATAGCCGACATTCCCGGTATCATAGCCAATGCCCACCTGGGTGAAGGAATGGGCCTTGAATTCCTGCGCCACGTGGAACGCACCCGGTCCCTGGTTTTTCTGCTGGATGTATCCCGACAGGCCGGGTTGACCCCGGCAAAAACCATTAGCCTGCTGGAAAAAGAACTGCGCAGTTACCAGCCGGCCCTGCTGCAGAAAAAGATTCTGGTAGCGGCCAACAAGATCGATTTGCTTGATCGTCTGGACCGCGGCAAAGTAGAGTACCTTAAGCGTAAATGCCTGAACCAGGGCCGAAATTTTATCGAGATATCAGCCCTGACCGGAGCAAACCTGGATTCTTTCAAAGACGCTGTAATGGCGATCAATGACTGAGACTGAGAGAATAGGCATACTCGGCGGCACCTTCAACCCGGTACACCTGGGTCATGTCGAGCTCGGGAAACGCCTGAAGCAACTCTTCGTCCTGGACCGTGTGCTTTACGTTCTTTCCGCCCAGCCTCCTCACAAGGACAACCGGGGCATCATCGCTCCTGAAAAACGCTGGAGCATGCTGCAGCTTGCCCTGGCCGGGCAATCCGGGTTGGAGCCCAGCGCCGTGGAAATCGATCGGCCCGGTCCTTCCTGGACCATTGATACCCTGGCCCAACTCCGCGGAGCCCACCCTGGAGCTGCCTTCTATTTCCTGACCGGGAGCGAAGGATTTCTGACACTCCCCACCTGGAAAGATTACCGGGCAATTCTGCGGCAGGCGCTGTTCATCATCCTGTTGCGTTCACCCGGACATCGGCGATCAGTGTTGGAATTGCTGTCCGCCGAGCAAGTCCCCCTGCTGGTGGAAAAAAAAGGAACTTTCCCCCCACCGGGGGCGTATCTGGTTTCGTATGATTCGCCATGGCTTGATCTCAGTGCCAGCATGGTCAGGGAAAAAATAGGCCGCGGAGAGAAAATTGACCAATGGCTGGCACCGGAAGTGAAAGCTGTTCTGGAGGAAGGAAAACTATATGAAAAACATTCAGACGGCGACTGAAAGAGAAGATCTGTCGAAAAAAAGAATCCCGGCTCCGGTCAAGGAAGCCGTGGCCTCCCTGCTGGATAAAAACGCCCAGCAGGTGGTGGTTATGAAGCTCAGGGGCAGGAATGAATTCACCGATCTGATGATAGTCTGCCACGGGCAATCCACCAGGCAGAACAAAGCCCTGGCCGAGCATCTTGAAGAACGACTGCTGGCCAAGTACCGCCTCAAGCCTTTCAGTGTAGAGGGGCGCGGCAACGCCGAATGGATACTGGTCGACTACGTGGATTTCGTGGTGCACATTTTTATCGCCGAAACCAGGCGCCGTTACGACCTGGAAAAGCTGTGGATGGATGCCAAGCAATACCTCTTTACAACTGATCGAAATCTTGAAGGATCCCCTCTCTCTTAAACTCAGGAGCAGTTTGGAGCAGGTGGCCGGCCTCAAGGTCAACCTGTTGCTCTACGGTGAAAGCGGCAGCGGCAAGGATGTCTGGGCAGCATTCACCGCCGCCTGCCGTTCCAGGGGGCCATTCGTCGTCCTGCATTGCGGTGACGTGCCGGAAACACTGCTGGAAAGCGAGTGGTTCGGCTACCGCCGTGGTGCATTCAGCGGTGCCGAACGGGATTTCGCCGGGCGCTGGGCCGCGGCTGAAGGCGGCACTCTATACCTTAACGGCATCGATCTGCTCAGCCTCAACCTGCAGGCCAAGCTGTTGCGGATAGTTGAGAAAAACTCTTATTTCCAGCTGGGCTCAGCCCGGGAAACCCGCTTTGACATTCGTTTCATCTTCTCCGCAGCCGCCGATATAGAATACAAGGTAAGCAGAAATCTCTTCCGTCCCGACCTTTTTTACCGGATTTCCACCTACTCCCTGTTCGTTCCGCCTCTGCGCGAACGTCAAAGGGATATCGAAGCCTTGCTGGAATACTTCGCCGCCAGGGAGTCCCTTAAGCTGCAGCTTACAGCCCCGGCCCGCAGAAAACTTCTGCAATACAACTGGCCCGGCAATATCCGGGAACTGGAAAACTTTGTCAGGCGCTGCGCCGCCGGCAGCGGCATCCTGGATGCCGGCCAGGTCGATTCACTGCTCGACAATCCCGGCAAGATCCTTGAAAACGCTGCTTTCCAGGATTGGTCCCTGAAAAAAATTCAAGGCGAATACCTGGGTTTACTGTTGAAAAAATATAAAAACAAGTCCCGGGTGGCCTCCATTCTCGGAATTTCCCGTAAATCGCTTTACAATATGCTGAAAAAGAATGAACCGGATTAAGTTGGTCTGCGCCGGCAGTCTTAAATTCAGGGAATTGCAGGGACTGCAGCAACGCTATTTACAAATGATCAACAATTATGTAGAATTCTCAATCCATGAGATAAGGGACGCACCCGGAAACAGCGAGAAAGAAGGAAAAGCCATGTTGCAGGTCTTGAAAGAAAGAGATTTCGTGATCGCCCTTGACCGCCTGGGCCGGGTCTACGATTCTCCGGGCCTGGCCGGTTTACTGGCTGAAAAGATGGCGCAACTGCCCGGACGCCTGGTTTTCCTGATCGGCGGGGCCGACGGCCTCAGTCAAATACTGGAACCGCGTCTCAACCTGAAAATGTCTTTCTCGGCCCTGACCATGGCCCATGACCTGTTCAGGCTGGTTTTCCTGGAACAGCTCTACCGCAGCCTGACCATCATCCAGGGCAGCCCATATCACCGTTAGGAGTAAAAATGGACAAGGAAATCCTCAACAAATGTCGGGAACGCCTGGAAAAGATGCGAGCCGAGATCATGCAGCATATCAACAATCAGGCCAGCCAGGCTCCAACATCCGATGCCCGGGATGAAATCGACCATGCCAATGAACTGATTCAGAGGGAAATGGGACATCTGGTTTTTTCCAATATCAAGAGCAATCTGCTGGAAATCGATGAAGCCCTGGACCGGATAGCCAAGAAGCGTTACGGCAAATGCCTGTTATGCCGTTGTGAAATCCCGGCCAAAAGGCTCGAAGCCCGGCCTTTCGCCAAGTACTGCATTCCCTGCCAGGAAAAAAACGAGAACAAGGGACGCTGAAGGATCAAAGATCGTCCAGGTGGTAGAAATCTCCCTGCTCGATCCAGGAATCGGGTCGGCTGACGAAATCGATGATGCGGCCGATGATCAGGCCGTGCTTTTTTTCTTCCTCGGCCAGGTGCAGCAGTAAGTCCTTCAATTCCGGCTCAGTCGTTTCCTCGGCTCTGGCGCGGTAAAAATCTTCGCTCTTTTTTTCTATCTCCCTGGCTTTTTCGTACAATCCGATTTGACTCTGATCAGGAGGTTGAGGGTCGGCGTTTTCCCGCAGGTCCTGGAAGATATTACGGGCTTCGGAAAGGGCCCGGCTCGGTTCCATGCTGAATTTTGCCGATTTTGCTATTTCCTTCAATATGCGGTAATGCTTGACCTCGTCTTCAGCCAGTATCCTGAATATCCGGCGGATGCGCGGCGAGCTGTTCTTTTCCGCCAGCTCCCGGTAATACTTTTCCCCGTCGAGTTCCATCTTCATGGCGAATTCAAAAATGGTCATTTTCCCTCCTTCAATTCGATGCTTTCAAGCTTTTCCAAGTCTAAAACGTCCGTCACCCTGGTCCCGTCAGGTACCCGTACACCCCGCAGCGCAAGCAGGGGGCCTATGGTGCAGCCGGAACCGATCACCGTGCCGGCCCCGATGAAAGTTAAGGGATAAATGGTGGTGTCCCGGCCTATTGTAACTCCAGGTTCCACGGTGACCGTTTCAGGCTGCAGTACGGTCACTCCCAGTTCCAGGGCCAGGCGGAGCAGATTTTGCCGGTTGAAGTATTGCTGGGCTTCCTGCAGCTCCCAGCGGTTGTTTATGCCAATGGCCACCCGGTAATGGCCGGCCGGGAGGGCCTGCACGTTCTTGCCGGCTGCGGTCAGCATGCCCACGATATCGGTCAGATAGTATTCCTTTTTTACGTTGTTGTTGCCGATTTTCGACAACAGGGGGAACACGGTTTGGTTGTCGAAGACGTAGACGGAACTGTTGACCTCCCTTATCTGCAGTTCTTCCGGGTTGGCCTCGATTTCTTCCACCACCCCGGTCACCCGGCCCCGGGCATCGCGCAAAACCCGGCCGTAGGGGGGGGGAGTCTGGGGGAAAACCGCGGAAAGCATGGTGCAATGAGCCCGGCTGCGGCGATGATGATCCAGCAGTCGCTGCAGTTCTGATGCTTCCAGGTAGGGATTGTCACCGACCAGCACCAGCAGGTCGCCCTGAAAATCCCGGCAATATGAGGCCGCGGACAGCAGGGCGTCAGCTGTGCCCAGCTGATTTTCCTGGCGGGCGAACTTCACCGGCATGGTGATTCGATCCCGGACTTCAGCTTCGTTTTCACCGACCACCACCACTATCTGATCCGGCCGCAGTCCGCAGTCGGCCAAGGCGGCCAGCAGGTATTCCAGGATGGTGCGGCCGAGAATCTCGTGCAACACCTTGGAACGATTCGATTTCATGCGGGTGGAGCGGCCGGCGGCCAGCACTACAGCTTGAAGCAATTTTTCCATGGCAGAATTTTAAGGTATCCGCCCTGGTTCGGCAAGAGCCGGCTGCAATTGGAAGCCCCGCAATTCCTTGAAACGGACTGCTTCCCGGCGTGGGTGCAGTTCAAAGAAATACCAGTCCGGCTGCTCGACTTTCAAGTAAAACCTGAGCCTGCCGTCCTTTACCTGAGAGTATTTCCACTTGCCGGGGCGGCGCAGGTTGAGCCACTTGACCAGCACTTCCCGTTGCTCGGATTCGGTAAAAGAAAAATCGAAGCGCCACAAACCGGCCGGCAGGTGAACGAAGGAAGAGCGGTAAGAGTTTTTTACTTCCACCGTGTCTTCAGGTTCCCGGCCGGGGAGGTAAAAATCAGCCCAGGGGGCGCGGTACATTGCCGGGCTGGGCGGTTCGCCGCCGTCAAAAAGCAGGGCCCGGCTGAGACCGTCCCGGCCCAGCCAGGCGGTACGATTTTCGTTTTCAGCCAGGAATTCCTGCAGTGACCTGTTGATGTGATCGTCCCGGATAGCCGAAAAAGAAGTTATCAGCCAGACCCGGCGACCGGAAGCCAGGCTTTCATTGATGACCGCTTCAAGCTTTTCGCGATTGTTTATCCAGGGCACGCCCAGGTAGAACTCCCGCCATTCACCGTCAACGAGTTCCCAGGCATCCCAGGTGCCGGTCCCGCCGCTGAACAGCCAGTAATCAACTCGACCGGCATAGAGGTACTGGAAAATCATGTGCATGGCGATGACCAGGTCGTCCTGGCGCAGGTGGTCCCTCACGTAGAGGCCCGTAGATCGGTGATCGTAGTGAAAGTAACGGCCCGAAGTGGTGATGATGTCATTCCTGATCGGGGTCTGGTGATCCCGGAAAACGACTTCGCTGACCGCAGAGGGTTTGATATCGCCCACCAGCAGGAAAACCAGCAGCAGAGACAGGACTACTCCAGGCCAGCTTTTCCGGAAAAATCTTCCCAGTATGGCCTGCAGGGGGCGGAACAACAGGTAGGCGCAGACCAGGAAAAAGGGAATCGAATAGGGGAAGAGATAGCGCGGCATCGGGTGAGTTTTCATGAAGCCGAGAAACAGGATGGTCAGAAAAAGAACAACGATCAGGAACACGATCATGCTTTCCTCGCGATCCGGAAGTTTTCCTTTCAGGCGGCGCAGCAGAACCAGGGCCAGGAAAAGCGCGGAAGCCAAGACGAAAAAGGGGAAAAGCACCGGGAAGGAACGCCACAGGATCTTGAAATATTGCAGGGAAAAGCCTTGAAAAAAATAAGCCGCCATGTCGGCCGGACCGCTGACTTCCTGGGTTGAATACACCTGGCCGACGCGCCAGAGCAGTACTTCCTGCAGTTGGGCCAGGATGAAAACCGGCACCCAGAAAAGCAGGGAGAGCATGTTGCCGCGGCTCCAGAAACGCTTCGGCCGCAGGCAGAAAAGGGCGGCAAAGGAAAAGGCCAGGGCCATGGCCAGCTGGTGGGTCAGCAGGCCGGCCAGCCAGAAAAGCGGGTAAACTGCTTTTCCTTCCAAAATACGGGCCCGGAAAAAATAGATCCAGCCCAGGGTGACCAGCAGGCCCAGCAGGGTGAAATAAAGAGCGGTCCGGCTGTATTCTATGTGCCAGAGGGAAAAAAGCACGAACATCCCGGCCAGGAAGATTACTTCGCGGCGCACAATTCTTCTCAGCGACAGGTAAACCAGCACTGGGGTCAGGGTGTGCAGCAGCAGGGAAAAGAGTCGCAGGGCATGTGAAGAATGCCCGGCCAGGAATGAATAGGCCGCCAGCAGGTAGGAAAAGAAAATGCTTTTGTAAAGAACATGCCCGGAAGGATAGAGCGGATAACCAAATTCCCTGACAGCCTGGGAGGAAAGGTAGTAAAAACCTTCATCCATCCACATGGAAAAGTAATCAAGCCGGATCAGCTTGAAGAAGAACAGGACGACCGCGATGAATATCAGGAGCACCAGGTATGAATCGAGTTTCCTGACTTCGGCGGAATCGTTCATTGCGGTTTGGCCGCCAGCACTCGCCAGCTCATGCCGTTACGACTGCTGATGGTGATCTCGCCCGCGCCCAGTCCGGCAAAGAGTTTTTCCAGTTCATCCCGGCGGAAAAAATAGGACCTGGGGGCAATCAGCTGGTCGTATACCGAGTTGTGCTGGTATTTAAATGGAAAGGCGGCCATGTAGATCAGGTAATCGCCCAGGGGCATGATGCGGCGCAGCCAGGGTGCTTTCCCAAGCAGGGCGGCGCTTTTGGTGGCCAGGAAAAAAAGCAGCGCCGGCGGCCAGGCCAGGGCATAGGCCAGTCGGGGCGGTAAAAGCTTGAAAAAGTGGCGCAGGGGCTCAATGAACAGGCGCACGAAAAGAGTGCCTTCCCGGCCGTAAACCCAGACCGAGAGATGCCCGCCCTTCTTGAGCAGTGACCACAAGCTTTTCAGGGCCGCGGCATGATCGGGCAGATGCTGGAGCACTCCGATAGAGTAGATGTAATCAAAGGATTCCCGGGGAAACGGCGGCCGGTAGATGTCGGCCTGGCTGACGTGCACATTTGCACTATCCCTGGTGTTGTGGAAAGCGACGTCAACCGCGGAAGAAAGGTCTATGGCCTGAACTTCCCGGGCGCCGAAACCTGAGGCGAAAAGTGCATGCAAACCGGTGCCGGCGCCGGCATCAAGAACCAGTTTGCCGGAAAAGAATTCTTCCCTGACCGGGGAAAGCCAATCGAGAAAATCTACGCTCTGGTCCCGGTAAATGTCGTGGAAAAAATGCCAGGATTGTCCGAAATTTCGCTGGGTGCGGGAATCGAAATCACCGGCGAACCGGGGCACGCCATGCAGCACCGGGAAAGAGGTTCTGCAGTCGGGGCAAAGCAGTGAATCAGGGCCTTCAGTTTCGTTTTTTTCGGCGGAAAGCGGTGAACGACACTCGGGACAGCACCAGGGAACAAGGGGATCGGCTTTCATGATGTCCTGAAATTACCAGAAAAGCCCGAAACTGTCAATAATTGCCGTACAGCGCTAATTCTGCTACAATTCGCGGATGAAAAGGCTCTCGGTCAATTGCGATGATTTCGGCCTCTCTCCCGGAGTAAACGACGGAGTCAAGCAGGCCTTTCAGGCCGGGGTGCTGAGTGATGCCTCGCTGATGCTCAACGGACCGGCTTGCTCTGAAGCACTGGATATCAGCCGCGAAACAGGCCTGCCCCTGGCCCTGCACCTGAACCTGATCCGCGGCCGCATGCTTTCTCCTGCAACCATCCTGCCGTGCTCAGTGCCGAAACTCTGGTCCGGCTGGCTGTTGAGCGCAAAATTGCGCCTGCAGGCTGAAGTTGAACTGCGTCGGCAGATTGAAAGGGCCCTGGAACTGGGTGTCAATCCGGTGCAACTCAACGCTGAGAAGCATTTTCATTTCTTTCCGCCCGTTTTCAGGTTGTTTGTCCGCCTGGCCGCCGAATACCGGGTGCCGGGCCTGCGTTTCATCAACGAATGGTATTTGCTGCCCCATTCGATCCAGAAAATCAAGGCTGACCTGCTTTCCCTGTTCGCCCTGGCCAACCGGGCCGCCGCCCGGTCCGCCGGTCTGCTGCCGACCGCAAATTTCCGTGGTATCGCCCTGACCGGCGGGCTTGACCGGAGCCGCCTGGTCAAGCTGTTGAGCCGCCTGCCGGAAGGCTGGACCGAATTGATGGTGCATTTGAGCGCGACCGATGACCTGCCGTCGGAAATGGGCGGAACCTTTCTGCATCACAGCAGGTTGATCGAGTTGCAGGCCTTGTTGGCTCCGGAAACCAGGCAAGCGCTGAAAGAACATGGAGTAAGACTCCTTTCCCTTGGAGGTAAGCATGACTGATCCCGCTGTATCCCTGGTCGTTCCTCTGTACAACGAAGAAGGCTGTGTTCTCGAACTGCACCGGCGCCTGGTTGAGGTCATGGAAAAAACCGGGCGCAGTTACGAAATAATCTTCATCAACGACGGTTCCCAGGACAACACCATGAAACTGCTGGGCGAAATTTTCAGCGCTGATCCCCGGCTGGTGGTGATAGACCTGAGACGTAACTACGGCCAGACCGCGGCCCTGGCCGCCGGTTTTGACCAGGCCCGGGGTGAAACCATCATCTCCATGGACGGAGACCTGCAGCACCTGCCCGAGGAAATTCCCCTCTTCCTGGAAAAAATTGACCAGGGTTATGACCTGGTATCCGGCTGGCGCAAGAAACGTATCGATAACTTCATTTTGCGACGCCTGCCTTCACTCATCGCCAACAAGATGATCAAGTGGATTTCAGGTATGAAGCTGCACGATTTCGGAACTACTTTCAAAGCCTATTCCCGGCATATCGTCAAGAACCTGCAGCTTTACGGCGAACTGCACCGCTTTATCCCCGCCCTGACCACCAAGATGGGGGTCAAGCTGATTGAAATTCCCATCACCAACGTGGAACGCAAGACCGGCCAGTCCAATTACGGCCTCTCCCGGGTGCGCAAGGTCATGCTCGATTTGATCACGGTCAAGTTCATCACTTCTTTCATCGACCGCCCCCTCCAGCTTTTCGGATTCATCGGGCTCTGCCTGTTCGCCGCCGGTTTTGCCATCGGGGGCATTATTTCGATCGGTTTCTTCTTCTTCGAGCTGGTGATTGCAGAAAACCTGGGCAACCTGATCCTGGCCGTCACCCTGATCATCGTCGGAGCCCTGTTCATCTGCATCGGCCTGCTGGCCGAAATCCTGGCCCGCATTTACTTCCGGGTACACCAGCAGAAACCCTATTTCATAAAGCAGGTCTTCGAGCACCGGAACGCGCAGGGATGCGAATGAAGTTTTTCGCCCGGAATCTATTCTGATGTGTGGAATAAGCGGATTCTTTCAGCTACAGGGACAGGATTTCTCCTTTGCCCCCGAGCCGGTGCTGGAAGCCATGAAACAGCGCATCCTGCACCGCGGCCCGGACGACCACGGCACCTTCATCAGCCGGGGAGCGGCCCTGGGCATGCGCCGGCTTTCAATCATCGATCTGCAGACCGGCAGCCAGCCGCAGTTCAACGAGGACGGTTCCCTGGTGGTTATCCAGAATGGGGAAATATACAATTTCGCCGAACTGCGGGCTGAGTTGGAAAAACGCGGCCACAGCTTCAAAACCCAAAGCGATACGGAAATCCTGCCCCACCTCTACGAGGAATACGGACCGGACATGGTCAGCAAACTGAACGGCATGTTCGCCTTCGCCATTTATGACCGCCGTGAACACAAGCTGTTCCTGGGCCGCGACCGAATGGGCAAGAAACCCCTGCACTACGCCCGGGTCGGCGATGTCCTGATCTTCGGCTCAGAACTGAAATCCCTGCTGGAATTCCCCGGCCTGTCGCGCCGTTTCAGTTACGAAGCCTTCGCCAATTACCTCGGTTTCGAATTCATCGCCGCGCCGCGCACCATCTTTTCCGCCATAAGCAAATTGCGGCCGGCCGAGTATCTGCTGGCCGGGGGCGGCCGGGTGCGCCGCGAAATTTACTGGCAGCCCAATCCGCTCAAGCGGGAGCGTCCCCGGGCCGAACTGATCTCCGAAATCCGCTCCATCTTTTCCGATTCGGTGGCCAAGCGCATGTACGCCGATGTGCCGGTCGGCGTGTTCCTGTCCGGGGGTATTGATTCCACCCTGGTTACGGCCGTGGCCGCCGGCCTCAATTCCAGGCTGAGCACCTTTTCCATCGGCTTCGCCGAGGAAAGCTTCAACGAACTGCCCTGGGCGGAAACGGTCAGCCGGGCCTACGGCACCGATCACCACACCATGGTGGTGCCGGCCGCGGAAGCGGCCGCCCTGCTGCCCGGATTGATATCCTACCTGGACGAACCCCTGGCTGATGCCTCGATCATTCCCACTTACCTGGTCAGCCGATTCGCCAAGCCGGAAATCACGGTGGCCCTGGCTGGTGACGGCGGAGACGAGCTCTTTTTGGGTTACGACACTTACAAGGCCTACCAGGTGGCCCGCTTCTGCCGCTTCCTGCCCAGACCGCTGATCAGGGGACTGCGCCGCGGCGCCGATCTCCTGCCGGCCGCCCGCAAAAGGCACAGTTTCGAATTCAAGTTGAAAAAATTCCTGGACGGCCTGCGCTATCCGCCGGAAAAGGCCAATTACGTCTGGTGGGGAGCTTTCAACCCCGATCTCCGCCGGCGCCTTTTTTCTCCGCGCCTGCGGCAAAGACTGGCAGCCTTTCCCGATTTCGAGCCGGTTTCCAGCTATTTGCCGGAAATGGGTCATATCGCCGACCCTCTCGACCGGGTCAATTATCTCGACCTCAAGCTTTACCTGCAGGATGACCTGCTGGTCAAAGTCGACCGCATGAGCATGGCCGTTTCCCTGGAAGTGCGAGCTCCCTTTCTGGATTACCGCCTGGTTGAACTGGCCCTTTCCATCCCGAACAACCTGCGCCTGAGGGGCCTCAACACCAAGTACATCCTCAAGGAAGCGTTCCGCGATTTGATTCCCGCTTCGATCATGACCAGGCCCAAGATCGGCTTCGACCTGCCGCTGGGACCCTGGCTGCGACATGAACTGCGGGATTTCGTCTGCGATCTGCTCAGCCCGGAAAAGCTGGCCCGGGACGACTTGTTCGACACTTCTTTCGTTTCCGGCCTGTTGGACCGCCACCTTTCCGGCCGTCAGAACCTGCGCCAGCTGCTCTGGCCGCTGATCGTCTTCCAGTTCTGGAAAGAAACCTACAAACCGGAGTTCTGAAATCCGACCGGCATGAGAATCGACAAGTGGCTCTGGGTGGTGCGGCTCTTCAAGACCCGCAGCCAGGCCACCACCGCCTGCCGGGCCGGCCGGGTCAGCAGTGCCGGTAACTCCCTGAAGCCGGCTCACCAGGTCAGTGTCGGGCAGAGCATTGAACTGCGCGAGCCGCCGATCCAGCGCAGTTTCAAGGTGCTGGGCCTGGCCCCAAAAAGGGTTTCAGCGGCCCTGGCCCGGGAGCTGGTGGCTGAAACCACCGCCAGGGAAGAGCTTGACAAATTGGCCCAGGCCAGGCGGGAGAAATTCTTTTCGCCTTTCGGCCGCCGCCCCAAGGGCCTGGGCCGGCCGACCAAGAAAGAACGCCGGGTCATCGATGCTTTTTTCGCCGACGAATAATCAGGAAACACGGCCTGGAAGTTTTAGCTTTTGCCCGTTTTTTGCTTGTGCTAAAATTATCAAACGGAAAGAGAAATGTTTGAAAGCCTAACCTAAACAAAATGTAACCGTTTGAGAGAACTTAAAAAGGAGGGGCGGGGGATGATGAATGAATAAAGAACATGCCCTGGCTGTTTTTGAGAGCTTCAAAATCCGGCGGGTCTATGACGAAAAGGCGGAAACCTGGTGTTTTTCGGTTGTGGACATCGTTGCGGCTCTGATTCAACAGCCGGATTACCAAGCCGCCCGCAATTACTGGAAAGTGCTCAAAAATCGACTGATAAAAGAGGGGAGCCAAACGGTTACAAATTGTAACCGTTTGAAGCTACTTGCAGAAGATGGCAAGATGCGTCTTACGGATGTCGCTGATCCCGAGACGCTTCTGCGGATTATCCAGTCGGTGCCCAGCCCAAAGGCAGAGCCTATCAAGCTCTGGCTGGCCAAGGTCGGCTACGAGCGGATTCAGGACATGGGCGATCCGGCCCGCTCGCTCGACCGCGCCCGGGAATACTGGCGGCAGCATGGCCGCAGCGAAAAATGGATTCAACAACGGATGATGGGTCAGGAAACCCGCAACAAGCTCACCGATTACTGGAAGGATCACGAGATCAATGGCGAAGAAGAATACGCCATTCTGACCAACATCATCCATCAAGAATGGAGCGGGGTCTCGGTTAAAAAGCACAAGGACATCAAGGGGCTGAAGACGCAGAATCTGCGCGACCACATGAACGAGGCGGAATTGATCTTTACCGCTTTGGCCGAGCTCTCCACCCGCCAGATAGCCGAAAGCGTTGCGGCCACCGGCATGGAGGAAAACGCCGAGGCCGGGAAAAAAGGCGGCGGCATTGCAAAAAAAGCGCGGCGCGAGCTGGAGCAGAAGACCGGGAAAAGTGTGGTTACCGGCGAAAACTTCCTGCCCCCGAAAAAAAGCAATCCTCGGAGAGCTCGTTTGGACGCGGCTGAAGAGAGTATCGATGAATATTGATTTGGAAAGCATCCATAATCTGCGTTGAGAAGCAAACCGGTAGGTTCTTCATGAGGCAATGCTTTGCTTTCTTGCTCATGGCTGAAGCATGAAATGCTGGATCACCGGGAACGGTGTCAAGATCTTTCTTGTTATGCGCGGGAGATGCAATTGTTATCTCGTCTCTCATGGAAACAGGTTTCTTCTGATCGATTCCGGCTGGAAAATGAACTGGAAAGCCCTGGTGCGGAACCTGGAAAAACTTGGAGTTAAAGCGGGTTCTCCTGTTTCCCTGGTTTTGACCCACTGCCATTTCGACCATGCCGGAAACGCAGCTGCTTTCAAACGGGCATTCGGGGCGCAAATCGTCGTACACAAGAGCGAAGAGGGATTTTTGAGCAGAGGGGATAATCCCGGGATGGGGGGGACGCTTTTTTTCAGCAGGGTCTTGCTTTCAATTATTTCCCGATCAGGGCTTTTTGCCCGGCTCGGTTATGCTGCGGCTGATTGCGATATTGCCGTCGACCGGGGATTAAACCTGGAAATCCTCGGTTTTCCCGGGTACCTTGTCCATACGCCCGGCCATTCGCCAGGATCGATAAGCATGATAGTCGATGATGAAATCGCCCTGGTCGGTGACACGCTGTTTGGCGTCTTTCCGGGTTCGGTTTACCCACCCTTCGCCGTCGATCCCGGATTGATGGTCGCCAGCTGGGGCAGGCTGCTTGAGACGGGGTGCCGGATTTTTCTGCCGGCTCATGGTTTTGAGCGGAGCCGGGCCCTGCTGAAGCGTCAGTATGAAAAATACAGAAAGCGCTTTGATTTGTAATCGAGAAATGAGGAGAATCAAGCATGGAACAAGTCAACAACGTTGAATTGACCGATGAAAGTATTTACCCGGACGAGTCAGTCCTGGCGCCGGTACTGGGCGATTCCTTCAGTTCCTACGTCAAATTGCTGGAGATCATCGGCCGGCTTGGCCTGACCCTGGAGTGGAGGTACTACCACGACGGCAAGGCCTGGCTGGGCAAAGTACAGCAGAAGAAAAAAACCATCCTCTGGATGTCGGCCTGGAAAGGCTTCATGCAGGCCACCGTTTATTTCCCTGACCGCTATACTGAAGAAATATGCCGCCTGGAAATCCGGGAAGAGACCAAAAAACAGGTGCTGAATGCGAAACGGGTGGGAAAATCTGTGCCCTGCATGTTTGAAATCAGGAATGACGACCTGCTTGCAGACCTTGAAACCGTGATGAAGTTCAAAATCTCGCTGAAACCCTGATCCAGCCGGCCCCGGGGAGCGTCGTCTTTATTCCGGCCCCGTTGCTTTTATTGCTTTTCGCTTTGTATTTACATCATGAAATGAGAGCACAAAAGGCTTATCGCCGCCTTGAATGAACTCAATACTTTGACAAATTGCTTTCAGATCAGGTCCGGATCAGTTGTGTTTCAGGCGACTGCTTTAGTTTCCGCCAGGGCGTTTATAAGTGCCGAACAGCCGCCGCCGGCAATGAATTCACCGTGATCATGGGGATCAGCGAAACTGCGGCCGCAGATTTTGCGGCATTCCATTTCGTAATCGCCGGCTGTCAGAAACTTGTTCAGAATAGCCTGATTGAGCGGGTCGGTAAGGGAATACCGGTAAGTGCCGGCCCTGACCCGGGCCAAAGTATGCAGCCAGATAGCCGCGGCCAGGGCCCCGCAGGCGTCGCCGCCCAGGCCTATGCCCCCGGCGAACCCGGCAACCAGGGCCATTTCGTGATCACTGCCGCCCAGCAGGCCGACCAGCTTCGAAGCGCAATTTTGAGCCGGCACCGGGCCGGCTGTTGTTTCCAGTTCCAGGCCTTGTCTGGCGGCCGTGATCGCTTCCGGAACCCAGTTTTCCGCCAGTTTGAAACAGGACCAGAATTTGCCGCTGATCATGTACCTGGCCAGATCCAACTTTTTACTCCAGTCGCAAGCGGCGATGTCAAAGCAGTCCGGACTTTTATTCCGTTCGACGAAAGATGCCCTGACCAGCCGGGTGGCCCTGATGGCCAGGTCAGCCGCCCGGCCCGAGTCAGCCGGAAAACGCCGCCTGGCTTCCGCGCCCAGGGCCAGGGCCGATCCCCAGAGCATGCCGCACTGGTAGCCCTGCTGGATGATTCCTCCGGCCAGGGGATCAACCGCCCGTTCTTCCGCTTCCAGGGGAAAGCCGAATTCACGGTTCAGGATGAAAAACAGGGTGCGAGAACAGGTGCCTTTCTTGAAAAAGACTCTCTTGATATCCCGCGGTTTGGAACCGGCGGCCGCCTGGTGTTTTTGACTTATGCTCACTTTGCTCCCTCCTCCTGATATTGGAAGACTTCATCCAGAGGCACTTCGAAAATGCGCGCCATTTTAAAGGCCATTTCCAGCGAAGGAGAATAACGGCCCTGCTCAATGGCGATAACGGTCTGGCGGGTCACGCCGATACGGTCGGCCAGCTCGGCCTGGGTCATCTCGCCCCGGGCGAAGCGCAGGGCGCGCAGATTGTTGGTGATCCTGGTCTGCTTCAGCAAGATGGTATCCCCCGGCGGTAGGAATAGATCTTGACCGCTGAACTCAGCATCCCTGATAGTACGAAACACAGGTAAACCGCATTGGCGATCCAGAAATGATCTGCCTTCAGCATGGCCAGGACCATGGCGCTGAGCCCGCCGCAGATGATGAAGATCTGGCCAGCGTAATCACCGAAACGCTCGATCTCCCGGTCGCGGACGTCTTTCCGGCCGGCCTCCCGCGGCCAGATTATGGCTATTACGATGTTGCCAGAAATTACCGCCGCGATACTCGCCCCGATCACCCAGAGCAGGGGGGCGATGTAAGCCACTTCAACCAGGGGGACTGCTCCGGCCCGGCCGAGAATAACGGCCAGGTAAACCAGGAAAGCGCATAGAGTGGTAGCGGCGTTGAGCCAGACGTTTTTTTCCTCGAAAGTCATATCCGCCTCCGATGTGCATTTGAGAAAACTCATTGTATATAATCTTTTACTTATTGTCAAGCACTTTTTACATTGTGTAATTATTTTTTGACACAACCAAATCATTTCTTTTTCAGGCCCGGCTGAAAACCTGGAAATCCAAGTCCTGTTGAGCTATCATGCCCCCGGAAGCGAACAGGAGGCATCCTCTCATGGCGCAAGGCAAAAGTCCTTACCTGGATCAGCCCCGGCGAAAACGAACCTGGCCGGCACTTCTCCTGGCCCTGGTCCTGGTGTCGGCTTTCCTCCTCCTGCTTAAACGCCCGGCCCCGGAGCAGGAAAGCGGATCAGCGGCTGATAACGGCACTCGTTTCCAGGTGGAAATGCGCCGGCTGGATATCGCTCAAGCCGAGACGCCCGAATTACCGGAAACGGTTATCGAATCACCCCTTGAATCAGGCCAGGTCAAAATGCTTTTGGCCGCAGGCCTCGAAAAAATAGAAAACTCGGATTACCACGGAGCGGTCAGGGACTTGAGCTTGGCCCTGGAACTTGAACCCGGCCGCGCCGAGGCCCTCAATGCCCGCGGCCTGGCCCTGAGCAGGCTGAATGACCCCCTGGCCGCCCTGAACGATTACAACCACGCCCTGGAGCTTGATCCAGCCTATGCCGAAGCCTATTACAACCGGGGCAACGTGCAAAGTGAACTGCGCTACTTCCGGGCGGCGGTCTACGATTATGACCGCTCCCTGGAGCTTGAGTCCGGCAATGCCGAGGCACTGAACAACCGGGGCCAGGCCCGGATGAAGCTGGGTGAATACCGGGAAGCCCTGCCTGATTTCAATGCCGCGCTGGAACTGCAGCCGGAACTGGCCGCCGCTTATCTCAACCGAGGCCTGGTGAGAGTGTTGCTGGATGACCGCGTCGGCGCCTGCCGGGACTGGAGCCGGGCTGTCGAACTGGGCCGCGGCGAGGCCGCCGAATTACTCCGCAAGTATTGCAATTCGCGCCGGTCGGATCAATAAGAGCGGGAATCATCGCGGTTTTTCCAGGCTCCGCGCAGCCAGTTCCGGGTTGCGGCCAGGGCCGGGACGTATGCGGCCGCGGAATAATGGCCTGTCTGCGGCAGTACTTCGAGCTTCACGGGGTGTTTCTTTTTCTGCAGATACCTGAATGCTTCCCGGACGGTTGCCGGCGGTATGATTTCATCGGAAGCGCCGTGAATCAGGTAAAGGGGCACCATGGGGACGGCATCCAGGTCTATCCCGGCAACCGGAGCGGCCAGCACGATTGCAGCCGAGAACAAATCCGGCTGCTTGATCAATAAATTCCAGGTCCCCCGGCCGCCCATGCTGAAACCGCACACCACCAGGCGCTGCTGGTCATAGGGGTAGATGTCCCGGATTCTTTGCATGAACTCCAGCAGGACCGCTAGCGTTTCCGGCCCCGTCCAGTCCGGCCCCGGGCAATCAGGTGCGACGATCAGGGCTCCGAATCGCCGGAAAGCGGGCTCAAGCAGTATGGACATGAAATCGTACCCGTAAAAAGGAGTGACCCGGCCGCCGTAATGCAGGGCCAGGATCAGCGGGGGATCTTCTTTTTCCCAGGCCCGGGCCGGCACAAACAGTCCATAGCGCTGAATCCCTCCGTTGCCAAGGCCCATTTCCAGCTTGTGCATCCCGGGGGTGGGCTTGGGACTGGTCCCGGCCGGCAGGAGATCCCGGGCCGGCAGCAAGGCAAGCAGGCATATCATTGTCCGGGTGAAGTAAATAAAGCCCATGCTCCGCATATTAAGCGGCTGTTGCCGATAAAGTCAAGCCGGCTCTGAAAGCATCGATTTTGCCTTTTTGTCTTTTTTAACTTATCATTGTTATATGATCCCGGCAAATGGCAAGTATCGCCGCCTTATTTCCTTTCAGCTTCTTTTATTTATCCTGTTCCTCTGCTGGAGTCCGATCATGAGTGTAACCCTGGAAGAGCTTTTCAAACAGTTGCCGCCGGAAATAAGCGGCTGGCGCAAGAGTGCCGGGTTCGAGCGTCATGGCCCCGAATCACTTTACGAATACATAAACGGCGGGGCCGAACTTTTCATTTCCTTTGAATTTGCGGACATGATCACCTTGAAATACGAAAAGGAAGGTGAGGACGAAATCGTACTGGACATATTCGACATGGGCACCCCGGCCGATGCTTTCGGGGTCTTTACCCAGAACCGCGAGGAAACCGACCCGCGCTTCGGTCAGGGTGGAGAATACAACTCCGGCCTGCTGGTTTTCTGGCAGGATCGTTTTTACGCCTCGGTAATGGCCTATCCGGAATCGACTGAAAAAAGGGAGCTGGTTTTCAGCCTGGCGGCTGAACTGCAGGACGGCATCGGGAAAACCGGCGCCCTGCCGCCGATACTGGATCTTCTGCCCCAAACCGGTCTCCAGGCTGACAGTATCCGCTATTTCAGGCACTACATCTGGCAGAACAGCCTGCTGTACATTTCTCCGAAAAACATTCTGAATATCGACCGGAAGAATCAATGCCTGCTGGCCCGCTATCAGCGGAACGGTTCATCCTGCCTGCTGATGCTGGTGGAATACCCCGACTCCGACCAGGCCGAATCTGCTGAAAAAAGCTTCCGTGAAGCTTACCTTGGATACGGCGGCCGGGAAGTCGTGCAACGTGATGACGGCCTTTTTGCCGGGAGCCGCAGATTCGACGCACTGCTGGCAGTGATTCTGGCCGCCTCCAAAGAGGAACTGGTCCGGGAAATAACATCCGACTTGGCCGCGGGCCTGGAAAAGGAGTAAAAAATGAAAACAGCAAAACCCATCAAGAGACGCGATTTCATCCGCCATACTTCCATCGCCCTGACCGGGGCGGCCCTGGCCCTATCCGGGCGCTTTTCCCTGCCCGGGCGGCAGGAGCAAAAGAGCAGGGTGGTGCTGATCCGGGACCAGCGGGTCCTGGATGATGCCGGCAAGCCCATCCAGGAGGTCGTGCTGGAAATGCTTGATGCCGGCCTGCTGGCCCTGACCGGAGCCGCCGGTGTCGGGGAAGCCTGGCGAACCATAATCCGGCCGGAAGACAGGGTCGGCATCAAGTCCAATGTCTGGGGACCGCTGCCCACCACCCCCCAGGTGGAACAGGCTCTGAAAACCAGGGTGCTGGAAGCCGGGGTGGCCGAAGAGCGGATCGGCATCGCCGATCGCGGCCTGTTCCGCGATGAGCTTTTCCAGCAGGCGACCGCCCTGATAAACGTCCGTCCCCTGCGCTCCCATCACTGGTCCGGAGTCGGCTCACTGATCAAGAATTACATAACCTTTGTCCCCGATCCCTTCAACTACCATGAAGATTCCTGCGCCGCCCTGGGCTCAATCTGGCACCTGCCGGCGGTCAAAGGCAAAACCCGTCTCAACGTGCTCCTGATGTTCACCCCCCAGTTTCACGGCGTCGGTCCCCACAGCTTCAATCCCCGCTATTTGTGGAAATACCACGGGCTGCTGCTCGGGTTCGACCCGGTGGCGGTTGACACCATTGGACTGAAAATCCTGGAAAGCATCCGCAACGAGCACTTCGCCGAATTCCGCCCCTTGAATCCCCCGGCAACCCACATCCAGGTGGCCGACCAGAAATACGGCCTGGGTGTTTCCGATCCCGGCCGCATCGAGTTGCGCAAACTAGGCTACGACGTCAACAGCTTCGTCTAAAGACGCTGCGGGGCCAGGTCTCAACATTTGACTTTGAGCTGACGCCACTCCCGGCATCATGCCTTTTTGCCCAATCCAGAGGTTCGGCTTATTTATCCTGGAAGTGCTCAAGCAACTCCAGAACCGCGCCGGCAAAAAGCCGGGGCGCGATTTTTAGTGCTTCCTCATCGACCGTAAACTGCGGGGTGTGCAGGGCCGGAGCATCAGCGCCGCTCCCCACGCCTAAAAAGAAAAAGACGCTGGGCAGGCGATGGGAGTAGGAGGCAAAGTCCTCGCCTATTGACTGCGGCTCGACTGAAAGAACGTTTTCCGAGCCGAGAATTTCCCGGAAACGCGGCAACAGCAGTGAGGTCAATCGGGGGTCATTGTAAACGAATGAATTGACCCGTTCGAAAACAAGTTCATAATCCACGCCCAGGCTGATTTTGAGACCGGCCAGAATCCTTTCCATGCCGGCGGCGATCATGTCTTCGGTTTCCCTGGAAAAACTGCGCACGGTTCCTTCCAGTTCAACCCTTTCGGCCAGCACATTGCGCCTGACCCCGCCGTGCACGGTGCCCACGGTCAGGACCGCCTGCTCGCCGGGATCCTTGTACCGCGAGATCAGGGCCTGAAACTGGATAACGGCCTGGCTGGCGGCGTAAATTGCGTCGATACCCTGGTGGGGAAAGGCTCCGTGACTGCTGCGCCCCAGAATGGAAACGTAAAACCAGGCCACGCTGGCCATCAGCGGGCCTGGCCTGATGCCGATCCGGCCGGTCGGGATATCCGGCATGACGTGCAGGCCGAGCATGGCATCAAGCGCAGGATCGTTCAGTACCCCGGCCTTGATCATGGAGTCGGCTCCGCCGAGTTCACCGGCCGGAGCTCCCTCCTCGCAGGGTTGAAAGATGAAAACCACCTTCCCCGGTAAATGTTCGCGCACCTCGCTCAGTATTTTCGCCGTTATCAGCACGTTGGTCATGTGCATGTCGTGACCGCAGGCATGCATCAGTCCGGGGTGAGTCGAAGCAAAAGGCAGGCCGGTGGCCTCATCAATAGGCAATGCGTCCATGTCGCCGCGGACGCCGATCGCAGGTCCGGGTAATGCTCCGACCAGAACCGCCTTGACTCCGGTGCCGGCAATGCCTCTTTCCACTTTTAATCCGAGGTCTTCAAGGTAGTCGGCCACGAAAGCTGCGGTCTTTTCCTCCTGAAAACAAGGTTCCGGGATAAGATGCAGGGCGCGCCGGATTTTCTGCGCTTCAGAAAAGAGTTCTTCGCTGCGCTTTTGGAAGTGATTCGGCAAATCCAGGGCAATCAGGGAACCGCATATACAAAAAATCTGGATAAAAATTGAGATTCCTCGTCTGTTTTTCATGAGAGATACTTTAGCAGAAGACTCCAGCGGATGCAATTTACAGTTCCTGCTTATAATTTCTTGAATTGCCGCACTTGACCCTGATTTGCATGCCCGGGGAAAGGCGGTTTCATGGAGACCCGGCCTAAATACCGGCGAATAAAAAAACCAGCCTGAAATCGTTCGGCAACGGGAAATTGCTTACTCCAAAACCTGATTTGGCTCAGCCGCACTCCGCTGCTGAACAAGGGCGGCCAGTCCGCGTGCCAGGGCGAGCATGCGATGGTAATCCAGCAATTCCGGCCGGTCTTGGGGCGTGTGGTAATGTGGATTCTGATCCAGCGGGCAGACATGCAGCATCAGGGCCGGGTAATCATGGGCCCAGAAATTGCGGTGATCCGACCAGTCGATGCCTTTCCGGCTTTCCGGCAGGGGCAGGGCTTGGGCTCCCAGCAGTATTTCCGGACTGAGTTCATCGCTGAGACGCTCCAGCATTTCCTTGTCCCGATCCCGGCCGATGACACCGAGAAATGAGTGCTCATCCGCGTAAAAACCGACCATGTCTAAAGAAATCATCAGGCTGACCTCTATTCCCTGCTCTCTCAAAGAGCGGGCGTGCACAAAACTGCCCATTTTTTCACTGCCGAAATAGGGCGGTTCCTCCAGGGCGTAAGCTGTTAGTTCCACGGCCATGCCGACTGGAGGATCAAGGTCGGCCAGCCTGGCTGCCAGTTCAAGCAGGACCGCCACTCCCGAGGCGTTATCATCGGCACCCGGAGTGTCACCGCAGACATCGTAATGAGCACCGATGACCAGTCGGGGCGCTTGTTCCTTTCCCCAGATTACGGACAGGTTGCGGGCCTCGCCCTTGTCGTGAGGCACGATCTGGCTGTGAACCTGCCAGCCCTGCCTGCTGAATTCACTTTCGATCAGGTCGGCCGCCCGGTCCATCATGTCAGGATTGGCGGCATTCCGTGGCCGCGGCAAGGTGCACAGAGAAGACACTGTTTTTTCCAGGCGGGCAATCTCAGGCCGGTTGAATCTGAGCAGGTAATCGGCGGATTGCAGGACTTTGCGCCTCAGGGCTTCTGAAAGGGATGTGTCATTTTCCAGGAAATCCCTGACCATCCCGGCGGCCTGGGGACTGCGGTGACCCCACAAGGTCTCGCTCAGCCAGGTGATGGGAAAGAAAATGTCCCCGGTTTGCTGGATCTCGGGAAGCATGGCCAGGGTTTGCGGAAGCAAATCAAGGGTGTGATTGCTGCGCCGGGGATGGTGGATGAGTGATAGGGCCTTTTGCACCCAGGGCTCCCGCTCCCGGTTCCGGGCCTGGGTCAGGGTTTCCCGGAAAAAAGTCAGCCAATCTCCAGGCTCGGAAGAAAACAGGGGCTGAAGGAAAACCAACTGGTCCCTGAGATCAGTGGATTTCCAGCGATCCAGGCATTCAGCCGCGATTCGGGTCAAGCCGGGCGGAGAGTGGGGGACCAGGGAGAGAAGCAGATCAAGTTCCTTTTGTTCGCTCAGGTTGAGCCCGGCGATTTTCAGATCTCGCCGCAGAACAGCCGACAATTTTTGCATAGAGCCAGAAGTCGAGGCCACTCGGCGGTAAGCATCCAGAAACGCCATGCGTTTGGCTTCAGGCCGCCGCATCATTTCTCCCCACAGCCGTTCTTCCAGGCTTGCGGCCACAGCTCTCGCTTCTTCAGTTGACAGCAGGCGCCAATACAGAGCAGGCAGGTCGGCCAGTAAGCGCTCCAGCAGTAGCTCGTTATCTTCGGCCTCGATCCACCGAACAAGCGTTTGCAACAGGGATAAAGGCCTGACCTGGCCTTCCAGGGCGCCTTCCCAGAGTGCCAGCCAGGCCACGCCTCTTTGCAGAGGGGTCGGTAAGCGCAGCGGGTTTTCCAGCAGGGCGGCATAGCTTTCCCGGTCCAGGAGTAAGCGTCCGTAGCCCATGCCGTTGCCGGCGGGCAGTACCAGGTCCGGTTTTCGGAGTTGATCTGGAATGCTTACTGTCCGGCGGGCCTTTTCAAGCTCAATTTCCATGATTTTGCTTGCTTCACCGTATTGAAAAAATATTCCGATCTGCTGGCTCCAGAGCCTCGTGCCCTCAAGTTCATCAAGCTGCAGCAATTGGATGCCGTCAGTCAGGCGAATCACCTTGATGGTAGGGAGTCCGGCTTCGTATACCCAGCGCCGGCTCCATTCTTTTAATCCGGGATCCTTCTCGGCCAACTTGTCGATCAATGGGTCCCAGCCGGCATTGCCGTAGGCGTGATCCCGGAGATAGGCGGACAGGTTCCGGCGCAGGGTTTCAGGTCCGACCCGGTGTTCAAGCATTCGCATGACTACGGGTGCTTTGTTGTAAATGATGGTTCCATACAGGGTGCCGGCATCGGCCAGGTTTTCCAGTTCCTGAGTTATGGCATGGGTGCCGGCGCTGCGGTCGACCGAAAGGGCCCGGGGTTTATGGCCCAGCAGGAATTTCAACCCGTGGTCCAGCCCGGGAAACATATCGGCTACAATTTTATCGGCCATGAAGCCGGCAAAAACCTCCTTCAGCCAAACTTCGTCGAACCAGGGCATGGTCACCAGGTCTCCGAACCACATGTGGGCGGTTTCGTGGGCGATCAGTTCGGCTCGGGATAGCTTCTGTTCCAGGGTGGCCTGTTCATCGAGCAGGAGACGGGAGGCACGGTACAGGGTGGCTCCGCTGTGTTCCATCCCCCCGTATTGAAAGGAAGGCACCAGGACCAGGTCGTACTTTTCGAAAGGATAGGCTATGCCGGTGTAGTTTTCCATCCAGTCCAGGCTGGCGAAGACCTGTTCGTATATCTCGGGCAGGTTGCGTTCCAGGGTTTTTGGGTCGTTTTCCTGGTGAAAGATATGGATGGTTCGGCCTTCCCTGGTCTGCTCGGCCCTGTCAAGTTTTCCAGCTGCAAAAGCCATCAGGTAAGTGGGCAAAGCTTGGCTGGGGGCGAAACTGAGTCGGCGCCTGCCGTCGGCAAGCTCAACGTTTTCCAGCAGCGGCCCATTGGCCACCGCGTCCCAGTCTGCGGGAACAACCAGTTCCACTGAGAATTCCCCCTTGAGATCCGGTTGGTCGAAACACGGAAAAGCGGTCCGGGCCCGGTCGGGCACGAACAGCGTATAAAGCAGGTCTTCACGCCGGTTCAACGACATGTCACCCAGAGCGAAGCGGAAATGCAAGTGATTCATCCCCTGCTTCAGCGCTTGAGCGGGAATCACGATATGTTCGTTGATGAACCTACAGGCTGGTTCTGCCCCGTTGACGGTCAGGGTTTTCATTGACCGGCGGCCCGGGGTGAAATCAAGCACCAGATCGTGATCTCTTTTATGCAACTTGAAACGCAAGTCGAGTTCCGCCTGGATCGGATCCAGCTTAGCGGCCGGTATTTCAGCCTTGAGATGATAGCTTATTTCGGAAAGGATTGCCTTTCTGTGTTCAGCCAACTGCAAAGCCACTCCCGCCGTGGGATCTTCAGCCTTGAGCCCGAGGACGTTCAGGATAAGAACGGCCAACAGGGTTGATTTAAACACTTTTCTGGTTTCCGGCATCGTGGCCTCCTTGCTGCAAAATCAGCATACTTCAGCATGGGCTTGTCCGCAAGGGTGAAGACGGCATAAAATCAAATCATGAAGGTTTTTTACGTTCAACAGTATTTGCCGATAATGTCAAATGTTGACGGGCTGCTGCCTGTTTGGGCAACAGTCCGTTGAGACCTGGCCCCGCCAGGTGCTGAAACTTTTTACCTTCAACGGCGTAAATCAGGGTGTCTATGGAGGTGAGCGATGAGCAAAGTACCGGCTGATGAACACAGTGTTCAGGGTAAAAAACTGGTTTGCCCGGTCTGCGGACACAGGTATTTCTGGACCCGCAGGACCCTGATGAATACCAGGGGATCGTCTTTTTTCAATTTCGACTGGGCCAATAAACAGGCTGACAATTACATCTGCGACAACTGCGGCTACGTGTTCTGGTTCATGCAGCGACCGACCTGACCTGGCAAAATCCGTGTTGATCGGAGTTAGTTGGTTTCCGCCAGTTTTAAGGTCAGGAGTTCGATGATTTCCAGGTTGGTCAGGCCGGCCGGTGGGGAGAAAACAGCCCGGCTGGTCTGGCGTCGGCCGTCGCAGGCCGTGTAAACCTCGCTTGCTTCAAAGGGGGCCGCAGCCGGCAGGTAGAAGTCGGCTGATTTTGAACCCTGGCTGTTGGAGTCAACCGCGCAAACCAACAGTAAATCCAAATGCCCGCGCCTGATGGCAAAGCTCTCATCGGCCAGGGGGTCGAAGCCGAAAGCCAGCAGGGCTTTAATTTGACAGGCCGGGACCGGCAAGTGGGGCTGGAAACCTTTGATTGCAGCGGTGGCAGAGGCGGCAGAACTACCCACCAGGATCAGGCCGCTGCCGGGCCGGTTGAGTTTGCCCGCGGACTTGAGCAGGGAACGGGCTGCGGCCAAGTCGCCTGGCGCCTTTTCATGCATTCGGTCAGGGTTGGTGATGAATACCAGGTGTTTGTTTTCATCCTGCAGGTCTGCCAGGATCGACCGTAGTTCATCCGCTTGGAGACCGGAAAGGGCAGCCGCCTCGGCCAAGGCTTTCTCTTCCGGCCGGCCCAGTAATCCGGCCAGTTGATGAAAAAAATCCCTGGTTTTTTCAGCGGCCAAAGGCAAGTGGAAATCAGCAGACCGGGCCAGTTCATTCTCCATGTCGGCACAGACCAGCAGGCGGGCACCGTTGCGTTTGGTTTCCTTGAGGCGAAGTTCCATGATCAGGCTGTCGTTGCGCAAATCCGCGTTGAAAACGACTATCAGCGCGGTCTGCTCCAGTTGATCCAGGCTCAGATCCGATATCAGTTTTTCCGGTTCTTGCCCGGATTCCGGATCATTCATACGGTTCAACCCGGGAAACAACAGGTTGCCGGTGCCGATTTTGTTTCTGGCGGTATCGGACAGGGCGGTCAATTCCCGGTCACTCAAGCCCGGGCCGGCCAGCAGGGCCACAGACTGCGGTCCGTGTTTCTTGGCGATTGCTTTGATTTGCTCGGCCGCGTCAAGCAATGCTTTTTCCCAGGTGACCTTTTTCCGGACGCCGTTTTGTTGTTGCCGGGGGGTGTTTTCGCGCTGAATCACTGATAAAGAACGATAGGCCCGGCGGGCCTTGATGCAGAGATAGCCCCGGTTATGGCTGTCGGTAGGGCCGCCGCTGATGATGCAGCGGCCGTTACTGAAGCTGTGCACGGTGAGACGGCAGTGCATGGAACAGAAAGTGCAGATGTTCTCGCTTTTTTCCCCCTGCCAGGGCCCGGGCTTACTGAAGGCCGGAATTTCGTCTATGGCCCCGGTCGGGCAGGTATCGATGCAGTTGCCGCAGGAGATACAGTTGGTTTCAGCCAGGCTCTTTTCCAGGGCTGGTTTGACCACGGATCTAAAACCGCGGTGGACGAAACCGAGAGCCGGGCCGTCCAGGATGAAATCGCAGGTTCGGACGCAGCGCCCGCAGGAAATGCACTTGTTGGCATCAAGAGTGATGAATTCATGGCGCCGATCGACCGGGTATTCCCGTACCTCTCCCAGCAGGCGATCCAGCTTTACTTCGTATTCAGTAGCCAGGGCGCGCAGTTCACAGTCAAAATAATCCTGGCAACCGCAGGAAAGACAGCGGCTGCATTCATTATCCGCTTGTTCGCTGGAAAAACCAAGTTCGACTTCCTCGAAGGACTTGATTCTTTCCGCCGGGTCCAACTCGGGCATCTTCTGCCGTGGGCTTTTTTCGACTTCCGGGTATTCGGCCGCGGTCACTTGGTGGAAAGTCTCCTTGAGGTTGACGAAATCAAAGGGTTCAGATTTCAGGGTGTTCTCTCGCAGGTAATGGTCTATTGAAACCGCGGCCAAGCGTCCGTGAGCAATGGCATCGATGGCCACGGCCGGTCCCTTGAGCGCATCGCCGCCGGCGAATACTCCGGGGATAGAAGTGGCGAAGGTCTTTTCATCGGCAATAATCGTGCCCCAGCGGCTGATTTTCAATTCATCGTCCTGGCGCAGGGCACGCGGATCAACGTCCTGGCCGATTGCCGGAATGATGAAGTTGCAGTCTACCACCCATTCAGATTCCGGTATCGGTACCGGACTGCGCCGACCGCTTTCGTCCGGGGGACCGAGTCCCATGCGTTGACATTTCAGTCCGGTTACTTGGCCGTTTTCCTCGGTTATGGCCAGCGGCGCGACCAGGAAAACGATTTCCACCCCTTCGGCCAGGGCGGCCTCCACTTCGGCGTGATGGGCCGGCATTTCTTCCATGGTGCGACGGTAGAGCAACAGCACTTTTTCCGCGCCCAGGCGCAGGGCATTGCGAGCTGCGTCAATGGCCGTGTTGCCGCCGCCGACCACGGCCACCCTGCCGTGTAGGCGGATGTCGTCACGTAACTGCAGGTCGCGCAGGAAATCAACGCCGGGTAGAATTCCGGAAAAGGTGTCTTCACCAACCAGACGCATTTTTTTTGCCGCCTGGGCCCCGATGGCCAGGAATACGGCGTCGTAGCCCGATGATTTCAGGGCTGAGATGCTGAAATCCTGGTTTACGGCCTGGTTGAGGCGGACTTCAATGCCCAGGTCGGTTATCCAGTTGATTTCACGGTCCAGGATCTGTTTGGGCAGGCGGTATTCAGGGATACCGTAGCGCAGCATGCCGCCGAGATGGGGCCTCTGTTCGAATATGGTCACCTGGTAGCCTTTCAGAGCCAGGAAATACGCGCAGGTCAAACCGGCTGGACCACCGCCGACCACGGCCACTTTCAGCCCGTTGGCCGGCGCCGGTTGGGGCCTCCAGGGATCCTCAATGTCGATGTCCGCGGCATAGCGTTTCAGGTAGTCGATGCCGACCGCTTCGTCGACGATGTTGCGCCGGCAGGCGATTTCGCATTCACGCACGCAGACCCGGCCGCAGACTATGGGCAGGGGGTTGGTTTCCTTGATCAGGCGGATGGCCTCGGATGGTTTGCCGGCGGCAATCAGGGCGATGTAGCCCTGCACGTCAACCCCGGCCGGGCAGGTCTTGCGGCAGGGCGCGATACAATCTGCGTAATGGTTGGAAAGGAGCAGTTCCAGGGCCATGCGCCGCGCTTCAATAACCTGGGGACTTGCTGTTCTTATCACCATCCCCTGGCTGACCGGGCTGCAGCAGGAAGGCAGCAGCTTGTTCTGGCCTTCCACTTCGACCACACAGACGTAGCATGAACCGTAGGGTTCCAGGCGAGGATCGTGGCAGAGGGTGGGAATGCGGTCCAGGTCGTTTTCGCGGACCACCTCGAGAATGGTTTTTCCAGGCTTGGTTTTTATCTGGCGGTCGTTTATGGTCAGGGTGAGTTCTTTCATTTTATCCTTCTCCATGGTTCAGTCCTTGAGGATGGCCTTGAATCTGCAGGCATCAAAACACTTGCCGCACTTGATGCATATCTGCTGATCAACCAGATGTACGGTCTTCTTTTCACCGGAAATCGCGTTCACCGGGCAAACCCGGGCACAGAGGGTGCAGCCGGTGCAGTTTTCCGGGATAACGCTGAAGCTCAGCAGGCTCTGGCAACTGTGGGCCGGGCATTTGTGATCGCGGATATGGCTCAGGTATTCATCCCGGAAGTATTTTAAAGTGGTCAGCACCGGGTTGGGCGCGGTCTGGCCCAGGCCGCAGAGAGTGTTGGCCTTGATGGTGTGGGAAAGTTCCTCTAAAAGCTCAATATCACCTTCCCGTCCCTGGCCTGAGGTGATCCTCTCCAGGATTTCCAGCATGCGCTTGGTGCCGATACGGCAGAAGGTGCATTTACCGCAGGATTCGTCCTGGGTGAAACCCAGGAAGAACTTGGCCATTTCGACCATGCAGGTGCTGTCATCCATGACCACCATGCCGCCCGAACCCATGATGGCTCCGGTCTGGTTGATCTTCTGGTAGTCGATTTCCAGTTCGCCCATGGAAGCCGGAATACAGCCGCCCGAAGGCCCGCCCATCTGGACCGCCTTAAAAACACGTCCATCCTTGATTCCGCCGCCGATTTCGTGCACCACTTCGTTGATGGTCAGTCCCATGGGCACTTCCACCAGGCCGCCGCGACTGATTTTGCCGGCCAGGGCGAAAACCTTGGTGCCTTTGCTGTCCTGGGTGCCCATGGCGGCAAAGGCCGCTGCTCCGTTGAGAATGATCCAGGGCACGTTGGCGAAGGTTTCGACGTTGTTGATGTTGGTCGGCTTGTCCCATAAACCGCGATTGGCGGGAAAAGGTGGACGGAAGCGGGGCGTGCCGCGCCGGCCCTCGATGGAGGCGATCAGGGCGGTTTCTTCCCCGCAGACGAAAGCGCCGGCGCCTTCCTTGACATGCAGAAACAGGTTTTTTCCGGAGCCAACGATGTTGTTTCCCAATAAGCCCGCGGCTTCCGCCTGATCAATGGCCCTCCGCATGGTCAGCACTGCCTTGGGGTATTCAGCCCGGATGTACAGGTAGCCTTCATCGGCACCGATGGCATAGGCACATATAATCATTCCTTCAAGCACTGAATGCGGATCACCTTCCAGGGTGCTGCGGTCCATGAAAGCACCCGGGTCGCCCTCGTCGGCATTACAGATAGCGTATTTTTTTTCTCCCGGCGACTGGCGGCAGAAGCGCCATTTCAGCCCGGTGGGGAAACCGCCGCCCCCCCGGCCGCGCAGTCCCGAGGCGCTGATTTCCTCAATCACCTGATCCGGACTCATTTCCCCGAGTACTTTTTTCAGAGCCGCATAGCCATCATGGGCCAGGTATTCGTCAATGGAAAAGGGATCTATCACTCCGCAGTTTCGCAGTACAATCCGTTTCTGTTTACCGAAAAAAGCCTCTTCGCGATTGAAATCCGGGGCGGAAGCCAGCCATTCGCTGACCGGTTCATCGCCCAGAACGTGTTTTTCCAGGATGGTCCGGGCTCTTTCCGGTGTGACTTCGCTGTACAGAAATGTCCGGCCCTGGTGGTCGCGTATTTCCAACAGCGGTTCCTGGTAACACATACCGTTGCAACCGGTTTCACCCAGTTCGATGCCGGATCCGGGTTTTATCTCTACCGCCAGCAGATCAAATACTTTTTTTCCGCCCGCGGAAATACCGCAGGTGCCAAGGCCTACGCGAATTCTTTTCATGCTCGTCTCCTGAAATCGTCTAGTTGAGTCGGGTTCAGTCGCTTCATGCCGGCACGCTGCTCCGGCGGTACTCGGTCAGCACCTGCTGTACTTTTTTGTTGGTCAGCTTGCCGTAGGTTTCGTTGTTGATCATCATCACCGGGGCCAGTGAGCAGCACCCTAGGCAGGCCACTTTCTGCAGGGTGAAGAGGCCGTCGGTCGTGGTTTCGTTGGCGGCGATCTTCAGTTCTTCTTCAATCACCCTGATCACTCCGAGTGAGTCGTTGACATGGCAGGCCGTACCGTCACAAACCTTGATCACGTATTTTCCCAGCGGTTTAAGCCGGAACTGGGAGTAAAATGTAATAACTCCGTAGATATCGGCCGGCGACTGGCGCAGGGCTTTGCTGATGGACATGATGGCGGCTTCCGGGATGTAGCCGTAGCTTTCCTGGGCCAGCTGGAGCAGGGGGATCAATTGCCCCTTGGCGCCAAGGCGGCTTTGCAGGGCTTGCTGAAACGAATCAAGATTTTCTTTCATGCTTTTTCCTCGCTGGGGATTTTTATGGCTGTCAAAAATATAACGGGGGGCCAGCCGGCGGAATCGGAAAAAGATCCGGCTGCAACTCGGCGGAATTGTTCATGCTTGGCGCACTTGAAAATAATAGATTAGTGAAACTTGTAATGTCAATAAAAACTCGTCTTCGAAAAATATTTTTTTAGGTCATGATGGTATAGGGCTTGGTCTAACAAGTTCCGGTTTTGATCCGTGAGTTGAGTTTGCTGTAGAAGAAAGCGACCCGGCCGATCACCGGTTCGCTCAATCAACTCGGTACAGAGGAATGCTCCTGGCCCTGGGCGGAGTGTCGCGGAAATCAATTGTTTCTCCATGAGCGCTGAAAAACAGGCCGGGCTTGTATTCTTGCAGTTTAATATTATCTATGTAGAGAAAGCCGTTTTTTTCGCTGACCGTCAGGGTGGCCAGTGGAAAACCATAACTCCTGAGTTGGTATTTGCCCAGGTATTGTTTCCATTCCGGTGAAAAAGAACCTGGAAGGTCGGCTGGTCCCTCGTTTAAATCCAGGTGTTCGCCGTCGTACTCCCTGATCAGTATGCCAGGCACTCCAGGAGACAGGCTGCTGAAAGTATAGAAGTAAGGAATACCTTCAATGACCAGGTAGGCCTCGTCCGCCGCGGTGAAATTGAAGGGACTGAAGTTTTTACCCCCATTAACCCCGAGACGGCCGTCCTGCCATTCGAGTTTCATTATTCCGCCGCTGTTGTACAGGTATTGCCCCAGGTGTTTTTTCTGTTCTTTTTCACTGAATTCGATGGTCGGGGGCAGGTTCTCCCGGACTGGGGATTCCGGTTTTTCAAGCGCGGGCAGGAATTCGGACTGGAGTAATTTCAGTACCTGGTTGACTATGTTTTTATGGCTGGCATTGGTTAAAACGATAAAGCCCAGCTTTATTTCCGGATACCAGGTCATGTTGCTTAGAAAACCGAACCCGCCTCCGCTGTGAGTAAGCATGGGGCCATGCCCGGTCGGTTTGATGTAAACACCCAAACCATAGCCTTCACTTTGCCGGGGTCTTTGTCCCGGAATCCGGCTCATGTCAGCCAGAATTTCCCTTTTCAGCAGCTGCCGACCGTTGTTTTGACCTTCGTTCAACTGGAATTGAACATAGCGGGCCAGGTCACTCACGCTGGTGTACATGCCGCCGGCCGGAATCATGGGCACGGCCGTGGGCGGCGGAAAAGGCGAGCCGTTGAAGCCGACGGCCCGTTCGGTCTCAGCGTTGATTCGTTCAGGATCAAAGGTGCTGCGCATCAGGCCCAGTGGTTTGAAAAGCTTGTTTTCAAGGTATTGATGAAATTCGAGGCCGGAAACGCTTTGCAGGATGAAACCGGCCAGATCAATGCCCAGGTTGGAATAGCTGTAGCGCCGGCCTACCGGGAATCGGAGCCAGGTCTGGGAAATGCTTGCTATATGGTCCTGGAAGCTGTGCTGGTTTGGTTCGTAATTGTTACCGATGGGTGCTTCATGGGACAGGCCCGCCTTGTGACTCAAGAGCAGGCGCAGGGTGATCGTTTTTTCCGGGTTTTTTTCAAACCTGCTGTTGATGGTGAAATCAGGGAGGTATTGACAGATCGGGGAATCAAGATCCAGGGTCCCATCTTGGACGGCCAGCAGCACGGCCACCGCGGTAAAGTTTTTGGACATGGACTGGATGCTGAACATGGTGGTCCCGGTCACCGGTTCAGGGGAAGCATGGGACTTTCTGCCGAAAACCTCAAGACAGAGAATTTCCTTATCATTGACCACGGCCAGGGCCAATCCGGGAACGGCATTGGCCTCCAGCAGGCTTAAGACGGCGGCGCGCAGGGATGCCGTCGATTCATGATCTATGGATCCGGCCGGAGTCGGATCTGAGTGGCAAATCAAGCTCAGATTGAGAAGCAGCCAAGACAGGCAAAAGATATTTTTCATTTGTTTCTCCATTTTTCATGGATAAATACGGTTTATTGAGATAAAAAGATCCAGGGAGATCTTTCCGGCTTGAAATCGATCAAAAAGTGACCCTCAGGAAGAAACCCATGTCCGGGGTGGTGTCATAGGGTGGCAGGTCTTCAATGATACCGATTTCGATGTTGCGGCCGATGCGCCAGGAAATGGTCACCATGGTGGCCAGGTTGGCAACTTCGTCACGGCGCAGGGGGGAGGTTTTAAGAATAAGACCGCAGTTAAGACGACCGTAACTGATGCGCCAATCGAGCAGGAAAACCTGCGGCTTGATTCCTTCCTCTCCCAGCCAGGAAGGCGGACTGATCCAGGCCAGGTAATGGCCCCCGGAAAAACGCCACCTGCCGCTGCGCCAGCCGGCGGTCAACCCGATGCCGCCGTAAGCCCGGTCTGTACTCAGGCCGGGTTGTCCGGACAGGGGCAGACCGAGAAAGGCCCGGCCGGTTAAATACCAATTGTCATTGCTGAATATTTCCCGCTGTCCGCTGATGACCAGTGGCAGCAAGGCGCCCCGGGAGCGGCTGTGGTCAAAATGGTGGCGGTACCTGAAATTCACCGAGTTCCTGGGGAAAAGATCGCGGCCGGCCACAGGAAAACCGAGACTTTCGTGAAAAGTCTCGATGAAGGCATCGAAGATGCCGCCGTGAATGGTGATGAAGTTCAGGTGCAGTTCCAGGGTCAGGGGCTTCAGGCCCCAGCGCAGAACCAGTCCCAGGTCCCAGCTCTCCATGTCGCTTATGAACTGGAAATCATAATCGAAGTTGTAGATGTTGGTGTAGGAATTCTGGATGGCCAGGGAAAATGTGCCGGCAGGCTGGATCCGGTGCTCCAGGAAAGGGAAATGGGCCATGGAGCGGATAAGTGGATACGGCACGTCCATGGCGCGGGTCCGGACCGGAATCAAAAGCAGCAGGAAGATAAAGAATAACGATCTAATTTTTCGCAACATCTGTTTGGTGTTTTTTTTCCAGGTTGTTGATAACCACGGCTGCGGCGGCGTCTCCGACTATGTTGACCACGGTGCGGGCCATGTCCAGGATTCGCTCTATGCCGAAGATAAGGGCAATTCCCTCCAGGGGCAGGCCGACTGCCTGCAGGATCATCGAAAGCGTGATGATGGCAACACCGGGAACTCCGGCGGTACCGATGGCCGCCAGGGTGGCGGTGGATACAATGGTCAGCATCTGTAGCAGGCTGAGTTCAATGCCGAAGGCCTGGGCGATGAATACGGCTGACACGCCCTGGTAGAGCGAAGTGCCGTTCATGTTGATGGTGGCCCCCAGGGGCAGGACAAAGGCGCTGATCGAGCGGGGAATCGCTAATCCTTTTTCCACGCAGTCCATGGTCACCGGCAGGGTGGCATTGGACGAGGAAGTCGAAAAGGCAACCAGGATAGCCGGTTTTACCGCCTTCCAGAATTCGAGGGGTGAAAAGCCTCCTATCAGGCGGAGGGCCAGAGAAAAAACCAGGGCGGAATGCAGGAACAGGCCCAGCAATACCACCAGTCCGTACTGAAAAAGTGACAGAATTACATCTATGCCGAATTTTCCCACCGCCGCGGCTATCAGCGCGAAAACACCATAGGGAGCCGCTTTCATTACGATATGCACCACCTTGATGGTCAATTCGTTGGCCGCTTCGCTGAATTCCAGCAACGGCCGGCTGCGTTCCGCCGGCAACAGGGTCAGGGCGATGCCGAACAGAACGGCCAGAAAAATGATCTGCAGCATATTGCCTTCGGCAAGCGAACGGACCGGGTTCTGTGGTACTATGGCCACCAGGTTGTCTACCAGGGAAACCTGGTCTGCTCTTTCTTTCAACCCGGACAGGATTTCCGCCTCGCCGGCCATTTCAACTCCGGCTCCGGGCCGCAGGATGTTGACCAGGACGAGCCCGATGATTATGGCCACAACCGTGGTCAACAAGTAATAAGTGACGGTTTTCAGCCCGATGCGGCCGACTTTGCGGATGTCGCCCAGCGATGCGGTGCCGTTGAACAGCGACAGGAAGACCAGCGGTACCACCACCAGGGAAATCAGGCGGATGAACAGGCTGCCCAGTGGTTCAACAGCCCGGGCCGGACCGGCAAAAAATAGTCCGAAAGCGAAGCCCAGCACCATGCCGAGCAGAATTTTTCCAGGCAGGCTCAGCCCTTTTTTTCTTTTTTCTGCGCTCTTCATTGTTTCGCTGACCCGCAAAAAAGCCCTTTTCAGAGCTTCCCGATATCCTGTCTGGTTTCTCTGATTACCAACCGGGCCAGCAGGAGCAAGGCCAGCAGGTTGGGGATTATCATGAAGGCGTTGCTGATTTCACCTATGTACCAGATTATATTCAGGTGGGCGCCTTGAATGATTGCTCCGACGAAGATCAGGCCGACGAAGATAAAACGGTAGGACATCACTATTTTTATCCCGAAGATGTACTCCAGGCATTTTTCCCCGTAATAAGACCAGGCGATCAGGGTTGAATAGCCGAAAAGCAGGGAGCCGATGGCGATGATGATGCCTCCGAAGGGGATAACCGATGAAAAAGCCGCCGAGGTCAGAGCGGTCGAGGTTAAGCCGTCTGATACCCCGAAGGCCTGGGTCTGCAGGTAAAAACCGGACAGGATGATGGTCAGGGTGGTCATGGTGTTGACCACGATGGTGTCGATGAAAGTTCCGGTCATGGCCACCAGGCCGTTATAAGTCGGATTGGGGGAAGTGGAGGCGGCCTGGGCTATGGCCGCCGAACCCATGCCCGATTCATTTGAGAGCACTCCGCGACTGACGCCGATGGAAATGGCGCGCTGCACCGAAGTTCCGATCAGGGCTCCGGTTGCGGCCTGTCCGGTAAGAGCTGAAGAAAAGATGATGCTGAAGGCTTCCGGAATGCGGGCGAAATTGGCCAGGATGACCGCCAGGGCGCCGGCGATATAGAAAAACACCATGGTCGGGACCAGTTTTTCACTGACCTCGCCGATGCGCTTAATGCCACCGATGGTGACGATGCCGGTCAGCACGGCCAGAGCTATTCCGGTTATCCAGAAAGGAATGGAGAACTGCACGTTCAGGGCCAGGGCCATGGAGTTCGACTGGGCCATGTTGCCGGTGCCGAACAGGGCGCATATGCCTCCCAGAACGGCGAAGGCGGCTCCCAGAAAACGACCCGCCTTTTTGTTTTTTATGCCTTCACGAGCGTAATACATCGGCCCGCCGGCCATTTCGCCCTTCTTGTTCTTGGTGCGGTACTTGACGCCTAAAAAGCCTTCGGCGTACTTGGTGGCCATGCCGAAGAAACCGGCCACCCACATCCAGAAAGGCGCCCCAGGTCCGCCGATGGCTATGGCCGTGGCCACTCCCGCGATGTTGCCGTTGCCGACCGTGGCGGCCAGGGCGGTCATCAGGGCCTGGAAGGGGGAAATGTCGCCTTCGAGCTTCTGCATGGCTGCTTTTTCTTTTTTTGAAGATGGTTTCAGCACGTACTTGAGGGCTTTTCCCAGCCTGGTGACCTGGATGAAGCGGGAATAAAAAGTCAACAGGATGCCGGTACCTACCAGCAGGAAAATCATCCAGTTGGCCCAGACGAAGTCACGCAAATCGGCGCAGAATATAAGAATAGAATCAAGCAAGCCGGGTTTTACTTCTATTTCCAGGTGGCGGTCGCCGCTGAGCTGGAATTTCCCCAGTTGATCAAGCAGGGGGGCTGACAGAGATGCACCGTGAATGTCTATGGCCAGAGAGTAGTTCCCGGCAGGCAGTTTGCCCGAGCTGAAAGTACCGTCCGGAGCGATCGGCAGGAATTCGCTTTTAACTGCTTCGGCCAGGTGGTGCTGCAGGACTACGTTGCCGTGACCGAAGGGTGTCTGGTCTGATTTCAGCACCCGGCCGGACACTGACCAGAGCGGGGCTTCCTTGATTTCATCCGCGGCCGGTGCAGCCAGGACCAGAATGCCAAGACAGGCAGTCAGCAAGAGCAGGATTCTTTTCATTTTGACCTTCCTGGGTGGATATTTACGGCTCCATGGCCAGAATCTACCACAAGGCGGTGTTTTTGGCAAGAAGTTCCATGGCCGGACCTGGCCGTTTGACTGCTCAACGTGGATTTGTTATAAGAAAACCATGAAAAAGGCTATTATCGGCGGCATAGCATTACTTTTACCATTTTTGCTCGTTTTTCCGGGTCGTCATGAGCCGGAAGAATCAGTCCGCCGTTTTCAGCATATTTTTGAATTGATCAACGACCGCCATCCAGGCCCTCCGGACCAGGAAACCATGGTTTATGCCTCTATACACGGCCTGTTGCAGAAACTCGATCCCCATTCGCGGTTTCTTGATCCCCCGACCTTGCGGGCCACCCTGGAAGATCAGAAAGGCAACTATTACGGCATAGGTATTCGCATCACCCGTTTCGAGGATCGACTGACCATTGTTTCCACCATGGCCGGCATGCCTGCGGCGGAAGCTGGTTTACGCGCCGGAGATATCATCAGCGCGGTCGAGGGGCGCCCGACCTCTGAAATGCGCCTTGAAGAGGCCATGAATCTATTGCGCGGGAAGAAGGGCAGTAGTGTCAACCTGAGCGTAAAACGTGAAGGAATTGCCGCTGAATTGCCTTTTTCACTGAGACGCGCGCCCATACCCCTGCATTCAATCGGTTTTGCCCTGTTGCATCCTGAAGATGAACGAGTTGCTTATATCAGCCTGCAGAGTTTTTCACGGACAACCAGGAACGAGCTTCAGAATACCCTGGATCGACTGCGGGCCCTGGGAGCCCGAAGCCTGATCCTGGATCTGAGGGGGAATCCCGGCGGGTCACTGCAGGCGGCCATAGAAACGGCGGACCTTTTCCTGCCTGCCGGCCGGGTGATCGTCAGTGTGCGCAGCCGGGGCCAATCAAGTACCAGGTATGCTGAAAAAGAAGACCTCTATGAAAACATGCCGATTGTGGTGCTGATCAACCGGGGCAGTGCCAGCGCCTCGGAAATAGTGGCGGCTGCCCTGCAGGAAAACGAACGCGCCCTGGTTATCGGCCGGCGATCCTGGGGCAAGGGCCTGGTGGAAACTCTGTTCAATCTTTCCCTGGGGAGCGCCCTGGCCCTGACTACGGCCCGTTATTATACTCCGGCGGATAACTCCCTGCAACGTGATTTCAGCAGTTTTGACGATTACTTTTACTTTCTGGAAGATGAAGATTATGACCGGAACGATTCGATCCAGGGCGGGGTGATTCCGGATATATTGGTGGCCCCCAGGCAGTATCCTCCCGGTTTGGTCGGTTTCGGCAACCGCGGGTTGTTTTTTTCCTTTGCCCTGGCTTCGCTGGAGATCCACCCGGTCACTGATTCAACTTTCCGGGCCGATGATGGAATGCTGGCCGATTTCATGGCTTACGCTGCCGAGCGGGGATTCAGCCCGCCTGACGCCGGGTCAGCCGCTTACGGCGACCTGTTGAAGGAATTTCTGACCAGGGAGATCCTGGCCCTGGCCTTCGGTGCTGAAACAGCCATGCTTTTTGCCCTGGAGCACGATGCTCAGGCGGCCCGGGCCAGGGAATACCTGACACCTTTGCTTGAAGCGGATCGCTTATGAAAAATACCGCCCGGTCTTCCTGCTTGGCTCAGCCGGCCATCGTCCTGGTGGAACCCAAGAATCCGGGAAATATCGGTTCAGTGGCCCGGGCCATGAAAAACATGGGACTTTCAGACCTGCGCCTGGTCAACCCGGTTGAATTCAGGGAGCGGGAGGAACAGAAGAAAATGGGATACCGCTCTCAGGAGATTATCACAGCAGCCAGGGAATTCACCACCTTGCCGGCCGCCCTGGCCGATTGTTCGCTGGTGCTGCTGACTACTTCAAAACGCGGCAAATGGCGGCGCGATTACCTCGATCCGAGGGCGGCCGCGGGCATGATCGCCGAACTTGGTCCCGGAGAGAAAGCTGCCATTGTTTTCGGCCGCGAGGACAAGGGGGTGACAATTGGAGAAAGCCAGAGCGCCAATTACTGTGTCTCCATTCCAGCGGCGGTCGCCTATCCTTCACTTAATTTATCCCAGGCGGTGATGGTTATGGTTTACGAAGTATACCTGGCTCAGAGCGGCCGAAAAGAGATTTCCGGCGTCGCCAGGCAACCCCAGGCCGCTTCCCGGGAGGCATTCGGGCGTATCGGCGATAACATCTGGCGGCTGATGAACGAACTGCAGCTGGGAGAGCCGGAAAACGGCCTCTTTCACCGTTCCCTGCAGCGGGCCCTGAACCGTACGCGCTGGACCAACGCCGACATCGCGGTTTTTGACCGCGTCTGTAAGCAGGTGCGCTGGTATATTAAGGAACGGGCCGATAAGGAGGATGACATTTCATGAGGCTGTTCAATTCACTGACTCGCCAAGTCGAGGAATTCAGGCCGCTGCAGGCCGGCCGGGCGGGACTCTACACCTGCGGGCCCACGGTTTACGATTTCGCCCATATCGGAAATTTCCGTACTTATGTTTTCGAAGACTTGTTGAAAAGAGTGCTGCTGAGCCGCGGTTACCAGGTTAAGCACGTTATGAACGTCACTGATGTCGATGACAAGACCATAAATCGGGCGCTAGGCCAGGGTGTCAGCCTGGGTGAACTGACCGATCGGTATACCGAGGCTTTTTTGGAGGATGCCAAGCTGCTCAACATTCTGCCGGCCGACTTTTATCCTCGGGCCACCGATCATATCCCCGAGATGGTGGCCCTGATCGAATCCCTGCTGGCCAAGGGGCATGCCTACCGCAAGGATGGTTCGATTTATTTCAGCATAGATTCCTTTCCGGCTTACGGTCGGTTGAGTCGAGTGAATGCCGCTGATCTGCAAACTTCGGAACGACTGGACAACGATGAATATGAAAAGGAGGAAGCGCGTGATTTCGCGCTATGGAAAGCACGCAAGGGAGAAGAAGTCTTCTGGTCCACGCCGCTTGGCGATGGACGGCCGGGCTGGCACATCGAGTGTTCGGCCATGAGCATGAAATACCTGGGACCGCATTTCGATCTGCATATCGGCGGAGTGGACAACATGTTTCCCCACCACGAGAATGAGATCGCCCAGTCCAGCGCCGCGACCGGAGAAGCTTTTGTAAATTACTGGCTGCATTGCCAGCACCTGGTGGTCGAAGGACGTAAAATGGCCAAGTCGGCCGGCAACTTTTACACATTGCGCGACCTGGTTGCGGCCGGTCATGAACCGATGGCTTTGCGTTACCTGCTCATTTCCGCCCACTACCGCAAGGTGCTGAATTTCACTTTTTCCGGGCTGGAAATGGCCCGTCAGTCACTAAACCGAATCAGGGAATTCCTTTCCGGATTGCCGCAGAATATCGAAGCAGGTGAAAGCTCTCCGGAAATCAGCGCCCTGGTGGAGGACGCTGACCGGAAATTCTCTGAATTCCTGGCCGATGATTTGAATATCAGCGGAGCCCTGGCCGCGGCTTTTGACCTGATCCGGGGAGTCAACCTTTTTCCCGGCAGGCTGAGTGGGGCGGATGTGGAATTGATCAAATCTTTCTGGGGCCGTTTTCATCAGGTGATCGGTGTTCTGCCGGAGATTGCCGGCGAATCAGAAGAACTCGCCGCCCATCTGCAGGAAAAAATATCAAGGCGTCAGCAGGCCAGGGCGACCGGTGATTTCAAAACGGCTGATGTTCTGCGGGCTGAATTGCTGGCTGAAGGTATAGTGCTCCAGGATACGCCCCAGGGAGTTCGCTGGAAAAAAAACCGGTAACAGGCATTATTCTTCGCTGAAGGTTTTCCTGAGGTATCCCAGTGCTTTTTTTACCAGAGATTTCTTCTTACCGGCCGTAGCTTTTTTTTCCAGTGCTTCGCGGCAATCCTTGATGCGGAAGGCGATGATCTGGCGGTTGGGGTTCAAGTTGCGGGCTTTTTCATAGGTGCTGATGGCTTTTTGATGCAATCCGGCGCGGCTGTAATTCTCAGCCAGGTAATACCAGGCGTCTTCCCGTTGCGGGTCGGTCTTGATTACCTGTTCAAGGTATTTTTCAGCGGCGTAATGATTCTTCCTGTGCATCAGGACGATGGCCAGGTAAATCAGCATGGTGTGATGGCCCGGTTCGATGGTCTGGGCCTTGAACAGTTTCTCTCCGGCCTGCAGCTGGTTACCCTTGATCATGGCGTAGATGCCCTGGTTCAACAACATCAGGAAAATCGCCTCCCTGGGCATGACCGTGTTTCGTGAATCTTTTTCCTGTTCGCTGAGTCCCCTGGCCAGGAGCATGAAGGTTTCGTGAATACGGCAGAACTCGGCGGCCAGCTCCGGCTCCTCGAGTATCACCTTCTGCAGTCGCGGCAGGGAGCTTTTATTAAGGTAAGCCTGGCGCAGTTCGGCCAGGCCGGCCCCGGGAACCAGTCCGAAGAACTTGAATTTTTCCGCCTGAAGTTCAACTTCAACTTCCACTTCTTTCATTTGTTTCACTTGCCGGCCAGGTCCGGATCCTGTTGCATTAAGTGATAGACTTCACAGGTCTTGGCCCTGGTCTGTTCAAAAGAACCGCTGGTGTCAATGATGTAATTGGCCACTTTCAGTTTTTCCTTGAGAGGGAACTGGGACTGGATTTTTTTATCGGCTTCAGCCCGACCGATGCCGTCGCGCAGCATCAGGCGTCGAACCTGTTCCTCGGGGGAAGTAAAAACCACTATCACTCTTTTGTACTCTCGATAAGTGCCGTTTTCCACCAGCAGGGCCGATTCGTAGATAAAAAACCGGTAAATGCCGGTGGCGGCAATTTCCTTGATGCGCCTTTTCTTTTCTTCGGCTACCAGGGGGTGCACCAGCTCATTTATGAAATGTCTTTTTTCCGGGTCTGAAAAGATCAAGTTACCGAGTTTTTCCTTGTTTAGCGAGCCGTTCCGGTCAACAGCCGCCGGGCCCAGGAAATCGTGTATTTCCTTGTAAACAGGTGAGTTCTTGGCGAAAATGATCTGCCTGGCTAATTCATCGGCTTTCAGGGTGAAGGCTCCAAGCTCGGAAAAAATCTGCAGGACATGGGTTTTCCCGCTGCAGATGCCGCCGGTCAGTCCAATCACTTCCAAGGGCTTCCCTCTTTCAGCTGAAAGGAGCTTGGTTCCGCCGGATTTTTCTTTATCCAGGCAGGTAATAATAAAAGCTGTTCTTCCCTCATGATCATAAAAGCAGCCAGAGTTTACTTCAGGCTTAATTTAAAGTCAAGCAGACCGGCATTCTCAGCCGGGCTTCAGTCTGCATTTCATCACCATGCGATTCAGCTTTATCGGAGCGGCTTAAATCCCAGCAGTTTCTTGGTCCTGGAGGCCAGGGAATCGACCAGGGAGTAAAAGGTCGGCATGATGATCAGGGTGAAAAAGGCCGATGTGGACAGCCCTCCGAGCACGGCAATACTGATCGGCGCCCACATGCGGGCCCGACCCTGGGTGGCGGCGAAAAACTGCGGCAGCAGAACCGGCAGGCTCATGGGCAGAACGCTGAAAATTGTGGTGATGGCGGTCATCATGATCGGCCGCAGGCGGTTTTTCCCTCCCTGGACAATGGCCTCGGTTTTTTCCAGCCCGCTCTTGCGCAATGAATTGATGTGATCGACCAGCACTATGCCGTTGTTGACCACTATTCCGAAGAGCACCAGCAGTCCCAGGTAGGAGGAATTGTTCATGGTGATGCCGAAAACCGTGAAGACCAGGGCTACTCCGACCAGGGAAAGGGGGACGCTGAGCAGGATAATGAAAGGCTGGGCGAAGGATTCGAACAGTGAAGCCATGATGATGTAGATAAAGACCAGGGCGAGCAACAGGGCCAGGTTGGAGCTTTCCTGTGATTCGCGGAACTGGCGCCATGATTGCCCCATGGACCAGGTATATCCCTCGGGAAAGGGAATGCTGTTCATCACCTGGCTGATGTCCCGGTTGAGGTTGATCATACCGTCTTTCTTGGGGTTCAGGTTGATGCGCAGCTTGGATTTCTTGTTTTCCTTTTGAATGGCCAGCGAACCGCTGCGGAATTGAAACGAGGAAAGAGCCGAGATGGGAATGCCCATTGAACTGCCCGGAGCCTGCACCATCAGGTTGGCCAGGTCGCTCTGGGACAGGCCCTGCTCTTTGCGCAACTGCAGAATCATGTCTATTTCCCGGTCCTCGGTCTTGAATTTCCCTATCGGTCTATCGCTGAGTGAAGACTGAATGGTCTGGGCCACCCGGCGACTGTCGATTCCGGAACTCTCAGCCAGGCTGCGATCGACTTCCACCAGCAACTGCAGGTCTCCACCTTCAAGATCGGTGGTCACGTCTTCAATTGAGTCAAGGGCGTTAAGCTTTTCCATGACCATTGGAGCAAGCTGGGTCAGGGTGGTGAAATCGAGCCCGATCAATTCAACCGACTGGGAACTCATGTGTCCGCCGAAACCTCGGCGGGCGCCGAACTCGTATTCGATTCCCGGTTTCTGCGGGAACAGCTCGCGGAGCTTCTGGTTAATTTCCGAGACTGAAGGCCCCTTGTCCTGCAGGTAAAGTTCAACCCGGCCGGTGGCCCTGCCGAAACGAGTGGTGCGGAGGCCGAAGGAACTGGTGAAATTGGCAATGGCCAGTTCTTCCTTTTTTTCATTCAGACTGTTTTCAATCCCGGTAAACAGGTCTATCATCTCCGCCAGGGTGAAAGAGCGGGGCATCATGATCCGCACCGAGGTTTCCCGCTCTTCGGTGCGCGGGTAAAACTCCTGCTCAAGTTTGCCGAGCATGTTGAAAGCCAGGAAAATCAAGCCGGCCGCAGCCAGCATGGTCAGCCACTTGAAGCGCAGGGTCAGCCTGATTGTCTTTTCGTAAACACGGGTCAGCCAGACCAGCCATCCCGGTTTTGGTTTGAGCCGTCCCTTGAGCAGGCGGCTGCCGGCCAGCGGAATGACGGTCAGCGAAACCAGCAGCGAGGCAACCAGGGCCAGTGAGATGGTCATGCCGAAATCCTTCATCCAGCGGCCGAAGCCTGTCTGGGAAATGAAATTGATGGAAACGAAGACCACCAGGGTGGTCATGGTCGAGGCGCTGACAGCCACCATGACTTCATGGCTGCCGCGCACCGCGGCTTCCCGGGGTCCGTAGTTCAGATCCTGCTTGTAGCGGAAGATGTTTTCCAGGACCACCACGGCGTTGTCGATCAGCATGCCCACGGCCAGCATCAGTGCGCTCAGGGAAATGACGTTGAGCGTGATGTTCGATTCCAGCAGGCTGCGGGCCAGGTACATGAAGCTGAAAGTAAAGACGATCGAGGCTGGAATGGCCAGGGCGATGATCAGGGTGGTGCGGAATTTACGCAGGAACAGGATCAACACCAGGACGGCCAGGAAGGCCCCGAAAACTCCGGCCAGGGCCAGGTCCTTGAGGCTCTTGGTGATGTCAAGGGACTGGTCGCGGAAAAACATGACCTCCATGCCATCCAGTCGCGGATGATCAGCTGCCAGCCTTTCTACTGACGAGCGGATTTCATTGCATACCTCGACCACGTTGGCGTTGGAAGCCCGGTAGACTCTGAAAGAAATGGAGTCCCGGCCGTTCATGCGCGAAAAACTGTCTTCCTCGGGAAAATCGTAGCTGACCGAGGCCACGTCCTTGATTTTCAAACCAAGGCTGCTGATGGGCAGTTCGCGGATCTGCTCGACCTGTTTGAGTTCGCCGGGGATGCGCAGCAGGAAACGTCGATCTTCCTGTTCCAGGTAGCCTGCACTGATGTTCAGGTTGTTGTTGCGGATGGTGTTGATCAGTTCCAGGATGTTCAGCGAGGTGCCGTGCAGGTATTCGGGATGCATCACCACGTTGAGCACTTTGTTCTTGATGCCGGAAATGTCCACGTTGGCCACATTGGGGATTCTTTCCAGTTCCGGTTTTATTATTTCTTCAGCCGCCTGGTAGAGGTTTTCCAGGGAACCCGGCAGGGATATGGTAAAGGAAATTACCGGGGAATCGGCACTGGACCAGCGCCTGATACGCACGTTTTCGATGTCGGCCGGCAGGCGGCTGCGCACCTGGTCGATCTTGTCGCGAACTTCCATGGAAGCCAGGTCCATGTTGGTGTCGTTGTTCATTTCCAGGCGTATGGAGGACATGGAAGCTGAAGAGGTGGAATTGATGTTTTTCAGATTGTTCAAGGTGGAAAGAATCTCCTCCAGCGGCCTGGTGATGGTTCTTTCCACTTCTTCCGGCGAGGAGGAACGGTAGGGGATCATGACCATCATGCTGGGAAAGCTGAATTCCGGCATCATTTCCAGGGGGAGCTTGAACATGGAGATCAGGCCGACGGTCAGGAAGACAAGCAGGATAACCACTATGGTGACCGGCTTGCGCATGGCGAAATCAGGCAGGTTCATTCGGCACTCTCCTCTTCGGCCCGGATCAACTTGTTCCTGGTCAGCAGGGTGTAGACCAGGGGGATGATGACCAGGGTCAGGATGGTTCCGAAGCTCAGTCCCCCGATCAGGGTGACGGCAATGGGAATCCTTATTTCGAAACCTTCCTGGAAATCCAGGGCCATGGGCAGCAGGCCCAGCACGGTGGTCAGAGTGGTCATCAGGATGGGACGCCAGCGTACCTGGGCGGCTTCCCTGACCGCACTGAACTTGTCCATGCCCTTAAGCTGAAGTTTCCGGGTGAAGTCGACCAGGACAATGGCGTTGTTTACGATGATGCCGGCCAGGATTATTACCCCGATCAGCATGATGACGTTCACCGTGACGCCCAGCAGCAGGTTAAAGAACACCACCCCGATCAGGGCCAGGGGGATGGTGAACAGGATGATGAAAGGCATGTGAAAGGATTCAAACTGTGAAGCCATGACCAGGTAGACCAGGAAGACGGCCAGCAGTATAGCGAAGACCATTGATGAAAAGGCCACGTCTTTTTCCTGGCTTTGGCCGCCGGCGTAGATGCGGACGTCTGCGGGCAGATCAATTGACGCCGCCAGTTCCAGCGCTTTGCGGGTGACGCTTTCCAGATCAACACCCATCAGGTCGCTGGTGATCACCGCCGATTTCTGCTGACCGATGCGCCTTATTTCCGCCGGACCTTCACTGATGCCGATATCGGCGACCGACTTCAGTGGAATGGTCTGACCGAAACCGTTGCGGATGGTCATGCGTTCGATGGCGGCCAGGTTGGCCCGGAAGTCTTCTCCTACCCTGACCCTGATATCGATTTCGCGGTCGCTTTCTATGAAGCGGGTGGCGATGTCGCCTTCAACCTTGGAACGCAACTGGCTGCCGGCGGTTTGAATGTTCAGCCCCTGCTGGGAGAGCAGGAAACGGTTGAAAACGATCTGGATTTCAGGGTAACCTTCTTCCATGCTTGATTTCAGGTCGATCAGGCCGGGAATGTCGCGCATTTGGGCCAGCAGTTGGTCGGAAACTGTTTTCAGGTGTTCCAGGGAATTGCCTGAAATGACAATTTCCAGGGGCGCCTTGAAGGAAAACAGCCGCGGCCGGTAGATTTTCAATTGAAGGTTTTCCAGGTCGGCCAGGGCCAGTCGCGCCTTTTCCATGACCTTTTCCTCGGCCCGGCCCAGGATTCCCGGCTGCAGGCGCACGATCAGTTCGGAGAGGTTTTCCTGTTCTTCCTGAAAGGATATGCCGCCGCGCGAACCCTTGCCGATCATTTCGTAAACCGAAGCGATTTCCGGGATTTTGGTCAACCGCTCGTACACCGAGTCGACTATCCTGGTGTTATCGGCCAGGGCTGTTCCCGGCCTGGTTTCAACGTTGATGATGAATTCACCCTGGGAAATGGCCGGAATGAGTTCCTTGCCCAGGAAGGAAAAAGCTCCGATACTGATCAGAAAAAGAAGCAAGGCGCTCAGGAGAAAGATGCTTCTCCTTTTGAATGAAAACGCCTGGAGGCGCTTGTAGGCGCTGAACCCGCGTTCGTACACCTGATCCAGGGGATAAAACACTTTGTGCAGAATTCCGCCGCCGGATTTAATCTGTTGGCTGCGGCGCAGGATGGAGTTCAACATGGGGATAAGGGTCAGGGAGACGAGCAGGGAGGCCAGCAGGGAGAAGGTCACGGTCAGGGCCATGTCACGGAAAAGTTGGCCGGCAATGCCTTCGACGAAAACGATTGGAAAGAAAACGGCCACCGTGGTCAGGGTGGATGCGGTGATGGCCCCGGCCACCTCGCTGGTTCCCTGCAGGGATGCCTCGCGGTCATCCAGGCCCATTTCCCGGTAGCGATGAATGGCTTCAAGAACCACGATCGAGTTGTCGACCAGCATGCCTATGCCCAGTGCCAGCCCGCCCAGGGAAATGATGTTGAGCGAGATGTCGAAGTTGAGCATCAGGAAAAAAGTTATAATCACTGACAGGGGGATGGAAACACCTATGATCAGTGTACTCCGGATGTTTTTCAGGAAGAAAAGCAGGACCAGGATGGCGAAAATACCACCCAGCACCGCGGTGTTTTTTACTTCTTCTATTGAGCTCTTGATGAATTTGGCCTGGTTGGTGATGATAACGTAATTCATCTGCCTGGGTTTCAGGATGTCTTTTTCGATTCTTTCCAGGCGGACGGCGATCTGCTCGGCCACGGTGACGGTGTTGGCATCCGCGGCCCGAAATAGAGCCGCCTCAACGCATTCCTGACCGTTGATCCTGGAAATCACCTTGCGTTCCTTGTGGCCGGGGTAAACCCGGGCTAGTTGGCCTAGTTTTATCGGAATGCCGTTGCGGTTCTCAATAATTATTTCCTTGATTTCATCAATGCTCTTGAATTCGTTGACTGTGCGCACTAAAAACTGACTGTCTTTTTCCCTGAGTATTCCGGCGGAAAGGTTGATGTTTTCCTGGGCCAGACGGTTGGCGATGGCGGCCACGGAAATGTTCAGCAGGCTTATCTGCTGCTCATCAAGGTCTATCTGGATTTCTTCCTCGAAGCCGCCCGATATGGTGCAGGCGGCTACTCCCTCGATGCTTTCCAGGGCCTGCTTGAGTTCGGTCTCAGCTATGTAGCGGATACGGGAAAGCTCGGCGCCGCCGCTTATGCCAAGCTTCATGATCGGCTCGCTGTTCGGGTCGTACCTCAGTATAATCGGCTTTCTCGCTCCCTGGGGCAGGTTGAGCAGGTCGATCTTTTCCCGTACCTTGAGGGTGGCGAAATCCATGTTGGTGTTCCAGGAGAACTCGATGGTAACTTCGGAAACCTCGGCCCGGGAAACTGAGGAAACCCGGACTACGTTGTCAACCACGCCCACGCTCTCTTCGATAGGTTTTGACACGTTGTTCTCGATTTCCGAGGGAGCTGTGCCGGGGTATTCGGTTTTAATGGTCAGGGTTGGGTAAGATATCTGGGGCAACAGGTTGAGCGGCAGCTTGTCGTATGAAATAAAGCCGAATATCAGGGCCGCGACCGCGGCCATGAACACGGTGACCGGATGGTTGAGTGAAAATCTAACGATTTTCATCGGCTGGCCTCTGGCGTTCACCCGATCCCTGGTTCCCGCCGGGTCTTCCTTCGTTGGCCGGTCTGACCTGCTGTCCGTCTTTGAGATTTTCCATGCCCGAGATGATTACGAACTCCCCTCTTTCAAGCCCGGATATAACCTCAATGTTGTCACCATCGATAATGCCCGTGCTGATTTCTCTCTGCTGGGCGCTGAAATTAGTGAAAGTGAATACCCAGGATTTGTTCTGCCGATAGAGAACGCTCCTGCGTGGTATCACCAGGGCGTCCGGATTGGCACGCACCAGAATCCTGACTTCGGTGAACATTCCCGGTCGCAGGCTGCCGCTAGGATCGTCTACTTCAACGGTGACCCGGACCGTACCTGACTGTACTTCAACCCTGGGGTTGACCAGTTTGACCTGCCCGGGGAAAACGTTGCCCCGGAGAACATCACTGGTGATTTCCGCCTTCATTCCGGGACTGATGTTGACCACATCCGCGGTCGGTACATTCAACCTGACCAGCAGGGGCGAGAAGTTTTCCACTGTGTAGACATGCTGGTTCGGGTTCAATTTGTGCCCCACTTCGATGAGTCTCCTGGTTATGAAGCCGTCGATCGGGGAAATGATGCGGGTGTAGCCGAGCTGCAACTCCAGGGAATTGTAGTTTTGCCGCCGGTTCTCGAATTCCAGCTTGGCGCTCTGCAGGGCGGACTGGGAAGCCTGGAAATCCTTGTCGGAAATAAGGTTGTTGGCTTTGAGTTCACTGCTGCGCCGGAAGTTTTCTTCCTGGTCGGCCAGGGATAATTCCGCCTGCTTGAGCATGATGCGGGCCTGCTGATAGCTGATCTGGATTTCGGTGTCATCGAGCAGTGCCAGTACATCGTTTTTCTTAACTCTTTGACCCTCTTCCTTGACAATTGATTTGACGTGAGCCGACAGGCGGGAGTAGACTTCGACCGTGTTCTGAGGCTCAACTATGCCGTTCAGAACCAGTGATGAATGTATTTCCTTCTGTTGAACCCGGGATAATTCCACCAGGGCGGCATCTCCGCCTCCCGGGCCGCCTCCCCCGCGCCTCATTTCCAGGAACTGCTGAACCCTTTCCATGGGAATCCGGCCTTCTTTGACCGCGGCTTTCATGCGTTCGGGAATGTCCAGTTTATCTATGTCCAGAGGCTCATCTTTTTTTTCCTTGGGCTCTTCCTGGCCGCTTTTTTCTTGAGCGGGAGGAATAGCGGCCCCGGGCTTTTCCGGGCCGGGCCGGTCACCCTTGCAGGCTGACAGCAGAATGACCATCAGCAGGACTGAATAAAGCAATGTTCTCGATTTCATTACCGCTCCTAGGATACTGATTTAAGAAATACTAAAACAATCATTATACGTAAAACTTGCGGCTCAGGTTGTCAGATGGTCGGATTTGTGATATTCTGGCTCAACATGAAGACCCTACTGGGCACTGTTTGCTGGCAGGGCGGAATGGGGCGTGAGTTCGGCTTTGACGAAGTGCGCCGTACAGCCCTTGCCCTGTCCCGATTTCTTCTGGAACGTAATGAAAAATCCCGTCCGACCGTTGCCCTCAATTACGATCTAAGCTTCCTGTGTGATCGACTGGCCCGGGAAGCGGCCAGGGTCTTGACCGGCCAGGGTATTTCGGTCCTGTTCCCAGTGAAGAATGCTACGGAAGCCGCATTTTCCCTGGCCCTGGCCAAAACCGGCATGACCGCCGGAATCAGTTTGTCGACCGCCGGCGCCAAGCCGGGATCCAGGAGGATGAGACTTTTCAATGAAAAAGGGGCTCCGGTTCTGCCGTCCTGGGTGTTGCTGATAGAAAACGAGGTGAGACGGCTTCCCGCCGATCTCGACATCAAGCCGTCGTATCCGGTTCGTGAACTGATCGATAGGCAGGATTATTTCCCGGCTTACCGATCATTCCTTGAGCAGCTGGTCGACTTCAACCGACTGCGTTCATCGGGTTTACGGACAGTCATTTTACCCGGTTCAGCCGGGAACCGCGAGTACCTGGACAAAATTCTCCAGGAAAACAACCTGGAATCAGTTGTTTTGCCAGGTTCGGCGGAATATACCTCAAGCGGGTGTCAATACCGGCCATCGACGGCTGAATTACGAAAACTGGCCGGGTGCATCAGGGAAAAGCGCGTCGAGTTGGGAATCGCCCTGGGGGGTGACGGCCGCGGATTCTGGCTGCTGGACGCAGCGGGCAGAAGGCTTTCCGGATCATTACTGCAGGCCGCATTGGCTGAGTACCTGATTACAAGCGGCAAAATGGCCGGCCCCCTTGTTAAAACAGTCGATTCGACCATGCTGCTTGACCGGGTGGCTGTTTTTACCGGGCAGAGGCTGCACGAAGCGCCCTGTGGTGAAAACTACCTGGCTGACATGCTGAGCTCCAGGCATGCGGTACTGGCTTTTTCTGAAAACAGCGCCTCAATTATGGGGGCAGGTATTCACTGTGCCGACGGCTTACTGTTCTCGCTGCTGGCCCTTGAAATGATAGCAGTTTACGCAAAAAACCCGGCTCAAATCCTGCGTTCGGCGGCGGGTCGTTTTGGTCCAAGTTATCGCCGAAAGGCAGTTGTTAATGCCGGTAATCGCGGAGTGGAACTTTTCCGGCAAATGACAGAGAAGCATGAATTGCCGTTTATTCCCGGTGATCCCAAGTTGAATTGGCTTGACGGTCTGAAAGCGGTTTTCGCTGATGGCTGGTTCATAGTGCGCCCGACTTCTCGGCCGGGGTATTTCCGGGTCAGATCAGAAGCGCTGACCGCAAAAAAAGCTGGGAGCCTGCTGAACTTGGGGAGAAATCTGCTTGGATGAACTGAAGTCGGGCATGGCCTCGTTTTTCCGGGTAAAGGCCGTGATCATGCTGGTGGTCACCATCCTGATGATACTGGTTTTAACCCTCTTTTTCGGAGACCGCGGCATCGTGGAAATCGTCCGCCTGCAGAACCAGATCAGGGAAATGCAGGACACAATAGTCGAACTGCAAAGAGAAATCGCAGACCTGCAAAGGGAAATACAGCAATTGACCGATAATCCGCAGTTTCTGGAGAAAGTGGCCAGGGAAAAACTGTGGCTGATGAAGCCCAAGGAAAAAGTGGTGGTGATTCTAGACTGAAAAAGCCCCGGCGGACTTCTCAGAGGTGGACGAAAAGGCCGGAACTCAACCTGGTTCTTCTGTAATCACCATAATTCTGCCAGCGCAGATCAAAGCGCAGCGACAGAATCTCGTTGAAAAAAAGGTGGGCGCCGCCGGCCAGGAAGGAATAAGCCTCATAGCGATTGAAATGCAGGTCGAGCCTGAGGAACTCCGTGGCTGCCCCGATGCCGATGTAGGGTCTGATGGTACGCAGGCGCGGGCTGAAAAGAACTGCACCACTGATAAACTTTTCATCAGCGTCAATTCTTTTGCCCGCTTCAAATTCCAGCTTGCAGAAGGGAATCAGCAGGCCGGTCTCCAAGGTGAGGCCGTAGGTGATTTTGCCGGGATTGTTGATCAGGCCTCCGTGCAGGCCCAGGTTGAGGGCGGGCAGGGAGGAAGCGCAAGCCAGCAGCAGGGTTAAAACCGGAATGATTCTTGCCGGTTTATTCATGTTCCAGGTGCGACCGGAAAAGCAGAGGACGTCCGTAGTAATCGAGTTTCAGGTTCTGCAGGCCGCGGCGGGCGTAAAGAGAAAATCTCTTTTGAAACAGAGGTAAAAGAAAACCATCCCTGACTATTTCCTCGACGATCCGGGCGCTTTGTTCCAGCAAAAGGGCCTCGTCAGCCATGTATTTCATTTCACTCAGCTCATTGATCATTTTCAGGTATTTTTCATCAAAACGTCTGAAACTCAATTCACTGATTATGCGGCTCAGTTTGTCAGCCGGCGGAGTATCACGTCGAAAGGTCCGGCTGATCACCAGGTAAGAAATTGAGTCGTCGATTTCCCCCATGGTCTGGAAATCGTCCAGGTTGAAAAAAACCAGGTCGATTCTGCTTTGCTGAGTTTTCAGAAATGAGGTCAGCTCTTTTTCGAATTCTTTCAGGGCGGAATGTATGTGTAGTTTCAGGTTGGATTGTCTTAGAATTGGATTGATCCTGTTTTCCGGCAGTTCGTTGACCTTGATGCTTACAGGCGATTCATCGTCGCTGGTCAGCGAGTTGAGCAGCAGGTAACGGTTGCTGATCCTTTTCTGAAAGCGCCGTAAAAGAGTGTATATGGCGATTCGGGTGTTCAGGCTGCCGCCGGGATGGGGAAAGCTCAGGTAGATGTTCTGGTAAACGTCGGCCGGTAACTCCTGGAACTGATTTGAGGGCAGGCCCGGGTCGGATAGAAAAAGATCCCTGGCCTTTTCATCGAAGTAAACGCGAACAGTGTCAAGATGGCTGCGACCGCCCGGGTAAAATGGATTGGCCTGCAGGGTGATCGATTCGCCCTTCAGCCATTGTTCGGGGAAAAAAGGGCCTGAATAGATACCTTCACCTTCAGCGACCAGGATCAGATCCGGGGATGAAAGCAGGCTCAAAATATCGGGCAGGTTGAAGTTGAGCTTGATGGTGACAATGTTTTCGCTGGAATGGATGGAGTCCAGGGCCCGGCTGAGGCGGCGGGCCTGATGCAGATTGAGGTTGAGGAAAACCCTGAGCGAGGTTTTAATGCTTTCCGCGCTGATCGGCTTGCCGTTGGAATAACTGAGGTTTTCCTTCAATACCAGCATCAGGGTCATTTTTTCAGCATCGTAGCGGTAACTGGAAAAGATGTTGCTGGTCAGGGAGCCGTCCTGGTGCAGGTAAAAGAAGTTTTCATAAATCAATGAGTAGAAAAGCAGGTTCGAGTAGGTGGAGCTGCTTGGAGAAAAGGATGTCGGTTCATTGAGGCGCAGGCTGATTTCCCCGCCGTAGCGCGGCCTGACTGCGCCGAGGCAGGCCAGGGCGGCCAGAAAAACAATTATTATAAGGGATTTTTTAGTTTTCATTAGACCAGAATTGCAGCCACATCATGTTATCACCCGGCATGCCGTCCACCAGCAGCCAGAAACCCGGACGGCCTTCCCAGGGAAGAGCCCTGATCAGCAGTATTTCACCGGGAATTTCCTGATTGTAAACCAGTCTTCTGCCCCCGGCCGCTATGTTGTAAAAAAACAGCCGATCCCGTTTGCGGCTGAAATCACTGAGGGCCAGCCAATTGCCGTCAAGAACATCAAGACTATGACCATAACGCTGTGGTCCGCTTTCAAAGGAGGTGAAATCGGTATTACTATACTGCCAGCGATAATCCGTGCCGACCATTTGCCAGGTCTTGCTTTCATTGCTTGTCCCGGCGAAAGCGGCATTAAAAAAAGAGGGAATTTCCTTGTAATAGGCTTCGCCGCCTGGTAGGTCGTCTTTAAGCGGCATGAAAAAAAGCCTGCCCTGGAAATAGTTTTTCCCGGGAGCGAAAGGGGCGCCTATCAAATAAGTTTGCTCGTTGATCGATTCCATGGCCAGGGGGACAAAGGGAATGCGGGATTGATCCAGCCATTGTCCCTGTTCTCTGACCATGATAATGGATTTTTCTGAAAAATTACTGCCTGCGGACAGGAAAAGCTGATCCCGGTGCCTGAAAAGGGTCAGCCGGCCCATCGGTTCCTGGCTCGGGAAAAACGGCCCCGGCCAGGGCAGGCGGAAATTGGAGGCGGGAACCAGGCCGGCCCCGGATCTTTCATAGACGACTATTTCATCGGCAAACATGAAGAGATAACTGGCCGGCCCTTCTTGATCCGTCTCCAGCAGGGCGATGTCCAGCAGTCCGCGGCGCACGGGAAACTCGAGGATTTTTCGGAATCCGCCAGCCTGGAAGCCAAAATCTGCCTCGCTTATGAGCAGTATTTCCGGCGGAGAAATCTCGGCTTCGCGGTAGCGGATGGTCAACAGACGGTCCAGGGGCCGGGAAAAGATGGCCAGCCCGACTCCGATGCGATCCTTGTTACGCATCAGTTTGAGGAAGACCAGGTAATTGGCTTCATTGGCCCGGCTCAGGTTGAAAACGCCCTTTTTTTGTTCCATATCGATCATGGTGTCGCGAAAGTCCAGGCCGGATCTTTCCAGGTCGGCGGCGATCAGCTGGTAAAAACGCTGCAGGGCTAAGGGAGGCAGTTCTGTATGGTTTTCCAGGCTGCTGATCGACAGGGAAACACCGGGCTGGCTCAGTAAATGCTGGCGTATGGTTTCCGAGGACCAGGCTGCCAACCCGGCTATTCCTTCAGCTCCGACCCGGTGGCAAAGCGGAACAATGAGCAGAAAGAGCAGAAGAAATGTTTTTTTCATGGTCTGTTGCCGACAGTCAATCGCGCTCAATCTGGATTTTTATAGACAGGTTGATCCTGATTTCTTTTTGATTGCCGGCCAGGTTTATGGTCAGGGGAATCTCAATTTCTTCCTGGTCCTTCCCGCGATTCGGGGATGAATATGGCGCCGGAGTGTCAAAACTCAGGTGAGCTTCTTCGGCGGTATTGTTAGATTTGGCAGGCTGTTTCGGCTTGGCGGCGGTCAGTTCGCCGTCGGTTTCCGCCGGATATATCTCGTCTTCAAGTTGAAAGAGATCTTCATCTTTTTCAGTAGTCTTCGGCGCGATTCCGTTTTCCTCGATCAGCGGCGAAGAAAGCTCGAAAAGCTCTTCTTCAGCCGCCGGAAAAGCTTCCTGTACGGTCGGAGGGGCTTCCTTTTTGCCTGGTGCCGGAGTATGACTCAGGTCATCTCTGGAGAACATCACGGTCTTGTCTTTCTGGAAAATGGTCAGTTTGTTTTTTAAGTTGAGAATGGCCAGCTTTATTATAGTATGCAGACCTTCCAGCACGTTTTCCCCATCAAGGGCGATGGTCGGGAAAAACGGTTTATTCTGCTGGTTCAAGTCCTTGTTCAAAGAGTCAAGCGGAAGTATTTCCTTCAAATCTCTCTTGTTGAAGTGAAAAATAACCGGAATGTCCTCATAGGACATGTTGTTCAGCAATAAGTTCTTTTTAAGGTTCTGCAGGCTGTCGATGTTCTGTTCCCGCATGATGACCTGGGAATCGGCGACGAAGACTATGCCGTCTGATCCCTGGAGAACCAGCTTGCGGGTGGTGTCGTAGGCAACCTGGCCGGGAACGGTGTACAACTGAATTTTCAATGAGTAATTGCCCAGTTTTCCTATTTCCAGGGGCAGGAAATCGAAAAACAGGGTGCGGTCTCCATCGGTGTCAAGAGTAATCAGCTTGCCTTTGGTGGTAATTGAATCAGATCCGTAAATGGAGCGCAGACAGGTGGTTTTGCCGCTCAGTGCCGGGCCGTAGTAAACTATCTTGACCGTGATTTCCTTGTTGTTGTAGTTTACAAAAGACACTAGAATGGTTCCTCGTTTTCTTCGAAATTGAAATCTTCGTGAAGGGTTTTACCCGGCCCGAAGGTGCCGCCGCTCCGTTCTTCCGAAAAGCCGGAACGATCCGCAGAATTCTTTTCAAAGCCGCCCTCGCCGTCTCTCTGCCGCTTGTCTAGCAGGATCACTTCGCTGGCCTGGATGTCTTTACTGCTTTGTTCCTGGCCGCTCTTGTTCGTCCATTTGCGGGTACGGATGCTGCCCTCAATCAACAGGAGGTCGCCCTTTTTAACCTGCTTTTCCACCCGCTGGGCCAAGCCGCCCCAGGCAACGATGTCATGCCATTCAGTGGGCAGGTCTTTCCAGCTGTTGCTGTTACGGTCGAAAAAACCTTCGTTGGTGGCCAGGGAAAACCGGGCAACTTCACGACCGCTGTTCGGCAGAATGGTGCATTCTGGGTTCCGACCCACTCGGCCGACCAGGGTGACCCGGTTAAGGCTGCGCACATGGGCCATTATTCGTTTATCTCCCTCAATTTCTGCTGGGCCAGCGAAGCTTCCTCCGAGAGCGGAAAGCGGGAACTTACTTCCTTGAGCAGGCGAACTCCGTCACTCTGCCGTCCGATGGCGATCAAGGCGTAAGCCTTTTTCAGGGCCGCCGCCGGGTACTTGTCTCCGGAGGGGTATTTCTGCATCAGCTCTTCAAAGGTCTGAGCTGCTTCCTGGAACTTTTTCTGGGCGTAATAGCATTCTCCTATCCAGTAGTAAGCATTGTCAGCCAGTCCGCTTTCCGGAAAGGCCTGAATGAACTGCTGAAAACCCTGGATGGCCAGGTTGTAATTTTCCTTGAGATAATCAGAGTAGGCGGCGTAATACACCGCGGAAGGATCGCGGGGGAGCGGCGTCTGCGCCGGTCTGTCCTGGGCGGACTGGGATTCGTTCTCGCCTGCCTGATGGTTGCCCGAGGAGACTCGTTCTCCGAGGCCGATGATCATGGTTTTCAGATCGTTCAACTCTTCCCTGAGGAATTGCAGGGTAAGCAAAGTTGATTCCCGGTTCTGACCCTGGTCCGCCTGGTTCAGGGAAAGAGCGTTAAGCCGGTCTTCGATCATTTCCACCCGGCGTGAAAGGATGGAAATCTCCCCGGACATGACGCCGATTTTCTTGTCCAATCCGGACAACACGGCGGCCAGCTTTTCGATTTCATCGAGAACGAGCTTGGTGTCTTTTCTCTGGGCCGAAATTTCAGCCGGCCCGCTGAAAAACAGTACCATCAGTATCAGTAATGTAAGAGCCGAACCTTTTTTCATGCGCAGACGCCGCTCAAGGCGATCAACTCAACTATTTCTTGACGATGACGAATTCAGCGCGGCGGTTCTTGAAATGGGATTCTTCGTCGATACCGGGAACCAGCAGCCGGTTCTTGCCGTAGGAAACTATCCTGATGCGATTGGCCGGCACACCCAGGGATACCAGGTAATTCTTGGCGGCATCCGCTCTTCTTTCACCCAGGGCCATGTTGTATTCAACGGTGCCCCGTTCGTCACAGTGACCTTCGATGACTATTTCCACCGAGGAAAAGCGGCGCAGCCAGTCGGCGTTGTTCTGCAGGACGGGTTTCATGTCTTCACGGATCAGGAAACGGTCGAAATCGAAATTGATTCTCTTCAGATTCCCGTCTTTATTCAGTTCTTCGATGGTTTTCTGCTGAAACAGCTCTTCTTCACTGAGCTTCGGTTTTTCGATTTTTTCTTCGACTTCTTCAATCACTTGGGCAGGTTCCGGTTCAGGGGCGACAACGGGCGCTTTTTTGGCGCAGGAGGTAAAAAAGAATGTCATGGCCAGGGCAATAATCCAGACTGCAGTAACTTTTCTCATATCAATCTCCTTATATAAATTTGCGAATAAATAATATATTAGCGTTTTTTTTTTGTCAATGGCTTTTCAACATTTCACTGCGCGGTTTTTTGCCATTTGGCCATCTTGTTTTCACCTCGGGAGGTCAGTTGGCGCAGGTTGGCTCCGTCGTAATCCATCAGGTATATCTGGTGGCTGCCGCTGCGGTTCGAGGAGAAAGCCAGGTGACGGCCGTCCGGCGACCATGACGGGTTTTCGTTACGGCCGCTGTTCTCGGTGAGTTTGATGATTTCACCGGAGCGCAGATTGTGGACGTAGATGTCGAAACGGCCTTCCACCCTGGAAACATAGGCTATGCGCGAGCCGTCCGGTGACCAGGCCGGCGAGTCGTGGTAAGTGCCCTGGTAGCTTACCCGGCGTACGTTGGCTCCCTCGGCGTCCATGATGTAAACCTGGGGAGAACCTCCGCGATCAGAGATGAAAACTATTTCCCGGCCGCTGGGACTCCAGTTCGGGGCTGTGTCGATCGAGCGGTTGAAGGTCAGGCGGCGATCCCGGCCGCTGCGCAGGTCCTTGACGTAAATTTCGGCGTTGCCTTCCCGGGATGATGTGTACACTATCTGCTGTCCGTCCGGAGAGAAATCGGCGGCGTAGTTGACTCCCCCGCTGGCGATCATTTCGGATTTGCCGCTGTAGATGTCCAGGAGGAAGAGATCAGGATTCATGTTGCGGTAAGATGTATAAACTATTTTCTCATTATCCGTGCTCCAGGCCGGCAGCATGTCGATATAAGGATTGTTGGTCAGGCGGGTCTGGCGGTGGCCGTCGTAATCCATCAGGTAGATCTCCTTGTTGCCGTCACGTTCTGAGACAAAAGCTATCTTTGAGGTGAAAATCGGCTTTTCACCTACCAGCCGCATCATCTCGTCGGCGGTACGGTGGGCGATAAGCCTGACAAAATCCTTGCGACCGCCGAAGTTCTTGCCGGTTATAAATCGTTCACTCTGGACGTCGTAAACCTTGAACGAAAATACAATACGGTCTCCGGCGGTAACTTCCAGCTCTCCGCTGAGCAGGAACCGGGCCTGCAGGGAGGCCCAGTCCTTGAAGTTGATCTGATCGTCCTGGCGTCGGGGGATGTACTGGTACTGCTCCTTGGGGATCATCCGGAAAACCCGGGAATAGGCTAGATCCTGCCAGATGGTCTCGTGCAGAACGTCCCTGATCTCCTCGTTGATTTCCGACTGGGGAGTGAAGGTGATCTGCGGCAGAGCCACGGTGATAAAAGGCAGACCATCACGGATACGGATGCGGATTTCTTCCTGTCCGGGAAGGCAGAAATTTAGAGCCGTTATTATGATTAAAACGGCAAATGTTTTTTTGTTTTTCATCATCGCTCCCATTCAAATTCAAAAAAAACACCCAGGTAAGCTGAACGGAAATCAGCCGGAAGGGGCGGAAAAGGGGCGGCGCTTTCCACCGCCCGCAGGGCTGAAAGATCCAGAGCAGCCAGTCCGCTTTTCTTCTCTACTTTCAAGTCAGTGATTGAACCGTCACGGTTAATACGGAAATAGACGCTGGTAAGAAAGCGGCCCCGGCCTCCGGGTTCAACCAGGGAATTGTACCAGGAAACGGAAATCCTGTTGCGCAGGGTCTCCACATAATAAGCATAAGGAAAATGACTGAAACTCCAGCCACCGCCGGGTCCGCCCCCGCCGGCTCCGCCGCCGCCCGATCCGGAGCCGGTTCCGGTCGAAATGCCGGTGGTCAGTGCGCCTTCACCGGCACCGCCGGACTGAACCTCGGTTTTTTCGGCCTGGGGCTTCCTGATGACCGAGACGGCATCCTTTTTTTCAGTCTGTTTGCGGCCCTGCTCATCCGGATAGCGCAGACTGGAAGGAGGCGGATCCTGGCGGGCGGTCAGGTCACGCAGGCGGCCTGCTTCGCTGACCATGGTGGTCTGGCCGGTTTCTTCCCCGGCGCCTCCCCCGCTGCGGCCGGCGGTTCCGCTTCTGCCGCCGGCCGGACCGCCGCCTCTGCCTCCGCCGCCCGGTCCCGACAAATGGATCAGGTCGACGTAATAGGTCATTTCTCCGGCATCCCGACGGCCCGGAGAAATCAGCATATAGGCGAAGATGGAAACGTGCAGGATCGAGGAAACGGCGAGCGCGGCTCGAAATTTCATGTTACCTCGCCGTTTTTGGTTCAACGATCATGCCGACTGTTTCAACTCCTGCTTTTTTTATGATATCCATGACTTCAATGACCCGGCCATAGGGGATTTCCCTGTCGGCTTTCAGGAAAACCACTTTCTTTTCGCGGTGGAAAAAATAGTTTTTCAGCTGGTCTTCCAGCAGAATGATGTTGATGATCTGATCCTCGATGTAGAGGTGCTGGTCTTTGCTGATCGTTATAACCAGGCCTTCCGTACTGGGCGTGGTCCTGGTTTCCGCGCTGGGCAGGTTGACGGAAATCCCGGTCTGGATCATCGGGGCGGTGACCATGAAAATAATCAGCATGACCAGCATGACGTCAACCAGGGGGACAACGTTTATCTCCGCCAGGTTGGGAGTCAGGCGGGAATGACGTTGAACCTTCATCAGTTTATCTTGACACAGAGATTCAGAAAGTCGAGGCTGAAATCTTCCATCATGGAAATAATCACTTTCAGCTTGTTCAGGAGCAGGTTGTAGAAGATAGAAGCCGGAATGGCGGCGAACAGGCCCAGGGCTGTGGCGATCAATGCCTCGGCGATGCCCGGGGCGACCGTGGCCAGGCTGACGTTCATCTGCAGGCCGATAGCCTGGAATGAATGCATAATGCCCCAGACGGTGCCGAATAGGCCGATGTAGGGGGTAACTGAAGCGGTGGTGGCCAGAAACCCGTTCAACCTCTCCAGGCGCACGATTTCGGCATTGGATGCGCGCCACAGGGCTCGTTGCAGGCTTTCGGCGTCAGCCGGCTCCTCTTCCCGTCCGCCGCTTTTCTGCAGGGAGAGCTCCTGGAATCCGTACTTGAACACTGCATAAAGCGGATTGTTGATTTTCTGTTCGGTGTTTTTGTATATGTCGGTGAAGTTGCGGTTCTTGCGGAAGTACTGCTGGAAAGCCAGGGCGCTTTTTCTGGCCCGGCCGTATTCCCAGAGTTTAAAGATGATCACCGCCCAGGAAAAAATCGAGAAAGCTATCAGCACGAGCAGGACGAATTTGGCCAGAGGCGAGGCGCTCTGGATGAGCATCACGAAGTCGTTGCCGTTGCCTTCCATGCCGGATTGGTTGAAGTTGGCTGAAAAGTTGAATGCGGAGCTGCAGAGGTGTTTCATGACTGTTTATTACCATAAAAAGGCTTTTATTGCAATAAAAGCGGGCTTATACCGGGCTTTGGAGAAACTCAGCGCTTATGGTTTTCGATCCAGCCGGAGCGGTCGGGATCAGCCGGCTGCTTGACTTTTTTGCCCGGCTTTTCGGCCAGTTCCTTGAGCAGCACCCTGACCGCTTCCTCGATGCTGGGGTCGCGGCCGGCGGCGATCATTTCAGGCAGGTCGTAAACCTCGATATCCGGTGCCACTCCGATACCTTCAACGTCCCATTCACCGTCGAGATTGACGAAACCGAAAGTCGGCACGTTGAAAAAGCCGCCGTCCACAAAGCGCGGATTTCCGGAAATGCCGATCAAGCCGCCCCAGGTGCGGGTGCCGATCAACGGACCAAGATTTCTCTGGCGGAAATAATAGGGGAAAGCATCGCCGCCCGAGGACGAATAATGGTTGATCAGCATGGCTTTCGGGCCCTGGTGGACCACGGCCGGCTCGGAGCGCATTTCCAATCCGCGCCTGGCCCAGTAATGCAGCGGCGTGCGGGACACCAGGTCGGCCATCATCACCGGAATAAAGCCGCCTCCGTTGTAACGGGCGTCGAGAATCAGGGCCTCCTTGTTCCGATAGGCATAGATACCCCGGAAGAGCTCCCGGTTTCCGGCTACCGCGGTATCGGGCACGTGAATATAGCCGATACGGCCGTCTGAAAGACGCTCAACCATGGCCCGGCGGCTTTCAACCCAGTCAAGGTACAGCAGTTCCAGCTCGCTTTTTATCGGGGTGATCCACTGTTCCCGGGCTCCGGCCAGGCTCGGGTTGTTGTTGGTGACCAGGGATATGCGGCGGCCGGCGGTGTTTTCCAGGAAACGATAGGGATTGTCTGCGGCTTTGACTTCATGCCCGTTGATTTTGAGCAGGAAATCACCTTCCCGAAAATGAAGGCCCGGTCCGGTCAGCGGGGAACGGGTCCGCTCATCCCAGTTCTCGCCCCGGTAGATCTTGCTGATGAAGTAGCGTCCCGTTTTTTCGTCGAGCTTCAGTTCAGCTCCCAGCAGGCCGCTTTCCATTCTTTTCAACGGAGGCAGGTCTCCCCAGTTGACGTAGGCGTGACCCGCGTTGACCTCACCCACCAGTTCACCGAAAATGAAATCCAGGTCGGCCCGGTGACTCAGGGAGGGCAGCAGCTTGGCATAGCGCCGGCGCATCTTTTCCCAGTCAACTCCGTGCAGGTTGGGCACGTAAAACCAGTCGCGGAAAATCCGCCAGCCGTCAGCGAATATCTGGGCCCATTCCAGGCGCGGTTCGATGCGCATCTGCAGCCCGGAAAGATCCAGTTGACCATCGCCGGGCTTCTGTCCCGGTTTCACATCCACGATGCCGTAGTTGGGTCCTGAACGATAGAGGATTTTTTTTCCGTCTGCCGAAAGCACAGCGGCCGACACCGAGGCCATGATCGTTTCTTCTTTTTTTTCATTGATTCTGAAAAGATGCAGTTGGCCGTTCCTGTAATACATCACTCCGTCATCGATCGCCTGCAGGCCGTAGTAATCTCCGGCTTCCGGGGGGAAAGCCATGATGCGTTCCTCGACGTTCTCGAAGTCGATTCTCGTTTTCCGGCCGGCCGGGCCGCCGTCCTTTTTTTCCGTTTTGCCGCTGACTGCGGCTGTTTCATTGTTGGGCGGGAAAAGGTGCGGTACTTCAGAGTTCAGGGCCAGGGCGAAAATCCGGGTGCCCCTGGTGTAAAGATAGTCGAACTCAAAAGTGGAATTAGTCAGGTTGAAGTCCCGCTTGGAGAGAAAAAAGATGTACTGCCCGCAGCGGGAAAAGACCGGGGAGAAGTCGTTGAAAATGTCCGAGCTCAGCCGGCGGGCCCGCTTTTCCTGGATGCTGTACACCCAGACGGCATCTTGTCCGTTCGGGCCGTTCTTAACGTAGGTGATCCAGTTGCCGTCAGGCGACCACTGGTAATAGGTCAGATCATACTGATCGGCCCGGTCTATCACGGTTTTTTTGCCGCTGGCCACTTCTATGAACTGCAGTTCCTGGTTTTTGTCGGAAAAAAGCAGTTTACCGCTGTCCGGAGACCAGCGGGCCGGAAAACGCCAGATGCTGCTGTTGCTGGTCAATTGGCGGGCCCGGCCCGGTTCATCGGCCGGGGCCAGGTATATTTCGTATTCTCCGCTGCGGTCCGAATAGAAAGCGATCTGCCGGCCGTCCGGCGACCAGGCCGGATAGATTTCCCGTATGCCCTGGGAGTTGGTCAGGTTGAGTGTAAGACCGTCCTTGGCCGGAACGCTGAACAGGTCGCCCCGGGCTTCGAAAACGGCTCTTTGACCCGAGGGAGAGATGTCGAATGAAGCGATGTCGGATTTAACTTCCTTGTGATAGGGCAGGATGCCGGGATTGTCAAAACGGATGTCCACGGGCAGGCGCTTGCCGGCGCCTTCCTTCAGGTTCAGCAGGTAAAGCTGGCCGCCGTTTTCATAGGCCAGAAAACCGTTGCGTCCCGAGGGCCAGAGCACGTCGTACTCGCTGTAATCGGTAACCTGGGTGACCTGGCTGCTGGGCAGGTGATGGCGGTAGATGTTCAAGGTCAGGTCGCGGTCAGATACAAAGAAAATATCCTCACCGAACCAGAATGGATGCTGGTCGGTGCCGGGAAAATCAGTCAGGCGGCGGGAGCTGTTTTCTTCCAGGTTGTAGATCCAGACGTCCTGGGCTCGTCCGCCCCGATAGCGTTTCCAGGTGCGGAATTCGCGTTCAATGGGCGTGTAGACTATCTGCCGGCCGCAGGGTGAAAAAGCCGCACTGCCTCCCTCGGGAATGGCCAGTGGGGTTTCCAGGCCGCCTTCCAGCCCGACCAGGTAATACTTGCCCATGCGGTCGCCCCAGGGGGTGCGGTTGGCCCGGAACAGTATCTGCCTGGAATCGGGGCTCCAGTCGAGAACGCGGTTGTCAAAGCCGCCCCTGGGGGGCATGGGGCCGACATCGTTGTAAAAGGTCAACTGGCGGGGGGTTCCGCCCTGGCTGGGCATGACGAATACCTGGCGCGAACCGGAATACTCGGCTGAGAAGGCTATCCAAAGGCCGTCCGGTGATATTTTTGGAAACAGTTCCTGGCCATGATGGGAAGTCAGGCGGACCGCTTGCCCCCCCTCGGTTGAAACCGACCAGATGTCGCCGGCGTAAACAAAGACCACCATTTGCCCGTTACTGTCCGGGAAGCGCAGCAGCCGGGAGTCTTCCAGGGCTGCCGGCAGCAGCAGGGTCAGGGCTGACAGTAGCAAGAAGAACGATTTCAGGGTTGTTTTCATTTTTGCTCCTGAACACATTATAGAGAAAAAGGAAAAAACTTGCCAAGCCGATTGTTTTCCGGTATTGAAATAACTTTTCCGCTGTTTTAAGATAGAAAAAAACTACAAGGAGTCATCAATGTTTACTGCCGATATTTACCTGGAAAGAAGAAAAAAACTCAAGCAAAACGTTGCCTCCGGTTTGATACTGTTACCGGCCAACCAGGAAAGTCCGATGAATTATCGGGCCAATACCTATCAATTCCGGCAGGACAGCACTTTTCTTTATTACACCGGAATAGATCTGCCTGACCTGGTTCTGTTGATTGATGTTGATAACGACCGGGAGATTCTTTTCGGCAATGATCCCGATATCAGCGATATCATCTGGATGGGGCAGCTGCCGACCATGGCGGAAATCGCCGTCGGTGCAGCAATTCCCGACACCCTGCCCCGGGCCGAATTGCCGGGCCGGCTGGCCGAGGCCCTGCGCTCCCGGCGCCGGATTCATTTTCTCCCCCCCTATCGCGCTGAACGCGGACAATTGCTGGAAAACCTGTTGGGAATTCAGCCGGTTTTCGCCCGCGAGCATTCTTCAGTGCCGCTGATAACAGCGGTGGTGGCCCAGCGCAGTTTCAAGGAAAAAAGGGAGATCGTGGAAATAGAAAAAGCACTGGAACTGACTGCAGCCGGATATGAAAAACTGCTTTCCGGCCTGCGGCCCGGTCTGCGTGAAAGCGATGCCGTGGCCGCGTTCAGTGAAGTCTTTACTGCCGCCGACTGCCGTTTTGCCTTTCCCCCGATAGTCACCAAGCACGGTGAAACCCTGCATAACCACGCCCATCACAACGTTCTGGCCGACGGCGATATGCTGTTGGTTGACGTTGGGGCGGAAATTGGCAGCCATTACGCTGCCGACATCACCCGGACTTTTCCGGTCAGCGGCCGTTTCAGCAAGCGGCAGCAGGACGTTTACCAGGTGGTGCTGGCGGCCCAGGAAAAGGCCATATCCTCAATGAAGCCAGGCATTTCTTTCCGGGAAGTTCACTTGTTGGCCGCCGGCGTTATCGCCGCCGGTCTCAAGGATCTTGGCCTGATGAGGGGAGACAGTGCCGAAGCGGTCAGCCAGGGGGCTCATGCTTTGTTTTTCCCGCATGGGCTCGGCCACCAGCTTGGCCTTGACGTTCATGACATGGAAGACCTGGGCGAGGAGTTTGTCGGTTACGGCGAGCAATTAAAGCGCAGTTCCCAGTTCGGCCTGGCTTACCTTCGTTTCGCCAAGCCGCTGGTCGAAGGACTGGTTTTGACGGTGGAGCCGGGGATTTATTTCATCCCGGAGCTGATTGCTTCCTGGCAGAAAGAGAAAAAGCTCGAAGAATTCATCAACTACGACCGGGTGGCCGAGTACATAGATTTCGGCGGTATCCGGCTGGAGGAAGATGTTCTGGTTGAGATTGACCGGGCCCGGATTCTGGGCCGGCCTATTCCCAAGCAGCTGTCAGAAATTTCGAAATAACAGGACCGAAAAGCGTCCTGAAGAAACCGGGGCAAGTTCACCCGGTTGAATTAAACCTACTATTGTCATATAATCAACGATAATGAAGTTTAAAATACTTTTTATTCTGACACTACTCGCTTTTTTTTGGTCCTGTTCCCGCGACTCCGTCCGGGAAAGTGAAAAAAAAAGCACTGAAAGTATAACCTCGGTCGGCCATGATGACAGCGGGGTGGTTTTGCGCATTGCTGACCGGGAATTCAGCAATCAGGACCTGAAAAATTTTTTTGCCGCCCAGTATGCCGAAATCACGATGAACGGGCAGGCGGAAAACTCCTACCTGCTTTCCAGGCTTTTTGACAGTTTTGTGGAAAACAAGCTGATCCTTTTTCATGCGGAATCCCAGGATGTCACTGTTGACAAAGCTGAAGTACAGGAATATCTCAAGGTTATCGACAAACAGGAAATGAAAACCGACCCGGGTGTGGTCGATGATCTGGTCAAGGTGCAGAAGCATCTTTTTTTCCGGGTTTATAAGGATATCAGCGTCAGTGATGCGGAGATTGAAAGATATTACCAGGACAATCTCGAAGATTTCCGCCGGGGTGAAGAGATAATGCTGCACCAGATTCTGTACCGGGACAAGAAGAAGGCCCTGAAAACCAGGGACAGGTTGATTCATGAACCGCAGAGTTTCGAGGAAATAGCCAGGGCTGAATCCGAGGCTCCCGACGCCAGGCAGGGCGGTGAAATGGGTTACTTTGAGCGGGGCCAGTTGCCGAAGGAAATGGAAAGTGTGGTCTTTTCCCTGAAACTCCAGGAAATAAGCCCGGTGGTGGAATCACCCTATGGTTTTCATATCTTCAAGGTGACCCGCCGCAAAAGGGAAAGACTGCTTTACCTGACGGTGGTCAGGGACGAAGTTTACAACAAGTTGCTTTCCGACAAGTTGTCCAGGGCTTATGAAGAATACCTGCTGAAACTGCGGGAAGAAGTGGGGGTTTCGATTTTCCATGAGCGCCTGTTTTTCAAATACCAGGACCAACAACAAGGAGTCCAGCAAGATGAAAAAACTGATCTTTCCCGTTTTGGCTATTTTTCTGTTTTCAGCTGACCTGTACTGCCAGGAAGTAGTCGAGGAAATCTACGCGATAGTCAACGATGAAATAGTGACCTATTCCGAGTTACAGAACGCGGAACGAGCATTGCTGGCAATGTTGCAGTCCCGCCAGGACAACCAGGACCAGGCTGAAACCTTCCGCAGAATGAAAAAAGAACTGCTCGACAACCTGATCGAGCAGAAAATGATTCTGTCAAAGGCCCGCAGCCGAAATTACTCGGTCAATGAAGAAGTCGACATGATGATCCAGGAGATCATGAAGGAAAACAACATCGCCTCCATGGAAGACCTGCGTGCCATCCTGCAGAACGAAGGCATTGAATTCAGCCGCTGGAGAGACCAGCTTCGACTGCAGAGAATGCAGCAGCGCCTCATTTTCGAGGAAGTCTCCTCCAAAATCAAGGTCGATAATTCTGAAATAATGGAGTATTACCGGGCCAATGAAGCAAGCTTCACCAGGCCTGCCGAGTTTTCCCTGAACTGCATCATGCTGAAAGCCGACAGCCGTACGGCTGATGAACTTGCCGAAAAAACAGCGTCCATCTCCGCTGAACTTGAACGGGGGGGGGATTTCATCACCCTGGCCACCGAATACTCTGAGCTCGAAGGCGAAGAGAACAATTACTTCCTGGGTCGTTTCAAAAAGGGCGAAATGCTGGATGCCATGGAACTGGAAGTGAAAAGCCTCAAAGTCGGAGAAGTATCCGGGTGGATTAAAACAGGGCCGGCCTGGTACCTGGTTCAGCTGGTGGACTACCGGGAACCCGCTTTAATCGAATACCGTGAAGTCCGGGACGAAATCAGTGAAAAAATCGCCTCGGCCCGGGAGGAAGTCAAATTCCGGGAATACATGGAAACTCTCAAAAAAGAATCTTACATCAAGATCCTGAAAAACTACGAATAAAAACTCACAATCAGAGTAATTCTATCTGGAAGCCCCCGGCCAGGTTACCGGCGCTGTAAATCCAGACCGGGTAAAAATAACCGCGCCGGCCGATTGACCAGTCGGGATTGAGGTCGGATATCTTCAACCCTTCCCGGTCAAGGCTTGATACGGTAGTCCGCTGGTTTTCCTCCCCTATTTCCAGGTGTACGTTTTTCAGCGCGGGGCGCAGGCCGGTCAGGCGCAGAAGGCCCTCATCGCGAATTTCCACCCGGCCCCAGTTGGGAATGGAGATTTCCCGGCCGTCAACCGTCAGGATTATTTCCCGGAGTGAATTACTGCGGAAACTCTGCAGGAAGACCCGGCCGATGATGAAGTTGTTTTTTTTTATCAGTACTGTTTCCGGGCTCCCGCGGAATATGAAGTCTTTGCCCAGGTCGTTGAGGGTGCCCCAATTCAGAATATCGGCCGACAAGCCGTCCCGGTAGTTGGCGTGAATCAGGCTGATGTGAATGCTGTCCTCCGGGGCAAGACGGATGATGGTGTTGGAATTAACCCTGATCACCTCGCGGTCGTTTTTTTTCCATTCCACCCAGTACAACCTCGGCTCGATTATTTCCGGTGACGGCAGCTCGAATTCAAAGCCGAACTCCTGCAATATTTCCTTGATCAGCAGGAACTGGTACTTGACCTTGTGTGACAGGGTGGGAAGGTCTTTGGAAGTTTCCAGGCCGAAAGCGGGAATGGAGTGCATGGCCAGGGCGTGATGGGTGGCTGAGCGTCTCATTTCCGGGTGTTTGGTGTCCCGGGCCAGGGAATTGTGGTTCCAGAAACAGAAATGAAAATCAGGATTCTCAATGAGCGAGTTGACACTGTCAACAATTCGCTCGCCGATTTTTTCCAGTTCTATCCATTTCTGCAGGCGGGGCGAAAAAAAACGGCCGGTGTCGACGATCAGGCTCTGGCCGTATTGCCTTGGATTGTATTTGGCTGAAATATAAGACTTACGGTGAAAACCGGCGGCGTCATGCTGGTTGATGAACAAATCAGCTTCGGCCATCAGGCTTTTCAGTACTTCCACCACTTTGCCGTCAGGGTCATTCGGGTCGATTCCGGCTCCGAACTTGCGGTTCATATCCCCGTGGATGCCGCGCTGGTTGGCCATGATTGAAGGAAAGTTGACCCGCGGAACCAGGATCAGAGATCCCCTGATCATGCGCGTCTGGCTGAGCATTTCCGAGGAAAAATAACTGCCCGGCTCATCGCCGTGGATGCCGCCGAATATAAGTGCGGTGGGCCCCGGTTTTTCACCTTTGAGCTTGATTATCTGCAGTTGATGATCGCTGTTGGAAAAGAGAAAGGTTTCGCTGGCCGGGTTGAGCATCAGGGGCAGCAGCAGAAGCAGTAAAAGAATCATTGACTTATCATGTGCGTGATTATCTGTTGGACCTGATTGTGTTCATCGATGATGAAAATGGTGAGACTTCGCAGGGACTGGCCGGCGCTGATAACGAGGTTGATGGTGTTGTTGCCCCGCCTGAGCCCGGCTCCGGCATTGAAGTCGCGGGGAGAACCGCCGCTCAGGCTGACGCCTTCAAGGCTGCGGTAAACTGTCTTTTCGTTTTCCCTGAGCAGCAGTACGGGAATGGCCCGCAGTCCCTGGTTGCCGGAATCCAGGTTAAGGTTCAGGCTTACACTGTCAGGGCCTATGACCACTTCCCGCAACAGCAGTCGCAGGGGTTGGATGGTTCGGGTTTTTTCACGCAGTCTGCGCAGTTGGTCGGCCCGGAATTGCTCGATGGAAACGAAGTTGCCCGGTGAGATTTCAACTTGCGGCATCCCCGGTAGAGAAGTGGTTCTTTCATCGACAATCTTTGGTACCCCGCCGTCGTTCAGCCAATACTGCATTTTCCGGGTAAAAAAATGGTTTTGGTCGGAAATGTAGATCTGGTCGAAGATAGCCAGCAGGGAGTCTTCATGGCTGAACAACCTGAGATTGGAAATGAATACTCGAATAAAATCGTAGAGCTTGTTCAGGTCATCCTTGTAGCGCCTGAAAGCAGCCAGGTTCATGCGCCTGAAGGTGAATGAATCGTGGTAGGAAGCGATGTACTGGTCGAGCAGCTTGTTTTCCCAACCGCTTTTCCAGGCATGAATGGCTTCCAGAAAGGATTCGCGGCGTTTTTGCAGGGATTCGGGACTGGCCCAGGGAATTTTTTCATAGATGATGATCGGGGTCTGGTTGAGGTAAAGGTATTTGGCCAGCTTTTTCATGTCATCGTTCTGCATGACTACACAGCCGCGGGTGTTGTTGGGTGAGTCGGTTTTATCCGGGGCAAAGGCCCCGTGCAGCCAGATACCCGAACCGCCGATGCCCTTGAGCCGATCTATCGGGTTGGGGAAGTTCATGGTAAAAGCTTTTTCTCCGTAATCATCGGTCTTGGGCAGTTCATTTCCGGTCAGAATGCGCTGGAATATATATACTCCCTCCGGGGTTTTCATGTCGCCCTCGGTCATCTTGGGACCTGGAATGCGTCCGGTGGTGATCGTATAGGTTTCCAGGGGATCGGGTTTGTGGTTGGAGTAAACGTAGAGCGTCTGAGACGCTTTTTCAACCAGGATCAGGTAATACTCGGGTCCTTGCTGATAATCCAGAATAGCGGCCGGAACTTTGATTTCCGCGGCCAGCGGCAGGCAGAACAGCAGCAGCATCAGTATGCTGAAGGTATTTTTAAGGTTCAATGAAAGCCTCCTCGAAAACTTGTTTGAGTTTGGATGCAATTTTGACGTTTTCCCGCAGGGCCAGATCCAGGGCCTGCTGAAAGAGCTCGACCGGTATCGGGCGGCCTCCGGAACAAGTCTGGATCTCGACTATTTCCCCGTCCAGGCTGGAAACCACAGTTATATCGGCTTCGCAGGCCGCGTCTTCCTGGTAATCCAGATCCAGCAGCACGTTCCCCCCGCTTATGCCTGCCGACAGGGCGGATATCCAGTTGATTCGGGGCAGGTCGCGCATCAGGTTTTCAAAGACCAGGTGCTTCAGGGCCAGAACCAGGGCCAGAAAACCTCCGTTTATGGCCGCGCAGCGGGTGCTGCCGTCCGCCTGGATTACGTCGGCGTCGATTACAATGGTCTGTTCTCCCAGTTGATCGGGATTGACGGCGGCTCGCAGGGCGCGGCCGACCAGGCGCTGAATCTCCTGGTGGCGCCCGTTGATCCTGTTTCTTTCCCGCTCAACCCGTTGCCGGCCGCAGGAAGCAGGCAACATCGAATACTCGGCGTTTATCCAACCCCTTCCGCTGTTTCTGAGGAAAGGTGGTACCCGCTTTTCCAGCGATGCCGAACAAACCAGCCTGGTTTGCCCCTGGGTGTACAGTGTGGAGCCCGGCACCTCCTTCAGGTACCAGGGTTGGATGGAAATGGGCCGGACTTCATGCGCAGCCCGTTTGTCTGAGCGCATTGTCGCCTCCTTGCGGTTTTGTTTTCCAGCGGTTGTGAAACCAGAGCCACTGCTCGGGATGGCGGCGGATTTTTTCCTCGATTCTGCAGGTCATTTCCTGCAACAACTTTTCCAGACCGTCAGTTCCGGAAAAAGAATCCAGGTCGGTTTCAGGTCCGATTTCAAGCGAAACGGCGCCTGATTCATCGTAATGCAGAAAAGCGCTGAGCAGGGGGATTTTTTTCTTCAGGCTGAGCTGGGCCATGACCGGGTTGACGGTGGCCGGTCGCCCGAAAAAATCAACGAAAAGCGCTTCTCGAGGTACTGTGTTTTGATCGATCAGCACCCCGACCATTTCGTTTTTTTTCAGGCAATCCATTATAACGCGCAGGGCGTTCTTCTTGTAAACAATGGCTGTACCTGGATGAATTCTGAAACTGGAAACGAGCTTTTCAACCAGGGGGTTGTCCATCGGCCTGGCAATGTTGGTTATGCGTCGGCCGGTTTTTTCGGCCAGGATCGGGGGAATCATCTCCCAGTTGCCGAAATGGGCTGAATAAAGAATAACTCCCCGACCCCGGGCCAGCGCGGTTTGCAGGTTGTCCAGGCCGCTGATGACCAGGGGACGGTCAGGCTTTTTTTTCCGTCCGGACAGTTTGAGCAGGTTGTCAGCCATTAAAAGGGAAAAATGACGGTATACTTTTCGCGCCAGGCGCCGCCTCTGGGCGGAGCTCATTTCAGGAAAGGCAAACCGCAGGTTGGATTGCAGTATGGCATGATAGCGGCCGGAGAGGCCGGCAAAAAAAAAACCAAGGCTCAATAAAACCTTCCGCAATATAGATTCAGGCAGAATTTTCACCAGCAGCAGCAATAATTGCAGTCCCCGGAATTCAATCCGGTGACGCCAGGATTCCTTTTGCCCGGGCATCGGCCATAATCCTCTTCATGATTGAAAAATTTAATTTTATCTTATTTTTCACGTACAGAAAAGGTGCGTCCGGCGACAACAGGGGCAGGAGTTTAACCAGGTCCTTCTCAGTGCAGAGCAGGAATTCAGCGCCGGCGTTGCGGCGGGCTTTATCCAGCCTGGTCAGGTCGGCGGCTTCGTAAGGATGATGATCGCGGAAAGCCACAAATCTCTTTACATTCAAGTCACTGATAGACCGTAAAAACCTCACGCCGTCGCCGAGAGCCGCGAAAGCGACCAGGGGCAGGCCGGACGGGTCAAAGGATTGTCCGTTGACCCGACGGATTTCAGTTCGCTCAAAGCGATAGCCGGGTTTTTCAGGATTGAGGTCATCGGGGTCGTGGAGCAGTACCAGGTCGCAATGCCTGCCCAGGCGGCGAAAATGCCGCAGGTAGTAATAGGGATGTTTCGGATCGATCAACAACAGGCTCAGGTCCTTGATGATCTCAGCTCTTTGCAACCCGTCATCAAGCACGATGAAACGATTGCCTGCGGCCAGGGCTTTAACTATGCTTTTTTCCCGGTTGCGGCCGATGAACACGTCCTGTTCAGGGAAAAGCCTTTTGAAAAGCAGAGCTTCATCGCCGACCTGGCTGTAACTGTGTTCTGAATTCACCAGTACGCCTTCTGCAACCAAACTGCCGCCGTAACCCCGGCTGATTATGGCGAAGCGCAGTCCGGCGGCCTGCAGGCCGGAGCAGATTTCCATGACCAGGCTGGTTTTTCCCGTGCCTCCGAATGCCAGGTTGTCAACGGAAATGATGAAGGCCCCGGGGAAATCCCTGCTCCGAACCCGGCGTTGCAGCCAGTTAATCGTCGAGATTAGCTTGAAAGGCAGGGAAAGCGGATTGAGCAGCCAGCTCAGGCGGCGGTCAGCGAAAGAACCCGGTCCAAGATACATTGCTGTGATCCCCGGCGTTTTTGGACTGCTTCACGGGCCAGTTCGGCGGTTTCCTCGGAAACGTTGTCCGGCCAGGATTCGAGAAAGGCAAGCAGGTCCTCAGCCTGGTTGATAAAGCGGTAGATACCTTTTTCAAGAAGTTCAGCCCCGATGTCCGGAAAGCTTTGCAGGTATTTTCCTCCCAGAATGACTTTGCCCAGGGCCGCCGGTTCATATAGGTTGTGTCCGGCTATGCGTTTTTCCCGGGTGCCGCCCATGATGACAATGTCCGAAACGGCCAGAATTTCATTCAGGTGACCCATTTCAGCGAAAAGCAGGACCTCGGTCTCCGGATCGGCATTGATTCCAGGGTGCCAGGTCAGGCTTTTCAGGTCAAGGTCGGCCATTTTCTTTTCGATCTCAATGCGCCTTTGCGGGTGACGAGGGACGATTATCGGATAAAAGCGTCTGCTGATCAGCTTCAGCAGGGGCAGGTAAAAATCCTCGTCACTGGTGTGGCTGGATGCCAGGGTTATGATCGGCCGATTGTCCCGCGGCAGGCCGAGGCGTTTTGCTATGCTGTCCTTTTCCGGCAGAATCGCGGCCCTGGACCAGGCTTCATCGGCCTTGCTGTTGCCGCAGATGACTATGCTTTCAGGGCGTGCCCCCAGTTCCAGGAAATGTTCCCGGTAAAGCTCAGCCTGCAGCAGAAAATAATCGATGGCCCTGAATGAAGGCCTCAGGATAAAGGGCAGGAAGCGGTAGCGCCGGCGGGCTTTTTCACCCATGCGCCCGTTGATCAGCATGATCGGGACCGCATGTCTCTTAAGTTGCCTTATCCAGTTCGGCCAGATTTCGAGTTCATTGAGGATGAACAACTGCGGATTGATCGTTCTTATGAACTTTTTCAGGATCGGTGAGAAGTCAAGGGGGGCGTGAATTACCGTGGCCCTGGTCAGGTGGCGCCGGGCGCAGTTTACCCCCGAGGGCGTGGTCACCGAAACCACGACCTTTTTTCCAAGCTCTTCGCTGAGCTTTTTTACCAGGCCGACCAGGCTCATGACTTCCCCCACTGAGGCGGCATGCAGCCAGATGGTTTTCTCATGCTGGAGGGGACATTGCGGTTTCAGCCTTTGCGGCAGTACGGCATGGTAACGGCCGCTCAGCAGTTTTACGATCCAGTAGGGAAAAGTCAGGATGATCAGGATCAGGTAAAGCAGGTCGTAAAGAATCATCTGCTATTATAGCACAGGAAAAAAACGGAGCGGATCATTTCCGGCTTCTTTGCGAGCAGCCTTTTACCCGGTTTTTTCCGGCCGGCTCAGACTGGAATTCCGGGATCAGTTTTTCTATCAGGCGCCTTATCTCAGCCGAAGTGAGCCGCTTGATCTGAACGGGATCCAGACGCAGGAATTCCTCCAGGGCAGGCTGCCGGCAGGAAAAATCGGAGTTCAGGACGAAAATCTTCTCGTGGCTGGTAGGTTTGAGTTCTCCCCTGCGGTAACACAGTTCTTCGCGCAGTTTTTCCCCGGGCCGCAGTCCGGTGAAACAGATGTCGATGTCTTTGCCGGGTTTCAAGCCGTACCAGGAAATCATCTTTTCTGCGATTTCCACTATCCGGTATTCCCGGCCCATGTTGAGGACGAAGATTTCTCCTCCGCAGGCGCTGGCAGCTGCGTTTATGGCCAGCAGTGATGCTTCCGGAATACTCATGAAGTAACGTTTCATGCGGGGATCGGTGACGGTCAGCGGTCCGCCCCGTTCTATCTGGCGACGGAAAAGCGGGATGACCGAACCGCGGCTGCCGATGACGTTGCCGAAGCGGACCACGGCGGTTTTCAGGGCAGAATCCCGGCTGAACCTGCAGGTCAGCATTTCTGCGATACGTTTGCTGGCCCCCATGATGCTGGCCGGCCGCACCGCCTTGTCCGTTGAAATGAGTACGAACTGGGCGCTGATCCGGGCGGCTTGCTCGAGCAGGTTCAGGGTGCCGAAAACGTTGTTGCAGATAGCTTCGGCTTCGTTGAATTCCATCAACGGAACGTGCTTGTGGGCCGCGGCATGAATCACCACTTCAGGCTTGAAATCGGAAAAAGCTCTTGAGAGAAGGATATCATCACGGATATCGAAAATCCGGTAGTCGATCATCGGTCGCCGCGGCATCAGTTCACAGTATTGATCCAGTGATTGGCTGAGCTTGTAGATGGAGTGCTCGCCGCGGCCGACAGCCAGCAATCCCCTTATGTCAAATTTCAACAGCTGGCGGCAGAGCTCCGACCCGATACTGCCGCCGGCGCCGGTGACCATGATCATGCGCCCGGAGAAACGATCGTTGATGCGGCTGATGTCCAGGTCGAATTCCTGGCGCTCGAAGAGATCGGCGAAGGATGGACGCTGCAAAGCAGGAGACAGCGGCACTGCATCGAAGTATTTTTCCACCGCCGGCAGGATGAGGATGTTGATGTTTGCGTCCGCGGCCAGGGCCTGGCTGACGACTCTCCTGATGACCTGGGCATGCACCGATGGCATGGCAATGATCACCTGCTCGGCGCCGGTTTCTTTGATGGCCCTGGTTATGGCCTGGGTCGGGCCCAGTACTTTTTTGCCTTCCAGGAGTTGGTCCTGTTTGCCCGGATCGTCGTCAAGGAAGCCGACGATTTCACCGCTTTTTTTACGGGCGGTGAATTCTTTCAGCAACATCAGGCCGGCTTCTCCGGCACCGACAATCAGGGTTCTGGCAGCTGTCTTCATCTCGTATCCGTCATGGCAATGGGTATTATATGCTTTTCCCTTTGTTTAATGAACAATTTCGCCCGGCTGACGGCCTCAGGCCCGAAGCGTGAGCTTTCACAGCGGGTTACCGCCGAGCAGTCCGCTGAAACGGTCAACCAAAAAATCCGGTCCGGCCGCTTCAAGAGCGGACCGGGAATCGGCTCCTCCGGCCAGGGAAATGACCCGACCGCCGAGGTGACGCGCGGTCTCGATGTCAAGAACCGTGTCTCCGACCACCCAGATGTCCTGAAAAACCTCCTTGAAATGATCCTGAGCCTTGGCCAGGGCTTTTTCGGCTATGGCCCTGCGCACCAGGCCGTCTTCGCCGAAACCGCCGACCGGGAAATACCGCCAAAGGCCTATCTTTTCCAGCTTGTAACGGGCGCCGATCCGCAGTTCACCGCTGACCAGGGCCAGGGGAATGTTTTTACCGGCCAGGTAGCGCACGTAATCGGCGCTGTCCAGATTGCTGCGCCAGATATCGCTTTCCCGGTGCCGGTCAAGGTGTTTTTCATAAACGGTCATGAAATCAATCCAGAGTTCCCGGCTGAAAGTACGACCGAGTCGTTCCAGTACTTCAAGGAAAACATCCTGGTCTGATCGGGCCGCGGTGTTGACCCCGGTCATGGCCCCGGTCACCGCCAGCACTTCGTCCAGGGCGTTGGCGTAGGGGATGTCGGTGCGGCTGTCCCGGGTGATCAGGGTGCCGTTGATGTCGAAGAGAACCAGCTTGGCCATTTTTACGCCTCCCGGTTGAATTGTAGCAAAACGGACGGTCCGGTGAAAGCGGGGCTTGATAAGTCCCCCGGCTTTGTTATAATACTAATATAAAAATAAAGGATCCGTCCGGATCACGACAACAGGAGGTTAGGTACATGGCGAAAAAGACAACGCTCAGGGTAGACCAACAGGATATTCCCCTGAATCCCTTCGTGGAAAAGCTCTTCACCAACCTGGTCCAGGGCCTGGTGAATTCTTTGGATCGCATTCCCTCTGATCCGAAAAAAATTGAAATCGTTCTGCAGGAAACGGGTGGGGCGGAGGTGAGCCAGTGAAGATCAAACACCTGGAGACTTACGAAGAAAAATGCATCGGCTGCAACAACTGCATGGTCGTCTGCGCCAACCTCTATTTCAAGGAAAACGACGAGGAAAAATCCTGCATTCGCATCTCGGAAAAAGACGGCGGGTTTTCGATCAACGTCTGTAACCAGTGCGGGATTTGCGTGGCCGAGTGCCCGACCGAGGCCCTGACCGTCAACAGCCAGGGCGTAGTGATGCTGAATAAGAATCTCTGCATCGGCTGTTACGCCTGCGTTGCCATCTGCCCGACCAACTCGATGCGTCGTTATCCTGGAATGGTGGTCCCTTTCAAATGCATCGCCTGCGGCGCCTGCCCCAAGGAATGCCCCACCGAAGCCATTGAAATAGTCAGTAAGGAGAAATAAATGAGTTCATCCAATAATGACCCGAAGGGAAAAAAAATGCGAACTGTTCTGAAAGAATTCAATTACGAATTGCGCCCCCTGGAACGCGGCTACAACGACCGTACTTTGTACATCAACCTGGAAACCCTGGAAATCAGGGAAAAACCGGTTTCCGCTGAAATGAAGGAGAAGTTCACCGGCGGCAAGGGCTTTGACCTTAAACTGCTCTGGGACGCGGTTAACGAAAACACCCGCTGGGACAGCCCGGAAAACGAAATCTGCATCGGATTCGGTCCGCTCTGCGGCAATACCAGCTATCCCGGTTCGGGCAAGTCCCTGGTCACCACCATCTCGCCGCTTACGGACATTCCCATTGACAGCAACGTCGGCGGTCATTTCGGACCTTACGCCAAGTTTTCCGGTTTCGACGCCATTGAGATCCAGGGCAAAGCGGCTCAGGAGACTATAATCGTTATCGATGGCAATAAGGGCCTGGTGCAGATTCTGGCCGCTCCGGACGACGAGATCGACTCCCACGTGCTGGCCGAGCACCTGCACCACGAGTTTGCCGCCAATGAGCGCGAACTGCAGCACGTCTCGGTGGTTTCCGCCGGCCGTGGTTCCGATCACGCCTGGATCGGCTGCCTCAATTTTTCTTACTGGGACAAGCGCCGCAAGGGCGTGCGCCTGAAGCAGGCCGGCCGCGGCGGCATCGGCACCGTGTTCCGCGACAAGAAGCTCAAGGCCATGGTGGTCAAGTATTCAGGTCTGAAAGGAGACAGCAACCGGGCCGCCGACCTGGAAACCCTGCAGAAAACCGGCCTGAAACTGCACCGCGAAATCATGGCCCACGATGATGACCAGTGCCAGATGCGCACCACCGGCACGGCCCACCTGGTTGAAATAATGAACAACTACGACTTGCTGCCGACCATGAACTTCCGTTACGGCAGTCATCCCGAGGCCGAAAAGCTGGCTTCCTGGGTCTGGAAGGAGCGTTTCACCCAGAACGTGCCCGACGGCTGCTGGTTCGGTTGCACCATGTCCTGCGCTCATGCCGTGGACAACTTCGAACTGCGCACCGGTCCCTACCAGGGACACAAGGTTATAGTCGACGGCCCGGAATATGAAACCATTGCCGGTTGCGGTTCCAATCCGGGAATTTTCGACGCGGACGCCGTGCTGGAAATCAACTTTTACTGCGACACCTACGGTATCGACACGATTTCCTTCGGCACCCTGGCTGCCTTTGTAATGGACTGCTATGAGAACGGTATCCTTAACAAGGAACGTACCGGCGGCCTGGAAATGACCTGGGGCAACTGGCGGGCCACCCTGGAAATGATGCACCAGATGGCCCGAGGTGAAGGTTTCGGCCTGATCGCCGGCAAGGGCGTGCGCTACATGCAGAAATACTTCACTGAACACTATGGTGCCGATCCGGTTTTTCTCAATGAAGTCGGAATGCACGGCAAGGGGCTGGAGCAGTCTGAATACCAGTCCAAGGAATCGCTGGCCCAGCAGGGCGGTTATTACCTGACCAACAAGGGACCGCAACACGACGAGGCCTGGCTGATCTTCATGGACATGGTCAACAACATGATTCCTACTTTCGAGGACAAGGCCGAGGCGCTCCATTACTTTCCGGTTTTCCGCACCTGGTTCGGCCTGCAGGGGCTCTGCAAACTGCCCTGGAACGACGTAGAACCGGCTGACAACGCCCAGACCGATGAGCCGCACAAGGTGCCCGAGCACGTCCAGAATTACGTAGATATCTTCAACGCCATAACCGGCCAGAAGATCGACAAAAAGGGTATGCTGCTGCAGTCTGAAAAGGTCTACAATTTCCAGCGCGTTTTCAACCTGCGCATGGGGCGCGGCAAGAGAATCGACGATGCCTGCCCGGCACGGGCCCGTGGTCCGGTGACCATCGAGGAATACCAGTCACGCCAGGAAAGATATGACGGCCAGCTGAAAGAAAAGCTGGGCCTGGATCCCGAAAAAATGACGGTCGAGGAAAAACTGGCCCGCCTGCGCGCCTACCGTGACGATCAGTACGAAAAACTGATTGATGCCGTTTACAAGCGCCGCGGCTGGAACAACCAGGGCGTGCCCACCGAAGAGCATCTGAAAAAGATCGGTATGGATCTGCCGGAAGTGCTCGAGGTGGTCAGGAAGCATCTCTGATTTGCAGAGTTTTCCGGCCGGCTGGAGGTGAATAGTGCGGGCTGAGGTTTTCTTTCTCCCGATTGACGATCAGGAGCCCGACACCGAAATCTGCGGCCGGCTGGAAAAATTCCTGGTTGAACAGGAGTTGTTTTCCTTTGTCGCGCCACGGGATATAACGGCAGTTAAAACTCATTTCGGTGAGGAAGCCGACGGCGGCATCATCCGGCCCCTTTACCTGGCCATGTTAGGCAGGTTGCTCAAGGAACGCGGCGGCCTGCCTTTCCTGACCGACACCCAGACACTTTACAGCGGACGGCGCACCAATGCCGTGACTCATGTCGACCTGGCCAATGACCATGGATTCGGCTACGAAAAAACCGGCCTGCCGATCATCATGGCCGACGGCCTGCTGGGCGAGGATGAAATTGAGATTCAGATTGAAGGGCGAATTTATGCCAAGGTGAACATCGCATCCCTGATCGTCAAAAGCCAGGCTCTCCTGCTTGCTTCCCATTTCACCGGACACCTGGTCACCGGGTTCGGCGCCGCCCTGAAAAACCTGGGCATGGGTTGTGCCAGCCGCCGGGGCAAACTGCAGCAGCATTCCACCAGCAAACCCTCGATCAGGGTCAAGAAATGCACCGGTTGTGCGGAGTGCCAACGCTGGTGCCCGGCGACGGCTATCAGCCTGCAGCAGGGCATCGCGGTCATCAATCGCAAGACCTGTATCGGTTGCGCTGAATGCCTGGCGGTCTGCCGTTTCGACGCCGTGGGCTACAACTGGTCGATGCCCCATGTCGAGGTGCAGAAACGGATGGTCGAACACGCCCTGGCCGTGGTTCAGGCTAAAAGAGACAAACTGCTGGCCATAAATTTCCTGACCCGCATTTCTAAGGATTGCGACTGCATGAAAGGGCACCAGCGGATTATGCCCGATATCGGGGTGTTGATCAGCCGGGATCCGCTGGCCCTGGACTGGGCCTCCCTGGACCTGGTCGAAGAAAGAGCCGGCCAACCGCTGGGACAGTTGGCCCATGACCTGCCCGGCCGAGTTCAACTGGAGTATGGCGCCGAGCTCGGCCTGGGTTGTGCTTCCTACCGTCTGACCGAAATCTGACCTTTCCCCTTTCGGGGGCGTCCCCAAGTGAGCTTTTTCTCTGTTCTTTTTTGGGGTATAATGCGCTCATCAGGGGAAAGAGATGAAGAGGCTATGGCATTATCTTTCTGGAAACAGCGGGAATGAACCACCGCCAACTTATTTTTTGGAATTAAACCGCCAGTGCGGGATTATCGCCGGGCCTGCCTGCCTGGTTTGCCTGTTGGCCTGGCTACCGTACATCAGCCTGGATGTCAGCATTTATCCGCATTTGCCACTTATTGTCTGGTTGCGGCTGGGCCTGACCCTGGTTGCCGGAATTTGTCTGGTATTGTTCCTGTTCGATCGTTTTCGCAGACACAGTTATTATCTGTTGCTGGCCCTGCTGGTTTACCTGCTGTTGGCCACTGCACTGATCCTGGGACTGGTTTCCGCTGATCCCGCTTACATGGGCGGCTTTTCTTTCATCTTGCTGGTTTTACCCATCATGCCTTTTCTCAAGCGAAACTCGATACCCCTGGTGTTCCTGGCGCTGGTGGTGTTTTTTTTGATTGGCCGCCGGCAGAATATGATTTTTCTGGATTTCCGCAATCAATACGGAGCCTTCAATCTGCTGGCCGCCTCAATGGTAAGTCTGCTGGGCATAATTCTAATGGATGCCATTCGTCGGCGCAGTTACCGGGATCATCTGAAACTGTTTCAGGTCAGTGAGGAATTGCAGGGAGCTTACGAGGAAGTGCGCCTGATAAATTCTGAACTGGAAAAGACTTCCATCGCTCTGGTCATCAACAACGAAGAACTGAAGCAGGTTAACCGGGTCAAGAGCGAGCTGATGGGCATCGTGGCTCATGACCTGCGCAATCCCCTGGCTGTAATCACCGGATATACCGAGTTTCTGCGGGAACAGATTCGCGAACATCCGGATGCCGAAAAACCTCTGCAGGCTATCAGCGATTCATCAGACAAGATAATGAAGCTGATCACCGGCTTGCTGGAAAACAATGCCATAGAAAAAGGCAAACTGAAAATGAACCTGGAAAAGTGCGACCTGGGGCGGTTGGCTGAAGAAATCGTTAACCAGACTGCTTTCTTGGCCGAAAGCAAAGAACAGCGGTTGAGCATCAAAACCGAGGCCGGATGTATTTGCCTGGTTGACCGCATGCTCATTGGCCAGGTTTTCGACAACCTGGTCAGCAATGCCCTTAAGTTTACGCCTCCGGGCCGGGAAATAAAGGTCAAGCTGGAAAAAAAGAGAAATCAGGCAGGTGCTCTTTCCTTCTGTTTCAGCGTGTCCGACCAGGGTCCTGGTCTGACCGCTGAAGACAAAAAAATGCTGTTCGGCAGGTTCCAGCGACTCAGCGCCCGGCCCACGGGCGGGGAAAGTTCGACCGGCCTCGGACTTTCAATTATCAAGGAACTGGTGGAATTGCACCAGGGTCGGATTGTAGTGGACAGCGAACCTGGTCGGGGGGCCACCTTCAGCGTGGAATTGCCGGAAAAAACGGCGGCCTTAGAATCAGCTTGAAGCCGGAACAAGCATTTTTTACTAAAGTAAAGATATTTGTTATTTCTTAAATCTCGATACAAGATCAGCGACCCGGGCCAGGATTTCCGGGCCGGCCGCGGAGTTTTCCATCAGGTTAAGGTCGACCGGCTGGCGTTCATGGTCCAGCCAGAGAAAAAGCCTTTCCTGTTCGAAGTAATAGCGGTTTTCGCTGATGCTGGATTTTTCCGGGTCAAAAACTTCAGGTTCCTCGAATTCCCGCGCTTTTTCAGCGTCCCAGTAAAAGGGGCGGTTGTAGCGGAAATCGCGGGCCAGAGCAAAGATAAGCCGGTCCCGGTCGAAGTAGAACTCCCATTCCCACTTGCCGGTTTCACCCAGTAATTCCAGCGCGATCATCTGCAATTCAGCGCCGGCGAAATAGGCCGTGGCCTGGCCGCCCTCGGTGGACTGGTCATCGATGTCGACCGTCCGTTGGTTGCAGAATTCAAGTGCTTCCCTGATCAACTGGTACCTGGCCCGGATCGTTTTGAGCGCTTCATCCTGGTCCGGTCGGCCGGGCAACAGGCTGGTTCCCAGCAGCACGATTACGGCCGCCATTACTTTCAGTTTCATTTCAACTCCTGCGTACCTCTTGTTTCATCAGGTATAATGAATATAGTTTTCAGCTGTCTGCAGCGCCCGGGCCAGTAGTTCCGCGACTCCGAGAACTGCCGCCCACTGTTCCAGGTAGTTCAGGTCCAGGTTATGATTCTGAACCCTGATGATGCCAAGGACATCACCCCATTGTCGTTCCGACACTTCCCCGCCCAGGCGGTACCAGGTCAATTTGTGGAGCAGCACGTCTTCAGCGGAAGCCAAATAGAAAGACCAGGCTCCCTCGGGTTCTTCCAGGCGTTCCAGGCGGCGACGTTTAAAAGCCTGGTTGTCGTAGTCTGAATTTTTCTTGATGAAGACATCCAGTTTCAGCATGGTTCGCAGGTGAATCAGGTTGAAGGAGGTTTTTTTTTCGATGGCCTGGAGACCGAGGTCGCGATCGATGTAATATGCTTTGCCCAGTACTCGAATAAAGGGATCAAGGTCGTTCTGCCGCAGATTGGCTACCAGGTCCACATTGAGGGTGGAGCGGGGCATTCCGTAGGCTGAGCTGGCCACGGAGCCGCCGATGTAATAGCTGATGCCCAAGCTCTCGAAGGCATCGACCACGGGCCCCGCGGCTTTTAGAATGTCTGAACTGGTCATTCCCGGGTCCTGTCCAGGAACTTTCCCAACCCGGCGGCCAGCTCTTCTCCATAACACAGGCCCACCCAGGCCAACAGCACTTGAGCCTCGTTCCATTCCGGATAGGCTTTGGCCAAGCCTGCTCTGGACAGCTGGATGACCGATGAAGAAAGGGAGCGGGTGCGCTGAATCCGCTGGGCGCTGCCGGCCGAGCGCAGCAGTTCAATATGCTTGGCGGCGATCCAGGGATGCGTGTCGCTCAAAGGTTGCTCAGCCGCGTAGGCGAAAGCTGAGAGCCTGGGGCTCGAGAGCTGGACGCCGATGGGTTGTTTTTTTTGAGGGCACATGAATCTTATTATAGAATTATGGCCTCCCATTGGCAAACCGATGAGACAATCAGTCCAAGTGGGGCAAGTCTTGAATTATTGCCTGGGTCGCCGCGGATTATAAAAGCATAGCCAGTTTGCGAATCTCAATACGTTTTGCCCGGGTCGCTCAGTTCATCGGCGCTGATTCGTGTCAAGCGGCATATAACTTTACGAGTTGAGGGTATAAAAAAGGCATGTGGTAATGTGGAGCCTGCGGAGCAGGATCCAAAGGGATGTGGAAAATCTTTGATTTTGTTGTCATAAAAATTAGCACCGCTTAATAAGCTCTTCTTCTGCTATCATAAGTTTTGAAAGGAGATTATTTATTGCCTTTTCGGCATCATTTAGCTCATCTTCTCCAATTAAATCATTAACCGTCTCTGCCCAAGAAACAACTTTTGGGCGTATTTTTTTAATTGAGTTTAGTCCTTTTTCTGTACTTGATAAAAGCTTTGCGCGCCTATGTGCAGGATTAGGTAGAAACTCAGCCAGCCCCTCCGTTACAAGTATATCAGCAATACGTTGGACACCTTGACGCGCTAATCCCATAATTCTCGCTATTGCTGCTACTGTATGTTGCTCATGCAGGACGGTGCCAAGGACTTGCCAGCGTGCAGATGTTAATTCACTCCCTTTTGTAAGAGAGTCTGCCGCCTTTATAAAAAAGCCATTCAACTTAAACACGTTTAATACTATTCCGTTTACTACTTCAACTGATGATCTATTTCGCTCCTTCATGACTTAAGGCCTCCATAAATTCAAAATAGTATTTAGGGTTTCCTGTTTTGTATAAGTTATACCAAGCATCAAGTGTATTTAACGAAAAAACTCCAAGCCTGCCGAGGATAAGTTTAGCAAACTCGAGTGAAGCAGTCACAGAGGCAGTAATAATACCACCATCTTCAACCGAAGGTTCTTGAACATAATTTGCCATCCCACGATATCCGCTGGAGGCAAGCCAATTTGGATCGTTGCTAGTGTGACAACGATCGTCTAGAAGCCCCACTCTCGCGAGACCAAAAGTGGCTCCACAGATTGCAGCAATTGGAACTCCAGAATCTACAAAATCTTGTGCTTTAGCAAGTGCGGGGTCTGTAATTGTATCAGCCCATTGTTCTGAACCAGGCAATATCAACATTGAACTTTTCCCAGGAATCAGCTCATCTAGAGACATATCAGGTTGAATTGTTATCCCGCCCATAGATCGAATTATTTTTCGATCTATCCCAACAGTTTTTACGCTATATTTTGATGCTATACCTGGTGCAGGTCTGTTAATATGAGCGATAGCAAATGCAGGCTCCCAATCTGCCATTGAATCTAGTACAAACAAGTGGACATCACTCAAACCATTCTGATTTTCAAATTTCATGCTGCATTCTCCTTATTATGGATTTTATTACGCAATTTGACAGCATGTTACCAATTTGACAGCATGTTGTCAAGTAACTTTGTGCATTTTTTTTAAAATCTATAACATCTTGAACTATCCGCCGCGTCCTGCGCCTTCAGCTACCCAGCCAACACCAATCGATTAGCTTGCCTGTACAGGCAATAAAATTATAAGCTGTCTCCATTTCCGGCGTACTTACTTCACATAACTGCGTGTAAGCGCTGCGCTCCGTGCTCTCTTCGTTACGCGCGGTGTTCGGGCTTCGCGCCACATTCACCTGCGGCGAAAGTCGCCTACACGCTTTCGTTATAAAGAAAGCATCCCTCTAAAACAGCCCAGGAGCGGCGATAGTTTGCCTGACCCTAGTTGAATCCAGGATTCGAGCTGGTTCTGATGAATATCTTTCCCATATTTTGCCGGGGTCGCCTGATCGCTCATCTTTCATCGAGGGCGTTGCTGAGTTCAGTGGCAGTGATTCGGGCATAACCAGCCGCCATCTCGTTCACGACGCCAGAGGGAAATCATTCAATCTGATCAACCCGTTTGCAGTCCTTGCTGTTCAGCCAAAACAAGAAGATGTTTATCTGTTGACAGTAAAACGGAAGCTGTTCTTCTTGCCAGGCTCAGGTATAGCATATCGTAAACACTATGGTTCAGTTTGATCGCTTCTTGCAGAGCTTCGGCATTGTAATCTGCTATGTCTTGATATTCGTCAACCAGGTCTTGTGTAAGCTGCAATAAATCGATGGCAATTTCCTTTGCTATCAAGCCAGCGCGGACATACTTCCAGATTACATTGGCGGTTTCAACTTTGTACAAATCAGACGAATAGACTGTTTTTGCATTACTAAGTAGTTTTTTGAAATGGATTGCTTTTTCTCTTTTCAGTGCGATTTCCAGCCCGGCGCTCGCATCAAGTGTGATTGTCATCGCTCACGATCCTCTCGGATCATATCCGCCGGATTAGGGAAACTTCCAGAATCTTTTATTGTAAGATCGTCAATGGCTTTAAATGTGATCTGACGACGGACAATGCGGCACTCGTTTAAATTAAGTGCTTTTCTAAGAAGAACGATAGTCTGTTGTGCAATACTGCGGTGCTCGCTTCGAGCAACTTGGGTAAGTATTTCATATAGCTCATCAGGACAATCCCTGACTTGTAGTAAAGGCATGACACCCTCCAATTTGCAATTATAATGCAAATTGCATACTTTGACCACTAATCAGATGGCGGCTGGTGATGCGACTGTCGGGGCTAGGCCATTTCGCCGGGATCGCCTGGCTGGTCATCTTTTATCGAGGGCATCACTCAGTTCTTCGGCGGTGATCCGGGTGTACTGCAATGAATAGGATTTGATCATGTAGCGGCAAGGATTGTGAAGAGTGATGAAATTAGCGATTTATACTTATAACTTGACTTTCTAATGCCTGTTTCATAGCATCTTCAGGAAATGAATAGAATAAAGTTAAAAGAGAATGCTGGGCAGAAAAAAGGTGGCCTATATGAAACTTAAAAATCTTATTCAATTGATGGGTATCAGGGGAAGACCTAAGCATTATCCCTACGAACTTACAGAATATGACATCAACAAAGTGGGTATTGTGAGGTATCCACAATGGAAACATCCGAGTGAATCAAAAAAAGTCATGACCACTGCGATTGTTGATAGATACAGAAAATATATCTCTGAAGGGGATTTCTGTATTGACATTGGCGCCCATAGTGGAGATACGACCTTGCCTATGGCGCTAGCAGCTGGTATTTCTGGGTGTGTGTTAGCGCTGGAGCCAAATCATTTTGTATATCCAGTGTTAGAGAAAGTGGCGCGCGCCAATTCCCAAGTGGCCAATATAAGAACAATTATGGCTGCTGCAGGTCCTGCAGAAGGATTCATGGAATTCGAGTATTCAGGCTCAGGGTTCTGTAATGGTGGTCGCCACGAAAATATTTCATCACTAAAACATGGACACGCATTTAAACTGACGGTATTCGCTGTAAATCTTGAAAATGAACTTCGTTGTGATTTTTTGGACCTACTTCCTCGTCTTCGACTCATTAAAATTGATACTGAGGGATATGATCTGCATGTACTTAGGTCGATTGAGCAGTTGATACGTGAGTATCGCCCAATTATTAAGTCGGAGATGTTCAAGAAGACAGACCAACAATACAGACATGAAATGCTTGAGTTTTTCGAGAAGCTGAATTACATTGTATATAAAGTAAGAGAGGAGCCCTTCGAAAAGGGCGAACAACTGAGTCGAGAGAATCTTGGTGTGGGGAGTCATTACGACATCTTGGCTCTGCCCAAAAATGCGGTGAAACAGAAGTCTTGACGGACGCCGGTTACTTTAATTGTTAAATCATAATCGCTCTTGAATAGCACCTGGAGCGGCGATAATTTGCCTGATTTTGCTTGAGTCCCGTATTTGAGCTGATTTTGTTGAAACTCTTCGCTTTATTTTGATCAGGCCGCCTAGCCGCTCATCTTTCATCGAGGGCATCGCTCAGTTCTTCGGCGGTGATCCGGGCATACTGCATCAAGTAAGCTGCGATCTTGTGGTTGAGCTGGGGGCCAGGTTGACAGATAATGCTTGTGACTTTATCATCCGGGCATGGGGAAAAGCAATGTCAATTAAGGTCAAGTCCCATTTTTCCTGTAAAAACAGCGGCGGTCATATCAGCACACCTCCT
>CAYWEM010000012.1:0-93409 GCA_964457225.1 uncultured Clostridia bacterium
GCCAGGTGTTTTCCTGGCCGGTTTTTTCCGGGTCGGGCCGGTATTCGAAATTGACAACCAGCTCGCCGGTTTCGGTCAGGGCGACGGGATTTTCGGCATGCAGAATGAAGAAACGTTTGTTGGCCTCGGAGGCCTTGACGTTGCCGTGCTCGCCCTCGGTGGCCTCGACGACGCGAAAATGGACCTTGAGCGGAGATTCATCCTCGGCACCGAGCAGGATACCGATCTGATTCTGCTGCCGCAGAGCGCGGATCTCTTGCGCCTGCCGCAAATCGAAGGTGAAGTTGGAAAAATACTCGGCGCTCTTGATGTAATACTGGTCGGCGTTGGCCCAGTGCAGTTTCACTTCCTCGCCGTTGTACGGCACGGCAAAAGGCGCGGCCTTGCCGGATGTTTCCCGGGTGTAATAGCGGCGGGAGATAAAGTCGCCGTCGTCGTAGTAGCGCTCAAAGAAACGATACAGGTGGTCATAAACATCGGCCTCGGCAGATATGTTGCCCTTCTGCGCGGTTATCTTCTTGACCGTTTCAGTGTATTCTCTGCCCGCTGGAGTCTTTTCAAAAGCAGGATTCAACACTCCGTTGGCATCTATAGCCGCCTCTCCAAGGGTAGCAATAACTTTCTGCTTTGCAGCTTCCATCTGTTCATGGCTTGAGGCTTGAACTAGTTCGCCGAAGGCATCCGCCACGATTTTCAACAGGTCAGTGCCGATGAAGTCCTGAACTTCCTGCGCCTTGGCGTGCATGATGCGGTAAAAGCCGAAATCGAGGTCCGGCTGATTGAGATGAAAGAGTTCGGAAAGCTTTCTTAAAAGACGACTGCGAAGTTGTTCAACCGTTGGCATGGTTATCTCCTGATTATCAAATCACGTTTCAGCGGACAGTAAAAACCAGCCTGACTTTCGTTTTTTCTCACAAATTGAGCCTCTGCCCGATCGTCCATTGTTTTCCTTTGGCAAGCCGGCCTCTGCCGCTCCTCTTGAACAGGGTTATGCCCTCTCTGCTGTGCTAATTGCCGAAACAATTTTCCTTCATTGACCCGCCATTGTCAAACCATTTTGCCTGCACCGGCGGCATTTTCAAGTCTTATCACAAACACTCTATCATTTGCTGATACAGCTGGCACTGCTTTTCATATGAGCTGAAGACGAAACCGGCAAAGCCTGGTTAATTCGGGCAACCAAACTCAAAGCGGATTATAAGGATAAGAAAACAGCATCCTTGATCATGCTTTTAGGCCGGGCGGATTCTGTGCCAAGATGTTATGTTCTAAAAAAACAGCATCCGGGCTTCTCTTCAGGGGTCGGCTGAAAGCTCAGCCGGGCGGGCGACGCAGTTCGCCCCGCAGTTCCCGCCAGCCGGGCAACACCCGGTCGAGAATGGCCCGAAAGCGGTCATTGTGCCCCGGCTCCAGCAGGTGGGCCAGTTCGTGAATCAGGACGTACTCCAGGCAGGCCGGCTTTCTTTTAGCCAGTTCCAGGCTGAGGCAGATACGGCGTTTTTTCGGCTGGCAGCTGCCCCAGCGTGATTTCATCTTCCTGATGCGCCAGCCGGCCAGGGTCACTCCCAGTCGTTCCGGCCAGCAGGCCAGCAGGGCGCGCAGTTCTTCGGCCATAGTCTCCCGGTATAATTCCTCCAGGGCTCTCCGCCTGGTCTCCGGCTTACTGCCTGATGGTACGCCCAGATAGATAAAGCCGTCCCCATTGAGAAAAGCCCGCGCTTTACCCGGTCGCTCGACGATCCTGAGCCTCATTTTCCGGCCCAGGAAACAGTGCATTTCTCCATCTGCAAAGCGCAGTTCCTCTGGTCTTTCCATTCCGGCCAAGCGCAGGCGCTGTTTTTCAATCCAGTCCAGGCGACTGAGGATGAAAGCGCTTATTTCTCGGTCCAGGGCCCGCAGGGGGGCGCTGACCCTGATTTCATTCTCCGGACGGCAGACCCGTAAATACAGGTTTTTTATGTTCTTGCGCTGTACCGTCGCCACCAGGTCCCCGACTTCGAGCCGGGTCTCCTTTAAGGTTTTCTTAACCCGCCGGCCGGCTGAATTTAAAAAAAAACCCATGGCCTGAATTTACACTATCGTATTTGCTTTGCCAAGCAGGGCCGGTTCGACAATCCAAAACCGTTCACCCTGCTTTCTTGGCCACATGAAACGACTAATGACTTGACCTCCTGCTTTCTTTCTTGTTTGACAGCAGGGACAACGCGGTTTACAATACCCGGACTTGAGGAGGGTGCCATGAAAAAAACTCTAATCCTGCTTTTAGCTGTTGTAGTCATCGGCGGGGCGCTTCAGGCCCAGGGGCTCCAGGGCGGTCTCAACCTGGGCATTATGACCGATGACTCGCTGAGTTTCGACCCGCTGATCTGGTCGGTCGGCCTGGAACTGGGCATCCCGCTGGGCAATTTCCTGGTTTTCAGCCCTGAATGCCTGCTGTACGGGTACAAGTTTGAATTCAAGCAGTTCCTGCTCTTTCCCGGGGCAATCCTGAACATAAACCTGAGCCAGCTTTTCGTCGGCGGCGGTGTAGTCAAGGGATTCATCATCGGCGAGGGCGTCAGCGCTTCGACCGACCTGGCCTTGAAACTGAACGCCGGTTTCCAGAGCTACAGTTTCAAGCTGACCGCCTACCTGATCACGCCCTTTGACGCCCTGCTGGAAAAAGGCATGATCGTCGGGGCCACCCTGGGATTCCGCTTCTGATTAAAGCTCCGGCCCGGGACGGCCGCCGTCAATTGCTGTAAGCTTCTATAACCCGGGCGATGGTTTCCCGACAGACCGGGCAGAATTTCATACTGCGGGTGAACATGATGCAATCGAGGCTCGGGCGGAAATAGCCGGAAGCCCGGTAATTGGCGCCCTCGAACAAGCCGGTTTCATTCCGGTATTTCTGCTTGGCGAACAATTCCTGCTCCCGCCTGCGCTGGTTCCTGAAAAGTTCTTCCATTTCACTTTCCGGGGCGCCCCGGGCGCGCAGGGCCGCCCTCTGCTTTTCAACTTCCCGGCCATGGCGCTCGAATGCATCCTTGTCCCAGGGCGTGGGCAGGGGCAGCCCGGGCCTGATCAGGTCGGCCCATTTAATCCGGCCGTCGAGAAAGGCACTGATGTTCTTCTCCCAGGGCTCGGCCGTTATCGGTGATTCCGTTTCGTAAGCCACCGCCGAAGTGTAGTACTCATCGGCCAGGGCGGCCAGGTGGTGGCCCATTTCGTGGATTACTATGTAGTCCGAAAATGCGTTGTCCGCGGCCACCGCGGCATAGAGGTTGTGAATACCGCCGCCGCCGTAAGTGCTTTCGTTGATCAGGATGACCTTAAAATCGTAAGGTACGACCGCCGCCGCATCACGCACTGGCTTGTTGTCCGTGGTCATGGCGTAACGCTGGGAGTCGAAAAAACTGTAAGTCATACCCAGGGGCGAACGCCGGTATATACCGTCATGAGGCCGGCTGACTCCGGAAAGGGCGGCCGGGGTTTCCACTCCTCGGATGGTGATTTTATCCTTCAAGCTTCTGTATGGCTCGGCGGCCAACAGCTCTCCGGCCAGGCGCCGGGCGTCGTTTCGGAATTTTTCCATTTCCTCGGCCCGGTAACCGTCGCCCAGGAAAACTATGTCCAGCCGGTGGTGAGGATCGTCGTCCCCCCAGATGCTGAACGATTTGAAAGGCGAGGAGGCTTCCGCCTTGTTCACCCCGCGGTCCGCCGGGTCTATTTCCCTGCTCCAGACAGGCTGGAAAACGTTTTCCCGGTCACGCTTGTCGATACGCAGCAGCACCTTGTTCCGGGGCCAGGGAAAACGCACGGATTCGTGGAAAGTACCCCATTCCCGGCGGGCGGCATCAATGGTCTGCCATTCACCGAAAATCGAAGCAAAACCTTGGCTGAAAATTATGCGGCCGCTTTCAGGATCAAGAACAAGCAGGCGATACAGCCCCAGATCCAGGTGATCATGAAGGTTTTTCGTGCTGCCGGGCCAGGGGCCGTCACAGAGAATTTCATCCAGGGCGAATTGCTCGCCGTCAGCATCTCCGGAATGAAAGTAATCCACCCGCATGGTCCTGTTTTCAAAATAATCCGTAAACATGATGTCGGCCTGCTTTTCGGCCCCAGGCAGGATTGCCGGGGTCAAAAGGGACAGCAACAGCAGTAAAATTGTTACCTGGTTCAATTCAGCCTCCCCTTTCAGCTTATCGCTGTTTATAAACGCACAAGACAGGAACCGGAAAGCACCGGACCCGCGGGGAGGCGGGCCCGGTGCCGGCTGTTTATCTCGACTGGCGCAGGAATTTCAGGAATTCCGCTTCAGTGGAAAGGATCATGATGGTTTCCTTGTCGAGTATCTGGCGGTAGGTTTCCAGGGTCTTCATGAACTGGTAGAAAGCCGGGTCACGGTTGTAGGCCGCGGCGTATATCTGGGTGGCCTCGGCGTCGGCCTTGCCCATGATCTCCTGGGCCTGGCGGTAAGCTTCGGACTCTATGCGCTTGGCTTCCCTTTCACGCTGGCCGCGGATTTCCGCGTTCTTGCCGTCACCCTCGGAGCGGTAGCGCTCGGCGATCCTCTTTCGCTCCGAGATCATGCGGCTGAAGACTTCGCGCTGTACTTCGTCAACGTAATTGACCCGCTTCAATTTGACGTCGCGCAGTTCGATGCCGAATTCCGGGGTGATGGCCGAAGCGGCCCGCAGGATGATGGCATTGATCTCATCGCGGCCCACTTCAACTTTTTCCAGCTCTATGGCGCGGTCAAGCACTTCCACCAGCTCCCCGGTGGTCTCAAACTCCCGGTTGGAAGTGCGGACTATTTCGATCAGGTTGTGGTTGGCGATGGCATTACGGGTTTCACCGTCGATTATGTCGTCGAGGCGGGAATAGGCGCCCCGCTCGTCGCGCACGCGCTGGAAGAAGACCAGCGGATCACTGATGCGCCAGCGGGCGTAGGTGTCCACCCAGATGTACTTCTTGTCCTTGGTCGGAATCTGGTTGGGGTCACCGTCCCATTCCAGCCAGCGTTTCTCGAAGTAATGGGTCTTCTGGATGAAGGGCAGCTTGAGATGCAGACCCGGCTCAGAAATCGCCCCGCCGATCGGTTGACCAAACTGAGTGATGATTACCTGGTTGGTCTCGGCCACGATGTAAAAAGTGTCACTGAGTACTATCAGGGCCAGGAAAGCGGCCACGATTAAAATCACTGTGCCGGCGCGTTTCATTTCTGCACCTCCTTTTTCAGCTCCTCGGCCAGGTTGAGCAGGGGCAGGACGTTTTTCTGCTTTTCATCGACGATCACCTTGCGTCCTATCTTGGGCATAACCTCGTTGATCACTTCCAGGTAAAGACGGCGCCTGGTGACCTCCGGAGCCTTGATGAATTCCTGGTACATGGCGATGAAGCGCTCGGCTTCACCGCGGGCCCGGTTGACCCTGGCCAGTGCGTAACCCTCGGCGCTGCGGATGATTTCCTCGGCTTCACCCATGACCCGGGGAATGGTGCGGTTGTATTCCGACCAGGCCTCGTTGATCTTCCTTTCCTTTTCCTGCAGCGACTGGTTGACTTCGTTGAAGGAAGGCTTGACCGGCTCAGGCGGGTTGACGTCCTGGAAAATGAGCTGCTTGATGTCGATGCCGATTTCATAGAGCCGGCACAATTCCTGCAGCAAGTCCTTTGATTCGGCGGCGATGCGCGCCCGGCCGATGGTCAGCACTTCGTCCACGCTGTTGTCGCCGATCACCTTCCTGACCACTGTCTCGGTCATGTAGCGCAGGGTGTCGTTGACATTGCGCACCTTGAACAGGAAATTGTAGGGATCCTGGATCTGGTACTGCACGATCCATTCGGCATCGACCACGTTCAGGTCGCCGGTCAGCATGACCGACTCGCGCTTGGCGTCCGGAGTCGTAGCGTACCTGCTTGACACACCCGGATCTACGGTACGGAAGCCGAATTCCATTTTAAGCTGGCGCTGTACCGGCACCTTGATCAATTCCTCGACACCCAGGGGCAGCTTGAAATTCAGCCCGGGCTCGCTGGTGCGCTGGTACTTGCCGAAACGCAAGATCACGCCGACCTCCTCGGGCTGAATCTGGTACACCGAATCAAAGACCATGATCAGGCCGAGGATGACCAGGACAATGCCCAGAACGACTTTTTTCGACATCTTGGGCATCTTGATCTGTTCGAACTTTTGAAAGTCATTACTCATGAAAACCTCCTGCCGCCCGGCGGGAAAGAATATTCCGTCAATCCGGCGGCAAAAAATCACTATATCAGAATTGAGTTTTCCAGGCAAACCCGTTGACAAGAGCCGCTTACTGGAACATAATTTCATCTCTGTATCACCCGGCATAATTCCATGGAGGTTGCAATGTCCATAAAAAACCCCAGGTTTTTCAGAGCGATACTGCCGTTCATACTGCTGGCCGGAACATCCTTGCTCTTTCCGGGCTCGATCAATGAAAAGCCCCGGCCGCCAAAAGCGGAAAAAAAACCGGTAGAACTGAGTGCGCACGGGCAGACCAGGACAGATGATTTCTACTGGCTGAACGAGCGGGAAAACCCGGCGGTCCGAGCCTACCTGGAAGCGGAAAACGCCTACGCGTCAGCCGTGACCGCCCACACGGAGGAACTCCAGGAAAAACTTTACCGGGAAATAGTCGGTCGTATCAGGCAGGATGACGTTTCAGTGCCTTATTACCTCAACGGCTACCATTACTATACGCGTTTCAGCGAAGGCCAGGAATACCCGGTTTACTGCCGGCGCAAGGGCTCAATGCAGGCCGCGGAAGAAATCATGCTCGACGTCAACGAGCTGGCCGCGGGCCACAGTTTTTTCCATGTCGCCGATCTCCAGGTCAGCCCGGACAACCGCCTGCTGGCCTTCGCCCAGGACACGGTCTCGCGCCGGCTCTACACCATTCGCTTCAAGGACCTGCAGAGCGGCGGAATCCTGCCCGGAGAAATAAGCAACACTTCGGGCCAAATCATGTGGGCCGCCGACAGCAAAACGGTTTTCTACGTAACCCGCGATGAGACTCTCAGGCCCTGCCGGGTTTACCGCCACGAGCTCGGCCGACAACAGGAAACCGATCAACTGGTCTTTGCGGAAAAAGATGAAACCTTCAACGTTTATCTCAGTCCGGCCAAGTCACGTCGTTTCCTGTTGATCAACTCGGTCAGCACCCTTTCCAGTGAAGTCCGTTTCATCCCGGCCGATCAGCCCCGGGCCGAGTTCAGGATTTTCCAGCCCCGGCAAAAAGACCTGCTTTACGAGGTTGACCATGGACCGGCCGGTTTCCTGGTACTGACCAACTGGCAGGCCCGGAATTTCAGGCTGATGGCGGCCGATGAACGCTCCACGGCCATGTCCGGCTGGCGGGAGATCATTCCGCACCGTGAAGACGTCCTGCTGGAACAGTTCGAAATTTTCACCCGCCGCCTGGTGCTGAACGAGAGAAAAAAAGGCCTGCACAGCCTCAGAATCATCGGTCTTGAGGCCGAAGAGGATTATAACCTCGATCTCGGTGAAGAAACGTATATAGCCCGGATCGGCTTCAACCCCGAGCTGGACCGGGATTCTTTCCGCTTTCATTATTCATCGCTGACCACCCCGCATTCGATCTACGAGTACGATTTCAGCCGGCGCAGCCGAAAGCTGTTGAAAATGGAGGAAGTCCTGGGGAATTTCGATCCAGCGGATTACCAGAGCAGGCGCATCCAGGCCCTGGCCTCAGACGGCCGTGAAATACCCATATCCCTGGTCTTTCGCCGGGAACTTTTGACCCCTGAATCGGGTAATCCCCTGCTATTGTACGGTTACGGGTCATACGGCTACAGCAGTGATCCCTATTTTAATTCACCGATCTTGAGCCTGCTTGACCGCGGTTTCATCTTCGCCATCGCCCATATCCGCGGAGGGCAGGAAATGGGGCGCTTCTGGTACGAAGAAGGCAAACTGCTGAACAAGAAGAACACTTTCACCGATTTCATAGCCTGCGCCGAACACCTGATCAAAGAAGGCTACACCGACCATGAACGGATTTTCGCCATGGGGGGAAGCGCCGGCGGACTGCTGGTCGGGGCGGTGATCAACGCCCGCCCGGAACTTTTCAATGCGGTCATCGCCCAGGTGCCCTTTGTTGACGTCATCACCACCATGTTCGACGAATCAATCCCCCTGACCACCTCGGAATACGACGAATGGGGCAATCCCAATGATCCGGTTTACCACGACTACATGCTTTCCTATTCCCCCTACGATCAGGTCCGGGAACTGCCCTACCCGGCCATGCTGGTGACCGCCGGTTTTCACGATTCCCAGGTCCAGTACTGGGAACCGGCCAAATGGGTGGCCAAGATGCGCATTCTGGGACGTCACCGGGGGCCTCTGTTGTTGAAAACCAACATGGAAGCCGGTCACGGCGGAGCCTCGGGACGTTTTCAACGGTACCGGGAAACGGCTTTCGAGTACGCCTTTCTGCTTGACCGGCTGGCAGGCGGCGATTGAACGGCTCCTTGGAGTGAACTTGGCGCCGGGCGCGCATCCTGAAATCATTGTTCCGCCTCCCGGGAATGTTTCCGGACGGGAATACCTGGAGGCCCTGAAAAAATGGGCCCTGGAAACAGCTCGTATCTGCGCGAATTGTGGCACCTGTCTGAGTGAATGCCCTGTTTACCGGCAGGAACTCCAGGAAAGCGCCGGACCGCGGGGCAAAGCGCAACTCGCCTGTCGTTTCCTGGAAGACCGGCTCGGTCCCAGCCCCCTGCTGGAGAAAATCATCGGCCAGTGCCTGCTCTGCGGCAAATGCGAGCAGGCCTGCCCCAAGGGAGTTCCCTTTCTGGAAATGATGCTGGCCTGCCGACAGTTGCTGGCCGCTGGTTCAGCCCGGCCCTCCCTGAAAAAAGCCATTCTGGGGCTCTACGGCCGGCCGTTGTTCATGAAAGCCGCCCCGGCGGTTTTGTCCCTGGCCCGCTGTACCCCCTGGCGGTCCAGCCTGCCCAAACCGGCCAGAAGCCAGGTTGAAAGAGGCCTTTTTACCCGGCGACCGGAGCCCTGTGACATACTGCTTTTTCCCGGCTGCGTCCTGGGCCGGCTCTTTCCGGACCGCCTGCTGGAACTGAAAAAGGCCCTGGAAAAATCCGGTTACCGGGTGGCCGTACCGGCGGCCGCGGCCTGCTGTGGTTTTCCTCATCTTTCCCAGGGCCGGTTGAAACGTTTCCTTGAATTGCGGGCCCACAACCGCAGAGTATTCGCCGCATTCCAGCCTGGTTCAATAGTGGTGCCCTGCGGCAGCGGCTTTCGGGCCATTGCGGATTACTATGACCTGGAGGGCATTCCCTGTTTCGAATTCAGTGATTTCTACAGCCGTCAGGCCGGATCAGCCGGGCTGAAAATTCCGGCCGGCCGAGGTAAGCTGACCTATCACCTGCCCTGCCATCAACCGCGGGATGACCGGGGACAGGTGGCCGTCATGCCTCTTCTGCGGGAGCTTGGCCCTGGTTTCGTTGAAGCGGAAAAAAATGACTGCTGCGGATTCGGCGGTTTTTTCAGTTTCAGCCATCCGTCCATGGCCGCGGCCTTCAGGGAAAAAAGATGCGCCGGGTTGCTGTCAGGCGGGGCGGAAAGCGTTGTAACCACCTGCCCGGGCTGTTACCTGCACCTGCAACCGGTCCTGGGCGAAAAACTGCTGTTTTTCTCGGAAATTACGGTATAAACTCAATCACTCGTACAGGGCCAGCAGTATTTCTCCTGGAGAGCGCTTAGGTACGTGGTGCACCTGTTTATCGTCCCGCCAGTAACGTATATCACCGTCCTTGACCGGATCAAGCACTATTTCTTCAGCGGCTTGGCCCAGGGCCACCACCAGGACCAGGTCCAGGCCGGGATCAAGCTGCAGCAGCGCGCGCAGGCCTTCCTTGTCAAAGGCGGCGATGGCGCAGGCGGCCAGGCCGCTTTCCGCCGCCCCCAGCAGAATAGTCTGCAAGGCTATGCCGGCATCCCAGTCAAGGTAAGTGCTGGCCTTCCGATCCCCGCAGATTACCAGGTAAGCGGCCGGGCGTTCACCCTCAGCCGGGCCGGGCCATTCTTTCAGGTATCCGGCCCATTTCAGAAACGGGAAAACTGCGGCGTTCTTTTCCGGGTTATTCACCACCACGTACCTGAGCGGCTGAAGGTTGGCCGCGGAAGGACATAAACAGGTCAGCTCCAGGAGTTCGAGCAGTTTTTTTGAAGGGATGTCCTTTTCCTGGTGAAAGCGGCGGCAGGAACGGCTTTTTTGCAGTAATTCACGAAGTCGGTCAGGCAATTTTCCTCCTATTTCAGGCAGGAGACGCGATAAAGTAAAACTTGTCTTTAAGCCGCTGCATGCGGTTGATGTTCAGGTAATTGATGAAAGCGGTCAGGATTTTGCGGTCGAAACTGTCCATGGCAATCATTTCGCGCAGGGCCAGGTAGGGCTGGGTGGCGCTTTTGTAGGAACGGTTGGAAGTTATGGCGTCGTAAACATCGACCACCTTGGCCACCCTGGCCCAGTAATCTATCTGGTTGCCGCGCAGGTGCCCGGGATAACCGTTGCCGATCACCGATTCGTGGTGCTGGTGGATTATGTGCAGGGTCTGCTCGGAAGCCAGGTTGTGATTGAGGAACAGCTTTGAGCCGTCTTCCGGGTGTTTCTGAATCAGTTCCCACTCCGAAACCGAAAGCGGCCCGGGCTTCTTGATGATCGTCTCGGGTACCAGGGCCTTGCCCAGGTCGTGCAGCAGGCCGCCCAGGCCGATTTCCTTGATCATGTTGTCATCCTGGATGCCGTTGTCGATGGCGAAGCCCATCATCAGCAGGCAGACGTTAACCGAGTGCGAATAAGTGTAGGAATCCTTTTCAGCGATGACGATCATGCGCGAAAAGATCTCCTGGTTGTCCATGATGAAGTTGAAATTGTCGGTGATCGACTTGCGCCAGCGTGAAAACTGCTCCTTTACTTCTGGCTTCTTGAAGCTGCGTTCCATGATGTGATCGGAAACCGATCTCAGAATTTTAAGTTTCTTGTTGGTTTCGATGACCGTCGATTTCATCAGGGTATCGACGTTGTTTTCATAGTAATCAAGCAGGTCCGATTTTTCCTCTTCCTCGACGTAAAGGTACTTGGCCCCCATGTTGTACATTCTTTCGATCTGATCTTCGGTAATGTAGTCGTTGGCAGGCTTGTAGAGCAACAGCCTGTCGTTGCGGGCGATGAAGATGTTGAAATTGACCAGGGAGCGCGGGATAAGATGCAGAGTTTCTATCCTGAGAAAACCCTTGAATTCCTTTTCCCCTTGCATAGTGGCTCAATTATAGCAAAAAACTTTTTTTAAAACAACAAACGGCTCTTTTTTTTCGATCCGGTTATCGCTGTGACTCCGCATACGCTTTTGATCGTCTTTTTCGCTCAATCCTTTAATTCCCGGATCAGTTCCCGGGTCAGAAACCAGCGGCGTAATTCCAGCATCTGCACGTAATTGGTTATTATTCTCCGGGCCACCTGGTTCTGTCGCTGGAGCAGGAAACTGAATTCCTTTTCCCGGTTGCGCCAGGCCTTGAAATTGGCGTTTTCGAAGTTTTTCCATTCACGCTGCACCTTGTCGATTCTTTCCCGGTACTTCTCATCGAGCAGGTCGGCCAGCTGCTGGTAACTCCAGAAGGCCAAGTCATCACTGGCCGGCTGAAAGGCCGTACCGGCTTTAAAGTGATCCGCCAGGGCCTTTTCCGGGTCACCGCGTGTGTAGCCGGGCGGTGGTTCGTTCAGGGAAAGGTACCAGGGTGCATAGGCATTGGCGTCGGGACGGCTGAAAGAAATCCAGGCCAGGTCGGCCATTTCCGGGGGCAGCCAGGAACGGAGCTGGGCGACGAAGGAATATCGGGTACTGGCGGTGCAGATTGTCCGCTTGCCGGTGCGGTTGGGAGAACCCTTGCGGTAAGAATCGGTTTCGTCGTAAAGAGTGCCTTCGTAATGATCCCGCATCAGGTTGAAAAGATCGCTGACTTTGACCTTGCGCCGCGGCTGGAAAGAGAAAGGCAGGCGGTCTTCGACCTGGTAGCCTCCCCTGGAAAGCAGGTTGGTGCCGCGCCACTGGCGCAGGATATTGCCCTCGGATATCAGGTTGCGGGGATCCGAATAGGCCCGGGCGAAGTCAAAAGCCCCCTCGGTTTCCGGATCGTACCAGCCGCGCCTGATTGCGTAGTCGATAATATCCGGAGAACCGAGATAGTTTTCCCGGTCATCCAGGTCTACCCCGGCCAGGGTGTAGTAATTGGCGATAACCGCCACCTCGCTGTCTGGGATACGCCCCGCCACCCAGCGTTTACCCTTGACCACGTGGACCAGCCAGCCTTCACGGCGATCGGCGATGGCGTAAGTGCGTCCCGAATGATAATAACCAAACCGTTCAACCAGCTCTCCCAGTAATTCAACGGCGCCGCGGGCGCTGGTGGCCCGCTCGGCCAGGATGCGCCTCAGCATGAAGCCGATGCCCCCGTTGACCAGCTCAGGTTGATCTTCGCGGGAAAGGCAGGCATTCGAAGTCACAGCCACCCCGTGCTCGTTGAAATACGAATCGGCGAAATCTATGCCTGGAATCTGCAGCCATAAAAAAGCCGCGCTTTCCGGAACCTGGGCCATAGACGCCCCGTTCTTCAGCAAAACCAGGTCTCCGGGATTGTTCCGACGCCGCTCACGAACGATCAGGTTGACGAAAAGCAGGTCACCGTTGTCATCTTCGTTGTGGGCCAGCATGACCGAACCGTCATCCGAAGCATCGCGTCCGACTATCACCGTGTAACAGTCAAGCTCGGCCGCAGGTCCGGAAACCGGGGGAAAAAGAAAAATGACGATCAGCAACCACAACCAGCCGTATTGCGTTTTCATGTCCCAAGATTAGCATAAAAGACAGCTGTTTTCCACCGGAAAAAAACCGTTTTCACTCTGACGGTTTTCAAGCTGCGCCGACCTCGGGCGCGATACGGCTTGCAAGCGTCCCCGCTCCGTCTTATAATCTGTTATTCCAGTCAAGGAGTTAAGATGACTCAAGAAGAAGCCCTGACTCTGCTGCGCCGGCACCTCAAGCAGGAGAACCTGGTCAAGCACAGTATCGCCGTGGCCGCCTGCTTGAAGGCCCTGGCCGACCATTACTCGGAAGACCGGGAAACCTGGTCCCTGGCCGGCCTGCTGCACGATCTCGATTACGAATACACCCTTGACAAACCGGATGAACACACCCTGGTCACCGAGCAACTGCTGGCAGAGGAAAAACTTCCCGGCTCAATTATCCAGGCCATCAAGGGACACAACCTCAAGGCGGATCATACCAGCCTGCTCGACCGGGCCCTGTACGCGGTCGATCCGACCAGCGGTTTCATCATCGCCTGCGCCCTGATGCACCCGCAAAAAAAGCTCGCGGCTCTGGACCTGGCCTTTCTCAAGAAGCGCTACAAGGAAAAATCCTTCGCCAAGGGAGCCTGCCGGACCCAGATGGCTTCCCTGGAAGAAGATTTCGATAGTTTCCTGAGCATCTGCCTGGCCGGCATGCAGGACGCCTCCACTGAACTCGGCCTTTGATGTCTATCCTGCGCACCAGCAAGCTCAGGAAGGAATACGGCGGCCAGGCCGTGGTCAACGACATAGACCTGGAATTCAACCGCGGCACGGTCAGCGCCCTGCTGGGCCGCAACGGGGCCGGTAAAACAACCACCTTCCTGATGATCGCCGGCATAGTGCCGCCCGACGGCGGCTCCGTCTTTTTTGCCGGGAAAGACATCACCTGTCTGCCTGCCGCCGAGCGCGCCGGCCTGGGACTGGTTTACCTGCCCCAGGAACACTCGGTTTTTGTCAAGACCACGGTCTTGAACAACCTGTTCATGATCCTGGAACTGAAATACGACCAGGCCGAGGCCAGGCAAAAAGCCGAACTACTGCTGGAAGATTTCGGCCTGCTCACGGTACGGGATTCGATGGCCTACCACCTCAGCGGCGGAGAAAAAAGGCGCCTGGAAATCGCCCGGGCCATGATCCAGGAGCCGGCCTTTCTCTTTCTCGATGAACCCTTCACCGGCATTGATCCGATTACCATCCTGGAGATCCAGAAAGTTCTGCTGAAACTGAAAGAGCGGGGCATGGGCATCATCATCACCGACCACAACGTGGTCGATACATTCTTCATCAGCGATCGGGCCTACATCATTCACCAGGGCGACATACTCAGCAGCGGATCGCCGGCAGAACTGGTGCGGGAGAAACTGGTGCGCAAGCTCTTTCTCGGCGAGGATTTTGTCATCGGCCGGGCTGAGCGGCAATACGGTCCGGCGGAACTGCCCTTCCCGGACCTGGAAACGCCGCCTGAGGAGGGAGAAACTTGATCGTTTTCGCCAAGTTCGGTCTTCTGATCGTTTTGCTGATCATCCTGCTCCGCCTGAAACTGCCGCTGGCCGCAGCCATCATGGCCATCAGCGCCGCCCAGGTCCTGCTTTCCGGCCTGGGCCCGGAAGCCACCGGCCGGGCCGTGATACAAGCCCTGAGTGAACCAAAGAGCATTGAGCTTTTCGCCGTCATAGTTCTGGTCATATTCATCGGGGAAATCCTCAAGCGGCACCGGCTTTTCGACCGTCTGATCCTTTCACTGAACGGCCTTATCAGGGACGCCCGGCTGGTGGCCATGGTCGCGCCCTCGGTGATCGGACTGCTGCCCATGCCCGGCGGTGCTCTCTTTTCAGCCCCGCTGGTCGACACTTCCACCAGGGAAATGAAAATTGAGCCTGCCTTCAGGGCCTTTCTCAACTACTGGTTCCGCCACCTCTGGGAATTCGTCTGGCCGGTTTACGCGGGACTGTTGATATTTCACGCCATGTCAGGCATCCCCCTGCGCACCATCATCCTCTGGCAGTCACCTTTTACCCTGCTCAACCTGCTCAGCGGCCTGGCCATTGCCTGGTACCATTTCCGCCGTCACGGCATCAAGCGCAGCATACCGCCGAGGAGTCCGAAAAACCGCCTGCTGGCAGACCTTTTCCTGGGCACCTGGCCGATCCTGGCGGTCATCCTGCTTTTCTTCGTCTTTTCCATCCCCCTGCACTATTCACTGCTGGCCGTTTCCCTTGTGCTGGCGCTGGTCCTGCGGGTCGGCCCGGCCGAGGTATTCAGGATTATCTTTTCTCGCGCCATGGGCAATATCCTGTTGGTCATTGCCGCGGTGATGGTATTCCAGCATATCCTGCAGGCTTCGGATTCCTTCGCCGCCCTGGCCGAACTGCGAGTCTCACTGCCGCTGGTAGTGCTGTTCGCCGCCCTGGTCTCTTTTACAGTTGGCTTTTTGACAGGGGTCAATACAGCTTACATCATCATCGCCTACCCCATCGTGCTGCCCCTGATCGCCAACCTGCCCAATGTCGTCTTTCTCTCGCTCTACGTTTACATCATCGGCTTCGCCGGCATCCTGCTCTCGCCCCTGCACCTCTGCCTGGTGCTGAGCAACGAGTACTTTTGCACCTCGCTGCTCAAGGTCTACCGCTACATGGCCCTGCCGGTGGCCCTGCAGGTGCTCGCCGCCACCCTGGCCGCCCTGCTGCTCTAGTCCAGGCCGGATACAGTGCCGGGAAAACCTGCATTTGAGGAAAAGGACGGCCGACTGCTCATTGCCTCAAGCCTGACCCAGGATTAGATCAAGTGCCGGCACAGCCGGACCACTGAAGTAACATTCCAGCCCCTGTATTATCTCTTTTTTGGCAGAATGTCCGGGTTCTCGGCATAAAAAAAACGCACGCCGCTGTCAGGATCGAGGAAGACACTGTCCTCGTAGGAAAACATGAATACCCCTTCCCGGTAATCACCGATCCGGGACTGCAATTCCCGGCCGCATTGCTCGGCCACCAGCATTTCGGCGAAATCCGGTCCGGCGGCCGTGCTCAGCTGGATGCCTCCCGAGAAGCGCGGGTTGATTTCGAAAAAAGTGATTTTTTCCCGGTGGATCTTGCCCTGGATATTGACCGCGCCCTGGAAACTGAATTCGCGGCCGATCCTGATTATCAACTGCTCCAGTTCCTGGTTGCGGAAAGTCATGCCGCGGTCGGACACCCCGGCCCTGATCACCATGCGGTAGCGGGGCACGTAGGAAATCAGTCGGCCGTGACGGTCGAAAAAGGCGTCCACCGTGAATTCCCGGCCCTGGAGATACTCCTGTAAAAGCGGCTGGGGCACGTAGGAAATGAAGAAATCGAGTTCCCGCTGATTCTTTATCATGAAGGAGTTGACACTGCCGCGGCCGTTGCGAGGCTTGATGAAAAGGGGAAACCCGATCCGGTCTGGCAGGTTTTCCGGCAGGAAAGTCTGCGGAAAGGGCAGGTTGCGGGATTTGAAATAATCCCAGGTACGCCACTTGTCGTTGCAGGCGGCGACAGTTTCAGGGCTGGATATGGAAACAGTGATGCCTTCGGCGGCAAAGAGCTCCCGGTTATCCGCCCAGAGCTGGAGTTCCTCGTCAATGGTCGGCACTATCAGGGCAACACTCTCGCGCCTGGCTATATCCGCCATCATCTCCAGGTAACGCGGGTCGGAAACCAGTGGGACCGGGTAATAAACATGACCGAAAAACAGCGCCGGCGCCTGGTCACTGAAATCCGCGGTTATCACCCGGCCGCCCAGGGGCAGCAGGGCCCGGTGAAAATTTCGCACCAGTGACACCCGTCTTGAAACAGATGTTATCAGGACGTTCACGCCTGTCTCCCGGGCACCAGGCCCATTTCTTCAAACACCTGCAATACCCGCTCAACACCCCGGCCGTCTACCAGGGATTTCCCGGCTGCACTCATGGACGCGCGTTTTTCAGGGTCAAACCCGGCCAGCAGGGCGGCCAGCACAGTACCGTCCAGGTCAGCCAGCAGTGGCCCGGATATGCCGGCTCCCAGGCCGGAAAAAGCGGCGGCGGTCTGCTGCTGCAGCTCATGGTGACTCAGGTAGAGAGCGGGCGTGCCGCAAGCCGCGGCTTCGTAAGCCGAAACCCCGGGCGCGATCAGGGCCAGGTCAGCCTCGTAGTAAGCCCGGGCCAGTGAATCACGGCGGCCGCAGAAACTGATACCCGGATAGACCCGGCGCAGAACCTTGCAATTGGCCCGGGAAACCCGGAAACCTGGAGCGATTTTCAACAGCAGTTGCCGGCGCTGCAGCAGATCGATGACCCGGCGCAAGGGGCGGTATTCAACCGCCCCCCCCAGGTTCAGGAAAACCCGTCTCAGGCGGGGGCGCTGTTTTTTACTTATCTTGTTGAAATGACGGAAACGCTGGTGCAGGATCATGTATTCCGGCCCGGTGTGGAGGCCGGGGCCCGATTCCAGCATTTCAGCAGCATGCAGGCTGCCGTCGATCAGGCAATCCACCCTCTGGCGGACCAAGCCCAGGTCGGTAATCTGAACTGTCGGCAGGCCGCGCCTGCGGGCTTCGTCAAGCAGGGCCAGGTCGTTTTCCTGGAAATGACGCAGGTCAAAAACAATCCCCCGGCAGGAACGGGCCAGGGCAGGCAGGGCTTCGCCCTGGCGTAGCTGGGTGAACCTTCTGTCCTGCAGCCAGCGGGCCGCGGCCTTGTCATCCGGGACAACAAAAACGGGTTGGACCCGGCTGCGCAAATGCGCAGCCAGGCATGAGCTTCTGACCAGGTGACCGTAACCGGTCCGGGGTGAAGCTTCGACCCGGAAAAGGATCATCAGCCCAGAACTTCGCGCACCTGGACCATGGCCTGGTCGATTTCCTCCCTGGTTATAATCAGGGGCGGCGCGAAACGGATGATCCACTCGTGGGTCTCCTTGCAGAGCAGGCCCCGTTCCTTGAGGGCCGTGGTATACTTCCTGGCCTTGCCGGCCGATTCTTTCAACACGACACCGATCAACAGGCCCTTGCCGCGAACCAGCTTGATCTTGTCCGAATTCATGTCTTTCAGCGCTTTCATGAAATAGGCGCCCAGTTCAGCTGAACGCAGATCCAGCTTTTCTTCGACCAGCACGTCGATTGAGGCCATGGCCACAGCACAGGCCAGGGGATTACCGCCGAAAGTGGAGCCGTGGGTGCCGGGCTTGAAAACACCGAGTACATCCTTGTCTGCGGCAATGGCCGAAACCGGGAAAACTCCGCCGCCCAGGGCCTTGCCCATGATGATGATGTCGGGATTGATGCCTTCGTGCTGGAAACAGAACATTTTGCCGGTCCGGGCGAAACCGGTCTGGATTTCGTCGACGGCCAACAGGAACTTGTTTTCCCTGGCTATTTCAGCCAGGCCCCGCAGGAACCCATCATCAGGAACAACCACTCCGGCTTCGCCCTGGATCGGTTCCACCAGGATGCCCACCGTGTTGGGGGTCACCGCCCGGCGCACGGCCTCCAGGTCGTTGTAGGGGACGATTTTAAAGCCCGGGGTAAAGGGGCCGTAATTCTCCCTGGCTACATCATCGGTGGAAAATGAGACTATGGTCGTGGTACGGCCGTGAAAATTCTCTTCAAAAACTATTATCTCGGCCTGGTCGCGGGCAACGCCCTTGACCATGTAACCCCATTTCCGCATCGTCTTGATTGCAGTTTCCACCGCCTCAGCACCGGTATTCATCGGCAATACCATTTCCTTGCCGGTGAACTCGGTCAGCTTGCGGGCGAAAAGCGGCCAGCGATCGTTGTGGAAAGCGCGGGAAGTCAGGGTCAGGATGTCGGCCTGTTCTTTAAGCGCGGCGATAATGCGCGGATGCAGATGTCCCTGGTTGACCGCCGAGTAGGCTGAGAGCATGTCCAGGTAGCGTTTTCCTTCTGGATCCTCGACCCAGACTCCTTTTGCCTTGCAGATAACCACTTCGAGCGGATGATAATTGTGGGCGCCGTACTTGTCTTCCATGGCCATCAGTTCCTGGGAACCGTATTTTTCCATTTTTTCACCTCGGTTTTTTATTTGAAAATCTATTGTATCAGTTTAAACCCGGGCGTCAAGCCGGAATAACCGCGCTGATTCTCCACCTGTTTTCAGGCCAGGGGAAGGGTGAAGCAAAAGCGAACGAAAACGAAGGCGCAGGGAACCGACAAAGCCAGGCTGGACGTGCCCTTCAGGGTAACATGACCACTGTCTGAGCGAAGCTTTGTTGGTCATGTTAGTACAACCTGGCTTTACGTCGGTCTGCACCGTAGTGGTGAGCGTTGATTCACACTTTCCCTGGGGCAAACTCAATACCTGTCAGGCTATTCTAAGCAAACTCAAAAATCAGGTGGAGGATTCCGGACAGCGCTGTTTTCAAGCACCTGAAAAGGCCTGTGCCCCCGGGCTTGAAAATGACTTTTCTTTTGCTTAAGATGAATGCATGAAAAACGGCCGGAAGCGATACCTGGCTCCGGAAGCGTTGGCAAAACACCAGGAGGAATACCATGATCAATTATGACCAGTTTTATTCCCGCAATTGCCGGGGCATGAAGCGATCTGAAATCCGGGAATTGCTGAAACTGACCCGCAAACCGGGCATCATATCTTTCGCCGGCGGCCTGCCGGCACCGGATCTGTTCCCGGTTGAAGACATCAAGGCCATGAGTGTCAAAGTGCTTGAAAACGAAGGCCGAATCGCCCTGCAGTACGGCCCCACCGAAGGGGACAACCGCCTGCGCGAGGAACTGCAGAAGCTGCTGGCGCAGGACGGTATAAAAATTTCGTCCGACAACATCGCCGTCATCACTTCTTCCCAGCAGGGACTCGACCTGGTCGGCAAGGTGTTTCTCAACCAGGGCGACCTGGTCATGACCGGCCGGCCGACCTACGTGGGAGCCATTCAGGCTTTCAATTCCTACGGGGCGGTGCTCAAAGGGGTTGAACTGGATGAACAGGGCACCCGCACCGACCTGCTGGAACAGGAAATCGCCAGGCAGATCAATGAGGGCAGAAAGCCCAAGTTCATTTACGAGGTCCCCGACTTCCAGAATCCTTCCGGTATCACCATGAGTGAAAAGAGGCGGCACCAGCTCCTGGAGATCGCCGAGAAATACGACCTGCTGGTGATCGAGGATTCCCCGTATCGTCAACTGCGGTTCGAGGGCCGGCCTGAGCCGCCCCTGATCAGCCTCAACAGTGAAAGAGTCATAGCTCTCTACACCTTCAGTAAAATACTGCTGCCCGGTTTTCGCCTGGGCTGGATGGCCGGTCCGGACGAGCTTATACAGAAAGTGGTCGTGGCCAAGCAATCAGCCGACCTCTGTTCTCCTCCCTTCAACCAGTCGGTGCTCTTTGAATTCCTGCAATCCGGACTGCTCGACAAGCAAATCAAGGTGATCATCGACGCTTACCGCAAAAAGAGAGATTTTATGCTGGCCAAACTGGAAGAATACATGCCCAGGATTCCCGGCCTGAAATGGACCCGGCCCCAGGGCGGGCTTTTTCTCTGGGTCAGCCTGCCGGAAGAAATGGACGCCGGAGACATGTTCCACGCGGCCGTGGAAAAGAAAGTGGCCTACGTGGTAGGCTCGGCTTTTTATCCGGACGGCGGAGGCCGGAATTCCTTCCGAATGAATTTTTCCTACAGTTCCAGCGAGGAAATTGAAACCGGGGTCAGCAGGCTGGCTGAAGTGATCCGGGACAGTTACGGCAAGAAAAAGGAATCAGCCCCGATCACCCCCTGAAGAAGATCATCCGAGCTTGTTTTTCATATCGCTCATAATCAGCTTGGAAATCAGTTTAAGAGTGTCGATGACGCCCTCGCCCTTGGTGGCCACCGCTTCGACCACGGCCTCTTCTTTCTTGCGTAGGGCCCGGATCATTTCGCTGGTCGGGGTGACATTGGGTAAATCACGCTTGTTCAGCTGCAGGATGTAAGGGATTGCGGTAAAATCTATCTTGTAATCGGCCATGTTCTCCAGCATATCGTTGATGCTTTCGATGTTGGCGTCAAAACGTTCACGTTGTGAATCAGCCACGAAAACTATGCCGTCCACGCCTTTCAGAATCAGGCGTCTTGAAGCGCTGTAATAGATCTGGCCCGGTACCGTGTACAAGTGAAACCTTACCTTGTAGCCGCGGATCACCCCGAAATCAAGCGGGAAAAAATCAAAAAAAAGCGTGCGTTCGGATTCAGTGGCCAGGCTGACCAGCTTGCCCTTGTTGTCGTTTTTTATCTTGTTGTATATATAGGTGATATTCGTGGTTTTTCCGCTTAAACCCGGACCGTAGTAGACCAGTTTGAAATTGATCTCTTTTGTTGAATAGTTTAGAAATGACAACTTCAGTCTCCAAATATGCGATCAATGTCTTCGTCGGTGACTCCGTCAAAAGGCGACATGCCGGAATCCTGCTCTGAACTGTGAATTTTTTCTACTATTTTTCTGAAAATCATCTCGAGTTCTTCCCGGGCCTCGCGAACCCGGAAGCGCACCAGGCCCAGGTTGGATCCCTGGTCAAAAACCACCACCAGAATGGTCTGGGCGTTTATAAAGGAAATGTACAGATTCTCCTGGCCGGATTCATTCAATATGGAATGAAAATTGTCGATCTTCAACATCTGGGCAATGCTGTTGATGGCCGCCACGCTGCCGGCGATCAGTGATGATATGGAATTGAGATTGACATCGTCAATATCCCCCATTGAGGCGATGCAATGCCCTTCACTGTCAGCCACAAAAACCACCTTGGCCTTGGCTCCCTGCTTGAGGCGGTAAATGGCGTCCTTGATCAGCAGATACTCTTCATTGTAGATTACGTAATTGGCTTGCATTTTATACCGTCTGCAAAAATCCGCTTGTATTCATCGATTGATTACCTCCCCGGCCGACACCTGGATACGCCCTTCCAGGGATTTGGCTATGGTAACCTGGTCAGCGTAATCGATATCAGCGCCGACCGGCAATCCCAGGGCGATACGGGTCACCCTGACCGGGAAAGCGGCCAGCAGATCAACCAGAAAATGGGCCGTGGCATTGCCTTCGGTGGTCGGGCTGGTGGCCAGTATCACTTCTCCAACCGGATTGGCGCGCACCCTTTCAATCAGGCCGGCAATGCGCAGTTCATCCGGCCCGATACCCCGCAACGGCGACAGATTGCCCAGCAATACGTGGTAATAACCTCGAAAACGTCCTGTCTTTTCAATGGAATATATGTTGAAAGGCTCTTCAACCACACAGAGGCTGTTTTGTTCCCGGCTTTCATCCCGGCAGATCTCGCAGGGCTGATCCGTGGTCAGGTTGTTGCATCGCCGGCAGTAGACCACGGTTGCCAGTGCATCTTCTATGGCCGCGGCCAACTGCAGGGATTTTTTTTTGTCTCCCTTGAGTAGAAAAAAGGCTATTCTCTGGGCTGACTTGGCTCCAATACCGGGCAGTCTCTGCAGTTCATCCATCAACCTGAAGATTGCCGAGCCTCCATGTCCCAAGGTCATTTATCCTTTATCCCCACCGGTCATAGGTTTTCAGCGTCCGGGAAATGGAAAACCGCCGGGCAATCCCCCGGCCATGCCGCCCATGGCTCCTTTCAATTGTTCATCGACCTTGGCCATGGCGTCGTTGAGCGCCGCCTGAACCAGATCCTGCAGCATTTCCACTTCTTCGGGATCAACCACTTCAGGTGCAATTTTCAGATCAACGACCTGTTTGTGCCCGTTGATCCTGACCATTACCATGCCACCCCCGGCATTGCCTTCAACCTGGACCTGGCTCATCTGTTCTTCCATTTTTTTGGCCATATCCTGGGCCATGTTCATCAAATTGTTCAAGTTTGGTATTTTAGCCATGCTACCCTTCCTCAATAGATTCAATCGTAACAAGTTTTCCCTTTATTTTTTCGGTCAGGCTGTTGATTTTTTCATCCTGCCTCAGTGCTTCAATCTTTTTTTTCTCTTCCCGGGGCCCCTTGTCTTCCCTGAAGACAAAACTGATTCTGCGTTTTCCTCCGCCGGCCGATTCAAGCTTGGCCTGCAGAAAAGCTTCGTTCTCCCTGATCGTGGAGCGGCCGGGAGCCCCGGCGGTCACGCTCACTTCCAGCAGGTCTTCCTTCAGCACCAGTTCGGCCGCAGAAAGCAGGGATGCCAGCCGCGGCTTTTCAGCTTCAAGCAAACGCAGCCACTCTGATCGCAGGCCTTCCGGGGACGGCTCCACCAGCCGAGGTTTTTCGACTCTTTCCGGGTCAACCGCAACTCTTTCCGCAGGTTTCTGACCCGGCAGCTTTTTCAGCACTTCTTCAATGGAAACGATCTGGGGAAAATAAGACATCTTCAAAAACAGCAGTTCCAGGGTGATCCGGGGATTTTCACTGAAACGGACGGCCTGCTCACACTCTTTGACGGCATTGAGATAACGCAGCAATTCACTTTCAGCCAGGTTTTTCACGGTTTCCCTGGCCTGTGGTACTATTTCAGGATTGAGACTGCACAGCTGGCCACCGTCCTGAACCGTGCGCAGAATCAACAAGTCACGCAGGAATTTCATGAACTCGCCGAAAAAGAAACGCAGGTCTATGCCCTTGTCGATCAGGCGCTCTATTTCCATTACCAGGGCGCGGCGATCCGGCAGAATTATGTTCTTCACCAGGCGCAGCATTATCTCCTCATCCACCACACCCAGGATCTCGATCACGTCATCATCACTGACCTGGCCCTTGGAAATGGCGATAGCCTGGTCAAGTATTTTCTTGGCATCACGAAGGCTGCCTTCAGCCGCCCTTGAAATCAGGAAAACCGCGTAATCGGATATGACCACTCCTTCACGGGAACAGATATCGAGCAGTACCTGCTGCATGATTTCAACGGGAATTCGCTTGAATTCAAAGTGCTGGCAGCGGGAAACAATAGTGGCCGGGATCTTGTGAAAATCGGTGGTGGCCATGACAAAAACCGTGTGTTCGGGGGGTTCTTCAACCGTTTTCAACAGGGCGTTCCAGGCCGCGTTAGAGAGCATGTGCACTTCATCGATGACCACCATGCGAATTCGGTTTTTTATGGGCTTGTAGCGAACTGTTTCCCTCAGACTGCGTACCTCGTTGACTCCGTTGTTCGATGCGCCGTCTATTTCAAGGTAATCACTGGAACGATCTTCGGTTATTTCCCGGCAAAAAGAGCATTCGTTGCAGGGTTCTTCGGCGGGTCCCTTCTCACAGTTAAGCGCCTTGGCCAGAATGCGGGCCGCTGAAGTCTTGCCCACGCCCTTCATCCCCGAAAAGATCAGCGCCGGGTAAACCTTGTCCAGCCTGATGGCGTTCTGCAGAGTCTGGGTGACGTGGGGTTGACCGATGAGATCTGTGAATCTCTGGGGCCGATACTTCCTTGCCAGTGCTAAGTACATTTACAACTCATTATATTTAAGGCCCGGGAATAACCGAACGCATGCGAAGGTCTGCTTATTGCTGCTACCTTTCGGTCCTGACAAGGTTCGCAGGTCCGCATCGCCGGGTTCCCGGGCTTTTTTCGCCTGCCTGAGTATCCCGTAAAGGCTGCTCATGTGCCGCCCGCAAAGCATTATACAGGCGTGGAACGCTAAAATCAAGGCCGATGTCTGCCGGACACGGGGCTTGAATAGCCCGTTTTATCAAAGAATATCCAATAAATTAAGCAGCAAAGAACTGGAAATCAGCAAAACGATCAGGGCATTGAGCCACAATCCCTGTTTTCCGCTTGGCAACAGCAGACCGGTGCCCCCTTGATAGGCCCTGTATTCCGGAAAATGCCCCCAGCGGGACTCAGCAGCCTTTTCCAGTATCGGCACCCCGCTGCCGAAACGCAGCAGCAGCAGGATGGCCACGGGACTGATCAGTCCCAGGCCGGCCCCCAAAGCATCAAGAGCCGGCAATACAAAAAGATAAACTCCGGTCCAGACCAGGATTTCTCCCAGGTAATTGGGATGACGGCTCAGCCGCCAGAGTCCCGAATCGATCCAGCGGTCGCGGTTGGCCGGGTGCGAACGGAAACGAGATTTTTGCTGGTCGGCTGTCGCTTCCAGCAGCAGGCCGGTCAGCCATAATAACAGTCCGGGCCAGACAGCCGGACTCATTCGCGAAATCGGTTTGACAAAAAACAAAAAAACCGGCAGTAACAGGAGCCAGGCCGTAAAACCCTGGGCCAACCAGAAAAAGGCAAAACGCCTGAAGTCAGTTCTGATTTCGTTGAAACGCCGGTCGACTTTGCCGGCCCTGATGCGCAGGTAAAGAAACCCCCCCAGGCGCAGGGCCCAGGCCAGGATCATGAACAACAACACCAGGCCGTAAGTGCCGGCCCGGCTCAGGCTGAAAGCCGTCAGGACCAGCAGGGCAAAGGTGAGAGCGTAGGAAAGATCCGTTAACTTGTCGGTCCGGTGGAGATAGGCCGGGATGAACATCAATGAATTCAAACCCAGGGCCAGCAGTAGATAAAGCAGTAATTGCATTTTACTGTTAATGGCGGAGAGGGTGGGATTCGAACCCACGGTACCGTTTCCAGTACACACGCTTTCCAAGCGTGCTCCTTAAACCGCTCGGACACCTCTCCGGCGGAAAAGCCATTTTAGCTTTTTTTGCCTTTCTTTGCAAGTGCGGTTATCAGGCGCTTTTCACGAGTTAATTGTCCTGGCCGTTTTTTCTCCTCATTTTATTGACATGAAAGTTCTTATTAAATATAATGAATTTTAATCCCCGTTTTGGAGGAAACTACAAAAATGAAACGTCTGTTCATCCTTTCAATCGTTTTCCTGATAAGCTTTTCATTTCTTTGCGGTCAAAAGAAAAAGAGGGACGAGCTTTTCATGGAGGCCATCCAGGAACGCAACCCCCAGCAAAAAATGGTCAAGCTCCAGGAATACCTGGAACTCCAGGGGAGAAGAGAAGACAACCTGACCAGGATTCTGTACTTTCACCTGGCCACCACCGCCCACCAGGTCAAGGAATACGAGAAAACCATTGAATACGGCGAACGCGCGCTTTCCTACAAGGACCAGGATGAAGCCAACAAGCTGAGTCTCTACCTCTACATGGCCGATGCTCATTTCATCCTCAAGGATCCCGACAAGGCCTACGATTACGCCCAAATGACCATCGAGCTGGGCAATAACCTTAATGCATCCCGCAATGACAACCAGATAAAAAACAACTTCATAGCTCCGGCCATGGAACTTCAGGTCAGAATCATTGAAAGCCGTTCCAACGGTGATGAAAACCAGATCAAGGTTTTCGACAAATTGATCGACATCTACCAGGTCAACCCGTCTCCCCGCTACCTGCAGATGATCATGGCCTATGCCAACCAGCTTCTGCAGAAGAACAACATCGACAAGGTCATCGAAAACCTGGAAAAAGCCTTCAACATCAACCGGGGGCTTGAGATCGCCAGAGCACTGGGACAGCTTTACAATCAGAAAGGCGACCGTGAACGCACCCTGGAATACTTTAAAATCACCTATGAAATGCAGAAAAATGCCGTAACCGCCTACAACATCGGCGTACTTCTGCTCCCCAGAGAAGAAATCGAATCCCTGCAGGCTGTTCTCGAACAGGGTGAGAACGTCGATTTTGCCAACATCGCATTCAGGGATCACCTTGAGGAATCGATGCGCTACCTGGCTGAAGCTTCCCTCCTCAAGGATGAAAAATTCTCGCCTCAGGCCGAAACACTGCTGCATTCACTCTTCTTCAAGATAAAAGTGTTCATCGACCAGACTCCAGTCGATGAGCAGGAAACACTTTACCATGAACTGCTGGCCGCAGCCCGGGCCCGCCTGGGAATAGAACAGGAAGAAACAGCCGAAAACCAGGGCTGAAAATACGGATTTCGCCCCCTCCCCGGCGAAAAAGCGGGACGGGAAATTAATTCGGCTTATGTTATAATTCCGGCATGAAAATTCGCGCACTGCAGTTCTGTCCGGTTCTGGGTTCCATCAGGGGCAATCTCGATTTTCACCTGTCCGCCCTGCAGAAAGCGGCATCTGCCGGTATTGACCTGGTTGTGTTCCCGGAACTAAGTCTCAGCGGTTACCAGCTCAAGGACCTGATCAGAGAATGTGCGCTCAGGCCTGACAGTCCTGAAATCAAAGAACTGTCAGACATGAGCCGGACTGTCAGCTTCATCCTAGGCGCGCCTTACGAAGATCCTCCGGGCATTTTTTACAATTGCGCCCTGTTTTTTTCCGGCGGCCGGCTGAGACACCTGCATCGCAAAGTGCAACTGCCGAATTTCGGCATTTTCGAGGAAAAAATGATCTTTCGGGCCGGAAGTACTTTTCTGCCTTTCAAGGCGGGCGAACTGCAGGCCGGAATCCTCATATGCCGTGAAATCCTGTTCCCGACTTACGCCTACCTCTATTTTCTTCAGGGCGTTGAACTGCTGATAGGCATTTCCAACAGTCCCCAGCGTGGTATCGGCGGGCAAAGCGGTTTCAGTTCCTTTGCTCTCTGGGAAACCATGGGCGAGCTTTTCAGCCGCTTTTTCCATTTCAACTATCTCTTCGTCAATCGCACCGGCTTTGAAGAAGGCATCGGCTTTGGGGGGGGCTCGTTTTTCGCCGCCCCGGGTTCCGGCATAACCAGTCGGGCTGCCTATGTCGAAGACTCGGTGCTGGATATCAGCTTGGATCCCCTGGCCGTCAGGCGGGCCAGGATAGCCGGCAATTACCTCCGCGATGAGGATCCGGGAATTGTACTGCGGGAATTGCAGAGAATTACAGGAGACAAGAATGGACTGCCGGCTGGTTGAAAAGACCCTGTTGCGCTTTATTTCTGATTCCTGCGCCAAGCACGGCTTCAACCGCGGCCTGGTTGGAGTATCTGGGGGGCTTGATTCGGCTGTTGTCCTGGCCCTGGTCTGCCGCGCCCTGGGTCCGCAGAACACTTTCGCATTGTTTATGCCATACCGTCTCTCCGCTCCGGAATCAAGCATCCATGCCCGGCTTATATCCGGAAAACTTGGAGTGAACCAGACCGATATAGACATCAGCCCGGCCATAGACTCCTATTTTTCACGTTTCCCATCCGAGAACGACCTGCAGCTGGGCAACAAGTGCGCCCGCGAGAGAATGTCCGTACTTTACGATTTTTCCCAGCGACTAAAGGCCCTGGTCATCGGCACCTCGAACAAAAGTGAATTCCTGGTCGGCTACTCAACTCAATTCGGAGATTCAGCGGCTGCCTTTTTCCCCATCGGCGATCTTTACAAAACCCAGGTGCGCGAACTGGCGCATTACCTGGAAATTCCGGCCGAAATCCTGGCCAAGAGTCCCAGCGCCGACCTCTGGCCCGGGCAGACCGATGAAGCGGAAATAGGTTTGACTTACGATGAACTGGACGCCATTCTGAGCCGACTGGTCGACCGGGGTTTTACTGCCGGGGAAATCAGCGCGGCCGGGTTCGCGGCTGAAAAAGTAGACCGGGTTCGCGAATTGGTACGCAACAGCCAGTTCAAGCGAACCATGCCGCCGATTGCCAAGCTCCAGGAAAGAACCATAGGCCTTGACTTCAGATACCTGCGCGACTGGGGACGATGAGCCATGGCTCTGTTTCTGGTCCCCACCCCGCTGGGCAACCTGGGTGACCTTTCGGCCAGGGTGATTGAAACCCTGCGCCGGGTTGATTTCGTCATCGCCGAAGACTCCAGGCCCTGCCTGCACCTGCTGAACCACCTCGGGATCCGCAAGCGTATTTACACTCTTTACCGGCCCAGGGAGGAAAAACAGACTTCGATCATACTGCCTCTGCTGAAAAACCGCGACGCCGCCCTGGTATCCGACGCAGGCACTCCGACCATATCAGATCCCGGTTTCTTGCTGATCAGCCGGGCTATTGCCGAGGACATCACCGTGATCCCCCTGCCCGGACCAGCCGCCTTTGTTCCGGCCCTGGTAGCTTCGGGAATTGACCCGGCTCGTTTTCTTTTTCTCGGTTTCCCGCCGCGCAAATCTTCAGATCGCCTGTCCTTCCTGCTTGAACTGGCGGATTTGCCCTATACCCTGGTATTCTACGAATCACCGCGCCGGGTGACCGGGCTGCTGGCCGCCTGTCATGAAGCCTTCGGTGACCGGGCCTTTGCCCTGGCCAAGGAAATCAGTAAAAAGAACGAAAAAATCATCCGCGGCCGGCTGTCCGCCTGGGCGGAAACCCTGGCCGGAGAAACAATACTGGGGGAAATGACCCTGGTAATCGCCGGGGGCTCCAGGCCTGTCCGCCAAGCCCCTTCGATAGAATCCAGGGAAGATCTTTACCGTTATTTCAAGACCTGGCACGGTATTCCCAAGAACAGGCTGAAAGCGGTGATCCAGGGAACGGGCAAAGAAGGGAAACCCGGAAAAGGACTGTAAGCCGGGTTCTGTCTGGAAGAACCATTTGTCTTGACCGTTCATCTCTGAGCGGTTCCAGCGGCTAACCCGAGGACTTCGGCCGGGCCGGCCTCAGACGTCCTTCTTTTTAGCCTTGCTCCGGATGGGGTTTGTCTCAGTCCGTGTCGTCGCCGCAACGGACGGTGAGCTCTTACCTCACCTTTTCACCCTTACCCTCGAAAGGGCGGTCTGTTCTCTGTGACACTTTCCTGTTCCGCTCGCCTGGAGCGGAAAGTTCCCGTTAGGAACCATCCTGCCCTGCGGAGCCCGGACTTTCCTCCCCCTTCATCAAGAAGAGGGCGATTCTTCATCCTCTTCCGAGTTTCCGGGAGTAATTATATCATATGCGGCCATTTTCTTGTAGAGATTGCTGCGCGGCAGTTCGATTTCCCTGGCGGTACGGGCGATGTTGAAGGAAAATTCCTTCAGTTTTTCGTTCAGGAAACACTTTTCAGAATTCTCCTTGAATTCCCGCCAGGTTCGGCTTGAAGGAATTTCGCCGGCCGCCGGGGGCTCGGAAACAAAACCCGACGGCAGGTCCGCAAGGGTGATGGTTTCACCCGGAGACATGATCAGCAGGCGCTCGACTATGTTTCGCAGTTCACGTACGTTGCCCGGCCATGAATATCCCTGGAAAGAAGCCAGGACTTCAGCCGAGAATTTTTTCCGACGGCGGTTGTTTTCCTCGGAAAAATAGGCCAGGAAATGTTCCACCAGGAGCGGAACGTCATCCCGGCGCTCGCGCAAGGAAGGAGAATTGATGGGAATAACGTTCAGCCTGAAATAGAGATCTTCCCGAAAATTGCCTTCCCTGATTTCCCGGGCCAGGTCCTTGTTGGTGGCGGCGATGATGCGCACGTCCACTTTTTTCACCTCGCTGGAACCAACGGGTTGCACTTCGCCTTCCTCCAGAACACGCAGCACCTTGGCCTGGGCCTTCAGGCTCAGGTCACCGATTTCATCGAGAAAGATGGTGCCGCGGTGCGCGGTGTCAAACTTGCCGCTCTTTTTTTCATGGGCCCCGGTGAAAGAACCCTTTTCATGACCAAAAAGCTCGCTTTCAATGAGTTCATCCGGAATGGCCGCGCAATTGACCTGAACGAATTTCTGCCCCTTGCGCCGGGACAGGCGGTGAATCTCCCTGGCGATCAATTCCTTTCCGGTACCGCTTTCACCGTTTATCAACACCGTGGAATCAGTGCCGGCGACTCTTTCAATCAAATCCCGGAGTTGCATCATGACCCGGGATTGGCCGACCAGCGAGTACTTCTTTTCCCCCTGCTTGCGCAGCAGGAAGTTTTCCCGGCGCAAAGCCACCTTATCGGCAGCATTGCGCACGGCCAACAGGAGACGTTCCCGGGAAATGGGCTTTTCCAGGAAATCCAGGGCGCCCAGGCGGGCCGCCTGCAGCGCTTCATCTATGCCGGAGTGACCTGATATCATGATAACTTCGGCCAGGGGATGTTCCGCGCGTATGGTTTTAAGGGCGGTCAGGCCGTCAATGCCGGGCATTTTCACATCGAGCAGGATTATATCCGGTTGCCCGGTGCCGACCATGGCGATGCCTTCCATGGCGTCGCGGGCCGTGTCAACCAGGTAATTCTCGTAACTCAGCACCATGCGTATTGATTCCAGAATGTTTTTCTCATCGTCTATGACCAGCACTTTGAATTGTTCCATACTGCTGTTTATACCAGAATCAAACCCGCAGGTACAGTAGAAAGCCTTATAAAACGAACATACCGTCACGGCGGCGCCTGGCTGAACAAAGAAGATAGGGTGCACCGACCACGAAATTGCTCTTGAAAAATTTGATTTCCTTGGAAACCATCTGCACGCTGTTTAAAAAGGAAGCCGGGCTGGCCTGCAGTTGAAAATGTACCGCCTCGGAAAAATCACCGCCCTGGAAGAGATAGCCGTAGAGCGAATAAACATCTCCGGTCCCGAAGCCACTATCGGTCCTGCGGCCCGCCCTGGTGACCAGGATGCCGCGGCCGGATTCGGAAATCAGCCTGTCCAGCGGATAAGCCGAGGGTTTTACCACCAGGTTTGAAAAAAGAGTCCTGGGCACCAGCGTGCGCGGATCCCGGAAACCGTTTCCCCCGCCCTGTTTACCGCCGGCAAAAGCACTCTCCAGGTCGGAAATCGTAGCCGAAAAAACCCCCTTGTTCAGCAAAACCTTTTCCCGGGCTGTAACACCCTCATCATCAAAGGGTACTGAACCCGGCCGTGCTTCCAGCCGGGGATGATCAGCCAAGGTCAGGACCGGAGCCGCTGCCCCCGGTTTTTTCCCGGCTGTTTCAGTCAGGCTGAAAAGATCGGCGCAATCGGCGACCAGCACCGCCGCTGCTTCCGGGGCCAGGATCAGGTTGCCGCCGCTGTTATTCGGCGGGGCTTGATCAGTTATTGAATTCAGCAGGTTCTGAGCCCGGGCTACCAGGTTGAACGGGTTTATCTGGTTGAAGAAAACCGTGTCTTCAGCAATCTCAATGACCCGGTCCCGGCTGGAGAAAAACAGGCGCAGAGAAAAAAGCGATTTCTTGTATTTTCCGGAAAAGCCCCGGGAGTTCAGCAGGTGGATTTTCCTGAGTTGCCGGTGAAAACTGAGGTTGAGCATTTTCAAACCGGGAAAGGAAACCAGGGCTTCGGAAACTGCTTCACGAACGGCACTCAACTGGTCACGCTCATCCGCATTCACGGCTCCGTCAAACACGCGCAAGGGTTCGGCGACGAGGCGATCCGGCAACAGGGAACCGTAGTTACGGCCCCGCCTGGGCATCACCGCGGAACGTATGCGGTTAAATGCGTTGGCCGCGCTTTTCCAGTCAGGTTTTCCCAGGGCGAAGTGAACCGGGTCTCCCTGCTCCCAGAAACAGCGAACCGCGATCCGGTCAAACTGGGAACCGTGTTTCTGGATGCCGGCCGACCCTTCCTGCCAGGAAAGACGTTCTCCGCTTTCACGGAACACTTCCACCACGCTGAATCCGGCATTCAATCCCATTTCCAGCAGGCGTTCCATCATCCACCCGCCGGAATCACGGTCATGGAGGCGATTTTAACCGTGGGCTGGCCCACCCGAACCGAGACGGTATCACCGTTTTTATGACAATAGCTCATGCCCCGGTCGTAACGAAAATCATCACCGATCGCCTGTATCCCGTTCAAAACATCCCTGATATTCCCGGCTATCAGCAGGGGGCCAAGCGATCCGGTCAGGCGCCCGTTCTCAATGGCAAAAGCTTCACCGACTCTGAAGTAAAACCGGCCGCCCCGCAAAGCCACCCGCCCGCTGGAGAATTCCAGCGCCAGAATGCCCCGCCCGGTACCGCCTACTATATCGTCACTCCTGGTCTTCCCATTCTGAACCAGCAATCCGAACATGCGCGGCTGAGGAAGCTTTTGGAAGTCTTCAAGGCGGGCATGGCCGGCCTGTTCCAGGCCAAGCAGATAGGCATGGCGCCTGTCGCTGATAAAAGAGCGCAACACTCCCTTTTCAATCAGGATCTGCTCTCTTCTCGGACTGCCTTCATCGTCATGACTGATACCGCTGAAAAAAGTATCCTGGACGTCTCCGCTGCAAACCGTCAATTCGCTGGACATTATCTGCCGGCCAAGATCGTCTGAACTGAAAGGTGAAAGCCCCTGCAGCACGTAATCGGCCTCCAGGCTGTGGCCCAGTATTTCATGAAAAAGCATGGCGCCCTCACCGGAACTCAGAACCACAGGCATTACTTCCCCGGAATCTGGCAACCAGTTGTGCACCTGGGGCAATCGCTCCAGCAACCGGTTGAAAATCCCGCTCAGGTTGAAATCCGGACCGTCATGACGTCCCTCTCCGGCGGCCAGCCAGTGGCGGCCCTTTTTCACCCGGACCAGCAGGCTGAAATGACAGAACAGATTGAGCGCTGGTTTAGCTGAGCCGCAAGTCACCAGGCGCCGGTTATGACGGGCCCGGTAGAGTACCTGCCAGTCATCCCATTTTTCCACTTGCAGCCAGCGGAGAAGAGAGGAGTTGTCTTCCAGTATCCGCCCGGGTTCCAGTACCGGATGATCTTCATCGGGTACGTTCAGAAATGCGCGCGGCAGGACTTTGGCCGCGGCGGAAGGGGAGGCCAGAGGAAGAGAATAGCTTTCTCCAGGTTTTTCCCTGACCAGCAGGCCTGCTTTTTCACGGAGACGAAATTCCCGGCGGTCACGGTTCTTGTGCAGGCTGTAATGAACAGCCTGCTCTTTTTCCAGCAGGTAGATCGGCCAGGAATCAGACATGGATCAATTTTACTCCAAGCCGGACGGAAATGAAACGACCTTACCCGCCGGATTCTCCATTTTGTGTATCGAGGGATAAGCAGCCTGTTTTTTTATGCTATAATTGAACATGCAAGATAACAGAATGAACACGCCAATTGAGACAGCGTCCCCGGCCGAACTGCAACCCCTGGTACTGAAAAACTCGATAATCGTGGCCGGGCATCCCCGCTCCGGAACATCCCTGGCCTGCCAGTTACTGGCGTCGGCCGGGGTGGTTTTCCCCATGGACACTCCAGCCGACATCTACAATCCCGAAGGTTACTTCGAACTCCTGGCCGCCAAGGAACTGGAAAAGTCCCTGCTGCGGGAAGCCATGACCGACGAAAACATCAGGTCCATGAACTCCGTTATCAGGCAGCTCAACCAAACCGGCAAGCTGACCGGACTCAAGATAGTGCACATTCCAGCTCTTTTTTTCTACCGCCACCTGGCCAAGAACCTTCGTCTCGTGTTGGTCTTCCGACATCCCGCCGATGTCAGCTCATCGATGCTGAGACGGGGTATTTCCCAGTTCATGCTGAACTGGTTCGACAACAACAACGCCCTGGTAGCAGCTTATGAAAACAACCCCAAGGCGATCATAGTCAGCTACGAATCAATGCTCAGGGGCGGCCCGGCACTCGGCAAGCTGTTCATGAAAATCGGGCTGAAAATTGACGGCAGCGTGGCGCGCCGGGAACATCGCACCCAGCAGGGCAGCCGCATGATGCTTGAAGAGCGTGATAAAAAACTCTACAAGCTCCTGTTGCGACTGGAAAAGGAATGCCTGCCTTGAAGAGAGGAAACGGAGGAATCATCGATCATGTCGGAAAAAATTTTCGTTGAAGAGAAACTGGATGTCTGTGATGAAGAAGCACAGCATTTTTTCTCAAACCTGGCCTGCTTTCACGTCAATCCCGAAGAAATCTGTTTCGGACTTGGGATCCGCGATTTCAACGAAGCAAGCCGGGTGCATATCCACACCTATGTACACCTGACCATCCCCCATTTCCTGCGTTTCGCTCAACTGGTCAACAAGCAGATAGATTTTCTGGTCGAAAAGGGAGTAGTCTCCCGCGAACCGGAACAATAGTCTTTTACTGATATTCAGCCCGCCGCAATCAGGCGGGTCCGCAAAATGGTTTTCAGCAAAGCTCAGGACATACCCTGAGACATCATCTTGACAAAGTCCGCATTGGTCTTGGTCTTGGAGAGCTTGTCGTTCAGCAGTTCCATGGCTTCCACCTCGGACATCTGGGACAGGACCTTGCGCAGCACCCAGATCTTGTTGAGCTCCTCGCGCTCGATCAACAGTTCTTCCTTGCGGGTGCCGGACCTGAAGAGGTCGATGGCCGGGAAAACCCGCTTGTCAACCAGGCGCCGATCAAGGTTGATTTCCATGTTGCCGGTGCCCTTGAATTCTTCGAAGATGACTTCGTCCATTCGACTGCCGGTGTCTACCAGGGCTGTAGCCAGAATGGTCAAACTGCCGCCGCCCTCGATGTTGCGGGCCGAGCCGAAAAACTTCTTGGGTTTATTGAGGGCACTGGCGTCAATTCCGCCCGAGAGCACCTTACCGGAAGCCGGGGTTATCGAGTTGTGGGCCCGGGCCAGGCGGGTGATCGAATCGAGCAGTATGACCACGTCCTTGCCCATTTCCACCATGCGCTTGGCCTTGTCAAGCACGATGTCGGCCACCTTGGTGTGACGCATCGGGATTTCGTCGAAAGTGGAAGCAATGACCTCACCCTTGACGTTGCGGCTCATATCGGTCACTTCTTCGGGCCTTTCGTCTATCAGCAGAACGATCAGGGAGATTTCCGGGTGATTTACCTCGATGGCCTTGGCAATCGCCTGCAGGATCATGGTCTTGCCGGTACGGGGAGCAGCCACGATCAGGCCGCGTTGTCCTTTTCCGATCGGCGTCAGCAGGTTGAGTACCCGACCGGTAAGTTCATTGGTGGCGGTTTCCAGGTTGATCTTTTCCTCCGGGTAGAGCGGCGTCAGCTTTTCAAAGCGCACGTTGCGCCTTTTTTCCATTACGAACATCGGATCTTCTGAATTCACCGCCTCGATGGTCAGCAGGGCAAAGTACTTTTCTCCTGTTTTAGGAGGTCTCACTGATCCGGAAACCGTGTCACCGGTGCGCAGATCGAACTTGTTGACCTGGGAAGGAGAAACGTAGATGTCTTCAGGGCTGGTCAGGTATGAGTATTCCTGGAACCTGAGAAAACCGTATCCTTCAGGATGCACTTCAATTACGCCCTCGGCGAAAAGTTTGCCGTTGCTGCGGGCCTGGGCGTCAAGTATCTTGAAAAAGAGAGAATTCTTGTCAGTGACGTCACTGTCTTCAACCGACAGTTCAGCGACCACTTTCTTCAATTCGGTTACCTTCATCCCCTGTAAATCTTTCAATGAATACATGATCAACTCTCCTGTAAAACGCTGTTGATTTGTTCCCAAATCATTTCCCTGTCCGGAACACGTTTACTCGAAAAGGTCAAGGAAAGCAAGTTAAATTTTTCTTTGAGTAAGGTGATCTGATGGCGCGATTTGGAAAAAGATATCTTATCACTCTTGGTCAGGATTGTCAACAGCGGCAGTTTAAAAGGAGCGATTTGCTCCAGGAAGAGCAGATCAAGCTCACCAGGACCAAGTCGGATATCCACCAGCAGCAGCACCAGTTTTATGCCACTGCTGTTTCGAAAAAAAGCGTTCATCAAATCAGCCACCCGCCGCTTCTCGGTCTGGGAAATCCGGGCATATCCATAACCGGGCAAGTCGACCAGGTAGAAACTGTCATTAACCAAGTAATAATTGACACTAAGGGTTTTCCCGGGTTTTCCGGAAGTACGGGCCAATTGCCGGCGCCGGCCGCAGATCGAATTGAGCAGGGTCGATTTTCCGACATTGGAACGTCCCACCAGGATAATCATGGGCTTGCCATCAAGCAGTAACTGACTCTTGTTGAAAGCCGTGGCGGCCAGGACTATTTCCCTGCGGGACATTGACCTACTGCAGGTTTGCCTCTATGAAAGGTCTGAGGATTTTGCTGCTGATGGTTTTAACCTTGATCGGTCTTTCCAGTACCAGTTCAAGTACTTCGTCGATGTGGCTGACCGGGTGCACCAGCAAATCGTTCTTGATCTCCTGCGGGATTTCCTCTATGAATTCCTTTTCGTTGTCCGCCGGAATCAGTACGTTCTTGATGCGAAAGCGATGAGCGGCGATGATCTTTTCCTTGACGCCGCCGACGGCCAGCACCTTGCCGCGCAAGGTGATTTCTCCGGTCATGGCGAAATCACTCTTCACCGGAATACCGGTAAGCAGTGATATAAGTGAAACGGCCAGGGTGACTCCGGCGGACGGCCCTTCCTTGGGCACGGCACCTTCGGGTATATGCAGGTGTATGTTGTAATTCTTCAGTTCATCAGTGTCCAGGTCCAGCTCGGCCAATTTGACCTTGGCATGGGAAAAGGCCGTGGCCGAGGATTCTTTCATGATCTCCCCCAGCCTGCCGGTCAGGATCAGATCACCTTTGCCCTTGACCAGGCGGGATTCTATCACCAGCACGTCTCCGCCGGCCGAGGTCCAGGCCAGCCCCAGGGCGACTCCAACTTCGTTTTCAGCATTGAGCCGGAAAGGAATGTGCTTGGCTATGCCCAGGTAATCACGCATCAGCTTTTCATCAACCACCTGGTTATTCCTGCTTCGGCCGCCTTCAACGATACTGCGCACTGATTTCCGCACCACCACCGCGATTTCTCTTTCCAGGTTGCGAACACCGGCTTCCCGGGTATATTCGGTGATTATCTTCAGTATGACTTCATCGTTTATGGTCAGGCCGTTCCTTTTCAGACCGTTCTTTTCAGCCTGTTTCGGCAACAGGAAACGCTTGGCGATTTCGAGTTTTTCCCTTTCCGTGTAGCCCGGCAACTCGATTATTTCCATGCGGTCACGCAAGGCCGGTGGGATCGGTTCAAGAGTGTTGGCCGTGGTTATGAAAAACACCTTGCTCAGGTTAACCTCGAGATCCAGGTAGTGATCAATGAATTCAGAATTCTGTTCCGGATCAAGAACTTCCAGCAGGGCTGAAGCCGGGTCACCTCGAAAATCACAACTCAGCTTGTCTATCTCATCCAACAGAAAGACGGGGTTGAGAGTAGCCGCTTTTTTCAAGCCCTTGATGATCTGTCCCGGGTAAGATCCGATGTAGGTGCGCCGATGACCGCGGATTTCAGCCTCGTCCCTGACTCCGCCCAGGGAAACGCGGACGAACCTGCGGTTCAGGGCCCGGGCGATCGATTTGGCCAGCGAGCTCTTGCCGACTCCGGGGGGACCGACGAAGCAGAGGATTTCACCGGTCGGTTTCTTGACCATCTGGCGGACGGCCAGGTAATCCAGAATCCGGTTTTTTACTTTATGCAGGCCGTAATGATCCTCATCCAGAATTCGCGATGCCCGCCGGACATCGCGGCTTTCCCGGCTGGTTTTCTCCCAGGGAACTGCCAGCAGCCAATCCAGGTAATAACGGGAAACCGTACTCTCGGCGGAAAAAGGGGGCATGGCCAGCAGTCTTTCCAATTCCTCCTCTGCTCTTTTCCGCACGTAATCAGGAAGACTGGCGTTTTCTATCTTGCGACGGTATTCATCGAATTCGTTTTCTCCGGGCTCGCCCCGCTTGCTGATGGTCTCCAGCGGGCTTTCAGCGCGCAGCTTGACCACCTCGCGCTTGAGCACGTTTAAAACACGGACCCCGCGCAGGTAGACGTCAAATTCTTCCAGCAGTGATTGTTTTACCTTGACCGGCAGGGGCATCAGGGAGACTATGATGTCGGTGATATCAGCCAGCTGGTTTGGTTTAAGCTTGGCCACGATGCCCTGAACCCTGATCTTCTTCAGCTGGATGTACTCTTCAAAAACGGCGATCAAAGCCTGGGCGGTTTCAAAGAGCTTTCCTTCCCTTGACTGTACCGTTTCCACCCTTTGCACCCGGGCCATGAACGATCCGTCTTCGAAATAAGAGGATTCCACGATCAATCCTCTTTGCAGCCCCTGGATTATGACCCGAAAACTGCCGTTTTCCTGCTCCAGGGCCTTTTCAATCTTGGCTATGGTTCCTACCTGGTAAATTTCCTCGGGCAGCGGGGTGACGCTTATCTGGTTCTTCTGGGCCACCAGGAACAACATGCCCTCATGATCTTTCATGGCCCTTTTCAGTGCCAGCACCGACTTGTCGCGGCCTATGAGAATGGGTACGATGGTTGAGGGAAAAACCACCATTTCGCGCAACGGGATTATGGGAACCAGCAGTTCCTTTTCCTCTAGGCTATCCATTTACCTTCCTTGACAAAATCCTGGCCCAGCACGATGCGGTCCATTTTTTTCTTGCGGGACGGGGCTTCGAACATCAGCTCCAGCATCATTTCCTCGAAAATCGCCCTCAGGCCCCGGGCCCCGACTCCGCGGGCCACGGTGAGATCGGTGATGGCGTTCAGCATTTCAGAGCTGAATTCCAGGTCTATGCCGTCCATTTTGAACAAGGCCTTGAACTGCTTGGTGATCGAATTTTTCGGTTCGGTCAAGATCCGCAGCAGGTGTTCACGGCTCAGTTCACCCAGCACTCCGGTGACCGGAAAGCGGCCGACCAGTTCGGGAATCAGTCCGTACTTGATTAAATCTTCGGTATGGACCAGTTCGAGCAGGTCGCCCTGGTGTTCGCCTTCCACCCGGCCGGCTCCGGCGTTGAAACCGATCAGGTTTTTTTTCTGCCGTCGTTCAATGATCTTTTCAAGCCCCACAAAAGCTCCGCCGGCTATGAAAAGGATGTTGCGGGTATCGATTTTCAGAAACTCCTGGTGCGGATGCTTGCGCCCCCCCATCGGCGGCACGTTGGCCACCGTTCCTTCGACTATCTTCAGCAGGGCCTGCTGTACTCCTTCTCCCGAAACATCACGGGTGATGGAGCGGTTCTCGCTTTTACGGGAAATCTTGTCGATTTCGTCAATGTAGATGATGCCCTTCTCGGCGGCTTCCTTGTTTTCTCCCGCAGACTGGAAGAGTTTGAGCAGAATGTTCTCCACGTCTTCGCCCACGTATCCCGCTTCGGTCAGGGTGGTGGCGTCGGCCATGGCGAAGGGGACATCCAGGATCCTGGCCAGGGTTTCAGCCAGGAGGGTCTTGCCCGTCCCGGTCGGTCCAAGCAGCAGCACGTTACTCTTGCCTATTTCCACCTCACCGGGTTTCCTGGGGTGCCTGATTCTCTTGTAATGGTTGTATACGGCCACGGCCAGCTTCTTTTTCGCCGTATCCTGGGAGATTATGTAAGCATCGAGTTCGTCCTTGATTTCCCGGGGAGTCAGCAGGCGGCTTCGTTTTTCCTTGTCCTCGGTTTTTTTCCGTTCTTCAAGCTGCTGGAAAATCAAGTTGTAAGCGGTTTTGGTGCATTCATCACAGATGCAAACACCAGGACCGGCTATCAGTTTCTGGGAGTGGCTCTGGCTGACCCCGCAAAAACTGCATTTAAGCTCTTTCTTTTCCTTCATTTCTTTTTTTCCTTCTGCCTGTTTCTCTCCGTCATGATGACATCGATCAGGCCGTATTTCAGCGCCTGCTCGGCTGACATGATGTTGTCCCGGTCTATATCCCGGTTGATTTTTTCTTTTTTCTGCCCGGTATGCCTTTGCAGGATTTCGATCACGTTTTCCTTCACTCTTTTCATTTCATCGGCCTGGATGGCGATATCACTGGCCTGGCCCTCGAAACCGCCCAGGGGTTGGTGAATGACCACCTTGGAATTGGGCAGGGCGAATCTCTTTCCACTGGTGCCGGCGGCCAGCAGGATGGCCGCCATGGAAGCGGCCTGGCCGATGCAGATTGTTACTATATCGTTGCGGATGAAACGCATGGTGTCGTAAATGGCCATGCCGGCTGTAATCAGGCCCCCGGGTGAATTGATGTACATGGAAATGTCCTTTTCCGGGTCCTCTGCTTCCAGGAAAAGCAGTTGGGCGATGACCAGGTTGGCCACGTTATCGTCTATGGGTGACCCGATGAAGATGATGCCGTCTTTCAGCAGGCGGGAAAATATATCGTAGGCTCTTTCCTGGTTGCCGCTCTGTTCAATGACCATCGGGATCAAAGGCATTTCAGACCTCCACCACGGCAATCTTTTCCTTGAGAAAGCCGATTATCCTGCTTTCCAGCAGGCGGTCCCGAAGTTGCTCCAGGCGCCCTTCCTGCTCCATGTACTTGCGTACTTCCGCCGGCTGCACCTGGTTGGCCGCGGCGATGACATCCAGTTCCCGGTCCAGGTCGGCCTGGGTGACTTCCAGTCCCTGGTCCCGCTGCAGGGCTTCCATGATCAGGGAAACCCGAACCGTTTTTTCGGCTGCCTGGCGCAGACCGGCCAGCATGGATCGCTTTTCTTCCTCTGAAGCATTACCCAGATGCGCCCGGTTGCGGCGCAACAGTTCCAGGAATTCGACTTCAACCAGAGATTGCGGCACCTGCAACTCGACCTTCTCCAGCAACAGGGCTATGATGCGATCGGTGACCAGGTTCTGCCTGGCCTGTTCAAGCTGTTTCTGCCGGTTCTCGCGGACTTTCTGCCGAAATTCCGACTCGTCTTTTACCCCCAGGGCGCGGCAGAGCTCTTCGTTCCATTCGGCCTCGCGGAAGGCATAGACAGCGGTGATCTCGACCTGGTGCTCGATTTCGCGGCCGGCCCAGGGTTTTTTATGGTAATCCGCCGGGTAAGTGCGCTGGAAAACCAGTTTGCTCCCAGGCTCCTTGCCCAGAAGTTCTTCACGCAGATTCAATATTTCATGTTCCTCACTTCCATCCAGGCGGAAATAGCCCTCCTGGCGCGGCATCATCTTTTTGTTGGCGATTATCTTGGCCTGGCTGCGGATGGCCGCCACGTCAGCTTCTCCGGCCGGGCGATCAACCACCTTTTCCGGTTTGCGATGGGCCATGAGTATAGCCTCTATTTCCTTGTCTTCATTCCATTCGGGGCCGTTCAATTCTTCCTTTTTCAGTTCAACCCTGAGTTCAGCCAGGTCAGGCAGGCTGAACTCCGGCCTCTTTTCCAGGACCACCCGGGCCAGGTAATCACCGTTTTCATTACGTTCGAAAGAGGTAATGCGCGGCCGGGAAACTATATCGATTTTCTCCTGGTCAAGCCTTTCCTTGACCGCGGCGCTGACCATTTTCCCGGTGATTTCTTCTTCCAGGGTTTGGCGGTAAACGTTCTTGACCACGCTGCCGGCCACCCGGCCCTTGCGGAAACCGGGCAGTTTGGCCTCCTGGCTGTAATTCTCGGCCAGGGCATCTATTTCCCGCTCGTATTCCAAAGCCGGAATGATGAATTCCCAGTTCAGGACGGTATCGGCGACTTCACTTTCAGAACCGGGTCTGGCGGCTTTCTTTTTCGGTGCAGACGGGGTCACCGTTTTTTCAGGCTTGCTTTCTTTCTTGACCGGGGCCCGGCGCTTGGGCTTGGGCTTGGCTTCAATATCAGTTCCTGTCTTTTCTACATCAGGTTTATCAGGTTTTTCCATTGTATTCTCCTGGGCAAGGGTACCTCTCAATGATATTAAAAAGGGCCCTTCTTGTCAAATATTCACTGCAGGAAGTGTCGGCACAAAACGGCAATGCCTCATGGAGTACAGTGCTTGACAATTTTGACAATTCCGAATTCCAGGCCTGCCGGTTACCCTCCCAATCCCGCTCCAAGCGGTAAATAAGAAACAAAAGGATCCTCATTTCCTTCACAAGCCTCCATCGCATTTCTCCAGCAAATCCAGAAAAGCAGAAAATCAAAACACTGTCCCACTCAGCCCTGCCGTTAAAATCAATCGAGCAGAAGAAAGCAATTAATTGGTAATTTGAAATAAGACGCCGGCCTTGATTTACCATCCCTTCCCGGGTATTATCTGGGCAAGATGAATAACCTGAAATCGGTTTTTTTGTTGATCACCCTGGCCATGTTTCTCAGCAGCTGTGTGCAGCGCCGGGAAGAAGACAAGATCAGCCTGATTCTCAAGGACATTGAAAGACTGGTGGAAAGAAAGGACAGCTCCGGCCTGCTTGCCTACCTGGCTGAAGATTACCTGGATTTCGAGGACAACGACAAGCAGAAAACCGCGGAAATGATCGAAGAATACTTCAGCAGGTACCGCGGCATAGTGGTGCATCTACTGGCCAGCCGCATCAACCGGTCGACTTCCGACCGGGCCGAAGTCCAGGTTGAAGTGGCCTTGTCTTCAGGCGCGGCTGAAGCCTTGCGCCGGCTTTTCAGCCGCTACGGAGAATGCTACCGGTTTTATCTTGATTTTCAACTGCACGAAAAAAAATGGCTGATCCGGGAAGCAGCCTGGGAATACGTGCCCCGGGCCAATCTCTTTCCGGAATCCATCGAACTGCTTGACCGGATGCTGGGCGGAGACTGAAGGCCGCCGCCCTTATCTTCTTACAGTCCCGCCTTTTCCAGGAATAAAAAAAGCAGGGAAATGCCAAGCACCAGTCCACTGATGATCCACCATTGGTTTACACCCAGCATTTCAGGCAAAGTGGTTCTTTTGAACATCCCCCTGGAGAGCATGGAGCTCCGGACCCGCGGATAGACGGCGGCATAAAGCCAACAGCCGATCAGGATGCCGGGCAGGCCGGCCAGCAGCACGTCCAGGGCGCCATGGGCCAGGGCTCCGGCCACGGTGCCGGGGCAATAACCCAGCAGAGCGAAACCTGCTCCGAATACCAGGCCGCCGATACCGTTCTGTCCCCATGAACCGCTCTTCGGCGTAAAAGATACTCTTCCGGCTGCTTTCAGCAGGTGAATACCCACGGTTCCGACCAGCACCGCCGACATCATTATCTTGAGCACGGTGAAATCCCGCAGCAGCAGCTGAGCCATAATTACGTCATACCTGGTCACCCCTCCCTTGTGCAGGAGAAAACCGAAAATCATTCCGAAGAGCAGGCCCGCCGCCAGTTGTTTCCGCTTGCCCATTGTTTCTCCTCAGGTCGGGAGCATGAAAAGCAGACCGGCTGTAACTATACCACCGGCAAAAAAAGCCAGCGCTGAAACCCAGGAAGCAACCGAGAGCTGCATGGTGCCGCTGATACCATGGCCGCTGGTACAGCCGTCGGCCCAGCGGGCGCCGAAACCGACCAGCGCTCCGCCCAGCAGGGCGATGGCCAGGCGTAACAGCTTTCCCGGCCCGAAAACAGCCTGCCAGCTGCCAGGCAGCAGGGCTGGAGAAAAATCTCCTGATATCAGAACAGCCAGTCCAGCGCCGAGGAAAACACCGAGCACCAGCATCCACTGCCAGTCGATTTCAGGCTTATATTCCTGGAAATATGGCTTGGCCAGGACCTTGTCCCGGCCGCGCAATAAGCTTTCCAGCATACCGGAACTGCGGGCGAAGGTGGTTGAACAGCCCAGTGCTTTCTCGGAAAACAAAAGGGTCAACCAGCTGAGAATTCCAATGGCCGCGCCCACCAGGTAGGGTGACCATACGGGTTCATTGAACCAGGTCATATCGCCTCCATCAGCTGACTTCTCTTCAGCCGTTATAGCCGGACATGCCGCCGGCGACTATGCTCAAGTCAGCGAAGCCCCGCCCTTCCAGGATCGAAGCAGCCAACCCGGCCCTGAAACCGGAACTGCAGACCAGCAGCAGCGGTCTTTGCTGGTCCAGTTCGCCGTGGCGGTTGCGCAACTCAGGTACCGGCAGATTCAGGGCACCGGTCAGGTGGCCTGAGGCGAATTCAACTGGAGAACGTACGTCTACGACCAGGGTGCCGGCCCCGCTGACTTCCGAGGCCAGCCGGGCGGCCGGAACCGTTTTGAAAGACGAGCAGGGCAGGCCGCTCTCAGCCCAGTAGGTGATGCCTCCTTCCAGAAAGCCGCTGATGCGTTCCATGCCTACCCGGCGCGCCTGCAGCAGGGCCTTTTCCGCTGTTTGCCGGTCATCGGCCACCAGGATTATCTCCCGTCCGGGATCAAGCAGCCAACCGGCGAAGGTAGGAAAATTGCCGTTCAGGTCTATGTTCAGGGAACCAGGCAGGTGTAAAGCGGCAAAAGCGGGATAAGAACGGATGTCAAGCACCAGGTGTTTTTTATCGGCCCATGATTTCCTGAACTCCGGCAGGGGAATTTCACGCAAAGCCGGTAATTCTGAAAGCAGGACGGGGCCACGCCTGTTTATTTCACTACAGCGCGAAAAATGATCCGGAGCCGGCGGCATGTCATTGGTCAGGGAGTGAATGAATTCATCACGATCCCTTATCTGCAGAGCCGGGTTGAAAAGTCTTTCATAGCCGATGGTGCTCTGCCACTTGGCGCTCATGGCCCGCCCGCACAACGAACCGGCCCCATGCGCCGGGTAAACCTCGCAGTAATCAGGCAAGGTCAGCAGTTTCCCATGCAGGCTGTCATAGAGATTGCCGGCCAGTTCGCGGGCCCGCCCGGGGAAGAGATCGGGGCGGCCTACATCCCCGACAAACAGGGTATCACCGGTAAAAACAGCAGCCGTCTCATCCGGTCGCCGGGCCTCGCTCAGCAGGTAACAGACGTGCTCCGGGGTATGACCCGGAGTTTCCAGCACCCGGAAGACCATGTTGTCGATTTCGATACGCTCCCCTTCCCGGAGCGACCGGTGAGCAAAGCCACCGGCCGCTGCGGCCGGCAGCAGGATTTCGGCTCCGCAGCGGGCCGCGAGATCGAGATGGCCGGAAACGAAATCGGCGTGGAGGTGGGTCTGCAGAACATGGGTTATCTTCACCCCCAGGACCTCGGCCGCGGCCAGGTAACAATCAACGTCACGCTGGGGATCTATCACCACGCCCCGGTCCGGACCGGCCAGCAGGTAGGAACTGTGCGCGATTTTTTCCAGAAAGAAATGCTTTATCCTCATGAAAACTCCTTCAAATCAGTATTGCTCATTTTTCCTCCCCTGGCAAGCTTTCCCGGAGGCGGGCGATATCCAGCCTTATCCTCTCGGCCAATTCACGTTCCCCGGGGAAAACCATTTCTGAGCGCAGGCGGGCCAGAAAATGAATCCTGATTCTCTGACCGTACAGATCTCCGTGAAAATCGAGCAGGTGGGTTTCCAGGCGCAGATCCCCGCCGGAAAAGGTCGGTCTCCGCCCGGCGTAACTGACGCCCCGGCAAGTTCTTCCGGACCACTCCACCCTGGTATGGAAGACTCCGGGAGGGATGATGTCGTTGTCCGGCAGCAGGTTGACGGTTGGGATTCCGAGGTCACGGCCCCGGCCGTCGCCTCTGACGACCAGGCCGTCGATGAAGTAAGGCCTGCCCAGTAATTCGGCCGCCTCCCCGACCAGGCCGGCCGCCAGTTTTTTGCGGATCAGGGAGCTTGAAACCCTGCCGGGACCAAAGCAGAAAGGTCCAAGCGGCCTGAGCTGAAAGCATCCCGCGGCGGCCATTTCCACCAGCAAGTGCTGATCCGCAGTCCGGCCGCTGCCGAAACGAAAATCATCACCTATAACCAGGGTACCCGTTCCAAGTTTTTCCAGAAGTACCTGCTCTACGAACAAGCGGGCCGGCATGGCTACGTAATCGGCAAAAGGCAGTATGAAAATATGATCCAGGTCAAGTGCCGCCAGCAATTCCCTTTTCTGGTCCGGAGTGTTGATGCGCCCCATTTCATGACCGAAGTACTCCCGGGGATGCGGTTCAAAGGTCAGGAGGACCGACTTTTTTCCGTCACGGGCCTCAGCGCGCAGCTCGCGGCAAATCCTGGCATGACCGAGATGAAATCCGTCAAAATTTCCGATGGTTACGGCATTTTTTCCAGGCAATACCGTTAATTCCTGATGCCATAACATGGGTGAAAAGCCTGTTCAGGGTTTTTCGACCGGGAGGAATTCCAGCAAGGCGTCCTTGTCGAAAAACTTAACCTGGTTGAAAGGTTTCAGCGGAGTCAAAAAAGACAGGAGCAGGGCCAACAGGAAAACCAAGCTCAGGATAAGCTGGCTTAACTTGATGCGGCTGGTGTTGGTCTCGAGGACCAGCGACAGTTCAAGGGCCTGGTTTATTTCATCGTGGCTGGCCCTGGTCTTTTTCTTGATCAGCCCCTTGTTACAAAGGTTGAACAGGCTTTTAAAAATTTTATACTCGGTAAACTCACCTTTTTCAACCAGGTCGCGTACCGAGTTGGCGCCGTCGATGTGCTTCAGCAGGTTGAGCTCCACCTCGGATATGACAATGGTGTTTTCATCGGCCGGCTCATCATCGTCCAATTCCCTGGAAATCTCGATTTTTTTGTTTTGAATCGATATCGGCTCAAAAACGACTTCGGCATTGGGGATGATCCTCTTGATGAGCGGCCACTCGTCAAGCATCTGCACCCCTTCCATGATCAGGTTGTCAACCGCGAGAGGCGCCAGGGTTCGCATATCCTGACTGATTTTCTCCACCTTGAAACTGTATTGGCCCTTTTTCCAGGTAAACAGGGTCATCAGTATCTGCACGGCCTGGGTTTTCAAGGCCTCGGAAATGAGGTTTTCATTGACCAGGCCCATGCCCATCAGGATTTCTCCGACTTTCTGGCCGGTCCTCTTCTGGATGCTCAGGGCCCTCTGCAACAACTCCTCGCTGATCAACTCCTGCTTGACCAGCACATGGCCCACCCTGCTTTCAAGTTTTTTGGGAAAAGTTTCCACCCCGACTATGGCACCGTCGACAAATATTATCGAAACAAAACCATCCTGGCTGTTGAAAGTCAGAATCCCGGTCTTGCTCTGCAATGAGATCAGCTGGAGAATGTCCGGAACCTTGAATTCCTTGAGCGTACCCTTAAAAGCCATTTCCCACCTCGCGAATCGAGAAGAGGTTACCCAGCAGGTAGAAGAACACGGTTAAAACCATCATAGGCCCCAGGAAAACCGGGGTTATTCCGAAAATTGAAAAGAAAGCCCGGCTGGTGAAAAAGGTGAAAACCAGGAAAAAGACAAAGGGCAGGGAAAGTAAAGCGAAAACCGTGCTCCGGCCGGTAAGGTTGAAATAATAACCGGGAATAAGCAGGGATATGAGCAGGGCCTTGCTGGCGGCGATGGTTTTTTTCCTGCTGATTTCCTTTTCCTTGATTTGCTTGGCATCAAGAAAAACGACATCGCTCAGCAAAAACAGCTGGTAACACTCCTCGCAGAAAAAATTGGACTGCTTCAATGAAGTCAGGTGTATGATTTTGGCGCACTTGTTGCAGAAAGTGCTGCGGCCGTGAAAAATCAGAAACTTCGGCACCAGCAGGGTGTAGAGAATGAAAAAAACCAGGTACAGGGGCAGTTGGGTGGCTAAGAATTCCCGGGAACAGCGCCCCATTGTCAACAGCAGGTTGAACCGCGGCTGGGAGTAGTTGAGAAGTCTTTTCTTCAGAATTCTCTGCCCCGGAACCGTTTCCTTGATGCCGGTTGCCTGGCGGCGCAGTTCGTGTATCCCGGGATATTTGTCCCCCGTTTCCATGAAGAGTGCGGCATCTCCATGGCGCAGCAGGGCCACGGTCAGGTTGTGCAGAGCTTTTTCGCTGTTTTTGTCATGACCCAGGGCTTCCTGGTAAAAACGCACGGCCTCAAGGTGATTCCCCAGGTTGAAGGCGATATTTCCCAGCAGAAAAGACTTTTCGAAATTCGGACGGGACTGGTCCAGGCTCAACAGGGCTCCCGCCTCTTCCAGCTCCCCGCGGGCATAAAACGAGTAAGCCAGCAGTGATTGCAATTCGGCATCCAGTTGGCCCCAGTTTCCGCGGGCCAGGGTTTGCCCGGAAAAAACCTTTTTAACCGTTTGAAAAGCCGGACTCCCGGCTTCCTTTTCCCAGGATCTGACCAAGCCCAGGAAAAGCGCGGCCAGCATCAGGCAGGAAAAAATCCCATAAGTCAGGACTTTTTCCCTGCCTGCCAGGTAATGCCAGAGCAGGCCTATAACGATGAAAGGAAATACGGCCCAACCCGACAAAATCAGCATGGGCCAGGCAAAGAGCAGGGCCAGGATGGCCAGTCTTCCCGGAGGCAGGACTTCGTCCTCGTTTTTTATAAAATCATGCCCGGCCAGCCGGTAATACTTGCTGAACAGAAAGAATCCCCAGATGAAAAGCAGCAGGAGGAAAGAAAAGAAAACGGACTCGGCAAAGATCACCAGCAGGAGAAAAGAAGCCGAGAAATCTTCCAGTACGTCCTTGAATTGCCTGATACCGTTTCTCAGTCCCAAGTTGATCAGGGACTCGGTTTTTTTCATTTTTTCCACGGCATTCCAGGCAGTCCAGTTTGCCGTTGAAATCTGCATGGCTTTATCCAGGAAAAGCCGGGCCAGGGCATTGTCTCCCTGTTCCTGGTATAGAAGCCCCAGTTCCATGATTCGCGCGGCAAACCTTTCCCGCTGCCGGCGCCCGTTCAGTTTTTCCATATCAATGGCGGCCAGTTGGGCCCGGACTTCTTCGGGCTGCTGCAGAGACTGGAAATAGTATATTTTTTTCAACTGCGCCCAGGGCTCGGCTCCGAGAGACAAAAAGGCCAGGCTCAGGATCAGGAAAACCAGCATCCTTTTCAGCATTTTCACTCACCCCTTTTTTTTGCGAGCAGGCGCAGGTTGCTCAGCACTTCAGCCAGGAAAGCTTGCTCAGGCCCGCTGAGGTTGCCTTTCGTCTTGTTTTGCAGTATCTCCAGCAAGCCGATGAAGAATTCAACCCGGCGCGGGTCGCTTCTTTTTTCTCCGGCCAGGGGATCGGCTATTTCTCCCAGGTGAATCATGGCCTGGGTGGCCAGCAATACTACGATCGCTTTAAAATCCTTTTCCAGGCTGGTGGATTCCATTTTTCCTTATATACCATATATCAATGCCCCGGACAACCGGCTCCATCTCTCGAGAAACGGCCGTTACCGGAGTAGCTGTTTGCCTTATTCCGAGGGAAACTTTTTCAGCAGGGATTCCACGGCACTGCGGTGCACCATGAAATCCATCCATTTCAGTTTGACGTAGTCCTCCCGGATAAAACGATAGCCGGGATTTTTCCCGGCAAATGCCCCTGAACCGGAATCCTTGATGACAAACCAGGTATCTCCGTCAAGTTCGCTCCAGCCTACGATGTGAATTCCGTGGTCATCCGTGGTGGTGCGGTTAGAAAAACGGAACTGCCGGGCATGATCGTCTATATGGCTGCGGGGGATGTCAAAACCGGGTACTACGCCCACTTCCAGTTCGGCGCTGTAACCGGGTTCGGAAGTATCTCCGCCGATACTGACCGTGTAGCCTGACTTGATTACGTCCTTGAGTACGGCCATGAAATCTTCCAGGGGCAGGTTATAATAACTCCGGTCATGCCACCAGTTGTCGGGGACCTGGTACTCAACCTGCCGCCAGAAGGGTTGCTGGAGGTAGGAGATGATGTCCACGTATTCTTCAGGGTTCAGTTTCAGTACATCCCGGCTGAAATTCAGAGGCGGGTATTTTTTTCCTTTCCAGGTCACAGCCTGGGGCGGAGTTCCCAGGTAATGGTCCATGATCGCCCGCACCGTGGCCAGCGCCTGTTCCAGGTTCCAGTTGCCGGATTTCTTGATGCCGTCCAGAAAATCCTTTATTTCACGGTCCAGGGCGCGATGATCGTGAAAAGGCTGGGCTTCGGGTTTCCCCGGATAAGCCGACCAGGGTACCACCCCGTATTTTTTTATCACCCTGGTTACGGCGTTGGCTTCCGATCCCGGGGCAATGTAAGACTCTCCGCGTGTGTTGATGAAACGGGTCGCTTTTTCCAGGTATTCGTGGTAGACCACGAACATCTGCGAAAGTTTTACTTGCAGGCCATACCTGCGATTCAGGTCTGATTCCAGCATGGACAGGGTGGAGAAAGCCCAGCAGGTGCTGGTCAATCCCTGGGATTCCGGGGGATTGTGCCACTGCAGACGATATGTCTCCAGGTCGGTGGGATAATTGCGCCCACTGAAATCCATGACCAGGCTTTCTCTTTTTTCTTCGGCTTTAAGTGACCGGTAGTAGGCATCGAGATCAGCGTGAATTTTTTCATAAAAAGGGTTTTTTCGCTGTGTGAAAGTACTCTGGTCTTTTTCCTGCTGGGCGCCAAGCATGAACGAAATCAAAACCACAAGCAGTAAGGTCAAGGTATTTTTCATGAGAACCTCCTCGTTCTTTATCTGTTCCCCATAAAGGGTGTTAAGCGCTTCACCCGGAAGATTTCAATGCAGCAGAACCGCTTCCCGGTCCAGGTAACGGGGCAACTCGGCTGACAGGTCTGACATCAGCATCTTGGTGTTCATGACCGACTGCAGGGGCAGGCGGCACAGTTGCCGGACTTCCTCCAGAGCCTGCTCCAGGAAGTTTTCAGGCTCGAGCACCCGGTTCAGCAGTCCCAGTTCCAATGCTTCCCCGGCTGAGATTGATCTCCCGGTCAACAGGATTTCCGCCGCCCGGCCCGGTCCCAGGTAACGGGGGAGAAAAAACGGCAAGGCGCCGCCGGGATGCAGCAGAAAATGCGAATGCCCTGGAAAGAAAACCATTTCACTGCTGGCGATACGAAAATCAGTGGCCAGGCTGGCTCCGAAAAACGGGGTGACCACTTCTCCCGGAAGCAGGGCCACTGATATCTTGCGAAAGGCCAGCAGGTGAACTATGAAGCGGTTCAGCAGGTTGGCGTAACGCAGCCTCTCGTTTTTCAGATGGATTTCTTCCCGGTGCTGATCGGGCTGATCGTCAGCCGGTCGAACCTGGCGGACGAATTGATCGAATTTTTCCCGGCAGAAACAATCCGGGCTGCTGTTCATGACCAGGGCGTTGATTTGGGGATCGATTTCCGCGGCCCGCATCAGGGCCAGCAGGCGGCCGCTTTCAGCCAGGCTGGTGATGGCGCTGTACACATCGCATTTAATGGTGATCAGGGCCAGGGAGCCTTGCTGACTGGCGGCAATCATTTCATCTTCATAGGGGAAGGAAAGAGTTTGATCCATTTGCTCCTCCTGGCGGGTATTTTCAGCCTTTATATCCTTGAAAAATTCATTTAGACCATAGCGGCATTTTTGTCAATCCCGGTGGACAATGAAATAAGCTTCCAGGCCGGGATCATCCGGCGAACTGCCCTTCTGGTAAATATACCCGGAAAAGCGGCCGAAATTGTCCAGGTCAGCCTGCCAGAGAAAAGTGCCCCGGTACTCGATTCCATCCTGCTCGAAGTAGATTCTCAGCACCCGGGCCTCTCCACCCAGGACCGGCTCCAGCCCCGCATAACCGCTTACCGTAACTCCGTTAACCGTCCGGGTAAAATCGAGTCTACGGCTTTTTTCGTTGTAAGTAAAACTGGCCCGGCCCAGGTAGGTCTCCTGGCTGTTTATTTTTTTCCCGATCAGCGTGTAATCCCCGGTGAGAAAACCCATGATCATGCCGTCCCGGCCGCGGTCTTCCGCTGACAAAGGCAACAAGAAGACCGCCAGGATAAGGACTGAAACTGCTGGTTTCATCAGCCTCATGGTTCACCCCCGTTGCGCCGCGCTGAAACTTAATTATGTAACAGCCGAGTTGAAAAGACAAGCTCCTGGACATGCGGACAGTTCTTGCATTCTTGACTTTATCTGCCGTCAGGGGAACCCTCAAGCGGACCCGAACGATGGAAAGCTTCCTCATGGTTTTTCTTGGTAATCTCAAAGCATTCGTTCAGCCAATCAAATACAAGAATGCAGGATCCCTCCCCTTATCGTTTGTCTCGGAGATTTGAACCAGCCGTGGTAAAACGCTATAATCAATTTATGAAAAGTATCGACAACAACTGCAATGAGGAAAAGTCTCCGGCCGAGTCCGGTGCCAGACCAGTACGCCGATGCCGAATCGTAAACCTGGCGCATAGTTTCCAGGAAGCCCGCGAATGGGAGATACAACAGGAACTTTCGATGACCCCGGCCCAGAGACAGCAGGCAGCCAAAGAACTGAAAGAAAGATTTTACGGAAAAAACGCCCCCGATGTCCGCCAGGCAGAGCGGAGCCGATGACACCCGCCCCGTTTTCCAGGGATATCCGCGAGTTTCTCATGGAACTATTCCATCAGGGCGTCCGCTACCTGATCGTCGGCGGCGAAGCGGTCATATATTACGGCCATGCCCGGCTCACCGGCGACATTGACATCTACTACGATAAATCCCTGGAGAACTCCGGCAGGCTTTATGCTGCCCTCACTGCTTTCTGGCATGGCATCGTTCCCGGAATTTGTTCTTATAAAGATCTTCAGGCCGACAACCTGATAATCCAATTCGGATTTCCTCCCCATCGCATCGACTTGTTGAGCGACATCAGCGCCGTTGACTTCACCCAAGCCTGGGAAAACCGGATAACGGAAAAAATTAAAGTGAAAGGAACCGAATTTCCTGTTTATTACATTGGGCTGAACCAGTTAATCCAAAACAAGCAGGCCGTTCAACGTCCACGAGACATTGAGGACCTGGAGTTTCTCACCAGAATAAAACCCTGACCGTAGTGATGCTTTTTTTTTATTGGCAAGCTAGAATCGACCAAAAACCGCACCAAGCGCATGCTTCCTCGCCAGGGGGCTTCCCATCACCTTGATTTGGCCCAACCGGTCAAAGGATTAACTCTTCAGCTCTTTTTTTCGGGTTATATTTCCTGCTGGCCGGCTAATAACTGAACTTCATCGATGCTGACCGCCATGATTTCGGTGTCCGCGGCCCGGAAAAAATTCTCCAGTCCGGGGTGTTTCAGGACCAGGAGTTTTTCGGCTTCGAGTTTTTCAGCATCGGCCAGGGGCATAACGACAGTGCCCCTGATGGTCACAGCCTTGACAGCACTCAGGCCGGCCGCGGCCCCGGTCTGACGGGAATCGATCAGCACGCTGACTCCTGGATTGGCCAGCAGGTTGAGATATTTCCTGGTATTCCGGGAACTGGCCAGGTAAAGCCTGCTGGAATCTTTGGAAGATGCATAGGACATCAGCGAGCAATGGGGCGATCCATCCCGCGCCGTGGCCAGCACGCACAGTTTCTCCGACCTGATCAGGTCATTGGCCTCACTCTTCATCCAGGCTCCTTGAACAGCCGCAAATCATCTTTTGTTCTTCCAGTTCAGCTTGACCCGGTTGCCCAGGAAATAGATATTCGGTACTACCAACAAGGTCAGGAGGGTGGCGAAACTGAGCCCGAAAATCACCGTCCAGGCCAGCGGGCCCCAGAACATGGCATTATCTCCGCCGAAATAGATCTGGGGATTCAGGCGGGTGGCCAGGGTGACGAAGTTGAAATTCAGACCTACGGCCATGGGAATCAGCCCCAGTATGGTGGTGATCGCGGTCAGTAAAACCGGGCGCAGGCGGGTGCGGCCGGCCTGGACCACGCATTCTTTGATTTCTTCCAGGGGCAGTTCCTCGTTTTCATCCAGTCCAAGCCTCATCCTGGCATTGGATTTCAGGTAATTGGTGTAGTCAATCAGCACGATGCCGTTGTTGACCACCACCCCGGCCAGTGAAATTATGCCGACTCCGGTCATCAGGATGATGAAATCCATGCGAAACAGCCCCAGACCCAGGAAAACACCGATGGTACTCAGAATAACGGTAAAAACGATGATCATCGGCTTGATAAAGGAATTGAACTGGGTGACCAGGATCAGGGTGATAAGTGAAACGGCAATCAAGAGGGCCCTGAAGAGGAAGGCCGAGGTTTCATCCTGTTCCTGCTGTTGGCCGGTGAACTGGTAAGCGTAGCCCTCGGGCATTTTATAATCAGCCATGCTGGCTTTCAACGCAGCTATGACCTGGTTGGGATTGAAACCCTGGATGACGTTGGACCAGAGCGTGATGACCCTTTTTTGGTTGAGCCGGTTTACCTGGCTGTAGGTGTTGCCGTATTCAATTCCGGCCACCGCCGCGATGGGCACCTGCATGATCTTGCCGGTGATCTGGCTGCGAAAAGTGATCTTCTGGTTGAGCAGTACGTTGAGCCGGTTGCGTTGTTCTTCGGCGAACCTCAGCATGATCGGATGGTCGTCTTCCCCGTCCTTGAACCTGGAGATTTCCTTGCCGAACAGGGCGGTTCGCAGGGTCGAGGCGATCTGCCCGGTGGACATGCCGAACCTGCGGGCCGCGTCCCGGTCAATGGTGATCACCAGCTCCGGACTGCCGAGATCCAGGTCCATTTTGAGACCTTCCAGGCCGGGCACATTGGCCCGGGCCAGGTGGCTCTGCACATCCTGGGTCAGGGCGGCCAGGCCGGCGAAATCAGTGCCGGTGATTTCCAGGTTGACCGGTTTGCCGGTGGGGGGCCCCATTTCGTTTTTCACCACCTGGACGATGACCCCGGGGTAGCGATGCAGAAGATCGTCACTCAGACTTTTCATTATCTCCGAGGTATTGGCACCGTCCCGGTCGATGACGTCAACAAAATGAACGGTCACCATGCCCTTGTGCGGGGTGGTGCCGGTGCTGAATTCGTTTTCCCCGACCACGCCCTGGCCCACGGTGGTCAGCACTGATTTCACCAGTCCGGCATGGGGCTCAAGCAGTTTGAAGACCCTTTGCTCGAATTCCTGCATGAATTCATTGGTCATCTTGATATCAGTGCCGACCGGAAGTTCGGCGAACAAATTGACAAAGGAAGGCTCGTTGTCCGGAAAGAACAATACGTTCGGCTGACGCAGGCCGAAAAACATGATCGAAGCAAAAAGCAGACCTACCATGCCCAGCACAACCAGCCGCGGCCGGTTGTCCTTGAGAGTATAGCGCAGTAAAAAGAGGTAGCGCCGTTCAAGACCTGTCAGGAATTGGTTCTGGAACCAGCGGCTGAGATCGAAAAAGAGGAAATGGTTGAGCAGAATCAGCAGGCCGGCAAAACCCAGGACGACTCCCAGGACATTGACTCCGATCGCAAAGAACAGCAGGGAGACTCCGCTGAGAATGGCGGCCATCTTGAGTGTTTTCCGGCGTTCCGGTTTGCTGGGTTCGCCTTGCTGCCTGATAAAACGCACCGCCAGCACCGGGTTTATGACCAGGGCCACGAACAGCGAAGCCGACAGCGAGACGATCAGGGTCAGCGGCAGGTGCTTCATGAATTCACCCATTATTCCCTGCCAGAATATCAGCGGAGAAAAAGCGGCCAGGGTGGTGGCCGTCGAGGAAATGATGGGCAGGGCTATCTCGCCCACGCCCTGGCGGGCTGCGCTAACCAGGGAATGCCCCTGCTGCAGGAAGCGGTGAATGTTCTCAATAACCACTATGGCGTTGTCGACCAGCATGCCGAGGGCCAGCACCAGCCCGAAAAGCACCATCATGTTGACCGTGGTACCCAGGGCGCTCAACACAACGAAGGATATCAGCATGGACATGGGGATGGCCAGGCCGACGAATAGAGCGTTACGCAGTCCCAGGAACAGGAAAAGCACTCCCACCACGAAAATCACACCCATGATGATGTTGTTTTCCAGGTCGGAAACCATGGAGCGCACGTACTCGGAATTGTCGTTGGTGACGGTCAGCTCCAGGTTGGCCGGCAATGCCCCGGACAGCCTGGCCTGGTCGAGCTTGGCCCGGATCTTGTCCACGGCGTTGACCAGGTTTTCACCGGATTTCTTGATCACCTGCAGGGAGACGACCGGATGGCCGTTAAGCCGGGCGAAGCTCTTCGGTTCTTCAAAACCGTCGACCACCTCGGCCACGTCACGCAGATAGACTATGCCTTCTCCATCCTCCTGCTTGACGATGACCCCGGCCAGTTCCCTTACTTCGCTGAACTCACCAACGGTTCTGACCGCCCGGCGCACCCGGTCCAACACGATTTCACCGCCGGCCACGTTCATGTTTTCAAAAGCCACGGCATTCTCTATATCGCCGAAAGTCATTTCATAAGCTTCCAGCTTGAGCGGATCGACGTTGACCTGGATTTCACGCTGGTCGACACCCTTGATGTCAACCCGGGAAACCTCGACTATCGATTCAAGTTCATCCTGCAGGTACTCGGCATAATCCTTGAGTTCCCGGATACTGAAATCTCCGGACAAGTTGATGCTGATGATGGGAAACTCGTTCAGATCAAGCTCGAAAACCATCGGATCCATGGTCAGATCAGTGGGCAGTTCCCGCTTGGCCCGGTCAACCGCATCCTTGACATCCTGGAGTGCCTTGCTTATTTCAACGTTGGTGTTGAATTCGACGAAGACCATCGATGTTTCCTGGCTGGAATTGGAACTGAGCTTCTTGATTCCCGGCACGGTGTTGATTTCTTTTTCCAGCGGGCGGGTGATCAGGTTTTCAATGTCCAGGGGAGCATTGCCGGGATAGACCGTGTTGACAAACACCCAGGGCATGTTGACTTCGGGAAAAAGTTCCAGGGGCATGTTATTGTAGGCCATCAATCCGAACAGCACCAGCAGTCCGGTCAGCAGTATAACCGTGGTGCGGTTGTTCAGGGCCAGGTTGGTCAGGCGGAATTCCCGCACCACCTTTTTTTTCTGATCACTGTTCTTTTCCATTTGTTTCACAGGCTCCCGAAATTTCAGCGCACCCGGACCGGCATGCCGTTGCTGACCAGGTTATATCCCACCACTATGACCTGCCGGCCGGTCTGCAGGCCGCCGAGCACCATGGTGCGGCCCTCGTAGCTCAGACCCGTCTCAATGTAAACCTTGCGGGCCACGGCCTTTTCAGCCGAACCCTCGAGCAGGTAAACGAAATTGCCCTGCAGATCACTCTTGATGACTATGGACGGCAGAACCAGGGCCTCTTCCGCCGTGAAATCGTTCAACTTCAGCGAGGCCATCATGTTCGGCTTGATGCTTTCATCTTCATTGCTCATTTCAACCTGGATGATCACCGTGCGGTTCTTGGGATTGATGGTCTGACTAATACGCCCGATTGTTTCAGTCCGACTGCGGCCGGGATAGGTGGGAAAACTCACTTCAACCTTATCCCCGCTGTTTATCCGGCCCAGGTAGCTTTCGGCCAGCTCGGCGTTAACTCTCATTCTCTGGAGGTTGACCAGGTGCAGCAGGACCATTCCGGGCATGGCCAGTTCACCCTGCTTACGTTCGATGCGATCGACTATCCCGGATATAGGGGCCCTGATTTCGGCCATTTCCAGCTGGGCCTGCATTGATTCCAACCTGTTTTCCAGCGATTCAAGGGTGGTTTTTGCTTCAAGATACTGAATCTCAGAGCCGATCTTCTTGTCCCACAGATCACGGCGCCTCTGGTAAACGACCCTGGCCAGTTCAAGTCCGCTTTTAAGCTCGGCTATGCCGCTGCGCACGGCATCGGCGTTCAGTGAAACCAGCAACTGACCTTTCTTGACCTGTTGTCCCTCGATGACGTGGAAAGCCATGATGCGGCCGGCTGTTTCCGGGCTGACATAAGCTTCCTCCACGGCTTCAACCGCGCCGTTGATGGTCAGGTAATGGGCGAAGGATTCGGGAGACATCAGTTTGGTCTCAACCAGCACTCTTTCATTCGATCCGCCTTCGCCGGAATCGGCGCCGGGCCGGTCTTGGCCGCAGGCCAGGCAGAAAACTATTGACGATACCATGATGATCGCGGTTATGCTTTTCATTTTTTCCTCACTTAAAGACGATTCATTGCTTTTTCGAGCTCGTTCCTGGCGTTGAACAGGGCTACCAGGGCCTGGGTAAGGTTCGACTCGGCGTTCAGGTACTGGTTGTGCACCTGGGTCAGGCTCAGGGTGTCCAGCAACCCCTTGTTGAACTTGATCCGGCTGTTTTCGTAAATACGCCGGGCCAGGTTGACCGATTGCCTGCTGTTTTCCAACCTTTCATATGCTTCCCGGTATTCGGAGCGCGCCTTTTCCAGGGCCAACTGCAGGGCGTCGGCCACCTGTTTTTTCAGGTTTGCGGTTTTGCGCAGTTCAAGACTGGCCTGGGCCACCCTGGCCAGGCGCTGCCCGGAAGAGAAAACGGGCAGCGAAAAGTTCAGGCCGAGAACTGAAGCCGGGAACCATTTTTCCTCCCGTGACAGGAAATTGAACCGGTTGCGCATGGCCGAACCGGACAGGCTGAAAAAGGCCGTGATAGTGGGCAGGAATTCGGATTTTTCCCGCTTGAGCAGGAGAGCCATGGACTGTTCCTGGGTTTCCACGATGCGAAAATCTATGTGCCGGCTGAGATCGATTGCAAGATCGTATGCCACGGGAGCCTGCAGTCCGGCCTGGATATCTTCGAGAGTTTCGGTCAGTTCGATTTCAGTTTCCAGTTCAAGTCCCATCTGGAACTTGAGCAGGCGCTCGGTCAGCTGAACCTGGTTGCGGCCGGAGACCAGCATGGAGTCGAGATCAGCCAGGTTCAGGTTCAACTGATCCACATCGGCTTCCTCCACGAAACCGGCCTTGAACAATTCACCAACCTCGTAAACCGACTGGTTCAGGTTGCCCCTGGCCTGTTCCAGGATTCTGAGATTCTCTTCAGCCATTAAAACCAGGTAATAACTGCTGGAAACAGCTTCGCGCACGTCTATTTCTTTCTTCTCAAGCTGGTTTTTCGACAATTGCTGGTAAACCTTGGCCGCCTGCAGGCCGACGATGTAAGAACCGTTGAAAATGAGCTGGGTGGCGGTCAGCTCCAGGCTGGCATTGTGCTGGGTTCCGAACTTGACGTCCAGGAAATCGTCAGGGCCGGCATCAGGATCGAAAAACTGGGCCGGGATCAGGGTGGTCGGAATCTTGAGCATGTTGGTGTAGGACATGGCGGCGGAGATTTGGGGCAGGCCGATGGCCGTGGTTTCCCAGGTTTTCCTGGCCGCCATGATCACGTCAAGCCTGGCGTTGATTGCCTCCAGGTTGTTGGCCACGGCAAAATCACAGGCCTGGCGCAGAGAGAACCTCATGGGTTCCCGGTCGGACTCCGCGGCCGGCGCCAGGATTGCTGACAACAAGATGACCATTGACAGGATTAAGTTTTTTTTCATCGATTAATTCTCCGTTGCCCGGCTGAAGTGTACAGCCCTCGTTTGATCTTTTTCACCTCGGATTATCTTGCTCCCGGAGGCAGGGCGTCTCTTCCAGCCTTGCAGCTGACATTATAGCCCATTTCAGCTCAGAAAAAAGCTCTTTTCGATTCTTTCAGGTAAACGGCGGCTTTTTCCCGGTGAGTGAAGATGCCGGGCTCAGAATCTTTTTCACTGACATTGCATAAAAAACATCAAAGATTTAGAATTGCCCAGAGGTGAACATGGAAAAAACCTTGTGCGCAATGATCAGCAACAGTATCAACCGTTACTGGAACCTGCCGGCCATGGCCGATTACGAGGGCGAAGCAATCACCTATGGAGACGTCGCCAACCGGATCACCAGGCTGCACGCCCTGTTTACCGGCCTGAAGATAAAACCCGGAGACAAGATCGCCCTGCTCGGCAAGAATTCGCTGGACTGGGCGGTGGCCTACCTGGCCACGGTCAGTTACGGAGCGGTGGTGGTACCGATACTCTCCGACTTCAAGACCAATGACATCCACCACATCGTCAACCACTCCGACGCCCTGATTCTTTTCACCGGCAGGGCAACGGCGGAAAGCCTGGATGAGACCAAAATGCTGAACCTGGGATACATCTTTTCCCTGGACAACCTGGAGTTGATTCATTCCAGCCGAAAAAACGCTGAAAAGACGATAAAAAAAATCGCAGAAGAACACCGGGATGCCGGCAAGCCGCCGCTGAGCGCGGACAGCTTCCGCACCCACCAGGCAGGCCCTGATGACCTGGCCTGCCTGAGTTACACTTCCGGCACCACCGGGTTTTCCAAGGGTGTGATGCTGAGCCACGCCAACCTGCAGGCCAACGTACTCTTCGCCCAGAAAAACATGCCCCTCAAGCCGGGAGACCGCATCCTTTCATTTCTGCCCCTGGCCCATGCCTACGGCTGTGCCTTTGAATTTCTCTTTCCCTTTTCTTCAGGCTGTTTCATTACTTTCCTGGGCCGGACGCCTACTCCGCGCACCATAATCGAGGCCTTCTCGGCCATCAAGCCGCAGCTGGTGCTTTCCGTGCCGTTGATCATGGAGAAGATCTATAAAAAGCAGATCAAACCGGTGCTGGAATCCGGCAAGATGAAGGTTTTAACATCTCTGCCGCCCCTGAAGAAAATTGTGTTCCGAAAAATCCGCCGGCGCTTGATCGACCTGTTCGGCGGCAATTTCCACGAAGTGGTCATCGGGGGGGCGGCACTCAACGCCGAGGTTGAACTCTTTCTGAAAGCCATTGAATTCCCCTTCACTTCAGGTTACGGTATGACCGAGTGCGGCCCCCTGATATCCTACAGCAACTGGAAAATCACCCGCACTTTCTCGGTGGGGCGACCGGTGGACGGCATGGAAGTCAGGATCGCTTCATCCGATCCGGCGAACGTCGTCGGAGAGATTCTGACCAGGGGAATCAACGTATTCCGTGGGTATTACAAGAACCCTGAAACAACCGCTGAAACCATCGACCAGGACGGCTGGCTGCATACCGGTGATCTCGGAGTAATGGACCGGGACGGTTTTGTCTACATCAAGGGCCGTTGCAAGAACATGATCCTGGGTTCTTCGGGTCAAAACATATATCCTGAAGAAATCGAAGCCAAGCTCAACAACCTGCCCTACGTTGGAGAATCCCTGGTGGTCGAAAGCGAGTGTAAGCTGATCGCCCTGGTCTATCCGGACCTTGAACTGGTTGACCAGCAGGGCCTGAAGGAAAACGAACTGAAAGCCATGATGGAAAAAAACCGGCATAGTCTCAATTCTGAACTGCCCGCATTTTCCAGGATCACCCGCATTGATCTCTACCCGGAAGAATTTGAAAAAACGGCCACCAAAAAGATCAAGCGTTTCTTGTACTCGCTCGGAGGCTGATATTCCTGCTGAGCCTTTTCAGCAGACCGCGACAGATTTCCTTGGTCCGTAGGCGGAGTTCCGGAATACCCGGAGGAGGAAAAATGAAAGAAAACAAATCAATCCATGACACCCTGAAAGACCCGGTCTGTCATATGGATGTGCAGGACAGTTCCCCTTTCAGCCACAGGTTCAAGGGCCGTGACTATTATTTCTGCAGTGAGCATTGCCTGTTGAAATTCAGGCGTGACCCGCGCTCTTATCTCGATCCAGACCGGGCCGCCGCCGACCAGGTACATTCCGCGGAAAGCATTTACAGCTGCCCCATGCACCCGGAAGTTGAAAAACCAGGACCGGGTGATTGCCCGAAATGCGGCATGCCGCTCGAACCGCTCGACCCGGCACAGCCTGAGGACAACCAGGAACAGCTAAGGCTGGCTCGTCGCTTCTGGTTCTGCACAGCCCTGGCCTTGCCGGTTTTCCTGCTGGCCATGCTGGGCGACATGACTCCGGAACGACTGCCGGACTGGCTCAGCCGAAGCCTGTCTCAGTGGCTGCAGTTTTTCCTGGCCACCCCGGTGGTGTTCTGGGGGGGCTGGCCCTTTTTCGTCAAAGCGCTGCAGTCATTGAAAAGCAGGAGCTTGAACATGTTCACCCTGATCGGGCTGGGCGTCGCCACTGCCTGGTTTTACAGCTTCTGGGCCATACTGCTGCCGGGAGTTTTCCCCCCGGAGATGCGCACCGAGGGGGGGCTGGTCGAAGTTTACTTTGAAGCCGCGGCGGTGATCACCACCCTGGTCATCCTGGGCCAGTGGCTGGAAGCCGGAGCCCGATCCCGGACCAACACCGCCATTAAACTGTTGCTCGGCCTGGCTCCGAACCGGGCCTGGATAATTCACCCGGACGGACGGGAAGAGGAAATCCCGATTTCCGAGGTCAAGGTAGGTGACCGGTTACGCATCAGGCCCGGAGAGAGAGTTCCGGTGGACGGCCTGGTAAGCGGCGGAGAAAGCTACGTCGACGAATCGATGATTACCGGTGAGCCTGTTCCGGTGGGGAAAAAATCCGGGGACAGGCTTATCGGTGCAACCGTCAACGGTACAGGCTCACTGTTGATGACCGCCGAAAAAGTCGGTTCTGAAACCCTGCTGGCCAGGATCGTCAGCATGGTTGCCGAGGCCCAGCGCTCCCGGGCTCCGATCCAGAAACTGGCTGATAGAGTTTCAGCTTACTTTGTTCCGGCAGTAGTCGCAGTGGCTCTGCTGACCTTCGGCGCCTGGCTGATTTTCGGTCCCCAGCCCCGCCTGGCTTATGCCCTGGTCAACGCGGTGGCGGTGCTGATCATCGCCTGTCCCTGCGCCCTGGGCCTGGCCACCCCGATCTCCGTAACCGTGGGAACCGGCCGGGGAGCCCGCTCGGGAATCCTGTTCAAAAATGCCGAAGCCCTGGAAATGCTGGAAAAAATAGACACCCTGGTGCTGGATAAAACCGGAACCCTGACCGTCGGCAAACCGAGAGTGACAACTATCAAGCCTGAAAAAGGCTTCAGCGCGGACCAGGTACTGAGCGCCGCCGCCAGCCTGGAACAAGCCAGTGAACATCCATTGGCCCGGGCCCTGGTGGACGCCGCCAGGGAAAAATCCCTGCCCCTGGTCCAGCCGGAAAAATTCGAATCCCTGACCGGCCTGGGTGTCAGGGGGGAAACCCCCGATTTCAGAATTGCCGTGGGTAACGAGTCCCTGATGAACAAACTGGGCATCGCGACCGGGAGCATGGACCGGGAGATTGACGGCCGTAGCGAAGCGGGATCCACCACGGTCCTGGTGGCCGTTGACGGCCGGCCGGCCGGCAGCATAAGTATTTCCGACACCCTGAAGGAATCCACTGCCGGCGCGGTTAAAGATTTACAGGCCTCCGGCATAAAGATAGTCATGCTTACCGGGGACAACCGGGCGGCCGCCGCGATAGTGGCGGAAAAAATCGGCATCGATGATTTTCAGGCCGAGGTATTGCCGGAGCAAAAAAGAGAACTGATAAAAAAACTTCAGGATGAAGGACGCACGGTCGCCATGGCCGGTGACGGCATCAACGATGCTCCTGCCCTGGCACAGGCCCAGGTGGGTATCGCCATGGGCGACGGCACGGACGTGGCCATTGAAAGCGCCGGGATCACCCTGGTCAAGGGTGATCTGAGAGGCATAGCCAAGGCCGTCCGGCTGAGCCGGTCCACCATGCGCAATATCCGCCAGAACCTTTTCTTCGCCTTTATCTACAACTCGGCCGGGATTCCGATCGCCGCCGGTGTTCTCTATCCCCTCTTCGGATTACTGCTTTCCCCGATGATCGCCGCCGCGGCCATGAGTTTCAGCTCGGTTTCAGTTATCGGCAATGCACTGAGACTCAGAAAGCTGGAATTGTGAAGGAAGCTTTCAGGCGTGCTGAAAGCGGGCCGCCGGGGAGGAGGATATCCCCGGCGGCTGATCCGCAATCAGACTGAAACAACTCGAAAAACTCTGGTCCCGACCCTGGATTTTATTTTTTCAACCCGGCGGAGAATGGCTTCCCTCTCCGGCCCGAATTTGAGCCGCAGTTCCCGCCCGGCCGCCTGCATTTCCCTGCCGATTTCTTCCAGCTTCTCTTTCAGGCGGATCAATTCATCTTTTGGTATTTCCCTGATTTTCCCCAGCATCTTTTCCCGCTCGGAGTCCAACCCGGGAAAACCCAGATCAAACCGTGGGCCGGGGAGAAAATGGTGATTCGAGGCCAGTTCAACCTGCAATTCCCGTTTCTTCTTTTTTCGCAAGACCTGCAATCTGACCTGGTCACCCTTGCCTTTGCCGGCCAGAAAGCGGACCAGGTCATCGGGTTCTTTAACAACTGTTTCATCAGCCCCGAAAATTACATCCCCCGGCAGCAGGCCGGCCCGGGCCGCCGGAGTTTCCGCGCCGACTTCAAGCACCAGGGCGCCACCGCCGCTGACCGTGCCGAAATAAGCGGCCAGGTTTTCATCCAGGCGATTCAGGGTGACGCCCAGGTATGCTCCGCGGGTGAAACCATTCCAGGCGAATTCCCTCGGACCGAAAAGCATTAAGCCCCCGGCTTTCCTGGCGTCCAGCACGGTTGTCAAGCTTGTTTCCCGGCCCTCCCTGAGTACCGTGATTTCAACCCGGTCCCCGGGTTTTTTCTGCCGAATCAGGTCGACCAGGTCGGCTGGATCGCCCACTTCACGATCGTCGACCCTTATTATCAGGTCACCCTTGAGCAGGCCGGCCTTTTCCGCGGCCTGGCCGGGCAGTACGCTTTCAACCAGGGCGCCCCGCTTATCGGCGGCTTCCCCGTCCGGAGTGATCACGGTCACTCCAAGGGAGGCTTTCTTATCCTGCCCGGCCTTTTCCGCCTGCTGTTCCCGGGCGGAAAGCGCGCAAACCAGCAGAATCAGGCAAGCCAGTAATACCAGCAACATCGAATTGATTTTTTTTATGAACAACATGTCGACCTCCTGTTATCTTGCTTTTTACAACCGTATAGACCTGTCGAAGCGGGAAAAAGTTTCAAGCCGCTTTTCAGCGAGGCTGATTTGAGTTATCATCTTGATAAAATCCCTTTCGGAGCGAAAAATGGAAGCTTTTTCCCGGCTGGAATCACTGATGTCGATGCTGCGTGATCAACAGAAAGGCTGTCCCTGGGACCAGGCCCAGACCAGCTTATCCCTGCGCGAGTTCATTCTGGAAGAAGCTTACGAACTACTCGGGGCCATAGAAGAAAACAACCCGGGCAAAATCCGCGAAGAACTGGGAGACTTGCTGCTGCAAGTGGTTTTCATAGCCCAGATCGAAAAGGAAAAAGGTTCTTTCAGCCTGCAGGACGTGGTCAACGGACTGATCGAAAAAATAATACAGCGTCACCCCCACGTTTTCGGAGACGGAACCGTGAGCAGTGCCGCCGAAGTAAAAGTCAACTGGGAGCGTATAAAAAACCGGGACAAGTCCCGCACTTCACTGTTGTCCAGCTATCCCCAGGCCATGCCCGCCCTGTTGACCGCGCAGCGGATTGCATCACAGGCGGCTGCCGTCGGCTTCGACTGGCGGGAAGCGGAAAAAGCGCTGGAAAAAGTGGAGGAAGAAATAGCTGAACTGAAATCCGCCCTGCAGGGTGCCGGGCAGGACGAGCTGCACGAAGAGATCGGCGATCTTTTTTTCGCCCTGGCCAACGTTTCCAGGTTGCTCAAGATAAACCCTGAACTGGCCCTGCGCGCGGCCAACGAAAAATTCAGCCGTCGCTTCCGTTACCTGGAGAGCGAACTGGTCAAAAAAGGCCTTAAAATTGAAACCGTTCCATTGGACAGGCTGGAAGAATTATGGATTGAAGCAAAGGAACAGGGCCTTTAAACGCTTCAGTGCTCGTACTTGCCGAAATCATCCCTGGTTAAAGAAGAAAACCAGTTGTCTATCCCCTCTTCACTTGACAGGAATGCTGAAAACATTTCAGCCATCTGTGAAGATTCAACCACCAGCCGGCTGACGAACATGGGAGCCTTCTTCTTCAGGGCGATGGCCACCGCGTCGGAAGGCCGGCAATCTATAACCTTGCATTCACCGTCCTTGCAGAGATGCAGCTGGGCGAAAAAAGTGTTTTTCACCAGGTCATTTATGATTATCCGCTCAACCGTGATATGACAATCATCGAGCAGCCTGGCGATCAGGTCATGGGTCATCGGCCTCGGCGACTCCATTGATTCCAGTTCCATGGTTATGGCATTGGCCTCGAACACTCCGATCCAAATGGGCACCACCCGATCGTTGTCCTGGGGTTTCAGGATCATCACCGGGGTTTTACTGACCGGATCCATGATGAGACCGATGATATCCACTTCGACTATGTCATCCATGTTCCATGTATAATATCAAAAGCTTGATTTGTCAATTGGAATCAACCCGGTCCTGAGACTTCAACCGGGAACGTTCTCCGCCCCTCGACAAGGTTTCCAGCAGGTCCTGAAACCCGGAAAACCCTATTTCCAGGCTGCGTCCATCACGGTCATCAGCCTGCAGCCGGTCCGGGAAAACCTCCACCCGGCTCCAGCCTCCCCCGGCGGCCCAGCAGCGGACGGCGGCCAGGCAGAATACCAGTTCCATCGACCCGGGGATGGCGCCGTAACGATCATTCACTTCAGTCCGGATCAATTCGAGTTCAGGCAGGGAATTCACCTGCAGCATCGAGCGGTAGAGCCTGATTCTTTCCCGTTCCGACGGCACGAAACCGCTGTCGATCTGCTGCTGAAAATGTACACGCAATTCGAGTTCTGTTTTGCTCTGTTCCAGGCCGCGCATGGAAGACACTGTTCTCTGCAGCATCTCCAGGTAATAATCGAAGCCCAGGGCGGCCACGTGGCCGTGCTGTCTGCTGCCGAGCAGGGCTCCGCCCCCCCTGAGCTGCAGGTCATACCAGGCCAGTTTGTACCCGGCACCCAGCTCGGAAAACTTTCTGATTCCCTGCAGGCGCATTTCCGCGTTTTCTCCGCTCAAACCACTCTCCCGCCGCACCAGGAAATAGGCGAAACCCTGACAATTGCCGCGCCCCACCCGACCGCGCAACTGGTAAAGCTGAGTCAGGCCGAAGCGGTCGGCGTCGATCACCACCAGGGTGTTGACTCCGGCTATATCCAGGCCGTTCTCTATGATCGTGGTGGTCAGCAGTAGCGGGCAGCGGCCCTCGATGAAGGAAGCCAGTTTCTCCTCGATCTGAGCAGGATTCAGGCGGGCATGGACAACTGCGATTTGCGTCTCAGGCAGCCATTCAGCGACTTTGTTCCTGAAATCCAGGATAGAATCGATATCGTTGTACACCACGAACACCTTGCCGCCTCGCTGTAATTCATGACGGATCGCGCTGGTCAGCACCTGCCTTGAAAAATAGCCGACAAAATTTCTCACCGCCAGGCGGCCCAGGGGCGGCGTATCAAGCAGGGAAACATCCTGCAGGCCGGCCATGGTCATAGAGAGAGTGCGGGGGATCGGAGTCGCCGAAAGAGTTAGAACATCTACGTTTTCCCGGCCCTGCTTGAGGTTTTCCTTCTGAAACACGCCGAAACGCTGTTCTTCGTCAATTATCAGCAGTCCCAGGTCACGGAAGACCAGTTTCTTGGAGAGCAGGGCATGGGTGCCGATAACCAGGTCCACTTCCCCGGCGGCCAGTTTTTTTCGGGTCTCGGCCAGTTCAGCCGCCGAGACCATGCGCGACATAATCGCCAGTTTGAAAGGCATGCCGGAAAATCGTTCGCTGAACGTAAGCCAGTGCTGCCGGGCCAGAATCGTTGTCGGGCAAAGCAGGGCAACCTGTCGGCCATGGGCCAGTACTCTCAGGGCGGCGCGCACGGCCACCTCGGTCTTGCCGAAACTCACGTCTCCGCACAGCAACCTGTCCATGGGGCGATCCGATTCCAGGTCCTGGAGAACATCACGAATCGCCTTCTGCTGATCGGCGGTTTCCAGGAAAGGAAAAGTCCTTTGAATCTCATCCTCGAACTCGGCTACCCGGCTGTAGGAAAACCCTTTCCTGGCCTGTCGCAGAGCGTATAACTGCAACAGTTCGCCGGCGTATTCGACCAGGCTTTTCCTTACCCGCTCCTGTTTCTGGCGCCAGCTCCTGCCGCCCAGCCGGTCCAGAACGGGATTCTGTCCTGGCAGAGCCTTGTACTTTCCGAGTTGGTCCACTTCCCACAGGGGCAGGTACAGGAATTCCCCTCTAAGGTATTCGACCTGCAGGAAATCCTGTTCTTCTCCGGCCGCCTTGATTCTGCGCAAACCCCGGAAAACGCCGATTCCGTGCCGGCGATGCACCACTAAATCACCGTCATTGATGTCGTCCAGCCAGCGTTCGGTGCGGATTCCCGGTAAAGTGGCCGGCAATTCGCCGGAATGCCCCCAGCTTTGATAGTTGAGAAACAGGGTGGCCGTGGATTTGTTTAAAAAAGGCTGGGGAATGGGATCCGGCATTACCGCATCCAGCGATAAAAAGCGGCGCACTTTTTCGGCTTGTTCCTCGGTGGCTCCACAGAGAACGACAGCCTCATTCTCAGCGGCCGTGCGCAGTTCCTCGATTTCCTGCCGGCGCAGGGAAAGTGCCTTACCCGGCCAACGCAATAATTCCGGCAAGGCCCGGGGGTCACTGTGCAGGGGCAGCAGGCGCAGACCAGGCCGGTCCGACCAGGGGAATGAAAACAACTCCGGCTGAAGGGCCCGCCCCCGGTTCTCTCCCGGGCTTTCCAGCCGCCTGTTCTGTATATCTTCCTGCAGGCGGTCCAATTCTTCCCGCTGACGGGCGTAATCTGAAAAAACCAAGAGGTGATCAGGCAGTAAGTCGGTCAGGAATACTTTTTCCGGCGGTTTCGGCCGACCGAAGATTTCTTCTCCTGCGGATGCCGGAAAAAACCGGGCGGGATAAACGACAACCTGGCTGGTTTCCTCTATGGAACGCTGTGTTTCAGGATCAAACAACCTCAGGCTTACGATTCTGTCCCCGGCAAACTCGATTCTGACCGGAAAACCCAGGTTCAGGGGAAAAAGGTCCAGTACATTGCCCCGCCAGGATATTTCTCCTTTTTCGGCAACCAGGTCACAACTGCGGTAGCCCAGGCTCAGACTGCGTTCAATCAGCTCAGGTCTGGGGAAGTCGTTTCCGGTTTTCATTTCGAGCAGTAAATCCGCATTCCCGGCTGCCGGGAACAGGGTGTTCAGGACCGGCATACTGGTGGCCACAACGGCCAGTTTTTTTTCAGATAACAGATGCAGCAGTCGTCCACGGGCGCTCAATGCTTCCAGATCTGGTTGCGACTCCAGGCCGGGATCAGTAAAAGGCAGGGTCAGGGTGACCGTTCCGGCGCCGGGCCGCCCAAGCAATTCCAGCCAGCGGCCTAACTCCGAATCAAGCCCTTTATGCAGTCTTTCCCTGGGCAGAAGCCAGATTATCACCCGTTCCTGGAGCAAGTGCAGTGCCGCTGCCATCAGGCTTTCGGACCACTTTTCCACACCTTCGAGAAAGCGTCCCGGGCCGGCGTTCCTCAGGGTCTGCCTGAAGGCCGGGCTTAAAACCCGCTCAATCATGGATCTTTCTCATTCATTACGGGGCCGGGTTTGCTCGAATATAGAATTTGTTGTATACTTCCGAGGCAATGAACGCCATAGTTCTGTCGGCAAACGGCCCGCAAAACCATTTACAGCCGGGCAACGGCATTGAAATAAAAAGGGAAACGGGGGCGGTTCGACATTTCCCGCCTGGAGCAGGCCGGAATTCCGCCGGAAAAGAAGAAAAACCCGCCCCGTTTTTCGATGCCGACGGCGGCTTGCACGATGAGTACATTCCAGCTTCCCGGTCAGCCGGCGGAGCATCAGCCGGAAAAAGCGGGACAAGCCGGACCGGGTATCTTGAAACACTGTACGGTGTTAACTCAGCCAGGCCCGGGCGTTTCCTGGATATCACGGTTTAAACCTGGTTCTTTCGAGCTTTTTTATAAGCTGGTGAAGTGCTTTCACCAGGCTTTCCGGTCCTTTGGATTCCAGCACGGTATTCAGCACCATGCGCAGTTCATCTACCACGAGGGTCCTGATTTCTTCAGTTCTCACCGGGCAGCGGTCCAGGAACTGAACAAATGGATTCAGGTCTTTCACAGCCGCTTTTTCAAGCATAACCAGTAAAGGAGTAATCAGTTCGGCTTCCTGGTCGCTGCTCAGTTCTGAATTCGAAAATCTGGCCGCAGCCGCGGGCAGCAACTCGGAAAGCATCGGCCAACGCGGTTTTACGGCCTGTAATGCCTCCCGAGTCAGTCGATAAACCTGGTCAGGGTCGAATTTTTCCAGGTTTTTGACCATCATCCGCCTTACGGCCGGGAACCTGGTTTTAAGGAACACTTCCCGGCAGGTATCGAAAGCGGAAGCCGCATCCCCCAGAAACAGGGTTTCAAGTAACTCGAGCTGCAGTTGTTCATCAGCCATGGTTCGCGCCAGTAATGACGATATTTCCCCCTGGTCCGGGTAGGCCCCGCGCAAGCCGCTTCTGATCCCACGTAACAACCACAGGGCTTTTTCCGGAGCGGCAGTGGAAACCAGCTTGAGAGCCTTCTCCAAACCACCTTCGCTGGCGCTCATGATCGCCGCTATGAACTGAAGGCTGCGGCTGTTCTCCTCAGTTTCCGTCCATCCCGACAGGGTCGGAACGAATACAGCCGGATCATTCAGGGCGGTCAGCATATTGAAAAGAAATTCCTTTTCATCACCGTCCAATTCGAGGAAAAGATCATTGAGGCCGGCCAGGTCTTCAGCCATGACAGCCAGCATTATCCCCAGGCTGCGCCGCCGCCAGCCGTCAGCCTGCTCAGCCAAGGCCTGGATTTCCCGCAAGGCCCCTTCCCTGAAACGCAACGACGGCAAGTGGGCGGCCAGGACCTGTAAAAGCAATCGCAAACCTTCCCGGGACATGCTCTTGAAATGCTCGCGCAGGGCCGCCAGAAGAGGCAGTACCGCCCCGGGCCGGGGCCGTTTCCGCAGCAGCAAGGCGATGGCCGTAACCGTTTCCTCGCGGCCGTTGTCCAGGAACAGCAGCAATTCATCGACCCCGCCGTCATCCAGTTTTTTTGAGAGAAATTCAAGCGCCGGATCGTCAATGGCCGCCACCAGTCCCTGCTCAAGGCGCCGGCAGTAAAAAAGCACCGGGTTGCTCAAAGCCAGTTGTTTCAACTGGTTGTTGATTGCAGCCGTTATCTCGGGTCGCTGCTCTCCCTGATTCAACCTTTCCAGGATGCGCAGCACCAGGGGGGATGGAATAAGCAGCAGGGACTCCAGGGCCTGCAGGGCAAGCCTGATTTTTTGTTCATCCCGGACTGATTTTTCCAGTACAGGCAGAAACTCTCTGCGGGCCAGCAGGCCCATGGCCTTGAAAAGCAGGTATTTCAAATGAGCCGGAGTTTCAGCCGCCACAGCCAGAGCCGACATTCTGGGAAACAGATAGTCCTGGTCGCGCCCGGCGGCAGTGATGATTCTTTCCAGGAATTTCTTTTCATCGATATCGGCGTAATTGGCCAGCAGGAGCGATACTTCGGATACCAGGTTCTTATCGGTCATGCCCGTATTATACGCGATCCAGGGGTCCCCGGAGTAGTAAAAAAGACTTCATTTCAGGAAAATCCCAGATCAGCCGCCAGCAACCGGTGGATCCGACGGCGGATCTTGTTGAAATTCGTTTCTGGAACCCGCGGATGCACCCGGTTGCTGAAAATCAGCCAGGTTCTGGCCCCCCGTGGTTCAATCCAGAGTGAAGTGCCGGTAAAACCGTTATGCCCGATGGCCTGTCGGTCCAGGACCCGGCCGGCGGAAGAAAGCACGGAATTCAGACGAAAACCCATGCTGCGCCGCCCCCCCGGTCCGGCTGCCCCAGCTTTCCAGAACAAATCAAGAGTGGCGGATTTCAGCAGGGAAGCAGTCTGGGGATGGAATTCAAGGCAAAGGCGGGCCACGTCCCGCAGGGAAGAGAAGAGTCCGGCATTGCCGGATCTGCCTTCCAGGTGGAAGGAGTTCACATCGTGCACCCGGCCCTGTATCAACGTTTCGCGCCAGGCAAATTTTTTCGCGGCCGGGCCATGAGCTTTGAGGCACAGTTCTTTTTCATATGCATTGCCCTTTTCAGTGGGAGCCACCTGGTCGATGACTTTTTCCGGGACAGTGATGAATGTATCCCGCAGGCCGAGCGGGGAAAAAATCATTTCGCGGCCCAGGGTTTCCAGGTCCTGTCCGGTCGCTTTTTCCAGGATCCGGGCCAGCAGCATGTATCCGACACAGGAGTAAACTATCTTTTTCCCGGGAGCATTCTGTAATCTCAGCCCGCTGATCTGGTCGACCAGGTCTGCCCGGTACAGGTAAAAAGGGTACCAGGCCGGCAAACCGGAAACGTGCAGGAGTAAATCTTTCAGAGTGATTTCATGGCTGAATCCCGGCAGGTGTTTTTTCACCCGGTCATTCAACTGCAGTATCTTCCGCTCCAGCATGAGGGCGAATAGCATTGAGGTCAGCAGTGGTTTGGTCAGGGAGGCCAGGTCGTAAATCGTATCCAGCGACAGTTTTTGCTTATTCGGTATAAGTGAGCGCCAGCCGCAACAGCTGGAATAGATTTCTCCGTCCGCATCTCCGAGATAAATCGAAATACCGGGAACCGCCCCCAGTTGAACCAGTTCAGCCAGGTATTTATCTGTTTTCAAGGTGACGGATGGCACCGACCACCTGCAGAGCCATTTCCAGGGCCGCGGCTCCCTGGCGGTCACTGACTATTTCTCCTCCGCGACCGCGGACATAGTCGTGAAAATTGAACCACATGTTGGCCAGCGGTTCTATTTCCCTGACCCTGGGGTGGTTTTCCTGCATTTCGAGTCCATCCAGCCTGAAAACCTTGGCTGTGCGCTGGCTGTAATCCACCGAGATATATGCTTTTTCCTTGAAAAGCCTCAGGTTGCGGGTTTTTTTCTGGGATATCCGGCTGGCCGTGAGATTGGCCACCAGGCCCGAATTGAACTCGATGCGGGCATTGGCAATGTCAATTTTTCTGGAAATAACCGGCACGCCCAGGGCCCGGATTTCCCTGATTCCCGAATCATCCCACTGGCTGATTATATCCAGGTCGTGGATCATCAGGTCAAGCACGACGTCGATATCAAGCGAACGGGGTGAAAAGGATCCCAGTCTCTGCACGTCGATGAACACGGGATTTTCAGCCAACTCACGAATCGCCTCGATGGCCGGATTGAACCGTTCCAAATGGCCGACCGCGGCCACCAGGCCGTTGACGGCGGCCAGTTCGATCAGCCTGCCGGCTTCATCGGGATCAGCGGCAATCGGTTTTTCAATCATCACGTGCTTGCCGGCGTTTAGAAAGAAGGAAGCCACTTCGAGATGATGAACCGTGGGGGTAGCCACGGCCACGGCATCGACCAGAGGCAGCATTTCCTTCAGGCTGTCCAGCGGCCTGGTCTGCTGATAAGGCCGGCAGGCCTGGGCCAGCACCTCGGGATCGATATCAAGAGCGCAGGTCAGTTGAAAACGTTGATCAGAAGCCAGAACCCTCATGTGATTGCGGCCCATGACCCCGGTGCCGACAACTCCGATCCGCATTGGTTCAGTATTCATGCTCAATCCCGTGCCAGGTGGCTGAAATTCTTGAGCAGGCCTCGCTTGGTTTTATTCAGGAAAGCCAGTATTATTTCCGCCTCTTCGCGGCCGGCAAAGTCTTTTTTTATTTTTTCAACGGCCTGGCTGGTATTCAGATCTGAAAGAAAGATCAGACGGAATATCTCCTTGATGTTGTTGATGTATTCCCGGCTTAACCCGGTGCGCATCATGCCTATGGCGTTGGCGCCGTAAAAATGGAAGTCATCGCGGTTCTGGGCGATCTTTGAAAAAGGCAGCACGTCCTGCAGGACGACCGTGTATCCACCGATATAGGCGTTGCGTCCGATTCGGCAGAACTGGTGCACTGAAGAAAAGGCCCCGATTACGGCATGGTCTTCAACTTCCACGTGACCGGCCAGGGTGGCGCCGTTGATGAAAATGGTCTGGTTGCCGACCTGGCAGTCATGGGCGATATGAGAATAGGCCATGATGTAATTGCCGTTGCCGATCCTGGTGTAATGCCCGCCTTTGGCCGTGCCGCGGTTGATGGTGGTGAATTCCCTTACCACGTTGCCGTCGCCGATTTCCACGAAAGTCGGCTCACCTTTGAAAGTCACGTCCTGCGGATCGGTTCCGATGGAGGCAAAGGGAAAGACCTGGCAATCGGCACCCAGTACCACGTTGCGGTCAATTATGGCATGGTGATCGATCCGGGTCCCCCGGCCGATGCGGACTTTTTCTCCGATTATGGCATAGGGGCCGATGGAAACGCCGTCGCTGATTTCAGCAGTCGGATCGACCACCGCGCTGGGATGAATCACTATGGCCATTATTTGGGAACCGAACACATGAGAACAGCTTCAGCCGCCAACTGGCCCTCGACCGTGGCCCGGCCTTCCATTACCGCAAAACTGCCCCGGTCCTTGAGCACCTTGACTTCCATCTGCAGGCAGTCGCCGGGCTTTACCAGGCGCTTGAAGCGGGCCTTGTCGATTCCGGCGAAAAAGGCCATCCGGCGTTCCTCGGGAAAACGTCTCAGCAGCAGCAGGGCTCCCATCTGGGCCATGGCTTCAATGATCAGAACTCCAGGCATAACAGGGTTTCCTGGAAAATGACCCTGGAAAAACTGCTCGTTGCAGGTCACGTTCTTGTAACCCTTGATGCTTTCTCCGTGAACTATGTCGGTAATCCGGTCAACCAGCAGGAAGGGATAGCGGTGCGGCAGAATAGAAGTTATTTCCTCGTACACTTCCCCGGCCCGTTCCCTTATTTCTTGTACTTGGTATCGTAGATCTTGATAATCTCTTCGGTGACGTCGATGCCGGCGCTGAAATAGGAAACTCCGGCTGTACTCAGGTCAAGGATAATCGTATAACCATGGGTTTTGCCGAATTCCTCGATGATCGGCATGAGCTCGCGCTGCAACTGGGTCATTTCCTTCTGGTATTCACGCTGGAAATCCCGCTGAGCGTCTTCGACGATGCGCTTGTGCTGGGTTTGCTTGCTCTGCACTTCAGTCATTCTCTTTTCCAGGGTTTCCTGGTTCCAGGTCATGCGCTTGGTGTTGATTTCCGATTCCAGGTTCCTGATTTCTCTTTCCAGGCCCTCAATTGTCTTCTGCTTGTTTTCCCCGAATGCCTGCAGTTTCTGCTGAACTTCCTTGCCCCGAAGGGAATCACTGATCACTTTCTCGGGATTGATGAGACCGATTTTGACCTGAGACCAGGTCAGCAGGGGCAACATGGCCAGCATAACCAGGACGATGAGTGCTTTTTTCATTTTTTTTCTCCTTTATATCAATAGAATGATGGTCCAACGGCAAAACGGAACTGGAAGTGCGATTCTTCCTCGAATATCTTCCTTGGATTGTAAGCGAAAATCAAACGGAAAGGTACGTTCAGCATGGGCACGAAAACTTTGAGTTCAAGACCGGTGGAGGAATACATGTTTCTCAGGTTCAGGCGGTCGCCGGCATTGTAGGCATTACCGATGTCGTAGAACAGGACGAAGGCGATCTGCTCGGAAACGGGGATCTGGTACTCAATGTTCATGTATGCGGCCCAGTCTCCTCCATAAAAGCTATCCTCGGTCCTGGGAGGAATCTGGTAAATGTCGAAACCGCGGATTGACCTTTCACCGCCCAGGAAGTACTTCTCGTAAAAAGGCACTTGGCGGCCGCCGAAGGCGCTTATGCCCTGGTAAACCAGGTGCAGGCCGAGCACGTGTCTTTTCCAGAGCGGCTGAAACTTGACAAACTCGAACTTGTACTTGTGCATGAAGACGTCACCGCCGAGTATCCCCCCGGTGTAGCGGTAATTGAGCAGGTACTTGACCCCCCGGCTGGGAAACACGGGGGAATCAACGGTCGAATAGTATATGGTCGGCGCGATACCGGAAATGATTCTTTTGCCCTCCAGGTAATAGAGGTAAGCCATGGGATCGTATTTGATGTATTCCTCGTTGATATCGTCGATGGCCACCCGCTCAAGACTGTAGGTCAGGTTGAAGCCCCAGTAACGCCAGAAGCGGAAGGCGGTCATCAGGTTGAGGCCTTCCCCGTCCCTGGTGTACATGTAGGGGATGCGAAAAGTGGACTTGAAGAGGTCAAAGCCCAATGAAGCCGGCAAATTGAACAAATACGGCTCGTTGAAGGCCAGCTGGTAGTTCTTGGATCTGGTGCCGGTCTGCAGGTTCAGGGTCAGCGATTCGCCCATGCCCATGAAATTCTGGGTGGAATAGCCCAGGGCCACGAAAAGACCGTCGTAGCCGCTGTATCCGACGTTGAAATTGATCATCTGGCGGTTGAGTTCCTTCACTTCCACCTTGATGTTCAGTTTCTGGGGATCCTGGGGATCCGGCTTGATTTCAGGCATCTTGTCGATGGTCACCAGGCCCAGTTGTTTCATCCTGGTTATGGAATGTTCGAGAGCGTTGGAATTCAGCCGGACGCCTTCACGCAGGAACCACTCGCGCCGGAGCACGTGATCTTTGGTGAAAGTGTTGCCGATGAACTCGAGTTTGCCCAGGTAAACCACCTCGTTCTCCTGAATGTTCAGGGTCAGGTCAGCCGTCTGCTTAACCGGATCAAGGTTTTCCCGGGGTGCTATCTGGCAGTAGAAATAGCCCAGGGAGCCGTAAAACTTCTGCATTTCCTCAATAGCTTTATTCCGCTTGCGGATGTCGTAGACTTTGCCTTTTTCGATCTTGACGAAGCTTTTCAGAAACTCGGTCTTGACGATCTGGTTGCCCTCGATGCTCAGTTCGTTCATGGTATAGCGGGGCCCGGGCTCAACCGGAATGCTGAGCTGCATCATTTTCTGAGCCGTGCCGAAGGCGTTCTTGCGGTTGATCAGTGAAATTTCAGGCTGTCCCACCCTGGCTTCAAGGAAACCCTGCTCCTGGAGCCTGAGCCTGACTTCTTCCAGGTCCTCCTGGATTTTCTCGCGGTTGTAGACATCCTTGCCGGCTATGGTCGACAGAATGTTGTGCACCTGGTTGTTCTTCATGCCCCGGCGCAAGCGTCCGGCCCTGACCTGGCTGTCGAGGCCTGGGAAAATCACCCGCCCGATCCTGGTCTTGGGGCCGGGATCGGCTTCTATGGTCAGTTCGACCTGGTCATTGACCCTGTTTTCAATGACCCTGACTTCGGCGTCATTATAACCCTTGTCCTGGAACAGGGCCAATACCGTGGATTCGATGCGGCGCATCCGCGAGGGGTTGAAATAGGAAAAGGGCTGAATCGTTATGTTCTGTTCCTTGAGCTTGTCGACTATGTCGCTTTCCTTTACTTTTTTTCCGGTTTTGTAGGTCACCGAGGCGATCAGGGGGTTCTCACGCACGCTGACGTAGACAATTTTGCCTTCGCCGCCGTCTTTGGAACTGAAACGGATGTGTTCAAAAAAACCGGTGTCCCAGAGAGCCCGGAAGTCTTCCTGAAGTCTTTCGCGATTATAAGCCCCGCCTGGACGGGACTTCATGTAGAATTGGATGGTATCGCGCGAAACTTTCTGGTTTCCTTCGATCTCGATTTTTTCAATCAACTGGGCATTGACCGGAACGATCAAAGCGCAAAAAAGAAGAACTGCTAGCAAAATAAATCTAGTCAAGGCCTACCTCGCTGGGGAAGAAAGCTCTTCAAACTTATACCATAAAGAGCGGCAAATATCAATTTCAGCGTCAAACCGGGCGCTGCGCCCCTGCTCACTCGGTCCGGAAACGATCAACCCTGGTTTTCAGATCTTCCGCCTGCTTCGACAGCTCTTCAGCAGTATTGGCCACTTCGCTGATGGCCTGGAAAGACTCTGAAAAACTGCCTATTATGCCCTGGATACTGCCGTTTACTTCTTCGATGGTGGCCGTTTCCTGGCCTATGGCCGCGGCCACCGAATCGGCCGCTTCGCTTATTTCCCGGCTGGCCGCGATTATTTCCTGGAGTATGGTCAGGGATTCGTTACCCAGTTGATTGCTCTTCTTCACTTCGCTGGAAGCGTCACGCATGGCCCTGGTGGCCAGGGATGATTCCTTCTGCAGGCTGCCGATAATGGATGAGATTTCTCCGGTTGCCTTGGAAGTCCTTTCGGCCAGCTTTCGCACTTCGTCGGCCACAACCGCGAAACCACGGCCGGCTTCTCCGGCCCGGGCCGCCTCGATCGCGGCATTCAGGGCCAGCAGGTTGGTCTGGTCTGACACGTCGTTGATCACCCTGACTATTTCCCCGATCTTCTCGGTGGATACATTGAGATTGCCCAGGATGCTTTCCAGCTTGCTGGTCTGGTTTTCCACCTGCTTCATCGAATTGATGGAATTCTGAATGGTCTCCGCCCCGGCGGTGGTTTTACTGGTGGATTCAAGCGCTGAGCGACGCATGTTTTCAACCGATTTCGAGATTTCCGACGAAGTTGCCGTCATCTGGGTCATGGAGACCCCGACCGTGTGAACGTTGTTGTTCTGCTCCTTGGCCGAGGCGGCCAATTCTTCGGTGGTGGCCGACATCTGGGTGGCCGCCGCGGTCACGCCCAGGGTGTTTTCCTTGATGGCCCGCACCAGCTCGAGTATTTTCCCGATAAAGCGGTTGAAACTTCCGCTGAGCCTGCCGACCTCATCATTGCTGGCCACGTTCAGGGTAACGGTCAGGTCTCCCTCTCCCGAGGAAATCTCTTCCATGACCGCGGTGGCCACGATCAGCGGGGCAATGGCCCGGTTTATGATGTAAAAACCCAGCAGGCCCATGACCGCCAGTGCCAGCAATGAAAAGAGGGCCATCGAGATGGTGATCGAGCGCATGGCGCTTTCCATTTCCGCCAGGGAAATGACTATGGCCAGGGTGCCGAGCCGGTCGCCGCTTTCCTGGGCGATAACCGGCTGAGAAAAGAGCTGGGCGTTCTGCCCGGCAAGCTGAAAAGGTTCTATGCGTACTTCAACTCCGCTTTCACCCTCAAGCCGAACCGCGAATTCCCCGCCCATGGAGGCGATCAATTCCCGGTTGCCGTCGAAAACCCGGGCTGCCAGAATGGCGTTGTCCCTGGCCAGGTTGTTGAGATTGTTGTTGATGGCCTCGTTGTCTAGAAAGGTCAGAGGCATGACCAGGTTTTCAGCGGTAATAGCACTTATGGCCACACCTTTTTTTTCCGCTATCTGCCTGATATTGCCGGAAGATATTCTGAGCGTGATTACCAACAGCAGGCTGACGGCCAGAAAAAAGCAGAGCAACAGGGGACCGATGATTTTGATTTTCAAAGTATTGCTGCGCATAATACCTCCAATGCGGGCCGAATAGCAAAAGACGGATCAAGGTAATAGGATATATAAAAAAAATAAGATAAATTGTCAACCTTATTGTCTTTAAAATTTACGATCAATCCGGTAAAACAATTCAGCCTTAATCTGTAGTAGACTGAAGTTGACAGTAAAAAAAAACTCTGCTATTCATTTAACAGTAATGCCCAACAAAATGGAGTGTTCCATGAAACAATCAAAGCCCTTAACATTTCTTCTCCTGTTTACCCTGCTCGCCGCCGGCACGGCGACCGCCCAGACCATCGGCCAGATGGGATTCATCATCAAGCAGGCCCTGCCCAGTGTCGAGACCGTCGCGGTCATCTTCAACAACAACAGCAAGGAAAGGGTCGAGCGCGAAGCAAGGTCGGCCGTGGTGATCACCAAGCTGAAAGTCCAGATCTACGGCGTAGACACCCGGGCTGATATCGCCAACCAGGTCCAGAACATAACCAGCCTGAGAAACGTTGCGGTGATAATCGTCTCGGACAGCGGAGTGATGAGCGGAGATTCGGCCAAGTTCATCGCCCAGCGCCTGGGCATGAGGAAAATCCCTCTCTTCAGTGACCGTAAGAGCGATATCGAGCAGGGCGCCCTGGTCACCGTCGAAAAAGCAGGGGAAGAATTACTGAAGTTTCACAGCAACAGGATAATGGGTGTCCTGGGGGTCAGCCTTGACGCCGCCTTCCTGGGTGAAAGCACGGCTCTTGACTGAACAGCTCTAAACCTGCCAGAAATCCGCGTAATGCCTTGCTGAAGGCATTTCAAGGCGGAAATAGCCTTCAGCCGGAAGCAGCTGGAAGGTTTCGTTGCGGCTGGTCCAGCGCAGGGCCAGTTCAAATTCGTCCCCCGGCTCAATCCCCAATGAGGCCAGAGGCAGGGAGACTTCAACCAGGCGGTCAACGGCCGTTCTTGCGCCTTTTTCCTGCCCGTTTTCCGGATCGACTCTCAGGTTAAGCGAATGGTCCCGGTGCCTGAACATCAGCTCCAGGCCGTATCCGGAAGCAAAGTAGACCCTGGCGTATTTTTCGGTATCAATGCGCAGGAAGAAATCGTTCGCACTGAAACCGTAATAAATGGCACTCACCAGTGACTGGGCGACGTTCATGGCTCCGCCGAAGGCCGCGCTTTCAATTTTACCGGCACCCTGCCATTCGAAGTAATCACTCTCCCGGCCGTCGACCACTACCTCCAGGAGATCCTGGGGTTTGGTCATCACCCTTTCGGCCGAACTGTGCCTGCTGGTCAGGGGGCGGCACAAAACTTCCGGCACGTCGGCTCCAAGCAGGCGGTAAATCTCCTGCAGGTTGAGCCGGAATAACCGGTCAAATATATCGAGATCAGCCGTGCTGTGCTCCGGGCCGAACCACCAGAACCAGTCACTGCCCTGGGCGATCATCAGGTGTTCCCGGGCTTTCTTCAGCAGTTCCGCTTCAAGCCCGGCGGCCCCCTCAGCCAAAGCCTGCCTGGCATCGGCCAGCATGGCCCAGGCCAGGCGGTCTTCCTGATCTCCTATCCAGACATCGAAATTGGCGTTTATCCAGGATCCGGCCGCGTAGGATTGCAGGGTTTCAGCCGGATCAGCGGCCAGCTCGGAAAAAGTAACGGTCCTGATATCCCGGCTGGCAGCCAGCAGACCGTACCATTCGGCCAGGAACGGGCGGCCGCTGTCGGCATAGAATTCCCAGGCGTTTTCCCCGTCCAGGATGACTGAAACAACTCCCGAGTTCCCGTTCCGGTCGGCGGCCCTGATCCGGTTCATCAGGTCGGAAGCGGCTTCCCGGTGAGAAAACCTCTGGTAATAAAAACCGACCAGGTCTGACAAGCTGCGATCGCGGAAAAAGATTCTCGGTCCCCGGTCCCGCCATTGGTAGGGCCGGTAAAGCAGGTCAGGCTGAAGTAAACGGAAATCATGATCCCGCTCCAGCCTTGTTTTCAACGAGCGCCCCAGGTTCCCTTCATCAGCCGCGGTCCAGGATATGCCCAGTTCAGTCATCATGTCCAGCACGGGCTCGGAAAGACTGCCTTCCGAGGGCCAGACCCCGGCCGGAGTGACATCGAAACGCTCCCGGCAGAAATCCAGGCCTCTGCGCAGTTGTTCCCGGGCATCTTCGCTCCAGTTGAAATCCAGGTCGTACTCGGGCAGGCGGGGATTGGCCCGGCGTCCGGCCTGGGGATCGCAGAGCAGGGGCAGAATGGGATGGTAATACGGGCTGGTCGATATTTCAATCCGGCCTTCGGCCTGGGCCCGCCGGTATTCGGGAATGACCAGGGCCAGCAGTTCCCGTTCGCATTCCCTGATGATCTCCTTGTCAGCTTCGCTGAAATCCCGGCCCCTCTCCAGCAATCCGCCCAGGGATTTACTGGCGGCCCGGTATTCACGGTCAAAATTGGTCAGCATGAACCAGACCTGCAGATCCCTCAATTCCTGTACCTTGAACTCCCGGCGCCAGTCGGCAGGTTTTTTCCCCAGCAGGACTTCGCGCTTTTGATAAAGCTCCTGGTACCGCTGATAGGGCCGGATATGATGCTGGTGATTGATGGAAAAAAAGTGCCTCACCAGGAAAGCGGCTTCCTCGGCGCTGAAATCAGCCGGGGACTTGTCGAAAACTTCCTGGAAAAGATCCCGCCCCCCGTTCAGGTAATCCTCTATCTGGCTCAAGAGGGAAGGCACCAGGTTGAAAGTCATTTTCAAGCCGGGATAGTCTTCCAGCAGGCGCACCATGCCGTAGTAATCCTTCAGGGCATGCGTCCTGACCCAGGGGAGTTCGAAAAAACCGTTGCCCGGCCGGCGGTAGTAGGGCTGGTGCATGTGCCAGAGAACGGCCAGCCGGATACTTTTCATCAGTGCTTCACTTCTTCTCGGTCAACTCCAGCAGTACCCCGGAAAAGCTCTTGGGATGGGCAAAGGCAATCAAAGTGTCGTGGGCTCCGGAACGGGGTTCCTCGTTTAGCATCCGCACTCCCTTGGCCTGCAGATCGACGATCTGGGCTTTGATGTCGTCGACGATGAAAGACAGGTGGTGAATTCCCCCGCCCCGTTTCTCAATGAACTGAGCGATGGGAGAATCGGGGGTGGTCGGTTCAAGCAACTCGATGAAGACCTCGCCCACCTTGAAAAAAGCCACCTTTACTTTCTGTTCAGCCACCACCTCGGTGCCGTGAAATTCCAGGCCGAGTACATCACGGTAACGGGCTATTTCAGCATCGAGGTCGGCGACCGCAATGGCCACATGGCCGATTTTCTTGATCATGCTTTTCCTCCTGAAAAAAAACTCTCGTATATTAAGTCAGCCGCGTCGTAGGGATTGACCGTAGAACTGTTTTCCATCACTTCACGATAAGGCCGGTGATGCAGCAGTTCGCTGTGCAGGCGTTCTTCGATCAGGCGCAGTACCAGCCGGCCGCGCATTTTTTCCCGCTTTCCCCTGATCCTTTCCTTTTCGGAATCGGACAGTTCCAGCACCTGTTCCAGCAATTCGGCCACACCCTGGTCCGCCCGGGCGGTCAGTTTGAAAACCAGCGGCTCCCGACCGGCCAGTGAAAAGAAATTCCTTATGTCATTCACCCTGGCTTCGGCTCCGCCCAGGTCGGCCTTGTTGATCACGAACAGGTCGGCCACCTCAATCACCCCGGCCTTGAACACCTGGATTTCATCGCCGCTGGCCGGAGTCAGCACCAGCAAGACCAGGTCGGCCAGGGAGACCACGTCTATTTCCGACTGGCCGACTCCGACGGTTTCAATCAGAATCACGTCCTTGCCGGCCGCTCCCAGCAGTTCAACCACGTCGGCGGCGGCCCGGCTCAAACCGCCGAGCGCGCCTCGGCTGGCCAGGCTGCGGATGAAAACGCCTTCATCGAGTGCATGACGCACCATGCGGATGCGGTCACCAAGGATGGCACCCCCGGAAATCGGCGAGCTCGGGTCGATGGCGGCCACGCCGACACTCAGGCCGCGGCCGCGGATGTGTTTTATAAGCTGGTCAACCAGGGTGCTCTTGCCGCTGCCCGGGGCGCCGGTGATGCCGATGCGCAGGCCCCGGGATTCTCCCACGGCCAGCAGGCGCAGGAGTTCGCGGTAACCCGGGCGGCGGTTCTCCACCAGGGTGATGGCCCGGGACAGGGCCAGGGTATCACCCCGGCGCACCCGATCGGCTAAAACAGCGGTTTCCATCCGGCCATCATAGCCCAAAATCGCTTTCCGTTCAAGCTTTCCAAGCTGAACTAATTGTCCGATCGCTATTCAATTTCCATAAAAAATGCATTCAAGGGATCATTTCTCTAAAATACATCGAATACATCCCGGTGATTTTCTCCTGTATCAAATCACGTAATTCTCCTGGTTCCAGCACTTCAACCGAAGGGCCGAAACAAAGTATTTCTCTCAGTATTTCACGCAAATCACTTACCGGAAATTCCAGAAGCAGTTCACCTTTTTCGTTTTCAAGCATTTTTTGCCCCGGGAACCAGACCTGCTCCCTGACAAATTCAATCATTTCCGAATTGAATTTCAACTTGACTCTATATTCTCCGTCAGCAATAAATATTCCATGCGTTCCATCGATTTTTTCCTTGAGATTAATTCTTTTCATTTCTTCAGGAATCGGATTATCTGGCAATGAAACAAGGCGCTTTATACGTGACAGCGTGAACATCCTCAGCCCTTTTTTATCATCACAGTAGGCCAGCAAATGCCAGTTCCCCATGTATTGCACTAAATGCAAGGGGCAGATCGTCCTTTCCGTAGTTTTATGAGTGTGAACGGAATGATAGGATATCCTGATTTTATTTCCGGGATGAAGTGCATTCAGCACTCCGGAAAAAACAGCAGGTTCAACTCGATAATAACAAGTGTTTTTAAGGCTGATTTTTCTTTCCAGTTCGGCAACCGGGAAATCGAATTGCCTGTAAAGCTTTTCGAATAGCTGGTTTATCACTTTTTTTCTATCCGGATCAGGTACTGCTGCTGCCAGCCTTTTTGCCAGGATCAGAGAAATCATTTCTTCCTCCCCGATCCATGAAGCAGGCAATTCAAATCCCGGTTCGGTGTAAAAATATCCGTTGTGTTCACGTGAATAATTGATCGGGGCGCAAAACCAGAGCTTGAAGTTTGAAACTTCCCTCTGCGCCTGGCGATAGGATATTTCGCATTGCTCCGCCATGTCGTTTAAATTGGGATACAGGTTTTGTTTCAGCTTGCGGTGAAACCACAGATATCTCTCATAAGCTTTGCGGCCAGGCATTTTAGTTTTAAATTATAAAAATTTTCATTTCATTTTACAACGACGCTTTTTGTCGTTCTTCATTTTTACAATTGTAATCATGAGGCATTTTATCTACAATTCCAAGTAAAAGGAGATCGTTTCGTGAATGGAAAGAAATATTACGGCCACAGCAAATCGGGTGAAACAACTGATAAATGGCAAAATCTGGCCAATCATTTAGCCGGAGTCGCCGGAAAAGCCGCTGTTTTCGCCGGCAAATTCGACTCTGCGGACTGGGCCTGGAATGCTGGCTGGCTTCACGATATCGGCAAGTTGGATGACTTGTTCCAGGCCTATCTGCTGCGCTGTAATGGCATGAATGACCCTGACTACGATAACTCTGTCAATGGAAGGATAAACCATTCCAGTGCCGGCGCCGCACTATCCGAGCTATTATTCCCGGGCCTTTTTTCCAGACCCTATAGCAATATTTGTGCCGGACATCATGCCGGTTTACCCGATTATCACCCCGACAACACCGGCAACGCGGCTTTGACCATCCGCCTGAGAGAAGGAAGAACCAATCTTGATAGAATAGCCGGGCGATTCGAAGAATACCTCACAGAAATAAAAAAAGATGCCAAAGTTCCTGCTTATGTAAAGTCAGATACTTTCCATCTCTGGGTGCGGATACTTTATTCAGCCTTGGTTGACGCTGATTTTCTCGACACCGAGGAATTCCTGGATCCAGATAAAAAAGCCTTACGGTCCGGATTCAAGCCTATTGCTGAGCTTAAAAAAATGTTCGACAGGTATATGAATGGAAAAAGAGCTGCATCATCCATGACCAAAGTCAATCAAATCCGCGCCCAAATCTTCGATGCCTGTGTCAGAGCGGGTTCAGGCGCAGGCGGAGTTTTCTCGCTGACCGTGCCCACCGGCGGAGGCAAAACCCTGTCAAGTATGGCTTTCGCTCTGACTCACGCCCTGAAACAAGGAAAAGACCGAATTGTTTACGTTATACCTTATACCAGTATCATCGAACAGACTGCCGCTGAGTTCAAGTTTATCTTCGGCCCCGATCAGGTAGTCGAGCATCACAGTAACATTGACAGCGAAAATTCAACGCCCCAGTCGCAATTGGCTGCGGAAAACTGGGATGCCCCGATAATTGTCACAACCAATGTGCAGTTCTTCGAATCGCTTTACGCCAGCAGGAACAGCCGCTGTCGCAAACTGCACAACATCGTCAACAGCGTGGTCATTCTCGACGAAGCCCAGTTATTGCCGCCCCAATTGCTTTTTCCCTGCGTTGACGCCATCAATCAGCTCACGGAGCATTATCGGGTGAGTTTATTGCTCTGCACCGCCACCCAGCCCTGTCTGCCTAAAATAAACACTCCAATTGAAATAGCACCCGATCCGGCAAGTCTTTACCTGAATCTCCGCCGCACCAATATTGAATTCCCAGCCGATATGTCACAGCCGAGGACCTGGGAGGAAATTTCCGATGAACTGGCCGAATTCGACCAAGTCTTGGCAGTGGTCAACAGTCGCCGGGATTGTTACGATTTGTTCAAGCTGATGCCGGAAAACACGATTCACCTCTCCGCCCTGATGTGCGGAGAACACCGCTCAAGAATCATTCAACTGATTAAAGGAAAACTGAAAAACGAAGAACAGGTTAGGGTTATCAGCACCCAACTGGTTGAAGCCGGGGTCGATATAGATTTTCCAGTAGTTTACCGCGCACTGGCCGGACTCGATTCAATTGTGCAGACCGCCGGCCGCTGCAATCGTGAAGGGAAGTTGGACACTCCAGGCCTGGTAAAAGTGTTCGTCCCACCCAAGCAGGCACCACGCGGGCTTCTGCGCAAAGGCGAAGATACTCTGCGCTCTAGGCTGGCAACCAAGGATCTTGATCCCCAGAACCCGGAAGAATATAAAGACTATTTCAGAGAGTTCTATTCAAAAATCAATGATGACGGCCGCAACTGGCTCAGGGAATTACTGCAGGGACAAAGCCTGGAATGTAGTTTTCGCACCGCCGGCAATCAGTTTTCTCTCATCGACGACTCCGGTCAGCAATCCGTTTTAGTCCAATACCAAGGCAATGAAGAGTTTTTGCATGAATTACGATATGCAGGCCCGCAGAAAAGAATCTTACGTGGACTACAGCGCTATACGGTAAACCTTAGCCGCCGCGACTTCGAGCAATCCCGGCAAAACGGCCTGCTTGAAGAGATCAGTTCCGATATCTGGCTTTGGTCAGGATTGTATTCGGAAGTATACGGACTGGACCTGTTCGGACAGGGCTGGGCCGTGGAGCATTTTATAAATTAGGTAGTCGAGGTGAAAAATGAAAGGATTCTGTCTTGAGGTAAGCGGCCCATTCGCCTGCTTCACCCGCCCCGAATTGAAAGTTGAAAGAGTGTCTTATGATGTTATCACTCCTTCAGCCGCCCGGGCCATTTTTGAAGCCATTCTCTGGAAACCGGCGATTTCCTGGCGTATCAGAAAAATCGAAGTTCTCAACCCCATTCGCTGGATTTCTGTACGTCGTAATGAGGTGGCGGCTCTGGCCTCACCCAGAAGAGAAGCGATCTACATCGAAGATTGCCGCCAGCAGAAAGCAGGGCTTTTTCTCAGGGATGTTTGCTATCGCCTTCACGCCGAATTCGATTTTATCCCGCCTGAAATGCGCTCACCTGTAACCAATCCGGTACCAGAATACCTGATAGATTCAGGAGAAACACCATATGTTGACCTGCCTGAAAACAGGCCGGATGAATGTTCAGCCAAGTACGCCGCCATGTTCGAACGCCGGGCCAAGAAGGGCCAGTGTTTCAACCAGCCTTACCTTGGCAGCCGTGAATTCTCAGCCGCTTTCCGGCTGATGGATAGAAATGATTCACTCAGCCCGCCAATCGATGAATCACGAGACCTGGGTTGGATGCTTTACGATCTTGATTTCAGCGAGCCGGCTAATCCGAAACCACTTTTTTTCAGGGCTAAAATGAATGAGGGCGTGATCCTGGTACCTGAACGTGATGACCGAGAGGAGGTGCTTGGATGATCCTGCAGGCGCTCAAAGAATATTACGACCGCAAAGCCGCCGATCCTGACAGTGATATCGCCCCTGAAGGTTTTGAAAAAAAGGGGATTCCCTTCATTATCGTCATAGATCGGCAAGGCCGTTTTATAAACCTCGAGGACACCCGGGAAATGAGCGGTAAAAAAGCCCTGCCCAAAGTTTTCCTTGTGCCCCGGTCACGCCCAAGAAGTGGCAGTAAAAGCTATGAAACGACTTTCTTACTTTGGGATAACATAGGTTACCTGTGCTCTTTCCCGGAAAATGACGAAAAAGCTCGCAATCAGCACCAGAGCTGGCTGGCCAGCCTGCAAACCCTGCCGCCGCCGTTGGGTGAAAGCGAAGCTGTACGGGCCATAAAGAGTTTCTATGAAAACGACGGCCTGCAAAAGCTGAAAGAACATCCACTCTGGGAAGAATGCACCAAAGCTCTTTCCTGCAACATGACCTTCAGGCTGGCCGGAGAAGAATTACCAGCACCCTGCGGGCCAGAGGTCAGAAAATTCTTGTCTGGTTCAATTGAAGGCCGGGGGAAAACTGATCCTGGGGGGGATGATGATCGAGTTTTCGGCCGCTGCCTGGTCAGCGGAGAATTCGGTGAAATCGCCCGAGTACACAGTGACACCAGAATCAACAAAGATTCCAAAAAGCTGGTCGGATTTCAAACCAACTCCGGTTACGATTCCTATGGGAAGGAACAGGGCTACAATGCCCCAGTCGGGGTATCGGCCGAATTCGCCTATACCACAGCGCTAAACACATTGCTTAAATCTCCTTACCGCATGCTGGTTGGTGACGCTGTAACTGTCTTCTGGTCCGAGGGAAAAAACGAAGAATTTGAAAGAAACATAGTCGCTTTTTTAAATGAACCGCCAAAAGACGATCCGGACGCCAACAGCCGGGCGTTACGTTCACTTTTCCAGGCGGTTCAGAGCGGGGCCTATGAACTTCCTGAAGAGAAGAATAAGAAGTTTTTCGTCCTGGGCCTGGCCCCGAATTCAGCCCGCATAGCGGTGCGCATCTGGCAGGCCGAGCCCCTGGCGGTCATCGCTTCTCGCATCATGGATCATTTTAACGATCTGGCCATAGTCCACGGGCCTAAAGAGCCCGAAATTCTTTCAGTTTTTCGCCTGCTGGTCTCCGTTGCCGTGCAAAGTAAATCGGAAAATATCCCGCCCAACCTGGGCGGAGAATTCATGCGTTCCATACTGCAGGGTCTGCCCTACCCCCACACCCTGCTCCAGGCCGCCTTGCGCCGCGTCAAGGCAGAACGAGAAATCACCTATCCGCGGGCGGCATTGGTTAAGGCCTTTCTCAACCGACTGACCCGCAGTAAAAATCCAAGGATCAAGGAGGAATTGAAAATGGCTCTCGATGAAAGCAACAACAACATTGGTTACCGCTTGGGCCGCTTGTTCGCGGTTTTGGAAAAAATCCAGGAAAGAGCAAACCCAGGTATCAACGCCACCATCCGCGACCGCTTTTATGGATCGGCTTCCAGCACCCCGGTCACGGTCTTCGGCAACCTGATCCGCTTAAAGAATCACCATTTAGCCAAAATTGACAATCCAGGCCTGCGTATCTATTACGAAAAACTGATCACTTCGATAATAGAAGCTTTGCCTGCCGGAACTGCATTTCCAGCCCACCTGAGCCTGGCCGACCAGGGCCGCTTCGCCGTCGGCTATTACCACCAGGTTCAGGATTTCTATGTCAAAAAGAGTGATCAAAAAGAAGAAGCAAATAAAACCAAGGAGGATTGAAATGAGTAATCCACTCAAAAACCGTTATGATTTCATGTTGGTCTTTGACGTCCAGGATGGCAACCCCAACGGTGACCCGGACGCCGGCAATCTGCCCAGGCTTGATCCTGAAACCAGCCTGGGCCTGGTCACCGATGTCTGCCTGAAGCGAAAAGTGCGTAATTACGTTGAAATCACCAAGCACAACTCAGCGCCTTTCGAAATCTACGTCAAGGAAAAAGCCGTGCTAAACAAACAGCACGAGCGGGCTTACCAGGCCATCGGCGCGGCTGATGAACTCGAAAAAGAAGACAAGAAGAGAAAGGGCGGTGAAAGAGTTGAGGAAGCCAGGCAGTGGATGTGCCGCAATTTTTACGATATCCGCACTTTCGGCGCGGTTATGACCCTTGGAATTAACTGCGGCCAGGTTCGCGGCCCGGTGCAAATGACCTTCGGACGCTCGGTTGACCCGATCGTAACGCTCGAACATTCGATCACCCGCATGGCCGTGGCGACTGAGGCTGAAGCTGAAAAACAGGGCGGTGACAACCGCACTATGGGCCGGAAAAATACCGTACCTTACGGCCTGTACCTGGCACACGGATTTGTTTCCCCGCATCTGGCGGCCCAGACCGGATTCAGCGAAGAAGACCTCGAACTTCTCTGGGAAGCACTGCTCAACATGTTCGAGCACGATCGCTCGGCGGCCCGCGGCCTGATGGCCACCAGAAAGCTGATAGTATTCCAGCACGATTCGGCTCTGGGCAATGCACCGGCTCACGCCCTCTTCGAGCGGGTAACCCTGCGCAAATCGGATGAAACCAAGCCCGCCCGTAGTTTTGCCGATTACCAGCTTCATCTTGACCAGGAAAGCCTGCCGCCCGGAATCAAGGTAATCCAGTATCCAAGTTGAGAAAATGACTCTTGATCAACGCTTGATCCCGCCCCACGGAGGGTATCGGGAGTTGAAATCGTTCCAGATGGCGGAAATAGTTTATGACGCCACCGTTGTTTTCTGCGAACGCTTCGTTCCCAGAAGATCGCGCACCCATGACCAGATGGTGCAGGCGGCCAGAAGCGGCCGCCAGAACATCGCCGAAGGTTCAATGGCTTCCGGAACATCGAAAAAGACCGAACTGAAACTGGTCGGCGTGGCCCGGGCCAGTCTTGAAGAGCTCTTGCTCGATTACCAGGATTTCCTGCGCCAAAAAGGCTTGGAGCTTTGGTCAAAGAACGACTCTCGAGCTCTTGAAATCCGTCAGCTTTCAAGAAAGGAAAATAGGTCTTATAAGACTTATGAGTCCTATTTTTCCCTCAGTCCGGCCGAGACTGCCGCCAATGTTCTGGTCTGCCTGATTAACCAGGCTAATTACCTGCTTGATCAGCAATTACGCTCGCTGGAAAAAGCTTTCACCGAAGAAGGAGGCTTTACTGAGCGCTTATACCGCTTTCGCAGCGCCAAAAGGCGGGATCGGGAATATTGATGCTCTTCAAAGAAGATGATTTACTGCCCCTGTCGGCGATCCAGCACCTGCTGTTCTGTGAACGTCAATGCGCGTTGATTCACACTGAATCTATTTGGAGTGAAAACATTTTAACCGCCCAAGGCAGAGCTGAGCATCATAAAGTAGACAGTGGTATGGAGGAAAGCCGCTATGGCCTGCGTATTCTCAGGGGATTGGCATTGCGCAGTCAATTGCTCGGGTTGAGCGGCAAATCCGATGTGGTGGAACTGCGCACCCCGGAGTCTGGTAATACAGGTATTACCTTGCCGGGCATTTCCGGAGAATGGTTGCTCTTCCCGGTTGAATACAAGCACGGCCGACCTAAAAGCAATAACTGCGATAGAGTTCAACTCTGCGCCCAGGCAATCTGCCTGGAAGAAATGCTGGGAGCCACTATTAACTCGGGCGCTTTGTTCTATCATGCCATCAGGAGGCGTCATGCGGTGCAATTCGACCTGGAACTTCGAATGCTTACCGAAAAAGCCGCCTTCAGATTGCATGAATTATTCCGCTCGGGCCAAACTCCTCCAGCGGTTAATGACAAGAGGTGCAAAAATTGCTCGATCAAAAAGCTCTGCCTGCCGACCAGAACCGACGGCCGATATTCGGCGTCAAAGTACATCCAAACCGCAATCAGTTTGGAGGTCTGAATGCGTCCCCTGCTCAACACTCTGTTCGTGACCAGTGATGGCAGTTACCTGAAAAAAGAGGGAGAATCAGTAACTGTTATGCAGGGCAAGGACGTGAAATTCCGTATGCCCCTGCACAACCTGGCGGGCATTATCTGCATGGCCCGTTGTTCCTGCAGTCCGTCCCTGCTCGGACTCTGCGGAAAAAAAGGCGTGGCAGTCACCTTTCTGACTCCAACTGGTCGTTTCTTGGCCAGGTTACAGGGGCCGGTTTCCGGAAATGTGTTATTGCGTACCAGACAGTATCGTGTTTCTGAAGAACTGTCAATTGCGGTCGAAATCGCCCGTTCTATGATTTTTGCCAAGATTTACAACTGCAGATTATCCCTGCAGAGAGCCTGCCGCGATCATCATACTGAAGCAACTCCAGGGATTTTGTCAGGGACTATCGCCAAGCTAAGCTGTTATCTTCAGGCCGCGAAAAATGAAAACAACCTGGAACGATTGCGGGGCCTTGAGGGATACGCTTCCAGGCTTTATTTCCAGTCCTTTAATTACCTCATAGTTGCCCAAAAAGAAGATTTTCATTTATCTTCCCGCAATCGCCGACCGCCTCTGGACAGGGTAAATGCTCTTTTGTCATTTGTGTATACATTGCTTCTGCATGACGTTTCATCCGCTCTTGAGACAGTAGGGCTCGATCCGGCCGTCGGGTTCCTGCACCGCCTGCGGCCGGGAAGACTAAGCCTGGCGCTCGACCTGATGGAGGAATTCAGACCCAGTTTTGCTGATCGCCTTGTTCTAACCATGATCAACCTGAAACAAATTTCCGGGAACGATTTCGAGCAAACGGCCAGCGGCGGAATCTGGCTTAATGAAACCGGTCGCAAAAAAGTGATCGTCGCCTACCAGAAACGCAAGCAGGATGAACTCACTCACCCATTCTTATCAGAAAAAATCCCGGTAGGTATGTGTTTTTTCGCTCAAGCTCTGCTGCTGGCCCGTTATCTGCGCGGTGATCTTGACGCTTATCCGGCTTTTTTCTGGAAATAGGAGTTAGACATGATGATGGTGGTGGTCAGTTACGATGTCAGCACTATGACCAGAGAAGGCAGGAAAAGATTGCGCCAGGTAGCCAAAACCTGCAAGAATTATGGGCAGAGAGTTCAGCATTCTGTCTTTGAATGTCTTGTTGATCCGGTGCAGTTCAACAATCTCAGAAATAAACTGACGGAAATTTATTCTCCTGAAAAAGACAGTTTGCGGTTCTATTTTCTCGGCAACAATTGGAAAAAGAGAGTTGATCATCTTGGCTGTAAATCCCCGGTGGACCCGGAGGGAGTGCTTCTGGTCTGAGATCGCGAACCATGAGCGGACATTTATTTCTTAGAAGATTCGCGATTCCCAACAGAACTTGTTTTCTTTGACTTTTCTCAATGAGTTGGGCATCAAAAAGTGTAAATTAATTTTGTTTCGCGGAAATTGCCTTGCAAAAGGCGTCAATAAAAGGTATTTAAAGGGAAGCGTCGCCCCTCGCGCAGGGGCGTGGATTGAAACGGCTGTAAGTGCGGTGACCCTGACCAGATCGAAACCGTCGCCCCTCGCGCAGGGGCGTGGATTGAAACTGGTCATCTTCGCTGAGTACGTCCCAGTCCGGAGTCGCCCCTCGCGCAGGGGCGTGGATTGAAACCAGGGCGGCGGCAACCTGCTCAGCGGTAGCAATTTGGTCGCCCCTCGCGCAGGGGCGTGGATTGAAACGAGTACATTACCATTTAGCTCGCTGCCCTCGGTCAGTCGCCCCTCGCGCAGGGGCGTGGATTGAAACACCATCCCAGGGGCTGGCATTGACAAGGCCCTGCCAGTGCCCCCCCGGCAAGGGCCGCGGATGAAAACCGAAAGCTGAGGGTGAAAAACGAAAAAAC
>CAYWEM010000013.1:0-78969 GCA_964457225.1 uncultured Clostridia bacterium
CGCGCAGGGCTAAATCTATGGCCCTTTCGGCCAGTAACTGCTCAGGCAGCATGGTGGCATGCAGGCCGCCCCAGACAACCGGGATGTCGGAATGGGCTTTAATCGTCCGGCTCAGGCGCAGGGCCGGCAGCAGGGACGGGCCGGTGAAAGAAGATATGCCCACGAACAAGGGCTTTTCGTCGATGATAGCCCGGCTGGTTTTTAGTTCAAGGTCCGGGGTGAATCTTTCGTGGACCAGGCGGACCGAATAACCCGCTCTCTCCAGGGCCGCGGCCAGGTAAAGAATGCCCAGCGGCGGGGCCAAAACGAAATCCGGCCTGGCGGTTTCAGGCTTGACCAGTACGACCAGGCCCCTGGAGCCTTGCGGTTTTTCGGAATCAGTCATCATTTCTTTCTCCTTGCCGCAGTATTGAGTGTTTGGAAATCACGGCTGGACCAGGGCATGCTTTCACGTCGATTCACTCCTCGCGAACAGCAGTCCGCCCAGGCCGACCATGGCCAGAGCGCAAACGGCCAGGATGCCCAGGTTCAGGGCCAGCGAGTGTTCCGATTGTCCGAGCAGGGCGGCCCTCAGTCCGTCCACTCCGTAATGAAGGGGATTCAACCGGGCCAGTTCAGGCAGGAAAAACGGGAGGTTGCGCCTGGGAAAAACGGCACCTGACAGCAGGAACACCGGAAAGATCACCAGGCTCATGACCAGGTTGAAACCCTGCATGTCCCTCATGTTCACCGCAAAGACCAGGCCCAGGCCGATGAAGACCATGGCGGTGAGAATCATGGCTGCCAGGGCCGCCAGCATGCCCTGAAGGGACTGCGGCCTGAAACCGGACAGAATGGCCACCAGTAATATCAGCAGGGCCTGCAGTAATGCAGTGCTGGCTCCGCCGGCGATCCGTCCGCAGACTATTGAAGTACGGCTGACCGGGGCCACCATTATTTCTTTCAGAAATCCGAATTCGCGGTCCCAGAGCAGTGAAAGCCCGGCCAGGCTGGCGGAAAAAAGCAGGCTCATGGCCAGGATGCCGGGTACCAGGTAGCTGGAATAACCCAGGGAGTCGGGCAGGCCCGGCAGGCTGATATCCCTGAATCCGAAGCCCAGGAAAGCCAGCATGAACAGGGGCATCAGCATGGTGCCGATCAGCCGCGACCTGGCCCGCCAGAATTTTTTCATCTCCCTCAGCCAGAGTACGTATACCGCGAAAAACTGGATGCCCTTCATGTCAATTCCCTGAACGGTTGCGCAGGTAAAAAAAATGACCTTCGTGAAAATCGTCTTCAGGCCGGATCTCTGTACCGGTGAAATGAAGAAATACGTCTTCAAGTCCCGGTTTGTGCAGTTTGACTGACTGGACTTCCATTTTTGCGGCCCTGGCCAGGTCCAGCAGTTCGGGGATGTGCCTCTCGGCCTGATCCAGGGTCAGAAGAAGTCCGCCCCTTTCCTCCCGGTAATCCCGGATCCAGGGGATTTCCGGCAAATGGTCAAGGAAAGCGGTTCGATCGGCCGCGGTCTCCAGGGTCAGCAGGTCTCCGCCCAGGGAGTCCTTGAGACTGGCCGGAGTATCAAGGGCCACGATCCGGCCCCGGTCGATGATGGCCACCCGTTGACACAGATGGTCAGCTTCTTCCAGGTAATGGGTGGTCAGGATCATGGTGACGTGTTCTTCCTGGTTGATCCTTTTGATATGCGACCAGATCTGCCGCCGGGTCTGAGCGTCCAGCCCCTGGGTCGGTTCGTCAAGGAAGAGCACCCGGGGGCGGTGCAGCAGGCCCCGGGCGATTTCCAGCCTGCGTTTCATGCCTCCGGAATACTTTTCGGCCAGGATATCGGCCTTGTCAGCCAAACCGACCAGTTCGAGCATTTCGCTTATCCTTGGCCGATATTCAGCGGGTTTCATGCCGTACATCATGGAGTGAAAAACCAGGTTTTCCCGGGCGCTCAGCTTGCCGTCCAGGGCCTGGTCCTGGAATACCACCCCGATCTGCCGGCGCACGTAATCACGGTCGTTCAGGACCGAAACACCGGCCACCCTTGCGTCACCGCCGGAAGGTTTCAACAGGGTGGCCAGGATGTTGATAATGGTCGTTTTTCCGGCGCCGTTCGGGCCGAGCAGTCCGAAGAGCTCAGCTTCGGGAATACTGAAACTGACCTGGTCGACCGCGGTCAGCCCATTGAAACGCTTGACCAGCTTTTCGACTTCAACGATGTTTTCCACCGATTTTTATCCTATCACAGGTTCGTTCGGCCGGACAAGTTTCCGGTTTTGAGCAGTCTTCCGTAAAGATCAAGCAGGGATGATGCGTGCGCGGCCGGGCTGAAGTGGTCGGCCAGGTGTTTTTTAGCCCCGGCGGCCAGCCTGGGCCCGAGTTCCCTGTCGTTCAACAGCATCAATATCTTTTCTCTCAGGTCGAGAGAATCACCGGCCTGGAAAAGCAGACCGCTTTTTCCGTCCAGCACCAGTTCCGGAATGCCTCCGATAGCGGCGGCCACTACCGGAACGCCCCGGGCGAATGATTCGATGATGGCGAAAGGGTTGTTTTCATACCAGGTCGAGGGACAGACGCTCAGGGCGGCTGAATCGAGCAAGGCCGCCAGCTTCCCGGCGCTTTGCCGGCCGGTGAAGATCACGTTCTTCAAGCCATCGGCGTGGACTTGTTCCATGAGTTTTTGTTTTTGCGGTCCGTCCCCGATGACCAGGCATTCGGCATCCAGTCCGGACATGGCTTGCACAAGAAGTTTGACGCCCTTTTCCTCGGCCAGGCGGCCGAAAAAAACCACCCGGCGTTCCTTGGGCCGCCCTCTCTCGTTTGAACTGAAGCTTTCCGGGACGGCATTGGGTATGTGAAAGCAGCGGCCTTTAAAGCCCATTTCTGCGATTTTGTTCATCAGGAAACGTGAAGGAGCCACGAAGGCGTCGAATTCCAGGTAGGTGTTTTTTTGCAGCAAGGCTTCCACATAGCAGACCAGGCTTTTCAGGCGGCTTTCCTTGACGCATTTTTTCAGAAAGGCCCAGTGAAAACGCCCCTTGCGGCAGCGTTCACAGATTTCCCCCCTGATATATAGCTTGTAGGCCGGGCAGACAGGTTTATAGTCGTGCAGGGTCATGACCGTCGGAATACCGTGCCGCTTCAGCACCTTTACCAGCATTGGCGACAGGTGATGATATACGTTGTGCAGGTGGGCGATGTCCGGCTTTTCGCGGGCCAGGAACCGCTCCAGACTGGCGCAGGCCTGGAAACCGAACAGGGCCCGGGCCGTAGCCCTGGCTTTTTCCCCGGGGCCCCGGACCGAGTCGAAGTCAACCCGAGGGGCAAAGGCCGTTGGTCCGTCGGCGGGCAGGTTGAGGGGATGCTCCATGGAAAAGTAGCAGATTTGGTGGCCCAGTTCCCGCAGCATGGACGCGCTGTTGAAAAAAGCGCTTTCCGTGCCGCCGAAGGGAAAAAAGAACTTGTTTGCCAGCAGAATCTTCAATTCCGCTTCACTATTTCGGCGACCACGGTCATGCTTGAGCCGAGGCGGCGGACCAGGGGGATATTCGCGGCGAGGTGCTGAAATTTCAGCATGATCCCGGCAAAAGCTTCATGGTATTGCCAGGAAAGCGGCCAGAATGAAGATCCCAGGAAGCCGTGCCTGACCACCCGGCGGACGGTGAAACCGCGCCGGCGCAGCAGACGGCCCAGGCTGTACGCGGAAAACAGTCTCTCTTCTGCAACTTCATCGTGTTCCTGGTCATCGAAGTACTTGAATTGTTTTTGCAGGTACCAATTACTGTGACCGCGAATACGGGCCGCCCGCCGGCGGGCCAGGGGATGCTGGCCGTTGCTGTCGGCGATGATCAGTACTCCCCCGGGTCTCAGGGCCTGGCAGGCCGCGCTGAAAAAGTCTTCCGCCGGGTGGATGTGGGAAACGGCCTCATTGGCCCAGATTATGTCGTAGTGGTTGTCTGCCGCCAGGTGTGCCAGGACGTTTTGCGCCTGGAAATCGACCGCCAGGGGGCGGCCTGATTTCTCCCGGAAAAATGGCAGGCGGGACTGGGCATATTCACAGCGCAGGGGGACCAGGTCTATCCCGGTGACCTCGGCCCCGGCCATGGCCGCCATGATGCTTTCACTGCCGCAACCGCAACCGGCATCCAGCAGCCGGGCGTTTTCCCGGGATTCGATTTCCTGCAGCAGGGTGATCAGCCGGCTGGCATAGGCGGCGACGGTCAGCAGGTTGATTTCCCCCCCGGGCTTGAACAGGTTGTTTTCGTACTTCAACTCCAGGTAGGCTGAATCCAGGCTGTTGTTGCGCCTGAATTCGATTTCCTGCCAGAGCAGGCTGCTGAAGGCTTTCGTTCGTGCAAAACAGGCGGTAAAAGCGGAGAAGTCATCTTTTAAATTCATGTAATCGGCGGTATTATAACTGGAAAGCACCGGGCGGGTAAACCCGGAGCCTTTTTGGTCAGTCCTGAAAAAAACTCTTTCAGGTTCTTCATGGACCTGTTTTTTCCAGCACCCGCCGGCAGGCTTCCTCGTAAGCCAGGCTGACCTGCTCCCAGTTGTAGTGGGTATTGATTCTGTCACTGGCCTGTCTGCGGCATTCATCCAGGCCTGACCTGTTTTCCAGGACCCATTTCATGGCCGCGGCCAGGTCATCCGGATCGGTTTTGAAATAGCGGCCGCAGTTTTGGAGCACTTCGCGGTTGAAGACCACGTCCCTGGCCAGTACAAAAGCTCCGGAGGCCATGGCTTGAAGCAGGGCGGGGTTGGTGCCTCCCACCTGGTTGCCATGCAGGTAAGCCAGGCAGTTGCAGCGGAGTTCGCGCAGTATGGCCTGGTCATAAACGAATCCGGTTAGCACCACATTACTGCCGGCTTCCCGGTGGATGGACTTGAGATAGGAAGAAGGATACGGACAATCTCCGACCAGGACCAGTTTTGTCCCGGCCGGAGCCAGGCGGTTGAAGGCCCGCAGGCTGAGCAGGGGATTGTTTTCCGGTTCAAACCTGGTGATCTGCAGAAAATACGATCCCGGCCGCAAGCCGAATTTATCCAGAAGCTCCGGTTGAATGCTGGTTTCCAGGTCGGCGCCATAGGCGATCCGGGTGCTGGCGGCCCGGTGGGCCAGCCGGTAATAAAGCTGCATGGCACGGGAATCAGTTATCAGTCCTGCAGCGGCCAGGGGGGCTGTTTTTTCGCAAAGCTTCAGATAAAACCGCCCCAGGCGGCCCCACTTGGTACGGCGCCATTCCAGGCCGTCGGTATTGAGCAGAACTTTCTTGCCCAGCAGACGCAAGGGCAGGAGCAGGGGGGAATTGGCCGTGTTGAAGGCCAGGATGACGTCGTACTTGCTCATCGCGGCATGAACAGCGGCGAAGAAAGTGTGGGAAATAGTCTCCAGGGCCTTGGCCGGCAGGCTCGGCAGGTAGACCAGCTTGATACCGCGAAATTCCGCCGGTCTCTCGGAATAGAGCCTGGAGCGGCAATAAACGGTCAATTGATGTCCTCTTTGGACCAGGCGTTCGGCGATTTCCTGTGCGCAGGTTTCAAAACCGCCGTAACGGCCGGGTATGCCACGGGTTCCCAGTAAGGCGATCCGCAGGCCGGACTTGTTCATCGGCTTTTACCAGCGGCCGGAAGCACCGCCGCCGCCGAAACTGCCGCCGCCTCCGGAAAAGCCCCCGCTGCTCCAGCCGGACGAACTGCGGCCGCCGGTGCTGAATCCGCTTCCACCCTTCATTCCCAGCTTGCCGGCCAGTTTCATCATGAACATCCAGAAGCCCAGGAAGATGAAGAAACTGATCAAGCCGCCCAGAGTGCCCGGGCTCTCCTGCTCGCGGTTGACCAGTTCCTGCAGGCGGCCTGGATCACCGCCGACCGCCTCGGCCATCAGTTCAAAGGCCAGCTTGATGCCGCCGTAGTAGTCATCGGCTCGAAAGGCGGGAACGATTACACTGCGGATAATGGTGCCCAGGCGGCCGTCCGGCAGAATGCCTTCCAGGCCGTAGCCCACTTCGATACGCACGGCGCGCTCCTGCAGGGCGATCAGCATCAGCAGGCCGTTGTCCCGGTCTCGGTGACCGAGTTTCCAGGCTTCGGCCACGGCCAGCGAATAGTTCTCCAGAACTTCGTTCTCCAGGGTCGGGATGGTCAGCAGGACGAACTGGGCCGAACTGTCCTGTTCGACCGCGGCCAGAAATGATTCCAGTTCCGCGGCCTGTTCGGCCTGGAGCAGTTTGGCCCGATCGTTGACCCGGCCCTCGAGTTTCGGTACCGGAAGTGCTTCCAACAGACCGCAGATAAAGACCAGGATAAGTGCGGCCCTGTTAAAGTTTTTCACTTGGCCTCCAGGATCGGCCGGTCCGGGAGTTCATTGCGGTCTTCGGCCTGCCGGGGAAAATGAACCGCCAGCAAATCGCCGCAGTGTTCGATCTGTTGGCAGAGTGCCTCTATAAAAGAATTTTTCCTGATTCCCCTGATGATATCAAATACAACTTTTTCCCAGTCAGAAGGGTTTACAGCTTTGCCCGCGGAGGTGTCGGCGATCAGTTCCACCCTTTTTTCCAGCAGCGAGACGTAAATAAGGACTCCGTTACCTGCAGCCGTGGCCCGCAGGTTGTGACGGAAAAAGGCCGCTTCAGCTCTCTCCCGCACCTTGGATGCCTTGGCCTGGCCGGGAATCAGGCCGGCGATCAGGCCGGTTCTGAAGCGGAAAAGCAGGAAGGCCGTCCAGAAAACCAGTAATTGGCTGAGGGCGAAGGCCAGCAGCAATTCGCGCGGCTCCGTCTGCCAGAGAAAACGCAGCAGCAAACCCTCCATGCTGGGCAGGAACAGGAAAAAAAGTGCTGAACAAAAGACTACGGCCAGCAGGGCAAAACTCAGCGCCTGGGCGCTGTAATGGCCTGAGCGGTTGACGATCAGTACGACTAATTCTGCGCTGGTTTTTTCTTCAGCTTTTTTTACCGCCGAAGTCAGTAAATCCAGTTCCCGGGGGGAAGGAAGCTTGGGGCCCGGCATTTTCGTCAATCCCGGAAATTGACTTCAACCGGTTTTGCCGCTTCGGCGGCGCTTTTGAAGTACTGATAGGACTGCCAGTCGATTGATCTGACTCTGGTAAAAAAACCTCCCAGCAGGGAACGGGCATAACTGCGAAAAACTTCAACTTCACTGTTATAGCGGTTTCGTTCGACCGCGATGCGGTTCTCGGTGCCGGCCAGTTCGTCCTGGAGCTTGAGAAAGCTTTCATTGGCTTTCAGTTCCGGATAGTTCTCGACGATGGCCAGCAGGCGGGAAAGGGCGCTTTCAACACTGGCCTGGGCCTCGACCTTGGCCGCCGGTGACTGAGCCCCGAAATAACCGAGCCTGGCCTCGGCCAGGTTGGTGAAGATCTGTTCTTCGTGGGCGGCATAACCCTTGACCGTCTCGACCAGGTTGGGAATCAGGTCGTAACGTCGCTGGAGAACGTTTTCCACGTTCCCCCAGGCCTTCATCACTTTTTCTTCCATGCGGGCCGCCTTGTTGTAGCCGCTGACGAAGAAAGCCCCGAAAATCAATGACAATACTAATAAAACCAGAATCACCAACCCGGTTTTTTTCATTCTTGCCTCCTCATAATTGATTTCATGTCGGTGTTATCGAGAACATAAAAAAGCATTCTATCACAGCCAGGGTTCATAATCACCGGAACAGCATTCCGCTTGCCGTCAGAATCATATTGAATTATCATTAAAGCTAAGTGGAGGTGCCATGAAAAACAGCGAGAATCAGAGCCGTTTTTCAAGACGTAAATTCTGCGGATTGCTGTCCGGCCTACTGGCAGCCCCGGTCTTCCTGCCGGGATCGGCGGCGGCTGATGAAAGCAAAACACGCAGTCCGCTGGCCGAGTTGTTCGAGGGCGGGGAGTGGCAAAACCTTCAGACATCCGCCATGGCCATGGAAATAGACCGGTATTTCGGCTCGGGTTACTCCTGCGCCGAGGCCATGCTGCTGGCGGCTCTGCGCCGCCTGGATCTGCCCGAAACGCAGGTCTGGGGAGCAGCTGCTTTCGGAGGCGGCCTGGGTCGCAAGGATCTGTGCGGCTATTTGACCGGGGCCATGATGGCATTTGGACTGGCTGCCGGAAAACTTCCCGCAACCCGGGTTGAAGCAAAGAAAACCTGTGCCGCGGCCGCCCGTGAATTCTGGACCTGGTGGCAGGAAAGATATCCCCTGCATTGCCGGGATATAATACCGGCGGGTGCTGATCGCAATGTTTGCCGCATCCTGGGGCCCAGGTCCGCTCAACATGCCGAGCTGATCATCAACGGAATGGAAATTCGAACCTGATCCGGTAGTAAGAAGGAGTAGACGCCGCAGGTGATTTCAATTCCAGACGGCCTGTTTCATGGCGCTGAAGGCTTTTTCCACCTGCTCTTCACGGATGATCAGGATGAATTCGAGATAAGTTGAAACCACTTCGACGACGTTGATGTCCTGCCAGGCCAGGCGGTTGAGTACCGCGTGATAAATGCCCGGGGTGATGACCGAATCCTCGGTAAGACGCATGGTGATGGCGGCCAGGTTGGAAAAGGAAGAGATCAGTTTTTCCGCGGCGAAGGTTTTCATTACCAGGTCCCGGTTGTCCTGACCGGAGAGCAGGGTGATTTCCCTGACCCCGGTGGTGAACGTGATAAAGGTATCCGGATTGTCCTGCAGGCTGCTCAGAATCTCTCTCTGCCTGGCGATTATGCCGGCTGACTTCTGGAAGGTGAATTCGCAGATTCTCGACCGAACCGTGATTTCGGTGAAATAGGAAGCAAAAGGTTTTTCGGGAGATTTCCTGGCGGCCAGGTCATCGGCCAGCCTTTTCAGGGCCATGACCATGGCGCCTTCACTGGCGTTTTTAAGCAGTTTTTTCTCGATATCCGGAATCATTTTCCGGGCCAGGGCCGAGAGGTTGATAATCCCGGCGGCCAGGGATTCGGCCAGAAAGGGCCTCTGCATAACCAGGTCGCGCACAGCTTCGCTTATCGATATCATGTTAGGATATTAACACGCAATATAAATAAAGTCAATATTGATGTAAAAATTGACACTGCCTCGGCTTTAGCTAAAATATGCGGGTTGACCTGTCAGGAGAAAGCCATGAATTATAAAGCTGAAATTGAAAAATCTGAACGCCCGGTTGTTTCATCCAGGCTGAAACCCGGGGTCTGGATCCTCGACAGCACACTGCGCGAAGGAGAGCAGAGCCCGGGTGTTTCTTTTCCGGTCCATGTCAAACTGGCCCTGGCTGAATACCTGGACCGGCTCGGTATAGACGTGGTCGAAGCCGGGCATCCACTGGTCGGTGAGGAAATCAGGCGGACGGTCAGTCTGTTGGCTTCATCCGGGCGATCCTGCCGCATCGGGGCGCATGCCCGGGCACTTAAAGAGGACATTGAAGCTGCTGTTGCCTGTGACGTTGATTTCATCGGCATTTTTTACTGTCTCAGCGCGCCGCGCCTGCAGGATTCCTCCATGACTCTGTCGGGGGCGCTGGACATGATCGGATCGGCCGTGGCCCTGGCCCGCAGGATCGCGCCTTCGTCCCTGATACGTTTCACGCCGGAAGACACGGTCCGGACCGAGCCGCGGGTGGTGATCAACGCCGCAGTCACTGCGGTCCGGGCCGGAGCCGATATCATCAGCATCGCCGATACCACCGGCAGCCTGATTCCCGGATCGGCCGACAACATGTACGACTGGGTGAAATTACTGCGTCATGGCCTGGAAAGGGCAGGCATCAGGGCGCTTATCGAAGTTCACTGTCACAACGACCGCGGGCTGGCCCTGGCCAATGCCCTGGATGGATACCGGGCCGGAGCCGATATCATAGACGCCGCGGTACTTGGTCTGGGGGAAAGGGCCGGCATCACTGACCTGGCCTGCTTAATGGCCGTGCTGAGACAGGATTTCGGCGAGGGTCTTCATTGGAACCTGGCCGCCTTGCCCGCTTTGTACGAAACAGTCGCCAGGTATTCAGGAACCGCGATACCTCGGAATCACCCGGTATGCGGCAGGTATGCCTTCAGTCATTGCGCCGGTGTACACAGCAGGGCTGTGTTAAAAGACACGCACCATTACCAGAGTCTCGATCCCGGCCTCTTCGGTCGCAGAAGTGAAATCGTTCTGGACCAGATGGCCGGACGGGCCGCACTTGATCACGCTTTATCCGAGCTTGGCCGGGAAGACCTTGCCCGCGAGGAGCGGGAATTGATCCTGCAGCAGGTCAAGGCGGTCGGCCGGCGGGGTGCCTTGGTCGATCTGCAGGAATTGGATTGGATAGTGCGAAGTATCAGCCTGCAGACGGCGGGAAAAGGTTCGCGATCAAGCCGGCGAGGGGATCAGTTATTCACTGGAATGTTATCGGACCCGGGCTGATCAGATTCGCCACCAGTAAGAAAACTTGGCGAAAACACTGTAGCTTTGCCGGTCGTATTTGCCGAATTCGTCCCGCTGCATGCGCTGATCGAAGCCCAGGAAAAAGACCGTACCCGGGTGCGGGACGTAGCTGAAGAGCAGGCTGCCGTAAACCCGGCGCTGATAATGATTGTAATCGGCTATGGCCCGCAGGGATATTTCCCGGGAAAGCTGGTAAGTCGTGCTGAGCCGGGCTACGTTGTAATCGTAAAGCCTTTCCTTGCTTTCTCCGTCCCAGAAAGCCTGTTTCTGGAACTGCAGTCCAAGCTGCAGCCTCTTGTTGGGTTTCAGGGTGAAATACAATTGAAAATCGTTTCTGCGGCCGGCCAGCGGGTCGTCCGGATCGTAATAAACGGCATCGCCGCTGCGGAAGTAAAATCCGAAGGGCAGCCAGCCGATGTATTGGAAATCCGATCCGACACTGAAGTACAGCTTACTGAATTCCCGGCCTGCGAATTCCTCGAGTTCACTGTGGAGGTTGAAATAGACCTGGTTGAACTCGGTCAGGCGCAGTTGCAGATTGCTCCTGAACCAGCGGTCGGTCAGGTTGTCGCCGAAGTACTCGTAGCGGTTGCCGGCGGAAAGGCCGATCCGAAACTGGTTGAGGTATTTTTTTTCCGGGTAGAAGCGCAGGCTGCTGAACAATCCCAGGGTTTTGTAATCCGTCCGGTTGACGAAGCCCGAGCCGGCGTCGAATTCCGGGTGCAGGGACTGCCAGTAAAAACCTCCGCTGTAACACTTGCCCTGGTAGAAAAATTCACTGTACAGGCCGGGAGCCGCGGTGCTTTCTCGGTCGTCCCCTCCGTTGCCGGTCAGGGCGCTCTGGAAAACGAAGAAAAAATTACCGGCGAACTTGACCTGGCCGTCCAGGCCGATGACCCGGTTCCAGGATCCGTTGATCTCTTTGTCGGTCAGGGTCAGTCCGAGATAGGATTCCTTCCAGGTGTCGGCCTTGACCCGGATTATGTTGAAAAAAGCGTTTTGGGAGGTTGATCCCTGTCCGTTCCCGATCTGCCACAGGTTTTCCAGGGGATTGGTGTCATAAGATGAGAGCAGGCTGAAGGCGAAACGGCCGGTTTTGCCGGTCAACCTGAGTCCACCCAGTGGCTGATTGATTCGCCTGGTGTAAACGAGGTTGAAGGCCGGAAAACGGAAAAGTTCCATGCCCTCGAGGAAAAAAGGTCTCTTTTCCTCGTAATAAAGCGCAAAACGCTGGTTGATGTCAATCTGCGGAGCGTCGGCCTCGATATGACTGAAATCCGGGTTGATAGTGGCGTCCAGGGTCAGGTTGGAGCTGATTCCCCATTTGAAGTTGAGCCCGGGCTGAAAGTCGATCTTTTCACTCTCGGTTTTCAGCAGGGTGCTGACCGGCATCAGTTCAAGGTTGCCGCCCCGGTCTATGTCTTTCTCAAGCACGATTTCCCTGGACTGGGTGATCAGGCCGGGAATCGATTTTTTCGCCTCCGGCCATACGTTTATTTCACCGGTCCGGGCCAGGTTGCGCACCAGCATCAGGCGCCATACCTTTCTCTGCTGATCGGGAAAACGAATACTCTTGAATGGTATAGCCATTTCAATGCTGTAACCCCGTTCATCGATTTGGCCCTCGGAACTGAAAACTGCGTCCCAGCTCATATCGAAACTGTCACCGCCGCCTTCTTCTATTCTGATTGCGTCCATTTGAATGCCCAGCGGGTTGATGAAAAAAGAAAAGGCGCGTCTCTTTTCGTTGTAAGTGTCAAGCATGACCAACATCCAATCGTCTTCAATGTTGTTGTCCCGCCTGGTGATTGATGCTCTTATCCGTGAAGCCTGGCGGTCGTTGCAACGAAAGGCCAGGTAGAAGTTGCGGTGATCGTAGCCCAGGTAGGCTTTTATGGCATCCTCGGGGCGGGCACCTTCAACCGGGGCGAACTGCAGAAAATCCTCGATCCGCAGTGCTTCTTCCTGCCAGACTTTGTCATCCAGCCGGCCGTCGATTTTCGGAGCCTGGCTTAAAAATGGAATGACCAGGGGCTCCTGCCCCTGAACTATATCAAGGCATGATATAAAAACACAAAACGCTGTAAGAGCAAGGGCGGTTTTTTTCTTTTTCATTCACAGGCTCCTGTTTCGATCATCATCTTTAATAACGTCAAAGTAAATGGTTTTGTTTCATGTTGAATCCTCCAGCCAACAAATCGGAACTTTGCCTGAGTTGATATTATAGGTTAAAATAAGGCAATGAATGAAGCAGGAGCGCTAATTCTCTTTTCCGGCGGTCTGGACTCGACCACGGCATTGTACTGGGCCCGGAGTCGATTCCATGAAATCGAGGCCCTGATTTTCTCCTACGGCCAACGGCACCGGCTGGAAGTTGAAATGGCCCGCCGGACCCTGGAAAAAACCGGGCTGAAAGGCCTGGTGCTTGAGCTTCCCTTGAAGGATCTGCTCAATTCGGCCCTGCTGAACGAAGAAGATCCCATTCCGGTCTCCCTGGACGCCAGCCGCCTGGAATCCGGTCCGCCCTGCACTTACGTGCCCTTCCGCAACGGCATATTCCTGGCCCTGGCTGCGGCCCGGGCCGAGACTCTCGGTTACACCAACCTGGTGACCGGATTCAACCGCATTGATTCACCAGATTACCCGGACACCGGCGCTGCTTTCACCGGGGCCATGGAAGAGGCGGTGAACCTGGGCACCGGAATCGGGCAAAACGGTCGAAAACTACAGATTCATACCCCGCTCATCGATCTGAGCAAAGAAGAAATAATCCGCCTGGGCCTGGAACTGGGGGCTGATTACAGCCACAGTATATCCTGTTATCGGGGAGGGGAATGGCCCTGCCTGGCCTGCGCCGCCTGCGATGCACGCAAACGGGCTTTTTCCGCCTGCGGTCTGGAGGATCCATTGCTCGGCAGATTGAAAAAGGAGGGCCAATGCCCTGGGAACTGATAGTCAAGGAGAAATTCTCCGCCGCCCATTTCCTGCGCGATTACCCGGGAAACTGCGAGCGCATGCACGGTCACACCTTCATGATTGAAGTCCACCTGTCTACGTCTGAAGTAGACGTTTCCGGTGTTTCGATTGATTTCAAGGACATCCGGGAATACCTGCGTTCGATCCTGCCTGATCACCAGGTGTTGAACGAAATATTTCCCTTTTCGCCCTCGGCTGAGAACCTGGCCCGTCATTATTTCGAGCTTTTGCGTGAAAAGTACCAGGTTCTGAAAGTGGTAATCTGGGAGTCGGAGCAAGCGGCGGCCTCTTATGCCGGCGATTCATGAAATATTCGCTTCGGTCCAGGGTGAAGGCAGCCTGAGCGGTCGCAGTGCCATTTTCATCCGCTTCTCGGGTTGTTCCCTGCGTTGTTCCTATTGTGACACCAGTGCGGCCTGGTTGAAAAAAAACGAGGTGCCGCTGACGAAGATTCTGGCTGAAGTTGACCGGCTGCGCCGGGAAAACCCGTCAGCCATGGTCGTGCTGACCGGGGGTGAACCGCTTGAACAGAATCTGTTTGAGCTGGTTGCGGAGCTTTCTGAAAGAAAACTGTTCACTGCGATTGAGACCAATGGCCTGCATTTCCAGGATATTGACCTGGACTGGTGGGCGGTTTCCCCGAAGGATGTCAGCTTTTATTTTCTTCACCCGGATTTGCGGTCCAGGGTAAACGAACTGAAAATCCTGGTAACTCCAGGTTTGGGCTTGGACACGATCCGGGAACTGGCCGGCCTGGTCAGGCCCGGTGTCCCCATATTCCTGCAACCCTGCGGCCCGGAGATCAATTCCAGAAAACAGGCCTTCGATTTTTTCACAAAATGTGCAGCCTTGAATCTGCCTGAACTGCGCCTGGGGCTCCAGTTACACCGGGTTTACGATATTCCCTGAGGCAGTTTGAAACTAGAGTCGTTTCAGGATCCTGACGCATTCCCTGGCCAGCGAACGCAGGGCGCGGTCGTCAAATGATTCGAGTATGTTGATACGGTATTTTTTTTCAAGTTCCTGGGCTTCGGGATTGTCACCGTTGTCCAGCCTGTAACTGCCGAGAATGGTTTCAATTCCTCCGGGAATCAGGTCGCGGTGTTCCTGCATTTCCTCGAGCAGCATCCTGGTGTTGTAGCCGATAAAGGTGCCCAGAGTCCTGGCCAGCCTGCGGTTCAGATCGTTGTCGGCGACGTTGAAAAGCCTCATCATCACTTTGACCGCCTGGCGGTTTGAATCGAAGACCCGATTTTCCAGGAGAATGAAATTTTGTTTTAATGAAGAAACGAAAACTCCTTCGTCGTTGAAAACGAAACGCCCCTGGAGAGGCAATGAGTTCAGAAAACTGTCCAGGTTCTGATCGCTTGGTTCATCGACGAAATTAGCCCAGTTTTGAGCCAATTGATTCCAGTCGGGTAATTCGATCTGCGGGAGAAGGGGCAAGGCGGCTAACAAGAAAAGGGCCGTCCAGGCAAGAAGTTTGTGTTTCTCAGCGGTTCCGCTCATGTATGCCCTCCATTCACCTTATTTTCCATTAATCAATATAACCTGAAAAGAAAAAAAAATAAACAAAATACATAAAAAAATCAAGATCGCCAAATCTTATTTCATCTGATAAAATTGCCTGGTGCGAATTGCTGGAGGATGCATGAAAGCAAAAGTCACTTTTTTAGTTCTGTTTTTCCTGGTTGTTTCTCTATCCGCCGAGGGATACAAGAGCCCGGCCGGCGATATAGCGGACATGGTCGACGCCCTGGAACTTCCGGAAGCATTGCCCAGTCCCCAGGGGAATTATCTGGTTTTGTTGAGTTATGAAAAGATGCCTCCTCTGGAACGTTTGGCCCAAGGTCATCTGAAACTGGCCGGGTTAAGGCTGCAAGCAGCCGATAACGCGCGCCAGAGAATTACTTATATCACTGAAATGGAAATCATTGACCTGCGTACCCTCAAAAAAACTAAAGTTTTGCTGCCTGAGGGGATTCGCTGCGGCCGGCCGCAATGGTCATACAACGAAAAACACCTGGCTTTCGCCGGTCGCGGCCCCGATGGCACCCGGCTCTACCTCGTTGAAAGGGAAAACGGACAGGTCAAGCCAGTGCCCGGTTTTATGCTCAATGGGATTTTCCACGACGGTTTCAACTGGCTGCATTCGGGGGAAAGCCTGCTGGTTTTCAGTATTCCAGGGGAAAGAGAATCTGCTCCTGAAAAGGATTCAGTACCCCGTGGACCGGTGATACAGGAAAGCGGGGGCAGGGCGGCACCCGCCCGCACTTACCAGGATCTCCTGCAGAATCCCCGAGAAGAGGAATTGTTTGCCTATTACGCCCGGACCAGCCTGCTGGAAGTATCGCCGTTAACCGGAACCGTCAGCAAAATAGGTCCCGAGGGCTGGTTACTGGACGCTGAAATGTCGCCTGACGGGCGTTTCATTCTGATTCACAGAATGGAAAAGCCTTTTTCATACAACGTGCCGTATTACCTTTTTCCGCAAAGAATCGAGGTCTGGGACAGGCAGGGCCATCTGGTTCACCTGCTGGCCGATTTACCACTGGCTGACGGTATTCCCAACCGTGGAGTCCGCACCGGCCCCAGGCAGGTGTCCTGGCGGCCTTTCAGGCCGGCCGAGCTGGTCTGGCTTGAAGCCCTGGACCAGGGCAATCCTCAGATTGCGGCGGAACACCGTGATCGGCTGATGTCCCTGGCTGCTCCTTTCAGCGCTGAGCCCCGGGAATTGCTGCTTTTCAAGAATCGCTGCCAGGCTCTTTACTGGGGCAACCCGGCCGGTCGTCTTCTTGCCGTGGAGATGGACTGGCGCTCATCCCTTATGACGGCCAGGCTGGCCGACAATGTGGATGACCAAAAACACCCGGTGCGCGAACTCTACCAACTCAACATCAGGGATGATTACAACAATCCAGGTCGCCCCCTGCTCAGGGAAACCGATCAAGGCGAATCAGTCCTGTTTCAGGATGGCGACCTGATGTATTTCAGCGGAATCCGCTCTTCTCCGCTTGGAGACCGCCCGTTTCTGGAGAGTTTTCACCTGGGGAGTTTCACCCGGAGGAAGCTTTTCGAGTCCGGAAAAACCGACTTTGAAACTTTTGTTGCTTTTGCCGGTACAGGCGGACTCAGATTCGTCAGCCGCCGTGAATCGGCCCTGGATCCTCCCAATTACTTCCTGAGAAGGCTCAATTCTTCCCGCAGGCAGGAGCTTACAGCGTACCCCGACCCGACACCTCTGTTGCGCCGGGTGAAAAAGGAATTGATAAGCTATCGCCGGGCCGATGGGGTTGAACTTTCCGGAACCCTTTACCTGCCGCCGGATTTTGTCGCAGGCCGACCGGTGCCTGCAGTAATCTGGGCCTATCCCCTGGAATACAGCGATGACAGTGTCGCCGGGCAGGTGCGCGGCTCGAGCAGGCGTTTCACCAGGCTGCGCGGAGCGTCTCATCTCTACCTGCTGACCAGGGGCTATGCCGTGCTTGACAATGCCCAGATGCCGGTGGTCGGAGATCCAGAAACTATGAACGACAGTTTCATCGAACAAATTGTAGCCGGGGCCGCGGCGGCGGTTGAAAAGCTGGTGGAAATGGGTGTAGCCGACCGGGCCAGGGTGGGAGTGGGAGGCCACAGTTACGGAGCTTTCATGACCGCCAACCTGTTGGCCCACAGTGATCTGTTCGCCGCCGGCGTGGCTCGCAGCGGCGCCTACAACCGCACCCTGACTCCATTCGGTTTTCAGAGTGAAAGACGTTCTCTCTGGGAGGCGCCCCAGGTTTATACCGCGATTTCTCCTTTCATGCACTCTTCGAAGCTTAAAACTCCGATTCTCCTGATACACGGTGAAGACGACAACAACAGCGGTACCTTTCCCATGCAGTCGCAGAGGTTTTTCCAGGCCCTGCAGGGACATGGAGCCGTCGCCCGTTTGGTCATGCTGCCCTTGGAAGGCCATGGTTACCAGGCCAGGGAATCGATACTGCACGTTATTCAGGAAACCATGGAATGGTTTGATCGTTTTCTGAAGTTTTCCCGGGAATGACAACCGGGCCTGTATGCCTTATAAAAAGGGGACTTGAATGCTCTTGACGGTTGATCTGGGTAATTCCACCATGAGCCTGGCCGTGTTCAATGCGGGGCGACCGGCCTGGCGCGGAAAAATAAAAACCGGGAGCGCGGCGCCGGAAAAACTTTTAAATGAGATTCCGCCGCCGCTTTTCAGGCGGAAAATAAGGGCCGCCGCAGTCGCTTCCGTGGTGCCCGAATTGAACGGCCTTCTAAGCAGGCAGCTGCGCCGGGCATTCAAGGTGGAACCATTTTTCCTGAATCATCGGAACTGCCCGGGCCTGACCCTGCTGGTCAGGACTCCGGAGCAGCTCGGGGCGGATCGCATCGCCGCCTGCCTGGGGGCATTGAGCCTTTTACCGCCGCCGTTGCTGGTGGTCGATGCCGGAACCGCGGTGACATTTGAAGCTATCAACCGGGCCGGTGAATACCTGGGCGGGGCGATCATGCCGGGACCGGAGCTGGCCGGCCGTTCACTGGCCCAGGGTGCGGCCCGGCTGCGTAAAGTAGCTCCCAGAAAACCGGAAGGGGCTATCGGCCGGGACTCACTGGAAAACATCAGGGCCGGACTTTATTACGGCCTGGTCGGGGCGATAAAAACCTTTATCTGCGAATACAGGTCCATTCTTGGACCGGAAATGAGAGTACTGGCCTGCGGCGGAGCCATATCCCTGGTGAGGGACGAGATACCTGAAATAGATCTTTTTGAACCGGACTTGATCCATATCGGCCTGAACCGGGCCTGGCTGGCAAGGCGGGAAAATTGATCGTCGCGAAAAGAAACGCGAGTGAAGCACATGATTACGTTCTTGGCTTGATCGAGGCTGCTTCGCAGAATTTCGGACTGCGTTTTTTTATCACCAGCCGCGATTTTGACCGCTTGTTTCGCTGGTGGGAAAAAGGGATCCCCGAAAAACTGGTACTCGAGGCTATTGGTCGGGTGGCGGCCAGGAAAAGAAAAAAAAATGAAAGCCTGAAGAGTTTTTTCTCCTGTGATAACGAGGTTAAAAAGCTCTTTGCCGCCTTACGCGAGGCCGGCGTCGGCCAGGTTTCAAGCCCCCAACCCCAAGCAGGCATGCTTCGCGATGAAATCGGAGAATTCTTCAAGCGGCCGTCTCCGGAATTGTCTCCTTTCATGGAAAAATTCAGGCTTCTGGCCGATGCCGCTCCTGACTGCAGGTCGGCTCTGAGCCGGGAGCTGCAGGAAGAAATACTGCGGGCTTATGAAAATGATCTTGAATTACAGGTGCAGACTGAGATGTTCCTGCGCCAGCTGGCCCCGGAATTGCAGCGACCGGATTTGATCAGGTGTTTCAAAATCCGTTTTCTGCACAAAAAACTCGGACTGCCCGGATTTCTTCTTAACCCGGAACGCCCCGTTAATCCCGGAACATCGACAACCGGGTCTTGACAAAGCGGGGTGACTTCAGCATATTGAAAAAAGGAATTTCCTGTTTTGAGGTACGCTCCAAAAGAACTGGCGAAAACAGAGGAGAAGAACATGTTTTTTGGTTTCCTGCTTTTTTTTATCGTAGTTTGCCTGTTGTTGTTTTCGATGAACTATTTCCTGTTCAGCAGGTTGGCCGGCGGCCTGGAATTGGCCGTGACTCAAAGAAAGATACTTTTTTACTTTTTGCTCCTGCTGTCCTTGTGCTTTTTACTGGGCCAACTGGCCTTGAGAATCTTTCATCTCTGGCTGCCTCTGCTGATCGGCTCCATCTGGCTGGGCATACTGGCCCTGGGTGTCACCGTTTTTTCCTGTGAATGGCTGATGAGCCGGATCTGGCCGGAAAAAAGAGCCCTGTTCACCCTGGCCGCCTTGCTGTTATTGCTGGGAACCGTGGTGTTCTCCCTGGTCCGCGGCGGGGCCATGCCGGAAGTGCGCCATATAGAACTTGAATTACCCGGATTAGCGCCGGAAAAGGCTCCACTGGTACTGGTACAGATATCAGACCTTCATCTCGGTTACCTGGTGCCCCTGTCCAGGCTGGAAAAAATCGTGGCCCGCTGTAATGAACTGCAGCCCGATATTCTGGTTATCACCGGTGACCTGGTCGATGGGGACCCCGGTCGCCTGGGTGATTTCGCCTCGGCTCTGTCCAACCTGCGTTCCAGGTACGGGGTTTTCATGGTCACCGGAAACCACGAATTTTATTCCGGAATTGAAAAGTTCGAGGAAATGGCCGGGCAGGCCCGGATCACCCTGTTGCGAAACGAAAGCCTGGTAGTCGGTGAAGCTGTGGAACTGATCGGGTTGGATGACGATCACGGGAAAAGGATGGGCGGTCCCGGCCCGGCCGATCTTGACGATTTGAACCTGGATGATACCGGACTGCCCAGGATATTGCTCTATCACCAGCCGCTGCGTTTTGACCGGCATGTCTCCCGGGGTGTTAATCTTCAGCTTTCCGGGCATACCCATGCCGGTCAGATCCCCCCCCTGGACCTGTTGGTTTTCCTTTCTTTCCGCCGGCATTACGGGCTGTTCGGTAATCAGAATGCCTGGATTTACACCTCCAGTGGAGCCGGCACCTGGGGACCGCCGATGCGGCTCTTTTCGCGCAATGAAATCGTCCGTTTCGTCCTGCGGTCCGGAGATTAATCCCAGGCTACCCGCCAGAGAGGCACGGCCTGACCGTCAACATCGTGGATGCCTGCCAGCAGTTCTGTTTTTATCCCCTGATCGTTGCAGGCCTGCCTGGTGTCGGGCGAAAAAATGTATATCCGGTTCCAGAATTCATCTCTGAGTGCCGGTTCTGTCTGCAGCAGGTGGACGATTTCGAAATCAACCAGCGGGTTGTTCTGCAGGTCCAGCGGGGCCAGGAAGCGATCGCGCAGGTCGGCGTTCTGTTTCAGCACCAGTATCATTTCATCCAGCATCGACATTAGTATGTCCGAATCAACGTCGATTCTGAGCTGGCGGATTTTTTTCTCCGGAAAAGAAACAAACTGCATGTACTTGACGAACATGGCTTCCAGGTAGTTGTCGGTGGCCAGCAGGGCCCCATCAGGCAGGGCGGCGAAAACGGCGTTGAGCTGTTTTTCTTCCATTACTTCACCGCTCAGGTCAACCAGGGGATAATTGGTTACTGCTACTGCCAGGCCCAGTAAAACCAGGACTGCCAACAAGAGCGCCCGGGCCGGGCGGCGTCCGGCGGTTTTTTTATCAAGTCGGGCCAGGCCTGCTGCCGCGGCCAGGGAGAAGAGCATCAGTGCCGGAATAAAATAGACGTAGATGTCCGGGATATCGTAATTGGCGGCGTAAAACAACTGTCCCCCGATGGCCAGGAACAGCAACAGCAGAAAACTGCGGTTTTTTTTATAAATCAAGGCAAAACCGAACAGGCTGAGCAGTAAAACAGGCCAGGTCAGTTCATTTACCAGGGTTTTGCCGATCAGCGGCAAGCGCTCGGAAAGCAATTCGCCGGGTGAAAAGACGAACATACTGCTCTGAAACTGCCTGCCGCTGACCAGGGTGAAAAGATCCTGCAGGTTGAAAACCCGGTGTTCCAGGTATGGAGCTTCCTGGATACTTCTCAGAATCAGCAGCAGGTACTGACCGGCTCCCAGCAGTACCGCGGCCGAAGCGGCCAGCAGGGTTTTGCCGCGGAAGATGATTTTTTTGTCAATCAGCAGAATGAAAGCCAGGAAAGCCGGGAACACGGTGATCATGGTCAGATGGTTGCCGAAACTCAGGGCGTAAACAAGGAAAAAAGAGTACAGCCATTTGGAACGGCCCGATTCCTGCCAGCGGACCAGCAGATAAATTGAAGTGATCAGAAGGAAGGCGTTGAGAGAGTAAACCTCGGCGACCAGGGCCTGTTCCCAGAAAGTGAATCCAAGTCCCAGAAACAGGCTTGATAAGAAAGCCGCTGGGATACTGCCGCTGGTTCTGCGGGCGGTGGCATAAAGCATCAGAAGTGTGGCCAGGGCGAAAAAAACCGACATCAGGTTGGCCCGGAAAGCAATCGAACCAAGGGGGAGCTGAATGAAGAGCTTGTTGAGAATTATGTACAAGGGGTACCCGGTGGCATGGGGCACGCCCATAACCTGGCCGATGAACTGGAATTTCGCGGTGTCTCCGGTATAGCCCAACCCAGGCAACATGGTGCTGAGATACAGGGGGACAAAAACCAGCATCAAAAAAAACTGGGGCCAGAGTCCGCGCCCTTTTGCGGCTTGATCCAGGAAATGCTTCATTCCAGTTTTATTCCCCGTTGAAAAGGTCCTGCAGCCGGGCCAGGGCTTCTGGAATACGGTCCGGTTCTGAGAAGGAACCTTCAATCAATTGACTGCGGCCGCCGCCCCGGCCGCCCAGCAGAGCGAAAAGAGATGCGGCCGTTTCCCTGAGGTCATGGCGGCCGCTGCCGTCGCCGACCAGCAGGTAGGATTTCGGATCGGAACTGAACAGGCAGATTCCGATTCCCTGATTCAATGCTTCCACGGCCATTTGCTTTATTCCGGCCGCTTCGAGGCCGGGTATTTCACGGTAGAAAAAACTCTTGCCTGCCAGTTTTGCTGCAGCCAGTTCCTGCTTTAAAGCGGCGTATTTCAAGTCAAGGTTTTCTTTCTTGAGTCGATCTTTTTCTTCTTTCAGTTTAAGAACCGCTGTAAGGAATTCATCTGGGGTGACACCGAGTAATTGCTGCATACGGCCGGTCAGGGAGGATTTGAGCTGGTAGTCCCGCAGGGCCCTTTCACCGGCCTGGAAGTACAGCCGGCAATGACCGCGCACCCGGTCGGTGCCGATGATCTTGATCAGCCCGATCTGGCCGGTACTGCGCAGGTGGGTGCCGCCGCAGGCAGAATAGTCCATTGAATCGATTTCAATCACCCTGATCGGGCCGCTCACCTTGGGAGGTTTACGCAGCGGCAGTTCCCCGGCCTCTTTGATCAGGTGAATGCGGATGGACAGGTCCGCGAAAACCAGGCGGTTACAATCATTTTCAAGCTGTTCCCTTTCTTCTTCACTGAATGAGCGGCGATCGGTTTCAATGCTGGCATGCTCTTCGTTCAGGGAAAAAGACAGAGTGGCGGCTCCGAAGCTTTTCAGAAGTACCTGGGAAAGCAGGTGCTGGGCGCTGTGCTGCTGCATGAATGAAAATCGGCGTTCGAAATCTATGACCAGGCGGCAGGGCCCGCCTCCGGGATCATGCTTCAGCAGGTGGTATATCCTGCCGTTGCGTTCTTCAATGCCGATGACTTCCCGGCCGTCTACGGTTCCCGTGTCCGCCGGCTGGCCGCCGTCGCCGGGATAAAAAACGGTTTCAGCAAAACTGAGCAGATACTTGTCTTCTTCCTTGATCTTTTCAATGATCGCGCTGACCGTCTCCCGGCGAAAGGAGTCTTGCAGGTACAGGCGATCATTCATAATTCATTCAGGAGGCCAGAGGTTTCTTCTGCTGCTGCCAGAGGATGATGCCGGCCGCCAGGTAGAAAACCGCGGCAAAGAGCAGTACCGAGGTAAAATCGAGATTGATGGCCATGATCACGGTCAGAACTGAACCCAGCACGGTGGCGAAGGAATTGGCGCCCCAGGCCCAGCCGATCAACCTGTCATCCAGTTCTCCCAGGAATTTGATGCCGATCGGGAAGAAAATGCCCATGATGTATCCGGCCAGGAATATGATCAGGAAAGTCAGCAGCAGGCGCAGGAAAAGGCTGAAATGGATCAGGCTCAGGATCGACTGGAAAAGGAAGAAGGCGAAGATGATCAGCAGGACGAACAGGAAAATCCCGGCGCCCAAAATGGTTTTCCGGCCGAAGCGATTCTGCAGTGCATTTGAAGACAGACTGCCCAGCCCGGAGGAAAGCAGCATGGAAAAGATGATGGCTGAAATGGAGTAGGCCGGACTGCCCAGGAAAAGCTGGAATATCTTGATGAGAATTATTTCAACCATGATGAAAGCCATGCCGATCAGGAAAAAATAACTTATCAGCAGTGGACGGCCTGTTTTCCCTGATCTTCTTTTCAGAGGCAGGTAAATCAGCACCAGGGAGAAGAAAACCGAAAGCCCCAGCACTGAAAGGTAGAATGAGTTGGAATGGATCAGGGCCCAGGGGACTATTTCATGGGCCATGCCGCCGACCAGGTTGTTCTTGAAGGACAGCTGGCCGATGTAATTCGGAGTATTGAAATAGGGGGAACGGTCGTAGGTCGGAGCGAGGTTGACCGAAGAATTCCTGATGGTGGCCGCGAAATCGCCGTAGACCAGGTCGTAGAAAATGTTGTCTTTCTTTTCGAAGGGCGAATATACGATTTCATGATCATCCGCGAATTCCTGGATGACTCTGAATTCCCTGGGCGTGATGGCCCCGTTTTTCAGGAAAAGATAGTTGAATCCGTATTCATCGGGATTGTTCGGGTTAACTTTCTGGATAACCGCCAGTTTTTCCTGGGGGTTTTCCACCCCCAGTTCTTTGAGGGCCTGCAATGCAGTGGTGAACATGCGTTCCCCGAACCAGTGCACGATGTAAACGTAGCCGTTGGGCTTGAGTCTTTGCCAATAGTCCTTGAAGGCCTCGACCGTGTAGATGTAGCTCTCGGAAATACTCAGGCCGCCGCTCAACAGGAAGTCGATACTGTGGGAATTGACCATCTGGATGACGTCGAATTTCTGGTTGAGACGCTTGATGACACTACGGCCTTCGTCGTTGATCAGGGTCACTTCGGGACGCTGGAATATGCCCCCGATGTAATCTTTATAGACGTTTTCCACCACGTTGCAGATTTCCGGTTCCATTTCGATGGCGATGATGTTACGAAAACCGTGGGACAGGGCACAGAGGACTTCATAGCCCCCGGCCGAACCGATGACCAGGGCGGAGCCCGGCGCGGCCATCTGGTAGGGCAGGGCCTGGGGATTGAATTCCAGCTTTCCCAGGCTTTTCAGGTCACCGTCGAATTCGTTCAGCATGGTTTCCATGGTGCCGCCGTCTATGAAGAGAACTTTCTGCGGCCGCAGGACAAAAGGAGCCACGTCTATCTTGGACATCGGGCTCCATTTGCTGTATTCAATGGTGTTGTTGTAGTAATGGCCCATGTAAGCCCGCTTGATGGTTTTGGAAATGACCGGGAACCAGGCATTGCTGTTAACCAGCAGAATCACGAAGACAAGCATGCAGGCTGAAAATATACTGTATTTGACTTTCGGCCTGGCCGCGGACAGGAACAACCAGCCGCAGAGCAGCAGGATTGAGAGCAGGATCATGGTGCCGGCGGGTTCCACCTTGGTTATCAGGGGAATTACTGCCAGCGCGCCGAGGGCGGCCCCGACCAGGTCGATGAAGTAAAAACGGCCGATCTGGGCGGAAAACAGAGAAAAGACCAGAACCAGAGAAGTGCCGGCCAGGAAGAAATGAATCAGCAGCAGCATGAAATTCAGGCAGAGCAGCAGGAAATTGCTGGCCGGGTTGAAAAGCTTGTCCATGTCGTAAACGGCCAGCAGGGTCAGGCGGTAAATTACGGGGATGGTCACGGCGAAGAGAAACAGGTAGCGCTCAAGCCACAGCATGGCTTTGTCGCTTTTGGCGATGCGGCTGATCGCCAGGTAGACACCGCTGAGACCGTAACCGAAGAGAGCGAGTGAAATCATCAGAAAAGCAAAGGAACCGCTGTATATGACCGAAAAAACCCTGGTGTAAAGTATTTCTATGACGACCGTGGAAAAAGTGATTAGAAATACAGCTGCCGCAACCCGAAATTGTTTCATTGTGCCTCCGGAATGAAATTATGAAAGATGATTATAAACGATTTGGCCGCTTCCTGGCAAGCAGGCGCCGGCGCTGGCGGGGAAAACGATCTTGTTTTTCAGTTGCCGCCGCGGCTGCGCCTGTTCCGCCAGGTTTTTTGCAGTTCAGGAATGTCTGCGCTCAGCATCTGCTCCAATCGCTCCGCCCCGAACACGGAGAGATGCGATATCCTTTCTCTGAAACGACCGTCAGTGAACAGAATGCGGCTGAACGGCAAAAGCAGCATGAAAGACGATGAAAAAAAGCTCATGGCCTTGATTATATCTGCAACAAGAAGATTTATTCAACTACTGCCGGCAGTAACCACTCAATTGACAATCTCGACTGCTTAATTTAAAATAAAACCTTTCAAAAAAAGCCTCATTTCCGGATAGGACTGGCTGCCCATACCAGGAAATACCGCAAAAAGGAGCAATGCAAATGAATAGAAAGGAAAAAATACTGATCAGTTTTCTTATTTTCTCCATCTCTTTCAGTGTCCTTTTGATTCAGATAATCTATTCCAAGATTTTTTCGGTTTTAACTTATTATCATTTTTCCTCCATGATCATAAGTATAGCCCTGCTCGGTTTCGGCGCCGCCGGCAGTTACATATCCCTCAAGTACGACCAGATAGAGCGGGTTGAAAAATTCATCGTCAACAACGGTCTCGGTTTCATCATCAGCAACGTCGTTTCTTTTTACCTGATCATCAAGCTGCAGTATTACCCGATCACAATGTTCCACGACTGGACCAACCAGGTCGTGCTCCTTTTTTATTACGTCGCCCTGGCGCTGCCCTTCTTCTTCGCCGGCAAAATTCTCAGCGTCATTTTCACCAGGTACGCCGGAGATATCGGTTCACTTTACTTTTTTGACCTGATCGGCGGGGGAGTCGGAAGTTTTTCGGTTTTCCTTTTTCTCGAGTTCTCATCGGCGCCCGGCACCATTCACCTGGCCTCAATTATCCTGGCCCTGGCTTTCATGGTCTACGCCTTCTTCCACGACCGCAGGAAGGTATTACTGCTGGCCGGCATCGCAGCCGTCCTGGCCTGGATGACCATAGACATCCATGTCACCAAGAAGATGCTGGTTTATCCACCGCCATCCAAGGACGGTTTCCAATGGGCCATGCCCTGGAAAGGCAGTGAAGACATTGAATTTTCGCGCTGGAACGTGGTGGAAAGACTGGATATCACCAAGCCTTTCACCCGTCCCATCTGGGATTTCGGCGGCGACATCAGCCCTAAGTACCATGATCAGCGCATGGAACTGAGGTACATGTTCAAGGACGGGATTACCTCCACCGGAATTTTAAAAATAGATAAGGATATAAGAAATTACGAATACCTCAACGGTTACCTGCAGGGTGCCCCCTATATCATGAACAGGTACCGGAACGCGGTGGCCATAGGTTTCGGGGGGGGGATCGACCTGCTGATCGCCCTCTATCACCGGGTGAGAATGGTGATCGGTGCGGAAATAAACCCGATGAAAGTTGCCGTTCTCAGAAACGAATATCGCGAGTATTCCGGTAACCTGGCCGACAAGGCGTTGCTGGTGCCCAAGGAGGGGCGTCATTATCTGTCCCAAATGGGTTTCAAGGTCGACGTGGTCCAGATGGGCGGCCTGGATGCCTCTTCCGCCCTGGCTTCAGGAGCCTTCGCCATGAGTGAAAATTACCTGTTGACCACTGAAGCCGTTGAATTGATGCTGGAATCACTGAATCCCGATGGAGTCATCTCCATCAACCGCATTCTGTTCGATCCGCCCCGGGAAACATTGAGAATGGTCACCACCATGATCGACGCCATGAATAAAAAGGGCCACGAAGATGTCGCCGGTTATTTTTACATATTGCGAGGCAACCGTTGGGCCAACGTTCTCCTCAAAGCCGAAAGGTTCAGGGAAGAGGAAGTTCGGAGGCTCAACAGCTGGGCTGAGGAAATGAGTTTCCAGGTGCTGTACGATCCCTTCGATCCCGGTCTGGACAATTACTTCGCCAAGGTCATCCGCATGAACAACCGCGAGCGGAAAGCATTTTACCGCGAGTACCCTTACAAGATAGATCCGGCTACCGACAATTCACCCTTTTTCTTTCAGTATTACAAGTGGAAAAATCTTTTCAAGGAAAAAATCAGTTCCTGGGCTTATGCCTTTCACATGCCGGTCGGCCTGCAAACCATTGTATACAGTATAGTCCAGATAACCATCCTGGGACTGATTTTCATCATTCTGCCCATGTCCCGGAAAAAAATCCCCTTCATCAAGGGTATTTCTCCCCATATCCTGATCTTTTTCGCCTCCATCGGCCTTGGATTTATACTGATTGAGATAATTCTGGTTCAGAAATTCATAATCTTCCTGGGCGGGCCCGTTTACGCTCTGTCGGTTGTACTGTTCTCTGTGCTTGTGTTTTCAGGGTTGGGCAGTTTTTTTTCCAGGAAGTTCATTTCCGGAAAAGAATCCGCGGTTGCCTTGATCTTCGGACTGATTATCGTTATCGGCATGCTCTACAACCTGATTCTGCCGATTCTTTTTAAAAACCTGCTCCACCTCTCGACGGAAATGAGAATCGTGGCCAGTGTCCTGATACTGGCTCCGCTTAGCTTCCTGATGGGCATGCCTTTCCCCACCGGAGTACGGGCTCTTTCGGAGAAGCACCAGCAGTTCATTCCATGGGCCTGGGCCGTAAATTCGATCTTCACCGTGTTCGGCTCGGTTTTCTGCGTATTTCTGAGCCTGTCCTTCGGTTTCAGTTTTTCCTGGTATCTGGCCCTGGTATGTTACCTGCTGGCCATGAACGCCATCATTCGTTTGCGGGTGAATACCAGAGTCGCCTGAGATTTCATATGGAGTACGGTCGTAAATCGCGGGCCGGCATCAATCCCTTGTTGGCTACCATTCATCAGGTTTCTAAGCCGGTCAGCTGAATGAAAACAGGCTTAGTCCCCTCGACCGCCAAGCTGAAGGTTTATCTGCTCTGCCTGCTGGCGGCCCTTTTGTACTTTACAGCCGCGGAAATGATTCCCCAGGGACGGGAGTTCCACTATCGGCTGGACCCGGATGAACTTCAGTCCAAAGGGAATATCCCGTCGGACAACCTGCTATATTACGGCAACTACATTCCGGCTGGCGGCGGACGTTATCGACTGGAACTGGATTTGGTAAACAGGGCCGATCAGACCGTAAATGTGCTGCTGGAAGTTGCGGCCAACCGGGGCACCTTTCAGGTCGCGGCCGGCCGCTTTAAAATCGAAGCCGGACAGCGATCATCCCTCGGGCTTGATTTCCACCTGGATGAACGACTCGCCGTTGAACCAAGGCTCAGCATCGACCAGGAGCCAGGTTCCGTGCACATCGAATTACTTGGCCTGGAACTGGAGAAAACCGGGTTTTTCTTCCCCTGGTATTTTATCCTGCTGAAATCACTTTTCTTTTCCGGTCTGTTGTTCATCTTCCTGCTTTCCCTGCAAAGCGGTCACCTTGAAGATGACTGGTTTTTCCTGAAGCTGTTTTTATTACTGCTGGGCATCTACATGTTCGCCCTGCGCAGTTGGGCCACCGAAGACGCCTATATCACCCTGCGCTACGTGGACAATTTCCTCAAGGGGCTGGGCCCGGTTTACAACGCCAATGAAAGAGTGGAAGGGTTTTCCCATCCTCTCTGGTTCGCGATACTGACCGTTTTCAAGTCCATGGGGCTGAACTCCCAGGCCAACCTGATTCTGCCTGGCTTGCTTTGCTCGGCTTTGTTTCTTTTCACGGTGCTCTTCAAAGCTACTGAAAAGAACGAAATAAACCTTCTTTTTCCTTTTTTCATGGCCACCAGCAGTGTCAGGGATTTTGCCACCAGCGGCCTGGAAACCTCTCTTACTTTCTTGTTGCTCAGCCTGCTTTTTTTCTATTTTGTCAAAGAGAAGAATCCAGTCGCCGGCGGGGTGATTTCAGCCCTGCTCCTGTTGACCAGGATTGACCTGGCGGTCATGAGCGCGGGGATTTTTTTGTTTTACCTGTTTTCATTGCCGGGCCGCCGGAAATGGGATTACGGGAAAAAGTTCATTCTGCCTCATATCATAATCTACCTGCCTTACCTGGTTTTCAGGATGGGGTATTACGGTTTTCTGCTGCCGAACACCTTTTACACCAAGTCCGCGGGTGGTTCATATTATTCCCAGGGGCTATTTTACCTGTATGATTTCGTCCTGGGGACCCCCTTTACGGCCGTGGCGCTGATCGCACTTTTATTGTACATCCTGCGAAAAAAAGCTTCAGATCCCCCCTTCTCATTCAAGCTGAAAATCGGCGAAAGAAACCTGTTCTTAATGCTGGGTCTTTTACACGGTTTCATGGTAATCAGGGGCGGGGGGGACTTCATGCACGGCAGGTTCCTTTTGCCGGCCTACCTGGTGATCGTCCTGGCTGCCGGATCTTATAGAGCGAGCAGCCTGCGGGTTAAAAAGCTGATTCCAATTGTCACGGTTGTGTTCTTACTGGTCTCAAGCCTGATCGTTCCTGTTCAGCAGAGAAAAAAAACCAATTTCTTTCTCAACATCAACGATGAAAGACATTTTTATTACCGCAATCACGAGCTCAACTTCAAAAACTTCCTGAGAAAAGAACCAATTTTTATCTGGGAAAGCGAGGGCCTGGCCGCCCGGGAATTGCAGCGAAAACTGCAGCTGCCCCTGAAAATAGCTCATCTGCACATCGGTTTCATGGGCTACAATGCCGGGGAAAAAGTGAAGACACTGGATCTGCTTGGATTGACCGACGCAGTGGTTGCTCACAAGAAGATAAGCGAGCGACTGCGCCCGGGCCATGAGAAATTTCCGGATCTCGGTTATATATACCTGGAAAAACCTACTTTCTGGAACGGCGAGACTCCGTTTCCCTTCTACAACGAAATCGCTTTGATAAAACCATACGGCGTTCTGTTGGATTTGTCGCCCCGTTTTTCCATGCGTTTTGCCAGGGAATTCGGCTACAATCCGAAAGGAGCCATTGATCAAGAAATAGAACATTTCCTGGCATCAGAAAGCGCCCGGCTGGACCAGGAATTCCTCTTTTTCCTTAAACAGATGTGGTATCCGCATCTGGCCCCGGAGAAACAGGCTGATTTCGAATTACTGTACGCCCGGGAATACCGGGGATCAGACACCGAGCTCTGGCTGAAAAACAATCGCGCCGAAGTGTTCAGGCTTTTTTCCCATATCAGGAGTGAATTGACTTTTTCTCAGTTTGTAAAAAACATCGTTTTTTCATTTGAATCGTCTTTTATAGCTTTTGATTAGCAACTGAAATGAATATGCAATCGTTCACCAAGTTGTTCCGTCAATCTTCCATGGCATTGGGGCTTCTGGTTTTTTGTCTTACTCTCTTTCGAGGAAGCGACCTTGTTTTTTTCAACATTTCAGTATTAGTTGTCTTGCTGCTCTTGGAATTGCTGTTTCGTTTTCGGATGGTAGTAGGGCGGCACTGGACACCATACCATTTCTTGTTGTTTTCGCCTTCACTGCTCATTGAGTTCAGCTCAGTCAAAGATTTTCAAATGCGCCTGAGCGCTTTCCTGCTGATTGTTTTCATATTGTACATCACTTATGCCTGGAAAAGGCTGACCGGTGATCTCACTTTGATTTCCTTGGCGAAAAAACCAATACTTATCTGGTTGTTGTCTTTCCTGATTCCGGCCGCGGCAGCTTTTGTGGTTTACAATCGCGGCATACATCTTTCGGGTGATGAGCCTCACTATATCATGATGGCTCAGAGTATTGTTGAAGATGCAGATTTGGATCTGCGTAATCAGGTGGAAGGCAGAACTTACCTTAATTACATTCCAGTAGAAATACCTTTTCACGGCAGTGAACGAAATGGGTACTGGCGATCATTTCACCTGCCAGGTCTTTCTGTTCTATTACTGCCTTTTTACTGGGTTTTCAAGCTGAGCGGAGAAACGATTCCTCCGGCTTTGTTTTTCAGGTTGGCGGCAGTGTTGATCAACTCATTCTTCGGGCTTCTGCTTTTTTTTATGCTGCGTAATGAATTGCCCGGCAAAAACGTCACCTTGGCCTGGATTTTCTTTATAGGTACTTTTCCGCTGGTCTTTCACAGTATTCACCTTTACCCTGAAATTCCAGCCGCGACTCTGTTGATGGGATCATATCTGGCTGTCTTCGCCGGGCCGGTCCGACCAATTACCGCTGGGATATGCCTGGCTTTTATTCCCTGGCTGCATGTTAAGTATATTCCGGCGCTGATTGTGATGTCGATTATAACTCTGCTGCATTTGCTGGGATCCTCCTGGCAGGATTGGGGGAAAAACTTCCGCCTGAGGCAATGCCTTTCATTTGTCATACCGATTTCCTTGGGATTCCTCGGATTGATCCTCTACTCGAAAAACCTTTATGGCAGTCTGAATCCAATGGATGTTTACCCCAAGGAGGATTTCTGGTCCGTTCCGATGCTTTTGCGATTAAAGATGATTTTTGCCTATTTCCTGGATCAGAGGGATGGACTTGTTTTTTATAGTCCTGTTTTCCTTCTGTTTTTCTGGAGTTTTCTGGAGAAGATACCAGGCCGAACAAGGCTTTTACTTGTTTTCCTGGCCTATTCGGTTTTTCATGCCCTTACTTCAGCCCGGGGGGCATATTCCCCGGCCGGCCGGACTTTGATGTTTGTCAGCTGGATAATGATCATACTTGTTATTTCAGTTTACAAACAAGAATCAGCAGCCAATCCTGATTCAAGCAATGAAGAGAATTCTTTTTTAAAAAAAATGTGGAGAATGGGAGCCGGCTTCAGCCTTTTCTATTCTCTATGGTTGTTCTATAACCCCTTGTTTCTCTATCAGCCGGTTTTTGCCGCAACAACCGAACTGTCTTCGGCGCTGCATCATTTTTTCAGCAGTGATTCGATTTCCCCGGGATCATTTTTCCCTGCTTTTCAAGCGGTTCACGGCCGGTTCCCCTGGATTAACCTGATCTGGTTGTTTGCTCTATCAGCATTGCTGTTATTTCATTATTCAGTAAAAAAAGGAAACAAAAGCTTATCGCTTGGGAATAAATTCCAGGCATTGATTTTCATTCTGATTGGAACTGCAACGGTTTATCTGTTTGCATTCCACCCCAGGGTACACCTGCTTGATCAAAACAGACAAACGGAATCAGCGCTGATCTTTTTCAACAATTCAGCCAACTTCAAATACAACAGCGAGAAAGGAATTTTCCGCCTGAAAAGTGGACTTCATTACGATTTATTTATCGATGTCGCTGCTATGAAGAACCGGGGAAATCATTTCAATCTCAAGTTTTTCTTGTCGCCGGGAACCCGGCTGGAAATAAGAAATGGTCGACGCTTTTTGTTTGATTCCTGTTTAGAGTCCGAAAGCTCTTTTTTACTGGACTTGACTGCTTTGCGGAGAATGGAGATTCGGGGAAGCTCGGTGATTCCATTGAGTATAACCACCTACAGTCGTGAAAAAAATGATTTTCTGGCTTTGATTATAAGTGAGCCGGAAGAACTCAGGTCTCGAATCGAGTGATAAAACCACTATTTGCAGCAATTTGCCATAATTGCTAAAATAATGCACGGAAAATTGTTCTTAACATGAAAAAAAACGCCGATAAACTATGACCAAAAAGATAAGGCAATTGGTACTGTTTTCAATCCTGCTGCTGTTAATTGTCCTGTGGTTTGCCCTGACTACGGGTGAACATCAAGAGCCATTCAATCCAAATCTGCTGGCCGCTCATTTGACCTGGATATGCCCGCCAGGCTGGGAAGAAAAATTTGCCCTGTTCCTGACCGGAGAAGAAGTTCAGAAGGTTTTCAAACAGGATACTCAGAATTCCCTGTATTCTGAAGACTCCCGGCGGGGCCGCATCAGGTATGCCGGTGTGAGCTACCACGGCCTTTTCGCCTTCGAAGAATCAGCCATAGAAATAAAGCCGCAATCATGGGACCGGGGCGTCAATTCCCTGGAACTGACGATTTACAACGCTCCCGGAGCGCGACTGCTTTACCGGATCGGCGTGCGCACCAGGGCTTCCGCCGAGTGGAGCCGACCGGTTCAATATCTTTACAAGCATACTTTTGACCGCGAAGTGATGGAGAAAGTCAGCATCACTTTTCCCGAAAGCGTTGATGAAGTCACCGAAATCGTCCTGGAAACAAGGGGCAGCGGCGCCGGAGCCTGGATAAACCCGCGACTGGTGAGGTCCGCGGCCCGGTCCAGGCTGTTCGTGGTTATCCTGCTGGATGCTCTGAGAGCCGACCATCTTTCCCTGTACGGCTACCAAAGGCCGACTTCCCCGTTTCTCGACGCCCTCAGCAAAGAAGCCATGGTGTTCCGCAACGTTTTCAGCACCACTTCCTGGACTTTGCCGGCCGTTGCTTCCCTGTTTTCGGGAAAGACACCGGATCAACACCTGGTGATGACTCCGGAAGACAGGATTCCGGCCGATATCCCACTGCTGGCCGAGCTGCTGCAGGAGAGGGGCTTTTTGACCGCCGCCTTTACCGGAGGCGGTTTTGTCGATGACAGTTATGGCTTTGCCAGAGGATTCAACACTTATTCAAATTATCCGGGTGACGTGTTTTTCTGGGATTCGGCCGAAAAAGTCTTCGACAGCTTCAGGCAATACCTGCATGACAATTCAGCTGAAGATCTGTTCGTTTTTCTGCATACTTACCAGATACACGCCCCCTACAAGGCGCCCCCTGAATTCCTGGTGAAAATAAACCCGGAACTGAACGTGAACATGATAGGAATCCGTGATTTCCTCGGCGACAGTTCCCAATACTTCAGTTCCATTCCCGAACAGGATCGCCGGAACCTGATCGACATTTACGATGCATCCATCATGTACAGCGATCAGGCCCTGGTCGGCGGGGTGGTCGAATACCTGAGAGAAAACGACCTGTTCGCCGAATCCATGCTGGTGGTGCTGAGTGACCACGGACAGGAATTCTACGATCACTCCAGCTGGGAGCATGGTCATTCGTTGTACCGGGAGCTGGTCAGCATCCCCCTGCTGATCAAGTATCCACGCAGCCGCCTGAAAGGGGACGATCATGCCCTGACTTCCATAACCGATGTGGCTTCGATTATCCTGGCGGAAAGCGGCATTGAATACGACAAGAAAGCCTTCCCCGGTCGCGGCCGGAAAGGGAATGCCGCTGTTTCAGCATTGCTGCCCGTTTCACCGATTATCCCGCAGTTTCCCGGGAAGATAGCCCTGATAAACGACCGCTACCACCTGATAATGAACTTCTGGGACCAGGAGAATTCCCGCTTTTTTAACCCCCCACCTCCGTTTATGCAGGAAATTGAGCTTTACCAGTCCCGGGACCACCGCCAGTTGACCAACCTGGCCGACAGGAGGGGTTATGCGGTTGATGAATTCCGCTCCAGGCTGGACGGCTATCTGCAATTCTTCCGGCAGGACAGGCCCAGGATGTTTAAAATCGACGGTGAGCTGGAAAAACGTTTGAAATCACTCGGATATCTCGGGGGCAGTTCCTCCGAATAAAAGACGCCGGCACTTTTTTCAGGCCGATGCCCGTTGTGTTATAATAATAAAAAAATGAAGTCCCGGTACATCCCATAGGAGGAACATTCATGGTCAAGGCAAAAGTTGCGGTCTTGAAAACAAAACCCTCGACGATCAATGAAGATATGCAAAGGCTGTGTGAGCTTGCCGGCCTGCCCCAGGCGATGGACAACAACAAGACGACCATTCTCAAGGACAACATCACCTGGCACAATCTTTTTCCCGGAGTCAACACCACGCCCTGGCAGCTCGAAGCAACGATCAAAGCTCTCAGGGCTTCAGGATACACGGACCTGAGCGCGGTGCACAATCATACGGTGGTCACTCTGCCCGAAAAAGGCGAGAAAGAACTTAAATTCGCCCCGATATATGAAAAACACTCCATCCCGGTTCTGTACAATTTCCTGGAGCGGGATATGAAGTGGATTGAATTCAAGCCTTCTTTCAAGACCCTGGCCCTGCATCGCATATTTCCTGAGGGCATAATGATCCCGGACTATTTCGCGGGTAAGAACATCGTTCATCTGCCAACGGTCAAGACTCATTCCTACACCGGTTACACCGGGGCAATGAAAAACGCTTTCGGCGGTCTGCTCAACTACCGCCGCCATTACACCCACACCTGGATTCATGAAACCCTGGTTGATCTCCTGGCCATCGGCCGGGAAATCCACAGCGGCATGTTCGCGGTAATGGACGGCACAACCGCCGGCATGGGACCGGGACCGCGCACGGTAATTCCGATCGATAAAAACGTCATCCTGGCTTCAGCCGACCAGGTGGCCATAGATGCCGTGGCCGCCACCATGATGGGCATGGATTGGAAAAAACTGCCCTGCATAGCCCTGGCCCATGAACATGGACTGGGAGTGGGCGATCCGGGAGAAATAGAAATAGTCGGAGACCAGCAGGCAGCTGCCGAACGCTGGAATTTCAAGGTCGGAGTAAACCTGGCCACCGGGGTCGGCCGGGCGCTTTGGCATGACACCCCCTTGAAATACCTGCAGAAACTCTTCTTCCACACTCCGCTGGTTAACGTTTTCATTTTCGCCTCTGAGTTTTATCATGACAAGGTCTGGTACAACCTGAAAGGCCGGCCTGTAGTGCGCCGCTGGCTGGCTGAATCCCAATGGGGCCGCCTTTTCGATTCTTACCCTTCACAGGAGTAATCCGGCGGACATGAAATCTATTCTCCGCCTGAAATGGATTGTCCTGCTGATCAGCCTGGTTCTGGTGCTGGCGGTTCTGTTCAAGTTCAGAGGCGGCAGGGAACCAGAACTGGAAATCAAGCCCGGGATCGAGGGCACGGAGTTGGTATATCTCGGTTTTGACCGGGATAACCGCCAGAGTGTTGAGATCCGCTGTCGGGAGTCAAGGAGCGGAGAGCACGGCAGAATAATTATGACCGATGTCTTCAGCAGGATATTCCGCAAGGGCCGGATGAAAGGCGACATGATCATCAGCGGAGAATCAGGCGAAGTGACGGCTGATTACCGGGAAATCAGGATCAAGGACAACGCCCGGATCGAGTCTGAAACTTTCAGCATGAATGCCGACCGTTTCAGCCTGCTTCACGGTGATTACCTGATGAACCTGGAATGGGTAGATTTCAGCAATCGGGATAATCTGCGGGGCCGGGCCCTCAAGGGGATGGAGTTTTTCCTGGAAAACGACGGCATCAGGCTCTTCCAGGTTTCAGGTACCTGGAGCGGCGACCGGGGGGCATTTGACTTTAAAACCGAAAAGCTGTGGATATTCGACGAACCTCAGCTGCTGATGATGTACGGCGGCAACAGCATGGTTTCCGCCGAGGCTGAATTGAGGGGAGCTTTCCTGGCGGCTTCGCTGGCTGACGGTTTTCAGAGACTGCTCAGCGTGACCGTGGAAGGCGATGCCTTTTTCAGCGGCCGGTTCAACGACGGTGATGAACTCTGGCAGGACCGCCGCGGCAGCGGCGGGATGATGAAGAGCGAATACGACCTGAATGGAAAGCTGTCCTCAATACTGATCATGGACCAGGCCGAAGCAAAAGTGGAGGGACCGGATGAATGGTATGAGGCGCTTTCCGACCATATGAAAATGGATTTCACCGAGGAAAGACTCAGCGCCATGCGCCTGTTGGCCCCGGGAATGATCAGCGGCGGCGGGGCCAATGAATTCAAGCTTGCCGGAGACCGGGTTACTGCCGCTTTCGGCAAGGATGGAGAACTCCGGGATGTCATCATCGAGGGAACTGCATTTTTCCAGGCCCGTGGTATCAGGGCCGAGGGGGATCGCATCAGGAGATCCTTTGCCAACGGAACTATAAGTGTTCAGGGGCGCCCGGCCCTGGTCATGGATCGTGAGAATCGTTTCAGCGCCGACCGCTTCCAGGGGTTCAGCGAAAAAGGGGAAATGGTCAGCCAGGGCCCGGTCAAATCGGTTGTCGTTTTTTCAGCGGAAGAAGGAGTCTTTTCCGGTGATGATTGTTTCATATCGGCCGGCTCCCTGCATTTGCTGGAAAACGGAGCCGTCATCAGATACGGTTCCCAGGTGGTGATCGTTCAGAACAAGATGAACCTGAAAGCAGATAAAGTCAATTTCGACCGCCGGGTCGGCGGCATGGAAGCTTTCGGCAAAGTTGAAATGCAGCTCACAGGAAATGATGACGCCCTGAGCATGAGCGGTGACTCCATTGTTTACCAGGCGGGGGAAAACAGGCTGATCATCGACGGCAACTGCCGGATTACCAGTTCCGGCAATTCACTGCGGTCCAAAAGAGCATCAATCATATTGGGGGAGGATCGCAATCCGATGAATATCGAAGCCTGGGAAGTGACTGAATTCCGGAACCAGGAAGTAAGCGGCCGGGCCAGGGAGATGCACTGGGATTACCGCGGTCAGCTGGTCAGGTTTTCCGGCCAGGCAAGGATCAACAGGATTGATGGCGGAGGCAGTGAAGGAGACGAACTGGAGCTGGATCTGAAAAGCGGCCTGGTCCGGGTACAGGACCGCAGCCGCCGTTCCCGGACTAAGATCGGGGAGTGACAGTCAAACAATGCCGGGCAACTTGATTTTTAACTGCTCTTCTTTTATGATTTTCTTTAATGCCGAGAATGCAGTCAGGAGGCTGTCAGTTCTAAATGCCAAATAATTCATCTGCACCGAAGTCAAGTATTTGCGGTTGTCCCGGATGCTGGAAATAACTGTCTCACCAGCCGGATAATGATCTTCCTGGAGAAATACATGAAAAAAGCGATAACGTTGTTGGTCTTATTGTCGCTGGCGCTTTTCGCCTGGCCGGATATCATGAAAGTCAGCGAAATCAAGGCCGGCATGCAGGGAGAAGGAAAAACCATTTTCAAAGACTCCCAGGTGGAAAAGTTTTCTTTCAAGGTGCTCGGAATACTTGAAAAATTCGTCCCCAACAAGGATCTGATCATAGTGGAACTGCTTTCACCGGAGATCCAGGAGAGCGGGGTCATGGCCGGCATGAGCGGCAGTCCACTCTACATAGACGGCAAAATAATCGGCGCGGTCAGTTACGGCTTTTCTTTCGCCAAAAAGCCCATCGCCGGGGTCACGCCGATAGAAGACATCATCAGCACTTTCGAGTACAACAAGCCGTCTTACTCGATTGACCTGGGTGAAATCCGCCTGGATTTCAGTGCCGAGAACACGGCCATGATAAACAGGCTGGTAGTCCAGGAATTGCAGCGCCTGGCCAGTCACGCCCCGCTGGAATCGCTGCGTCCTATTCAATTGCTTTCCATCAGCAGAGGATTCCTGCCCCAGGCGACGGCCATGCTTACGCCGGTTTTCAGCCAGGTCCAGGGTTCACTGGGAAAAGACCTTGGCCCCCGTCGCCTGGGGGCGGAGAGGCCGCGCCTGGCTCCGGCCGATGCCGTATCAATCCCCCTGGTCCGGGGTGATTTCGAGTATTCGGCTTCCGGCACCGTGACCCATGTCGATCAGAACCTGGTTTACATGTTCGGCCACCCGTTTTTCAACCTGGGAACAGTTGATTTTCCCATGCATGCCGCCGAGATTATCACGGTTGTGCCTTCCTTTCAGAATTCCTTTAAACTGGCCGCCAGCCGCCAGATGATCGGCCGGGTCAGGCAGGACCGTTTTTCCGCGGTCCAGGGTGAGCTGGGCAGCTATCCCTACATGATTCCGATGAAAGTGCTGGTCAAGAACCGTAACCGCAGTTTCAACCTGGAAATGGTTGATCATCCCCTGTTGACTCCGGCTCTTTCCTACATTTCCCTGATGAACATCTTCATGTCCGAATTCCAGCAATACGGTTTCAGTTCACTCAGTATCAACGCCCGGGTATTCGTCGAAAACGAGGAAAACATAGTCATCGATGATCTCTACAGCGGTACCGCTTCATTCGAAGAGTTTTCCAATCTCATGCTGGCGGTCAACTTCTTTCTGATGAACAACCGTGAAAGAAAGCTGAAAATACAGAAAATCGACATTGAAATAAACGGCATGGAAACCATCCGCAGATCGGAGATAGAAAACGTCCTGCTTGAGAAAAACACCTTTTTACCGGGCGAGGCCATGAACCTGGTGCTTCAGATGAAGAACGAACGAGGAGCGGATGTTCAGGAAAGCCTGACTCTGCGTGCTCCACAGCTCAAACCCGGCACGGTATTCTACCTGATGGTAGCCGATTCAGCCTCGATCGTCGAGTTCGATTCGAGAATCATCCGCAGTTCTTATTTTCCCGGCAAAGTGAGCCAGCTGATCCGGGCGATCAACAATCTGCGCAAGAACAACCGGGTTTACCTGAGGTTTTTCGTGCCTTCACAGGGCCTTTTCATCAGGGGCTATGAATACTCCAACCTGCCTTCATCGATTCGTAATGTTCTCACCTTCCAGCGTAGTTCCGATGACCGCAGTGACCTGGCGGTTTCAAACGTGGTTGAATACCAATATCCGGTATCCACCCAGGTACGGGGCAGGAAAATAATCCAACTCAAGATAAGAGAGATGAAAAATGAATAAGAAAACAGTTTTGGTGCTGATCTTCGTGCTGTTTATGCTGCAGGCCCTGACTGCGGTGCAGGTGAAAAAAATCGAAAAGACCAGTTTCGAGGATTTCAGTCCCGGCAGCCTGCTGGGCTTGACCCTGGACAGCCAGGGCAGGCTTTCACTGGGCCCCCGCTTCAAAACCATGAACGGGCCGGAAGAAGAGTTTTACCTGGCCATCGACCAGGCCCGGAACGGGGATATCATCATCGGCAGCGGACAGCGTGGGAACGTTCACCGCCTTAACGCCGACGGCAGTGTTGAGCTTCTTTTTCAGGCCGCTCAGCCAGATATTTACGCCCTGCTGACCTCCGGCAATGGAGATGTGTTCGTGGCTTCTTCTCCCCAGGGCAGGCTTTTCCGGATCGACAAGGAAGGCAAATCCCAGGAGCTTTTCCGGCCTGAAGAACGCTTTATCTGGGACTTGAAAGAGGATGCCGAGGGCAACCTGGTGGTGGCGACCGGGAACAGCGGCGCTGTTTACCTGGTTAACCGTTCCGGTGAAGCACAGAAGATACTTTCACCGGCCGATGCCCATCTGGTCACCCTGCACCTGGCCCAGGACGGAGCCATTCTGGTCGGCAGCGGTGACCGGGGTTTGCTTTACCAGATCAAGAACCGCAAAGTGCGGGTGCTTTTTGAATCCCCCCTGGAGGAAATCAAGGGGATATGCGAGGATGCCGAGGGCAATCTGTATTTCGCCGCCGTTAAAAGCACTGCCCAGGCCAGGGATGCCCAGCAGGCGGGGCTGGATACTATATTCAGACCGGCGGAAGAGCGCCGTAAACCGCAGATAAAGGAAAAGTCGATTGTCTACATGGCCCGGCCTGACGGATCGGTGGAGACACTCTGGAGCTCAGAGGAAGAATACGTTTACACTCTCTGTTATGATGAAAAAAGGGCGGCCGTGCTGGCCGGTACCGGGCACAGCGGCCGTATCTACAGCATTTCCAAAGATAAGAGTTTTTCCGTTTATTTTGAAAGTGAATCGGCCCAGGTGTTCAGGATCAAACCCGCGGTCGGCGGCGGTCTGCTGGTAATCGGGAACAACACGCCGGTTATCCTCAGACTTGAGGATACTCTCAATAACAGCGGAACCTATGTTTCCGACGTATTCGACGCCCGCATTCCTTCCCGGTTCGGTCGCCTCGACTGGAGCGGGGAATGGGCCACCCCGGGAAACGTGTCGCTGTTCATCCGGCTCGGCAACTCCAGTATTCCCGATGAATCCTGGCTTAGCTGGTCGGCGCCCTTCACCGATGCCGCCAATTCGTCCATCAATCTTTCCGGCTACCGCTTTTTTCAGTTGAAGGTAGTCATAAATGCCGCTTCCGCCGCAGAGAAGCCTTTCCTGGATCGCTATACGGCCTATTACCTGGAAGCCAACCAGGCACCGGCAATGAGGTCCATTTCGGTCCGCCGTCCCGATATTGCTTCTCCTTCAGTTGAAACTACAGACAAAAAAGAGGAAAACAGGCTGGAAAAACAGCTTGAGGTCAATTGGCAATCAATGGATCCCAACCAGGACGCCCTGAAGTTCGATCTCTTTCTCAGAAGACAGGGATCCCGCGAATGGATTCCAGTCAAGGAAAACCTGCGTGAAAACAAGTTTCAGCTGGCCATGGAGATGTTCGCAGACGGTATCTACCAGTTACGGGTGGTCGCCGACGACTCTCTCAGTAATCCACCGGGAATGAGCAAAAAAACTTCGATCCTTTCAAAACCTTTTGTCATAGATTCCACTGCTCCGGTGGTGAGAGATCTGACAGTCAAGGGAGACAGGGTCACTTTCACGGTTGTCGATGAAACCTCGATAGTTGCCCAGGTGCTCTATTCACTGGACGGCCGTGACTGGTTTCCTCTTTTCCCGCTTGACCTGATTAACGATTCCAAAATCGAAAAATACGACACCTCGATCCCCGGCCTGGCTGCTGCCAAAATACTCTATCTCAAGGTCAGTGATGAATTCGCCAATGCCAAGGTTTTTCAGAAGGAACTATAATAGGAGGAATCATGTCTGAAGTGAAATCGATCACCATTCCCCTGGATGATGAAATAGTAGCCGGTCTGCGCAGCGGTGACAACGTGTTGATAACCGGTACAATTCTGACCGGACGCGATGCCGCCCATAAAAAGTTGATCGACCTGATTCAACAGGGACAGGAATTGCCGGTGGAATTGCAGGGACAGGCGATTTTTTACGTCGGCCCGACTCCGGCCCGGCCCGGAAATCCAATCGGCTCAGCCGGTCCCACCACCAGCAACCGCATGGACGTATTCACTCCGGAACTGCACAGGCTCGGCCTGAAAGCCACCATTGGGAAGGGATCCCGCAGCGATGCCGTCAAGGAAGCCCTGCGCCGTTACAAGGCCGTTTACCTGGCTGTAACCGGCGGAGCAGCCGCCCTGGTGTCCAAGGCCATAAAAAAATCCGAGGTTGTGGCTTATCCCGAACTTGGTCCGGAAGCCATCCGCAGGCTGGAAGTGGTCGATTTTCCTGCTATCGTGGTCAACGACATGTACGGCAACGATCTATACGAGGAAGGCCGGAACAATTTCCGTTCCTGAAAACACATGAAAATTCACGAGTACCAGGCCAAGAATCTTTTCAGGGAATACGGCATCCCGGTGCCGAAAGGTGAAATGATTGAACAGGCTGACCAGGCCGAAGCCGCTGTCGCCGGCATAGGTTTCCCCTGTGTGGTCAAGGCCCAGGTTCATGCCGGCGGCCGTGGCAAGGCCGGCGGAATAAGGCTGGCCGCCGACCGAGATGAACTGAGGACCAATGTCCGGGAAATTCTCGGTATGCGCCTGGTCAGCGGCCAGAGCGGCGGGGAAGGTAAGCTGGTCCGAAAGGTGCTTATAGAACAGGGACTTGAAATCCAGAAAGAGTATTACCTGGCGGTGTTGATGGACCGGATCAAGGCCGCGCCGGTAATCATCGCCTCCGATCAGGGCGGCATGGACATTGAGAAAGTCGCCGCTGAAAACCCCGGAGCCATACACAGCCAGGTCATTCATCCGCTGACCGGACTGATGCCCTGCCACATTCGAAATCTCGCTTTTAAACTGGGTTTCAACAAGGAGCAGAGAAAGGATTTTTCCTTGATATTAAACAGCCTTTTCAGGCTTTTCATGGAAAAAGACGCTTCTCTGGTTGAAATCAATCCGCTGGTGGCCACTTCGAAAGATCACCTGGTGGCTCTTGATGCCAAGGTCTCCTTTGATGAAAACGCTCTCTGCCGCCATCCCCAGCTGGCCCTGCTGAGAGATGTTGAAGAAGAAGAACCCCTGGAATGGGAAGCTTCAAAATACGATCTCAGCTATATCAAGCTGGATGGAAACATAGGCTGCATGGTCAACGGCGCCGGACTGGCCATGGCCACCATGGATATAATCAAGTTTTACGGCGGCGAACCGGCCAATTTCCTGGATATCGGCGGGGCCACCTCGGTAGACAAGGTAAAAGAAGCCTTCAGGATATTGCTGGCTGATCCCGGCGTGCGTTGCGTGCTGGTAAACATATTCGGAGGCATAGTCAGAACCGACCTGGTCGCCACCGGCATAGTCAATGCCGTAAAAGGACTGGAACTCAAAGTTCCGGTGGTGATCAGGCTTATAGGCACCAACCAGGAAGAAGGCCGTCGTATCATTCAGGAATCTGGTTTAAACCTGCATACTGAAAACGACCTGGTTGCTGCAGTGACCAGGTCCGTGAAACTGGCCGCGGAAGGAGCTGCCTGATGTCCATACTCATCGACAAGGATTCCAGGGTTCTGGTCCAGGGCTTTACCGGAAGGGAAGGCACTTTTCACGCCGCTCAGATGATTGCTTACGGAACCAACCTGGTTGGTGGCGTGACTCCCGGGAAAGGCGGACAAATACATCTCGATCGACTGGTATTTGACACCGTGGCTGAAGCCGTGGTTCAAACCGGGGCCGACACTTCGATAATCTTTGTTCCGGCCGACCTGGCTGCAGATGCGGTGATCGAAGCCGCCCTGGCCGGCATCAAACTGGTGATCTGCATCACCGAAGGCATCCCGGTCAATGACATGAGCAAGGTGCTTCATTTTCTCAGGACAAGCGCTACCCGGTTGATCGGTCCCAATTGCCCCGGCTTGATATCGCCCGGAAAAGCCAAGGCAGGCATCATGCCTTCGCATATTCACCGGCCCGGCAAAGTAGGCATAGTCTCCCGTTCTGGCACCCTGACATACGTGGCAGTCGACCAGATCAGCTCCCTGGGAATGGGCCAGTCCACCGGGGTCGGCATTGGAGGTGATCCCCTGATCGGCACTTCTTTCATCGATGTGCTCGAGTTGTTCCGTCATGATCCTGATACCGATGCAGTGGTGCTTATCGGTGAAATCGGGGGGCATCTTGAGGAAGAGGCGGCTGATTACATCGCCGCCGGCTATCCGAAGCCGGTGGCGGCCTTCATTGCCGGACAAACCGCTCCTCCGGGCAGGCGCATGGGCCACGCCGGGGCGATTATCGCCGGAGGGAAGGGAAGCGCCGCGGACAAGATGGCCCATTTGCGCCGTTGCGGAGTTCTGGTGGTGGAAAATCCTGCCATGATCGGCCATGAAGTCGCCGGATTGCTCAAGGGGTGAAAAATGGAAAAAGTACGCCTTGGTTACCTGGCCAGCCTTAAGATAAACGAGCATTATATCGGCGGGGCCATGGTCACCGACGAGGCGGCCATCCCCCTGGAATTCAAGTACACCGAACCATTTCAGCCGACCAGGATTCAGCGGATTCTGTTCGGCAAATCCATGGAACGATATTTAAACGAAGAAGTGATCAGGAAAAACCTGCTCAAAGAAATAAGCAACCTGCCCTTGGTTTATTTTGTTTCCGATGCAGCCTTGCTGGGGGATCTCGCGCCGGGCAAAGCACCTTTTGTTTTCCTGCAAACCACCTCTTTGCCGGGATTGGCCAGGCCCGGAGAGCTCCAGCGGGTCAAGGAAAAAGAGATTCTGCTGCAGCCCGGGACCAGCCCCAATCCTTTACGCCTGACTTTTTTTACCCCGGAAACGGATGTACAGGAAAGAGTTTTGAATTTCCTGCGCGGTATCGCCGGAAAAATCGATCTGAGCGAACCTTTTCAACGGGTGGAAGCCGCCCTGGTCGCTTTATGTCAGGAAAAAAGCTGAATCCCCTGCTGAGACTGCTGCTTCGCTTCGGTCCCCGGGTCATGATCAGAAAACTGGCTCTGTCGGCCAAACCGACTGCCAGGTCTCTGCCCTTTCCCCGATGCAGGATTGTCCTGCCTGATTATTCATTCAGCCCGGGTTTCGCTGCGCAGGACTGTTCTTTTTCCGGGATTCAGCTCAGGAGTGCCCTGGATTTTTCGGTTGAAACGCTGACCAGGGATTATCCGGTCCCCGTGCCTCGGGCAGCCGCTGTTCCGGGGCTTGATTTTCGGAATGAGAACTCGGCTGTTTTTTCGGTTTCATTGTTGCCGGCAACAGGTGTGAAAATGTGCGGGCTGAACTGGACCTTGCCGCGGTTTGAGCAAAGCAGGTCGGTTCCATGTTTTTTCCAGACCCGTAATCTGGCTCTGAAAACTCATTTCAAAACCGGGATCAGAAGTGATACCGCCGGGATCGAATCGCTCTCCCTGTCCAGAAAAGCTCTTTTCCTGGAACTGTTCCCCACCGAGTTTCAACTGGATTTCTGGCGCCGGGCAGTGCTTCGGACCAGGCTGGAGCCAAGGGAATTCACTCTGCTGGGGGTTTTCGGGGGAATACCCGCGGCTGGAATCAAGCTGAGCTACGATGCCGCGGAAAACAGGCTGCATTTCGTTCCGGGCGCCAAGAAAACTCTGTGGAAAAAGTACAATGAAGTAGCGGTTTTCAGAAAAATCAGCGACCAAAGCCTGCTGGTCGTTTCAGCCGGGGAGTGATGCTCCATGAATGAAGCGGACAGCGCTGATCTGAAGGAAAGGGGAAACCTTTACCTGCGCATCAGGGAAATCGGCCGTGGAGGCATGGCCGTGGTTTTCCTGGCCAGGCAGTTGTCGCTGGACAGGCTGGTGGCCATCAAGGTGCTCAACCAGTCCGTGCTTCAGGATGAACAATTGCTGAAAAGATTCGCCAGGGAAGCCCGGATTATCTCCAGGTTGAGCCATCCAGGCATTGTCCAGGTTTATGACAGCCATATCACTGAGAATGAAGCTTTTATAGTAACCGAATACGTGGACGGCGGAGATATGCGACGCCTCTTTTATCTGCCCCTGAACGAATGGCGCAGGAAAGTCGTTTTGATCGGCAGGGTGGCCGAAGCCCTGCAATACGTTCACGAAAAGGGCATAGTGCATCGCGACATCAAGCCTTCAAACATTCTGCTGACCAGCGAGGGCCTGCCCAAGATATGCGATTTTGGAATCGCAACCGCCTTGTGGGGCCAGGAAAGCAGGCTGACCAGAACCTTTGAAGCCATGGGCACCCTGGATTACATCGCTCCGGAACAGAAGGAGAACTCCCATGGGGTTGATTTCCGGGCGGATATCTACTCCCTGGGGGTCATTCTGTATCGCCTGCTTTGCGGAAAAAAGCCTGAAGGAGCTTTCAAGAGCCCGATCAGCCTGGTTCCGGGAATCCCGCGCCGGCTTGATGACTTGGTGATGACCTGCCTGCAGCCCGATCCCCAAAGGCGTTTCCCCTGCACCCGCGATTTGTGCCTGGAGCTGAAAAGCTTTTCAACCGGAGAAGATTCCGGGGAAAAGACGGGACCGACCAATTCCGGCACAGTGCAGGCTGATGACCTGGAGCATTTCCTGGAGAAAATCAATTCCCCCTCGCTTACGGAGAGAATCACCTGGAAGACGGCTTTTCTGCAGAATCTCCATGTTGATCACGCCGATCAGATCATTGATAAAATCGACCGGTCCGAAGGTATGCTCAAGGAAACGCTGATTGAAGCCCTGGGCCGTTTAAAGAACAAGGCGGCCTGCCAGGTGTTGCTGAAAACCTTGCGTGACCCGCTTTTTTTACGGGCCAGCGCCGAGGCCCTGGCTGAAATAGGCTGCACCCAGGCCGAAACTGAACTGTTGAGAATCCTGCAGAGCAACAGCGATCATGCTCCCTCGGTTATCCGGCCGCTGGGTCTGTTGAAATCAAAGCGCGCGGTCAGGGGCATTGCCAGGCATCTTGATCACGGGCCGGGCTGGGTCAGGGAAAACGCCCTGGAGGCCCTGGCCGAGATCGGGGGACGTGAGGCGATCGATATCCTGCGGCAGAGCGCCGCCAAAGACCCGGACCCTGAAATCAGGGGAAGGGCGAAAAAACTCATCGGGAGGTGCATGGATGGATAAAAACGCGGGCAGAATTACCTTTGCCAGTCTTTTCATGGCCGTACTGCTTCTTTTTGGAGGTTTTGCCGCTTTCAAGGAATTTTCCGCGATTGCCCAGGAAAACACGATAAGAAAGCAGATCAAGGACACCATGGGCATGATCAGGGGCAGGCTGGATACGGTGGAGAGGGGATTGGACGCCATTTACAGCATTCTCGAAAAAAATGGAGTTGCTGATTCCGACCTCCAGGAAGTCGACCTGACTGTCAGGGACAACCGCATTCACTACACGGTGGCCTTTGAAGTTAAACTGGATCTCATACTCTTCAAGCGGATCAGGAAAGTATTTATCCAGGAAGACATGGCCAACTATGGATGACAGAACCCACGACTTGCTGACCATCAAGCTGCTGCTCGGATTTATAGTAGCGGTCATGGTGGTTTACATCCTCAAATTACTCAGTTCACTGTTCATCCCGCTGACCGTGGCCATGCTGCTCTATTTCCTGTTCAACAACACGGTCAAGAAATTGACCGCCCTGAAGCTGCCGACTTCCCTGGTGCTGATCTTCCTGCTGATTTTCATTTTCGTTCTGCTGTATCTTTTCGGCCTGCTGGTCTACACCGGCGCATCATCCTTTGTCAGTGAATTCCCGGAATACAGCCAGCGTATAACCCAGTTGGTCAATTCCACCCTGGTCCGCCTGAAAATCCCATTGAAGGACGTGGAATCTTTCATCGCCGAAATCGACTGGCGCCGGGCCCTCAATTCAGCCCGGATTACCACCATTGTTACCTCAACCCTGGGGCCGTTCACTTCCTTCATGGGCAACCTGGTGCTGGTGCTGCTGTACCTGCTGTTCATGCTGGGCGGCCGCAAGGAACTGAGCGCCAGGATCCGGGCCACGGCCAGAATCAATGAAATCCAGAAGGAAAAGCTGATCAACACCGTTAATTCCATTGAGAACAAGATCCAGAACTATCTCAGGATCAAAACCCTGGTCAGCATCGCCACGGCCCTGCTGGGAGGCATCATTCTCTACCTCGGCGATTTCGATTTCATAATATTCTCGGCCCTGCTGATTTTTATCCTGAACTACATTCCCAATTTCGGCTCAATCGCGGCCACGATTTTCCCGGTCACCCTGGGCTTGATCAAGTTCGGTATCTGCCCGCGGGTGATCCTGGTCGCCGGAGCGCTGATCGCCGTTCAATTCCTGATGGGCAATGTCATTGAACCTATCTGGACCGGTCGCAGCCTGAGGCTTTCTCCGATTCTGATCCTGATTTCCCTGATTTTCTGGGGCTGGGTTTGGGGGATTATAGGCATGATGCTGGCGGTCCCGATGATGTCGGCCCTGAAGATCATCTGCGAGCAGTTTGGTGCTCTGCGCACCGTGGCCCTGTTCATGGGCTCCGAGGAATGAAATAGGCCCGGTCCTGGAGGTTATATGAAAAATCAATTCCGTATTGTCCCGATTGCTGTCCTGTTATTCCTGTTCCTGGCAGCCTTGCTTCCGGCGGTCAGCCTTGACAGTGATCAGGCTGAAAGAGAAAAGCACCTGCAGACAGCCCTGGAATCGATCAATGAGCGGGACGGTTCCATTATGCTGCATTTCCTGAGCTCAGACCTGCTCGAAGGCCGGGAAATATCGACAGCTGGTTATCTGGCCGCCAGTGAATACGCGGCTTCGCTGTTTGCCCTCTGGGGCTTGCAGGTTCCGGAGCCGGAAAAGTCAATCAAGCCGGGCACGGCCGGCAATTTCCGGTCTCATCCCTATGAAGGGTATTTTCAATCTTTTGAACTGCGTGAAGTAAGTCCTGCGAAAACCCGGGCCCTGATCGTGAGACAGAGCGGAACAGGCCTGATCAGCCGTGAACTGCAGGAGAACGTTGATTTTACCATGCAGTCCGACTCGGCCTGGAGCATGGAAGCCCCGGTCGTTTTTGCCGGGTACGGCATTGTTGAGCCAAAAATCGGCTATGACGATTACCGCGGCCTGGACGTGAAAGGCAAAGTGGTGATGATTCTTGAGGGCACCCCTGGAGGTGATGATCCGGCTTCTCCCTTTCGCAGTGAAGAACTGAAAAAAAAGTACTCTCAAACTCAGTCGAGAGGTCATGGCCGCGGCGGTTTCAATCCGGTGGACCTGGCCAGGTCAAAGGGAGCGCTGGCCCTGGTGATCGTTGCTGAGCCCGATTCCGATGGCCGGGATTTCCGTCGGCGCCTGATGGATCGCCGTCAACTTGATGACCGTGAAGCGATCATACCTGGAAAATCAAGGGTTTTCAGGTTGCTCGACCGGCAGACAGGACTGTTCGAATCGTCACTGCCGATTTTAACCCTGGGCCGTGAACAGGCCATCAGCATGTTTTCCCTGGCCGGAAAATCACTGGAAAAACAACGGGAAATGATTGACCGGAAATTCAAACCGGCTTCCATGCCCTTGCCCGGCATCAGGCTGCGCCTCGAAAACGAAGTCCGGAGCGAACTGGTGCGCTGCCGCAATGTCATTGCCGTTTTGCCGGGCAGTGATCCGGAATTGAAGGATGAATACGTCGTGGTCGGCGCCCATCTCGATCATCTGGGCAAGCGAGGGGAATACGTTTTTAACGGGGCCGACGACAATGCCAGCGGCTCGGTGGGCGTTCTGCAGGCAGCCAGGGCCATGGCCGGTCTGCCGGTCCGGCCGCCCAGGTCGGTGATTTTCGCGCTCTGGACCGGAGAAGAAAAAGGCCTGCTCGGCTCGAGGTATTTTGTGGCCAACTCCCCGGTGCCCACCAATAAAATAAAAGCCTATCTGAATCTCGACATGATCGGAACTCCCTGGACCCTGGAACGGCTGCAGCGCATGGCCGGGATATGGAACATGGAGCTTCCTGAGGGATTGACCCGGGATGGAGCTTCAGCCGCGGAATTCCTGGCCCTGTCACATTCCCGTCATGATTTCGTGGAGAATAACCTGATGCGGGCCAACCAGCAAGTGGGGCTGAAACTCCATCTGAGGCCAAGTGATCGGGCCGGCGGCGGCAGTGATCACACTTCATTCGGACTGGCCGATGTGCCCTGGGTGTTTTTCATGGCCGGCATGGGTGAGCACTACCATCGCCCCGGAGATCATCCCGGGTCGATTGATTTAAAACTGATGACCAGGATCAGCAGGCTGGTTTTCCTCAGCGCTTATTTCCTGGCCATGGAATAAAAAAACGGGGAACCCTGAAAAAGGGTTCCCCGCTAAAAAAAGGGGATAGAGGGAGTCTTACCTGCGGAAGCGCCGTTCCCGTCTTTCGCCGAGTCCGGCCCGGTCCATCGGCTTGCGCATCCTTTCTCGGCGCAATTCCTGCAGTTTGCCGATCTGCTCGGGGCTCAGCAGTTCCCTGACGGCCAGGTTATGCTGCAGGGCCAGCAGTTTCAGCTCGGTTTTCAGGGCATCGCTGTCCTTGATCAATTTCTCCGCTTCCTTGCGGTCGATTTTATCGACCCAGTAAAGCTGGCGCAATTTGTGCTGCAGCAGGCGGATTTCCGACTGTTTCCTGATCACGGTTTCCTGGTGGGAGTTGCACATTTCCTGGATTTTTTTGACCTGTTGCTCGCTTAAACCCAATTCAGCCCTGTTGAGCAGCAGCATGCCCAAATTATGCCCCCAGCCTGCTTCGGAAAAACCCATACCCGGCATGCCGGCATACTTGCGGCCAAAACCCCGGGCTTCAACAACTACGACCAGCATGACCATGACTGCCAGTAACAACAATGCTTTTTTTTTCATATCAACCTCCTTTCCTTGAGTTCAGACAGTGAAACAGTCCCGGACAGGTTTTCTTGCAGAAAACAAAAAAAAATATCCTGCGTATTTACTTTCTTACCTTTTAATCAACCTGAGAGGTGCCGGATGAAATATGGCAACAGCTTGATCACGCTGCTGCTGATCCTGGCCGTTTCTTATCCATTGGCGGCCCTGGATGAGCATTTCCGCGGTTATTCAGATGAGAAGGCGGTACTGAGCCGGCTGAATCAACTGATAACTCTTTCCCCCGATTCCGTTAAAATGCACCGGATCGCCAAAACTCCAGGAGGCCGCGATTTGCTGGTACTGGAATTAGCCGCAGCCAAGGCTGGTTCCGGGAAGAAGAGACCGGCTGTTTTCGTGGCCGCCAATATGGAAGGCACCGTCCCGCTGGCCACCGAAGCGGCCCTGCACCTGGCCGCCTTGCTGGCGGCCGACCCTGAATCCCGGCGGGACAAAACCTGGTACATCATGCCGGTCGGCAATCCGGACGCCGCGGCCCGCTTTTTCCGGCGCCCGCTGTACAGCTGCGGACGCAATGATGAGCCTTACAACGATGACCAGGACGATCAGGTCGATGAAGACGGGTTTGAGGATTTAAACCGGGACGGCCTGATAACCAGGATGCGGGTACCTGACCCGCAGGGGGAGTGGCTGGCGCTTGACGGCGAATCAAGGCTGATGCGCCGGGCCGATCCGGCCAAGAATGAAACAGGTGTGTTCAAACTGTATTCTGAAGGCATAGACAACGATCTTGACGGTCTGTTCAACGAAGACGGCCCCGGAGGTGTGAATGTAGGTCTCAACTTTCCCCATTATTTCAAACACTTCACCAGCGAAGCCGGCCCCTGGCCGGGCAGTACAGCCGAGGCCCATGCCGTCATGGCTTTCATCATGGCCAGGCCCGAGATCGCCATGACCATGACCTTCGGCTCCAGCAATTTCGCCCTGCATCCCCCGGCCGGCGGCCGGCGTGGGGATGCCGACCTGAGCAGAATAAAGATTCCGGAAAGATTCGCATCCTTCATGGGAGCGGACACGGACCGCACCTATACACTTGAAGAGGTAATGGAAATGGTTTCCCGGTTCGCACCTCCGGGCATGGAAATCAACGAATCCATGGTCGCCGGTTTCCTGGGATTGGGTGCCGTGGTCAATCCTTTGCCCGAAGATTTGCAGTTTTACCGCCGACTGGCCGATGAGTACCGGGAATTCCTGAAAAAGAAAAGCCTTGATAAGGCCAGGCTGCAACCGCCTGATGCCCGTGACGGTTCCTTTGAACTCTGGTCTTATTACCACCTGGGCCTGCCTGCTTTTTCCATGGACTTCTGGACCCTGCCGGAAATAAAAAAGGAAAACGACAAGAACAAAGGGATGTCTCCCGAGCAACTGGCGGCCATGAGCAACGATGAGTTCATCGCTCTGGGAGAAGAGAAAATCGAGGAAATGCTGCGCGCGGCGGGCGCACCCGAGTCGATGAAGGCCCCGATGCTGATCAAGGCATTGCAGGGAGGGATGATGACCACCAAGAGAATGGCTGAAATGCTGAAACAGATTCCGGCCCGGCCGGATCCGGCCGCGGGCGGCGCCGATCCCCGGGAATTGGCTTTGTTGAGATTCAGCGACCAGGAACTCCAAGGCAAGGGCTTTTTGCCCTGGCAGGGTTTCGACCACCCCCAACTGGGCCGGGTCGAAATAGGTGGTGAAGCACCCTTTGCGGCCAATACGCCGCCGTTTCGCATGGTGGGAAGCCTGCTGGAGGCCCAGGTGCCCTGGGTGCTGCAACTGGCCGGCAAACTGCCTGAGGTCAGGCTGGAAAATCATCAGCTGACTTCACTGGGCAATGGTCTTTACCGTCTGAAGGTCTGGATCAGGAATCATGGCGAACTGCCTTACCCCACGGCCATGGGACTGCGAAACAACCGTATTCCTCCGCTGGCTCTGACCCTGCAGGGGCAGGGGCTGGAAATCCTCGAGGGGCGACGCCGCAGCCTGGTTCGGAACCTGGGGGGCGGACGAACCGGGACGGTTGAATGGCTGATCCTGGCTGAAAAGAAACAGAAAGTTGAAATCCTGCTCAGTGCTCCTTCACAACCGGGCGACCGCAGGATCATCGAGCTCGGAGGTGAAAAATGAAGCGCTTTTTCATGTTGATGCTTCTGGTGATAATGCTCGGCGGGAATTCATATGCCGACGGTATATCCATTCCGCTTTCCTTCTCCGAATACTATCCTCCGGAACGGGTCGAAGCGGCGCTGAAAGCCCTGAACCGGCATTACCCGGGCTTGACCAAACTTGACCTGGTGGGGAAAAGCGACGAGGGGCGCCCCATTTACGCCCTGACGATCAACAATCCCAAGAGCGGACCGGAGCTGGACAAGCCGGGGATATACGTGGACGGCAATATCCACGGCAATGAAATCCAGGCCGCGGAAGTCTGTCTTTACCTGCTTGATTACCTGTTGTACAACTACGAGCGCAATGAAGAAATAAAGAAACTGGTTGATCGGGTGGTTTTTTACGTGGTTCCCGTGGTCAACATCGACGGCCGCCATCACTTTTTTCACGGCCCCTCCAGTCCGAACAGCAATCGCAGCCTGCGCATCCCCAGGGATGACGACAATGACGGACTGATCGACGAGGACTTTCCGCAGGATCTCGACGGAGACGGCAACATAACCCAGATGCGCATAGCTGATCCTTTCGGCGCTTATCGCAGTCACCCCGAAGATCCCAGGCTGATGGTCCGGGTCAAACCGGGAGAACAGGGAGAATGGACCCTTTTGGGCAGCGAGGGGATAGACAACGATGGAGACGGCAGGATCAACGAAGATGCCGAAGGCTACGTGGACGGCAACCGCAACTGGGGCTTTGACTGGATGCCGGATTACGTTCAGCGCGGAGCTGGTGACTTCCCCTTCCAGGGAGTGGGACTGAAAGCCCTGGCAACCTACATCAGGGCTCGTCCCAACATCATCGTTTCCTGGGCCTTCCACAATTACGGCGGCATGTTTCTGCGCGGTCCCAGCACCAAGGCCCAGGGCGAATACCATCCGGCCGACGTGGCGGTTTACGATTTCCTGGGGCTGCAGGCCGAGAGAATCACTCCGGGTTACCGCTACCTGATATCCTGGAAGGACCTCTATGCGACTTACGGTGATTTCGGAGAATGGATGGCCATGCTCAACGGCAGTTTCAATTTTGTCGGTGAGCTCTTCCTCAGTGAACAGGAAACGTTCCGCACAGTCAAGGATGAAGAGCGCCGGCAAAGGGAAAAAATGGCCAGGGAAGAAGACGCCCGGGCCGGTATGTTCGGCGGGGGCAACGAGCTTGAAAGACTGCAGTTCAGCGACCACCTGACTTTGGGCGAGCTCTACAAACCGTGGAAACCTTTCAAACACCCCCAGTTCGGTGATATAGAAATCGGCGGCTGGGTAAAAATGAGCACCCGCCTGCCGGCGCCGTTCATGCTCAAGGACCTGGTGCACCGCAATGCCATGGCGGTTGTCTTTTCGGCCAGGCAGACCCCTCAGGTCAGCATGGAAATACTGGAAGCAAAAAAAATCGGCAGGAACCTGCACCGGGTAAGAGTAAGGCTGGTAAACACCAATGCCATTCCGACCATGAGCCAGCATGCCCAAAAGGTAAAGCTTTATCCGCTTGACCAGGTGACCGCCGCCGGGCGGGGACTGCGGGTGTTGGCGGGCGGCACCCTGATCAACACGCTGACCGATGAAGTACGCTACAAGGAGCATCGCCCGGAACTGCAGTTTCTCTCTGTTCCAGGCTTCGGCAAGGTCGACCTGCAATTCCTGGTGTCCGGAAACGGCAACCTGGAACTGAGTTACAAGTCACGTCATGCCGGCCGTAAAAAAGTGATTGTCAAACTGTAAACAAGGCCGTTTTCAGGGTTTCTGAATCAGGCTTAAGCCGGAATGATTGCCTAGTCGGCCAGGAGCACCTGTTCTCCGCCTTCCCGGTAACGGACCTGGCCGATCAGGTAATAAGCCTCCCCGTTTTGTCTCAGGATGCCTTCGACTGCGGAAAGGTCGTTTCTCGAGATAAGCAGTACCATGCCGATGCCCATGTTGAAGACGCGGAAACGTTCTTTGAGATCTATTTCTCCATGACTGCAGAGGAAACTGAAGATTTCCGGTTCAGGCCAGGTTTTTTCTATGGTCACGGCCAGGTCTTCACTCAGAATCCTGGGGAGGTTTTCCAGTAATCCCCCCCCGGTTATATGAGCCATTCCTTTAAGCAGTCCTTTTTCAAGCAGGGGGGTCACAGCGGCCAGGTAGGAACGGTGTACCTTGAGGAGTTCATCTCCTACAGTGGCCTTAAGTTCCGGGATGAATTCATCGACTCTGAGACCCATTTTTTCGAAGACGATATGCCTGGCCAGGGAATACCCGTTGGTGTGCAGACCGGATGAGGGTAATCCTATCAGAAGGTCACCGCGGCTCAGGTTCTTCCCGTCCACCACCTTTTCCCGGTCGACCATGCCGACGATGAAGCCGGCCAGGTCGTATTCACCTTCCTGATAAAGCCCCGGCATCTCGGCGGTTTCTCCGCCCAGCAGGACAAAGTTGTTTTCCAGGCAGCCGTCAAGTATGCCTGACACCAGTTGGGAGATGACGTCAGGCTCCACTTTGCCGGCACCGATGTAGTCGAGGAAAAAAAGCGGTTTGGCTCCGTAAACCAGGATGTCATTGACGCAGTGATTGACCAGGCAACGGCCCACTGTATTGTGACGGCCGGTCAGAAAAGCAATTTTCAGCTTGGTGCCGACGCCGTCGGCCGAGGAGACCAGCAGCGGCTGGCTGTAATTTCCGGGCAGGGGGAAAAAACCGCTGAATTTACCTATTTCATTAACACCCAGGTTCCTGACCATGGCCTTGATGCGGTTGACCGCCTCATTACCGCGGTCTATGCTGACTCCGGCTTCCTCGTACTTGCTTTTTTTTTTCATCATTCCTCCTGGAAGAACAAGGGGGTCAGGCTAAAAGGTCTACCAGGCTTGAATGAAGCTGTATTCTTGCCGGCAGGTCATGGCTTTCATCCTGTTCCTGCTCGCGGGCTTCGGCCCGGGCCTGGTTTTCCATTATCCTGGCCTGCATGGCCACCCGGCGGTCCTGGGCCGAGGGATCACTGGGTGCCAGTGCGGCGCGTTGCACCTGGCGGGCCTTTTCCGCGGTGGCCTCCGGATCGCCCGGAACCGGTGAAAGGTCTATTTTAACCTCCCCGCTGACTGCGTAAAGCTGGCCGTCGGGCCCGCGGCGGTAGGAAAATTGGGCTCCGGAAACGATCACTCCGGCCCCGGCTGTCAGGTGGGCCTGTTCATGCTGCCTGACCTGGCGATCCGTTTTTTTCAATTCCTGCAATTCCCTGGCTTCGGCATCACCCAATTCGCCGGGGCGATCGGCCTTGAAACCGGAAGCCGGCTGCAGGCGAAGGCTCCGGTCGGCGTAGCTGGCCGTGCTCATGGGATCAGGGATGTTCATAATTGCAAAATAAGGCATAAACGGTGTTTTGTCAATTAATCACCCGGTTATCTCCCCGGGCCGATCGGAGCTGAAATCAGGACGGAGAACCAGCGTCCGCTCCCGGGCAGGCCGGGGAGTTCCTCGATTATACTGTTTAAAAGGTTGTCTGCCTGCAAAGTTATCGACAGCTGTCCCCGGCTGAAACTCAGGGCCGCATGCAGCAGGTTTTCCCAGGATCGGCCGCCGTGCGGACGCCTGCGGTTGAAGCGCAGGGAAAGGCTGACCGGTCCGAAATGCCGGTTTATATGACACTTGAGACTGGTATCGGCAAATCGCAGGCCGTACTTTGACAGGAATCCCTCGTTTCCGTTCGAAGACGTGATTTTTTCCAGGCTGAGCAACAGCGATCCCTGCCGGAAGCTTAAGCGGTAATCGGCCTGCAGGCCGCTCAATATTTGCCGAGGCAGGTTTACCGCCTGCCAGGATGTGCCTGAGTTGAAACTGATCCAGTCGATCAGGTCCAGGTGCCGACGTAGAAAAAAAGTCAATTCAAGATTGCCGGGGCCGCCGGAATAAACCAGGGAACTGTCGATATTGAACGCTGATTCCGTCTGCAGGCCGGGGTCGCCCCGGTTGGCCGGTGAATTGTAATGAAGTTCGGTGAAAGATGGTTGGCGCAGGGTGCGTCCTGCGCCGAATCGCCAGGAAATGTGTTCGCCGAGGCGCTGGTGCAAGCCGGAGTAAAAGGCCAGGCCGGGCCGGCGGCCGGCGCATAATTGCAGGCGGATGCCCAGGTCCAGGTCAAGCTTTCGGTTCAGCACGATTGAGGTGTTGTAGAAAAAAGCGCCTGTAAGCCGATGATGCCGGCCCAGGCTCGAACTGATCATCTTTTCACGGCGCAGGTCGATTCCCCAGGTCAGGGAAAAAACTCCGACCGAGCTGCTCCGGGCGGCGAAGAAATGGTAAACATCACTGTCACTGCGGTTGAAGAAATAATCCGGCCGGTTGCGATCCAGGGTGAAATCGTCACGCAGCAGCTGACGGGCGAAAGACAACTGCAGTTTGTCACTGCGGGCCGAGATCTGCAGGAAACCGGAGCTGATGCTTTCTGTCGAGGGCAGGGGCGCATAAAAACCCGCGGCGCCGAAATACTTGACCAGGAAGCCGGCCCGGCCTGACAAGGAAAAACTCCCACTCTTCAGGCTCAGGCTGCCGTTCACTTTAAACTGGGAGAGTTCCTGTCCCTGGTGAAAACCGCTGGTGTGAAATCTTTCTCCGGCTATCCGCCAGCCGGTTTCACGGTTGCCGGCCCCGATCCTGAGACCGGCGCTGAAGAGGTCGTACTCCCCGCGTTGCAGGGTGAAAGAGTCTGATACACTGTTTTTGAGGATAAAATGAACTACTCCGGCGAAAGCTCCTGAACCATACATTGAAGCGCCGCCTCCGCGGATGATCTCAATACGCTCAATGTCGGCCGGGGAAAAAGGCAGGCTGGTATTGTGATGCCCGGTCTGGGGATTACTGAAGGGCACTCCGTCCACCAGTAGAAGCACCTGCTCGAAGTTGGCGCCGGTCATGGCCAGGTCAAATGAGCTGTCGGCCGGGCCGCGTCGCCTGGCCTGCAGGCCGGGCAGGGCGTCCAGCAGTTCAGCCAGGCAGTTGACGCGCAGGGCGGCGATTTCTCTGCCGTCGATTATCATTACGGATTTTGAAGGCAGGTTTTCCCGGGGCAGCCAGGCCTTGACTTCTACCTTTTCCCGGATTTTATTTTCCTGCTCATCCTGGTCCGGACGGCCTTGCCCGGAAGCGCCGAAAAAAAACACAAAAAAGAAAACGATCAAGCTTTTTCTGGTGATCATGGGGGAAACCTGCTGATTCTTAGTTTGGATGATACTCTGAATCTCCGCTCCAGTCAACTGTATTTATACGTCACCAGGACCAAGCCGGCAATTATTTGTTGAGGCAACTATTGCCTGTTTTTCATGCCTGGTGTATACTGGAATCCATTAATGACACAAAACAAGTCAACAATTCATCAAGGAGGATAAACGGATGAAAAGAATTCTGATCGTTTTTCTGGTGCTGGCTTTTTCGGGTTCCCTGCTGGTCGCCGATGCCTACATCAAGACCAAAACCCACACCTCGGCCTTTGAAATCATGGGGCAGAAACAGGAAGCCAAGGATGAGATCACCGAGCAGTGGGTGGGTAAAGGCCGCATGGCCATGGTCAGCCCGGAGAGCAAGACCCTGATCGACCTGGGCAAGAACACCATCGTCATGATCAACCACCAGGACAAGACCTACCTGGAGGCTGCTCTGCCCCTGGACATGAGTAAACTCCTGCCGCCGGAAGCCGCCGGCATGATGGCCATGATGAAACCCAAGGTGCAGGTCTCGCCCAACGGCCAGGTCAGGAAAATCGGTTCCTGGAACTGCAAGGGCTACGATATCAAGATGGAAATGATGATGATGAGCATGAATATCGCCGTCTGGGCCACCACCGAAGTGCCTTTTGACTGGAAGGAACACCAGAAGATGAGCGCCAACCTGATGAATCTGCAGGGCCAGATAATCGATGAAGCCGCCATGAAAGAGTTCTTTAAAATAGAGGGCGTTCAGATCGCCAGTGAAATCAACATGAACGTCATGGGCGCTGACATGAAGGTTAAGACCGAAGTACAGGAAATATCGGACAAGAATCCCCCGGCCGACCTTTTCTCGATTCCGGCGGGGTACAAAAAGATCGATCATATTTCCATGGGCAGGTAGTAAAAGAAAGCAGAATTTCCAGGGCCCGGGTTTTACCGGGCCCTTTTTTTTTGCCTTGTTTTCCTTGGTTCAGCGAATTCTTTGCCTGGTAACCGAGAGCATGCGGTTCAGGGCCAACAGTAATTCCCCCGGGCTGACCGGCCTGGTGGGATGGAAATTGCCGTCTTCATCGAGTTTCAGCAGTCCCCGGCGGATGCTGAAAGTGATGACTTCGAAATCGCGATGGATGGGCATTACATCGGCGGCGGTCAATTCCGGAATCGATTCCAGTTCCGTTTTCAGCAGCTCGCGCCTGGCCAGGAAACGGTACAGGGTGTGCAGCACGGCGGCGACTCCGGCCCGGCTGGGATTGCCGAAGCGGTCAAAGGTGTGATCCGGCCTCATGTCCATGATGCCGGCGCTGACTATCTTAACTATGTCTTCCCGGGCATAGGAAGTGCCGATGTCGGTGATGATCAGCGGGGGACCGATCAGGTCCATGTGGTCTGAAAAGTAATGGCTGATCAGGGCGGCCAGGTCTTCACGATTGATGATGTCCTTGAAATATATGTTTTTGAAACGTTGCGGCAGGTCGACCGCGCGGAAGCTTTCTTTCAGTTTTTCAACTCTTTCCTGGATCTCCGGGTCGGCCGGGCGCAGTTCCTGCAACTGGTGATAGGCCAGCAGGGCCTGGTCGACATTGCCCAGTTTTTCATACGCTTCAGCCATTTTGAAAAGCACGCTTTCTCTCAGGCGCTGGTCACCGATTGCGGCCTCCAGATGGGGCAGTGCCTTGGCCTGGGCGCCCTGCTCCTGGTAGAACTCAGCTATCTGCAGGCGCAAACCGGCAAGATCCGGGGAGTAGCGGGCAGCTTCCTCGAGTGCTTCGATGTAGCGGCTGTTTTTCCTTTCCAGTCGCGCTTCCTGGGCCTGGCGCAGGTAATGGTCGGTCAGGGATGACTTCAGCTTGCCGTAGCGCACTCTCAGCCAGTGATCATCGGGGCGCCTGTCCAGCAGAGCGGCGGCGTGCCTGAAAGCCTGCGCCTGTTCTCCCCGGGCCTCGAAGTATATCACCCAGCCCAGGGCGGCTTCCTGGTTGTCCGGGTTCAGTGCCAATGCTTTTTCCAGGTTCTGCCTGGCCAGGCTGAATTTTTCCTGGAGCAGGAAGACGTAGGCGAAAGCCGTGTGCAGCATGTCTTCCGGAGCGGAACTCAGCTTGAAAAGGTTCAGCGCTTCCCGGCTGCGTCCCTGGCGCAGCTCCAGCCAGCCCTGCTGATAATGACTGTCAGTCGGACGTGTGAAACTGATCTCGGGGATCTGGGCGGGCGGACCGCTTATACGCCCGGTGGCACAACCGGCCAAAAATACTATCAGCAGTAATAAACCGGTCTGTTTCATTCCAGGACTCCTCCATGTTTTTTAATGAATTCTAACATTTTTCCGCGCTCCGATAAAACCTCCAGTTTCCACTTCCCGGCCCGGAATTCACGAGACAGAACTATGGTCCACTTGTCCAGGCCGGTGATCATTCCATCCTGATCAAGGGTCAGGCTGAAGCGCTGAAAAGAGCTGAAATGCGCCTGGTATATAGCCTGGTGCAGCTTGTCCAGGCCTTTACCCCGGAGAGCGGAAAGATAAATTCCGTCGCTGTCGGCTGAAAGCGGGCCGGAAGAAACATCTTCAAGCAGGTCGATTTTATTAAAAACCTTGATTATGCATTTTTCTTCAACGCCCATCCGCAGCAGGACCTTTTCCACCTCAGCCTGCTGCTGCCTGTGGTCGGGATTGCTAAGGTCGATCACGTGCAGGATGATGTCCGCCTGGACTACTTCTTCCAGCGTGGCCTGAAACGAGGTGAACAGCTCCCGGGGCAGATCCCTGATGAATCCCACTGTGTCGGAAAGCATGAAGTAATACCCCGGATCAGCGCCTTTCAGCTCAACCCGGCGCAACAGGGGATCAAGGGTCGAAAACAGCTGGGCCGAGGTGGTTGATTGCGCTCCGGTCAGGCGGTTGAACAGGGTTGATTTTCCTGATGAAGTATAACCGGCCAGTGAAACCAGGGGGGCTGGGGAGCCGCGTCTTCCGCGACGCCGGATTGAACGATCCTGCTTTACTTTTTCCAGTCGCTCGCGGATCAGGGAAATGCGCTTCTTGATGGTGCGCCGATCTGCCTCGAGTTTGGTTTCACCCGGGCCGCGGGTGCCGATGCCGCCGCCCAGGCGGGAAAGTGAAGTGCCCCATCCGGTCAGGCGCGGCATCAGGTAAAGCAGCTGGGCCAGTTCGACCTGCAGTTTTCCTTCCAGGCTGCGGGCCCTCAGGGCGAATATGTCGAGAATCAGGCGGGTGCGGTCAACCACCTTGACCTGGAAGAGTTCTTCCAGGTTGCGTTGTTGAACTCCGCTCAGTTCATTGTGCAGGATGACGATTTCCGCCTGCTGTTCCTCAATTGCGGCTTTGATGCTTTCGGCTTTGCCCCGGCCTATCAGGTGGGCCCGGTCGGCCACCTGCCTTTTCTGCCAGAAGCGGCCCACACTCTGCGCTCCGGCTCCACAGGCCAGGCTTGCCAGTTCGTCCAGGATACGCTCAATCTGGTCTTCACGGTATTCAAGCGGGAACAGTCCGCCTATCAGTGCTTTTTCCAATGGTAATTCCTGACCAGGCCCAGCCATTCATTCCGGTCTTCCGCCGGAAACCAGGCTATGTCTTTTTCATTGCGCAGCCAGGTCAGCTGTCGCTTCGCGTAACGCCTGGTGTTCATCTGGCACAGGGTGACGGCAGCCTCCAATTCAAGCTCTCCGCGCAAGTGGCTCAGCATTTCCCTGTAACCGAGTCCGCGGAAAGGCGGGCAATCTTCCGGAAACAACTCGAGCAATCCGGCCGTTTCTTCTTTCAGGCCCGCTGAGATCATTTTTTCAACCCGCTGATCTATGCGTTTATACAGTTCGCTCCGCTCGCGCTGCAGGCCCAGGCGCAGAATTTGGTATTCATGAAAGGGCGATGCGGAGGCCTTGAATGCTTCGGTCGGGGCCGAGCCCGTGTTGGCGGCGATTTCCAGTCCCCGGACTATGCGCAGGTGGTCATTCGGGCCGATCTTGGCGGCATAGGCCGGATCGATGTCGTGCAGTTCCCGCCAGAGTTTTTCTGGGCCCTCCAGGCGAACTCTTTCCTGCAGTTTTCGGCGCAGTTCAGGGCGTCTTTTTTCTTCGGCGAAGATGCCCTGTCTGATCAGGCGCAGGTAAAGTGCGGTTCCGCCGCAGATGATCGGCAGCCGGCCGCGGGCGCTGATGTCTTCCGCGGCCTGGAAGGCCAGGGACAGGAAATGTGAGCCGTTGAACTGGCGATCGGGCGGGAAGATGTCGATCAGGTGATGCCGGACCTGCTTTCTGACTTCAGCCGTCGGCTTGTCGGTGCCGATATCGAAGCCCCGGTAAACCTGCATGGAATCAGCGCTGATTATTTCCCCCCCGCAGGCCAGGGCCAGTTCCAGGGCCGCGGTGCTCTTGCCGACTGCTGTCGGTCCCACCACTTGAAGCAGTTTTTTCATCAGCCGAGGAGCATGAACAGGAGGGCCAGGATGAACATGCCGAGGGCCTGGATGCGCATGAGTTTCAATTCCCGGTTTCCCTGATCCATTTGATGACCTGCTGTTCGTATTCACGCCCCAGGTGGTTTCTTACCGCGAAGATCTCGGCGTACATGATTTCTTCCAATCCGCGCAGAAAATCACCGATATTGCTTTGAAAATCGCTGTGCCAGAAGTTGTTCAGCAATGAATTACGCTCCAGTTCGCCTTCCTCGTTCAGGCGGGCGTGACGAAAAGCGTTATGCAGTCCGGGGGCGACATCGCAGATCGCCTTTTCCAGTATGGAACCGGCTATCGGCCCGAGTTCCTTGAGCAGGGATTTGTAGATCAGCCGGAAACGGCGATTGTAATACGAAAGAGCATCTTCAAATGAAGTGAAGGCAAAATTGCCCGGTGTATGGGCCGAACTCGTTTCAGGTTCTTGGGAGGCAGTTGCCGGGGCTTGCCGCTGGTCGCTTATCAAGCCCAGGCGCCATAGCAGGTAAATCGTTTTCCTGGTGTCAACGGGCAGAAGCTCGCTGTTTTCTATTATTTCCTCCCGACCGCGCCAGCGGCCGACCAGTCCAAGTACGTACATTTCATGATCTTCCAGCCAGCGGGTTTTCTCCGGATCATTCTCCCCGGCATGGAATTCAGGGTATGCTTTTAAACGGGAACTTATCAGGTTGTCGTTTTCCAGTCTGCGGATGCCGGCCGCAATCAGCGCCAGCGGATGGTCGTCCAGCAGGATGTTTTCTTCTCCGTATCCCTGGCAGTCGAAGCGGAAACTGCCGGCTGACAGTGGGAACAGTGAAAAAAGAATGTGTCTCAGCTGGGCGCGCACCTGCTGCCATAACATTCCCGGGCTCATGATGCCCAGTTCCATCAGGGCCCGGCCCTGGCGGCAGGACCTGGCTTTCATTATTCCCCTGCTCATTTCGAAAGGTTCGTCCGGCAGGGCCCCCTGGCGGCGCAGGAAGTTGTCCAGCCGGTCTTCCGTCCTGCTTGAACGGCAGAAACGAATACGGCCGTTTTCCAGGAAAATTTCCTTTTGCCAGCCCTGGTCTGATAGCAGCAGCCGGCCGTTGCCGTCCTGCCGGTAATAGTGCAGCAGCAGTGCGGGAAGATCCCAATCTGCCAGGGAACCGGAAGGCGGGGGAGTAACCGGGCTCATTTGGAACATTCGGACTGCCGGGTATGGATTCGCTCTTCTTCAATGCTCTGCAGCAGACTGCTGGAAACCGGCAGGGGATAGCGCCCGGTGAAACAGGCCTTGCAGAAATTGCGGATATTACGGTTCTGTTTGCGTACCGCTTTTTCCATGTCGGCCAGGTCCTGGTAGATGACTTCGTCGGCGCCGATCTGCAGTGCGACCTGGCGGCTGGAGGAACAGGCGGCGATAAATTCGTTCCTGGTCTGCATGTCTATACCGTAGACGCAGGGATGTCCAAGTGGGGCCGAATAAGAGGCGAAGAAAATTTTCCGGGCTCCGGCGTTCCGGGCCATCTGGATTATCGAGCGGGAGGTGTTGCCTCGCACTATGGAATCGTCGACGATCAGGACGTTGCGATCCTTGAACACTTCCCTGATTGGATTCAGCTTGTAGCGGATTGATTGTTGCCGGACCGGGTCGCCCGGCATGATGAAGGTGCGGCCGATGTAGCGGTTTTTCACCAGGCCCTCGCGGTACTTGATGCGCAGCAGGCGGGCTATTTCCACGGCCGCTGTTTTGGCTGAATCGGGAACCGGGATGACCACGTCGATTTCCAGATTCATTTTGCGGATCTTGCGGGCCAGGAAGCGTCCCAGTTCCACCCTGGAACGGTCGACGTTTATTCCGTTCAGATAGGAATCAGGGCGGGCGAAATAGATGTATTCAAAAATGCAGGGTCTGAAAGTAGCCCTGGATACTCTCTTGCTGTGTACCCGGCGATGTTGGTCGATGAAAACCACCTCACCCGGCTCAACGTCCCGGATTTCCTTGAAGTCGATTATGTCCAGGGTGACGCTTTCTGAAGCGAAAGCAAAAGCGGGAACGAGTTTGTCGATGCGTTTTCCGAACAGCAGCGGCCTGATCCCATGCGGATCCCGAAAGGCAACCAGGCCGCGGCCGGCGATGTGTAAAACAACCGAGTAAGCGCCCTTGACTCTTTTGAAAACATAGCGCACCGCGTTGAAAACAGCTTCGGGAGTTATCTCCCTGACTCTCTGCCTTTCCAGCGCTTCGGCGAAAATGTTCAGTATGACTTCCACGTCGCAATTTGAGTTGATTATCTTGTGGGCTCTGGCGCTGAGATCTGCTTTCAACTCGGCGAAGTTGATGACATTGCCGTTGTGCACCGCGGCGATGCCGAAAGGATGGTTGATCCAGAAAGGCTGAGCGTCTTCGGCGCTGCCCTGGCCCACGGTCGGGTAACGGGTGTGGCCGATGCCGATATTGCCGGTCAGGCGGGCGATGTTGTGTTCGTCGAATATATCGCGGATCAGCCCGTTGCCTTTCTTGATATGATAGCGGCCGTCAAAGGTCATGATGCCGGCCGAATCCTGGCCGCGATGCTGAATGGTCAGCATGCTGGTGTAAAGCTTGCCGATAACTTCCTCGTTGTCGTATATGGCCACTATTCCGCACATGGTCATAGATTAGCCCGAATACGCCGAAAAGTCAATCTCGGCGACCCGGCCGGGCTCATGGGAAAAGGCGTCAATGTTGACAAAATACCTTTCTATATGTTAGAAGTTTGCCATGCTTGAAGAATACTCCAGACAAGAAAAAATCACCCGGGTCATCAAGGCCGAGAATCGTCCCGGACTGAGCTTCAGCCTGGCTCTGGTCGGCGCAGTGGTTTTGCTGACTTTGCTGGTTGCCCTGCTCGGACGGACCGCGCCGTACCGCGTGCTTGAGAAGCTTGAAAACCTGGCCGCCATCCTGAACGTGAGCGCCATAGCCATGCTCATAGTGGTGCTGGCGGTACGCCGCACCATTTATTTTTCTCCCAGGCTGTTTCGCGGACAGGAACTGGTGCCCCTGGTTGACCTGTTGCACAAGTGGCGCCGGATAGACCTGGTCTTAAACTGCCTGGCCGCCCTGGTCGCCCTGCTTGGACTGGTACTCGCTTTTCTCGGTTTTCCCTTCGGCCGCATATTTCATTTTTTTGTCAGCTCCTGGCTGGTGATGATGATCCTGATGCCCATTCCCTGGAAAGTCAGGGACAAGATACGCAACTTTGAAAAAAGCGGCGGTCGCATTGATGTCTAAGATGCCCCGGCCGGCCGTTGACGTCGTCATCGAATACCAGGGCGGCGTAGTGCTGGTGCAAAGAAAGAATCCCCCCCTCGGCTGGGCTCTGCCTGGAGGTTTTGTCGATTACGGGGAAAGCGTCGAGGACGCGGCCCGCCGGGAAGCCAGGGAAGAAACAGGCCTTGAGCTTGAAGATATGCGCCAGTTCAGGGTGTATTCGGACCCGGAGCGCGATCCCCGCGGCCACACTTTAACCACCGTGTTTCTGGCCCGGGGGCGGGGAGCGGCCCGGGCCGCCGACGATGCCGCTGCGCTGAAAATAGCCGACCCGGCCCAGCCTGAATGCGAGCTGGCCTTTGATCATGACCGCATCCTGGCCGATTACCAGGCCGAGCATGCCGGTTTTTCGACCGCCGCCCTGAGCGTACTGCAGGAAAAACAGGCCAATCTGCAGGGACGAATACTGCAGCGCGGCAGCGCTTTCAGTAAGTATCGCGATATAGTGATCGGGAAAAAAGGATTTTTTTCTTTTTTGAAGTACGAACTGATCACCTTTTTCCTCGCTTCACTGGGCGGAGCGATCGGCCTGGTCCTGCGCAAGTTTTTTTTCCGGCGCCTGCTGGGCGGTACCGGGCCGGGAGTGGTGTTCGGCCGCCACCTGACCATCCGGCACCCGCACAAGATCAAAATTGGAGCCAACGTGGTGATAGACGACTACGTGGTGCTGGATGCCAAGGGCGCCGGCAACCAGGGCATAACCATCGGCGATAATTGCTTTATCGGCCGAGATACCGTTTTATCCTGCAAGGAAGGAAACATCGAACTGGAATCCTTTGTGGCTATCGGCAACGGCTGTTCCCTGATTTCCGAAAGCCGGCTGCATATCGGCCAGTACTCATACCTTGCCGGGCACTGTTACCTGGTGGCCGGCGGCAATCATAAATACAACCGGCTTGACGTTCCGATCATGCTCCAGGATTCGGAAGACAAGGGCGGCATAGTGCTGGAAGGTGACAACTGGCTGGGAGCCGGGGTGCAGGTGCTGGACGGCAGTCGTATCGGTCGCGGCACCATCGTCGGGGCCGGCTCAACAGTTTACCGTTCCCTGGCCGGCCGGGCCATAGCCGTGGGCGTCCCGGCCCTGGTCAGCAAGAGAAGATCAAAGCAGGAATAAGGAAGGCCAAAAATGACTAAAAACGTTCTGCTGGTTGAATACGATGACAAGACCATTCAGTCGGTCAAGGCCATGCTGGACGGTCCTTCGTTTGAAGTGTTCGTGGCTGCTGACAGTGAGGTGGCCAAGAAAATCCTCTCCCAGAGACAGGTGGATATACTCATCACCGCGGCCCTGCTGCCCCGCCATCACGGCTTCGAGCTTTCGCAATGGGTGGCCCAGCATTATCCCCAGACCAGGATCATCATCATCAGCGGCATATACCGCGCCAGTGAATACCGCAACCAGGCCATCGGCCAGTTCAGAGCCGATGATTTCTTCGAAAAACCCCTCGAAGGAGCGGCGTTCAAGGCCAGGGTGCTCGAATTGCTGGGGCTCCGGGAAGAAGACCTGGCCCCGTCCGAGGGTTCTTCAACCACCAAGCTGAAGCCGATTCTGGACCAGGCCGCCCCGCCGCCGCTGGAAGAGTTGATTGCCGAAGAAAACAAGCTGACCTCCGAAGACATTTTCGGGGATATAATTGAGAGAATCGATACCCCCCAGTTTGAAATCAAGCTGGATGACGCCGAACCTCAGGCAGCCGTTGAACCGCCGCCGGCGCCTCGTCCCCCGGCTCAGCCGCAGTTGCCGGTAGAAAGGGCCGAGCCGGAAGACATTCCGCTCACGGTCAGTCACGAGCGCGATGATTTCGCCACCATGACCCTGCCGGTGGAAGATCTGCAAATCGAGAAATCTCCGGAACCGCCCGCGGCTCCGGAAACGAAAGAGCACGAGCCGGTTCAGCTGGAAGCCCCTTTCCAAATCGAGTCTTCAATCGAAGAACCTCTTCAGCAGGCTCCGCCGCCGGAAGCAATACCGGTCATTACGCCTGAACCGGCCAAGACCGCCGGCCGCAAAACCCGCGATCTTGACCTGGACAACCTGCTTCAGGACATCAAGGACAAAACCGATGCCGGCAAGTACCGCAAGCTTGAGGAAGATATATCGAGGCGCTTCGAGGAAACACTTTCCGGCCTGGGACTGAAGACTCCCGAAACCCTAAGGAAAGCACCCTCCGCTGAAGCTCCGCAACCGGCTGTTCCGGAAAAAAAGGCCGAAGAGATAAAACCGCCCGCTCAGGAGAAAGGGGAAGCCCCTCCGGAAAAAACTGCGCCTGAAAAAAATGAGCCGGTCGGGATCACCGGGCAAAAAACTGTTGAACCAGACCCCGAGCAGAACGGGACCCTGCCTGAAAAAATCGAGCCTGCCAACCAGGTGGGTGATTACATACTGCTGGACATGATCGCCCGCGGCGGCATGGCTGAAATCTACAAGGCCAAGAAAAAGGGAGTCAAGGGCTTTGAAAAGGTGATCGCCATCAAGAAGATCCTTTCCAGTTACGGCGAGGACGAAAAGTACATCGAGATGTTCGTCGACGAAGCCAAGATCGCCGCCCAGCTGTCACATCCCAATATCGTGCAGATTCACGATCTCGGCAAGAAGGACAGTTACTATTTCATCGCCATGGAATACGTTGAGGGCAAGGATCTGCGACGCATTCTGAACCGCCTCAATGAAAAGAACAGGCGCCTGCCCGAGGAACTCTCTCTGTACATTACCATGCAGATGCTCGAAGCCTTGAATTACGCCCACCGGGCCACCGACGCCATGGGCAACCGTTTGGAAATAGTACATCGCGATATTTCACCGCCGAACATAATGATTTCGTATCCCGGGGACGTCAAGCTGACCGATTTCGGTGTTTCCAAGGCGGCCATTAAAATGCACCAGACCCTGGCCGGCGCGCTCAAGGGCAAGGTACTCTACATGTCGCCGGAGCAGGCCCGCGGGGAAAAAAGCATCGACCAGCGGGCCGACATCTATTCAGTCGGCCTGATTCTTTTCGAATTGATCACCGGAAAGAAGCTCTACCTGGCCGCAGCCGATTACTCTGAGATGGAAGTGCTGTCCAGGGTGCAGAAAGGAGAGGTGATTGCTCCTTCCGAAATAAGCGGCGACATCGATCCCGATCTCGAGGCGATCATCATGAAGGCGGTCAACAAGGACCGGGAAGACCGATACCGTGATGCGGCTGAAATGCTGTCCGCCCTGGATGAATACCAGCGGACTCATTTCAGTGCCGCGGCCGGCAGTACTCACCTGGGACACTTCATGGTCAGCCTGTTCAGTGATGAAATCGCGGCCAAGGCCATCAAGGTCGATCTCAAGAGCCTGCCGGGCAAACCCATTCAGCGCCTGACACCGGAGCCCAAGGTGAAAAAAGATCAACTGACCGAGTTGATCCCGGCTCCTCCGCCGGAAAAACCGCCGCTGGAGAAAGTCTCCAAGACGGAACCCAAGGCGGTGGCGGCCGACAGAAAAGAGCCGGTGGAAAAAACGGTCAAGCCGGTTAAAAAGGAAGTTTTTTCCAGCCTCGGGCTCGATGAGGAAAAGAAATCCGGCTGGTGGAAATGGCTCCTGCCCCTGTTGTTACTCCTGGCGGTCGGCCTGTTTTTCATGCTGAAACCGGGAAGCGGGGATAAAGAAGCCTTGCCGGTCCCCGTGCCGGCGGTCCAGGAAGCAGAAAGCACAGAGCCGCAGCTCAGCGAGGAAGAAGCCGCGGCCGCCGCGGAAGCCGCGCGGCTTGAAGCGGCCAGGCTGGAGGAGAACAGGCTGGAGGAAGAGCGCCAGGCCGAAGCAGTACGCCAGGCTGAAGAAGAACGCCAGGCTGATTTGACCCGACGCCGCCAGGAAGACCGGGATCGCCGCCAGCGGGAAGCAGAAGAACAGCGCCTCCGCGATGAGGAGCAAGCCCGGCTGCAGCAGGAGGCCGAAGCCCAGGCCGAGCGTGACCGCCTGGCCCGTGAGCAGGCCGAAGCCCAGGAAAGGGAACGACTGGCCGAGGAAGAACGGCGCCGTGAAGAACAGCGTCGCGTGGAAGCCGCCAGGGCCAGGGAAGGCGACGTAGTGCCTCTCTCGGAAGTTCAGCGCGAACCTGGGGGGACGTCTACACCCAACCCGGTCATTCCCCAGAACCTGATCAGCCTGCTGCCCTCAGATCAAACCGTGGTGGCCAGCTACCTGATCGATCATCGCGGCAACGTCGAATCAGTACGCCTGGTCAGGCAGACGCCCCTGGCCCAGGTCAACAAGATCATTCAGGATACGATCATGACCTGGAAATTCACTCCGGCCGTCAAGGACGGGGTGAACGTCAAGGTCTGGAAGACCTTTACCATGACCATAAGAAGATAAAAAAACAGCGAGGAGAATAACCATGGAAAAACTTTCCAACGAAGCCCAGCAGTTCTACAGCGGGACCCTTAAAGAGGCCAAGAAGCAGATCGAAATCATCGATGCCAAGATAGAAGAAGAACTGGCCAGGGTCAAGGAACTGATCAACAACCTGCAGGAGCAGAAAAAAGCCGTGCGCCAGATCTACGACGGTGCAGCCCGAGTGCTGAACGTCAAGAACGAATTCGAGGAAGAGGAGCAGGGCGAGGCCAAGTAGAACGCGGTCCTGCGCCGCCGTGAATTACAAAGCGGCACTGCTTTTCCTGGAAAGAGCCCAGGCTGAAAACCACAAGCTTTCCCTGGCCAATGTCAGCAACCTGGTGGCCGGCCTTGAACTCAAATCGCAATCTTTCCCATGCTTTTACATCCAGGTGGGTGGAACCAACGGCAAGGGCAGTACCAGTCACATGCTGGCCTCCATCCTGCGGTGGGCCGGCTTCCGAACCGGGCTGTTCACTTCTCCGCACTTGTCCGACCCCAGGGAAAGGATAGCCGTTGACGGCCGCATAATAGGCAAACGTGATTTCGGCCTGGCCCTGACCCGGGCCCGGGAACATGCCGAAACCCAGGTGGCCGCCGGCCTGGCCGAAGCCATGCCGACTTATTTTGAAACAATGATGCTGGCCGCCCTCTTCCATTTCCGCCTCAACCGGGTGCAGGTTGCGGTCATGGAAGTAGGTTTGGGCGGCCGCCTGGATGCCACCACGGCCCTGCCCTCCAGCCTGAAAATAATTACCAATGTCAGCCTTGATCATCAGCATATCCTGGGGCCGGGTATCGAGGCCATAGCCGCTGAGAAAGGGGCCATGGCCAGGCCGGGAGTCCCCTTGCTGATAGGCTGTCGAAAATCGCCCCGGGCCCGGGCCGTCCTGGCCGCCTGCGCCGCCCGGGCCGGCGCACCCCTGCACCTGGCCTTCGGCCCGGGGACCGGGTTGAAAGCCTGGAGTAACGGCAGGGGAACGCAAGCCGTTTACTACAGCGGTCTTAAAAGATACGAATTCCGCCTGGGGATTTTCGGCCGCCACCAGGCGGAAAACGCCGCCCTGGCCATCAGGGCGGTTGAAGTGCTGAATGACGGCGGACTGGATATCCCGACTTCGGCTGTTCGCGCGGGACTGGCCGGGATGAAGATGCCGGCCCGGATCGAGGTTTTTCCCGGCCGGCCGGAAGTGATCATCGACGGCGCCCATAACCGGGCTTCAACAGAAGCCCTGGCGGACTGGCTGAAGGAAAGAAACGGGCCGGCTCCGACCCTGGTGTTCGGCGTGCTGGCCGACAAGGAATACCGGGTCATGGCCGCCCTGTTGGCGCCCCTGGTGCGCCGGGTGGTGCTGACCGAGCCGGCCAGCAGCAGGAAACTGGCCGCTTCCAGGTTGAAGCCTTTTTTCAGCGGCTGTGATATCATGGTGGCGGAAGATCCCCGGGTCGCCCTGGAAATTGCCAGGCGTTTCGAGGAACCTGTACTGGTTTGCGGTTCGCTTTACCTGGCCGGGGTGCTCAGGCAAATCTGCTCAAGAGGAGTGAAATGATGGCGGAAGAAAAGTTCAAGGCGGTTGAAGAAGAATACCAGAGACTCAAGACCATGCTGGAACAGGGCCGGATCGATGCCGAACACATGAAGGCCGAGCTGAAGAAACTGCTGGTCCAGGATGAACAGGGACGATACTGGATGGTCGGCGGCCGCAGCGGGGAATGGTACCTGCACGAAAACGGGCAGTGGCGCAGGACTGATCCGCCCCGGGCCGCGGTCGAGGCCATTACCGTTGAAACGCAGGTCCGGGCTGAGCCTGTTTCCCTTGAAGATCCGCCCCAGGCCGCACCGGCGCGGGAAGAAATCCGACCGCAAGCTGATAAAAAGTTCGTCCCCCAGCCGCCCTTGCGGCGTCAAACGGTGCAGACTGCATCCGAATCGCCCCGCTCCCTGCTGATCAAGTCATTTTCACCCTGGTCGCTGCTCTTCTTCCTGGGAGGCCTGGGACTGGTCATCGGGGTGATCTGGGGCGCGCTTTTCGGTATTTTCCCTATTCTCAACGAATTGCTCGAATACTTTCCGCAGATGATCAGGGATACCAGGGGCAAGCTGGCCGGGGGACTGATTTTCGCTTTCCTGGGCGGCCTGGCCGGATTCATTTCCGCCGGCCTGGCCGGGTTCCTGCTGGCCCTGCTTTACAATGTAAATGCCTTTATCTTCGGCGGCATCCGCATCAGGACACGTTCCTGAAGCATGTCTTGAGACGGTGAATCCCTGGCATGACATTCGCTTTTACCTGCTGGTGGTGTCGATTTTTGTCCCCCTGTTCTGCTATATCTGCCTGCTGAGCAGGTGCAACCGGGGCAATCGTTCCCATGACCGAAAAGAGTAACAGTTGTTACTGTTTTACACATTGTAATGGAGCTGAAAAGCTGAAAATTCAGTTTCATCAAGGTTTCTAACTTGGCAGAATAATTGCTTAATATTATCAGGAGCAGACATGCTGAAAAAAAAGAACGGTTTCACCGTGGTTGAATTGATGGTCGTCATCGGCATGATCGGCATTCTGGCGGCGGCGAGTTTCAGTTATTCGATGCGCCAGGCCGAACGCTGGAACCTGCGCCAGACGGTCCGGGAAGTCAGCGCCACCTTTCACGGCATCAAGCAGCGCGCCTCGCGCCAGAACCTAATGCACCGGATTGAATTCAACTCCGGCGGGCTGGCCACTTCCTTCCGGGACCAGAATGGAGTCTGGCAAAACCTGGATCGGGTGGAACTGCAGGGCAAGGTCAGCTTTGAATCCCTGCCGGCCGATTTCTGGGTCAATTCCCGGGGCATGCTGGTCGATCCGAATACCGGCCAGTTGGTCGCCCGCAACCTGGTTCTGCGTTCGCCCAAGGGCGGCGCATTCGACCGCATCATCATCAGACTGCTGCCTTACGGGGGGGTGCAAATTGAAAGACAGTTCATTTAGGAAAAACGACGGCTTTACTTTCGTTGAAACCCTGGTATCGGTTTCGATCCTGGCCTTCGTCATCGTCGGCGTGGTGCTGATGAGCGCCGCCCACATTCGTTCCAATTCCTTTACCAGCCATCATACCCGCTCGGTCCAGCTGGCCGAGGACGGCCTGGAATGGCTGCGCCGCCTTGATTACAATTCCGAGCTGATCAACGCCAACGGCCGGGTCGATAATTTCGGCGATATAGTCCGTTATCCCGACTTCAGGCGCGCCTACACTGTCACCTGGGGGGCGGAGCTGAGTACTTTGCAGGTCAGCGTGACCTGGCGCTCGCGCGGCCGCGACGCCGCGCCGGTGGTGCTGACCTCCATGAGGACCCTGCAATGAAAACGTTAAAAGCGGAAAAGGAAAACTCCAGGAGCCGCCGGTCCGGTTTCACCCTGGTCGAGGTGCTGATCGCCTCGACCATCATGCTGGTCGTGGTCATTTCAGTCTACAACATGATCCTCTACACCCAGCGCACCCACCTGACCGAGGGGCGGCGCCTGGACATGCAGCAGGCCGCCCGGGCCTTCGAGCAGTTGTTCAACGACCAGGTACGCGGAGCCGGCACGATACTCAACCTGATGCACACTCCCGGTTTCCTGGGAGCCCAGCCGCCGTTTACCGGCCTGCTGGCGCTGAACAACGCCGCTTACCCTGACGGCCTGATCGCGGCCGCCGGTGATCCGCACGCCGTGACTTCCCTGACCGGCGATTACACTCCGGGTGATGCCAGCCTGAATGTGATCAGCACCGACCGGGCCGACGACGGCACCCCGGCCTGGGCGGTCGGAGACATCGGCCTGGTCATGCGTGACAACGGTTTTTACGTCTTCCTGGTCGAAGCCGTGGCCGGTACCGTGCTGACCGCGCGCACTGAGGCGGTTTATTACTCCGGCCTGCTCAACACGGCCAATTACAACGACCCGCTCGACGAGCAGTACGGGCAGGACGGCAACACCAACGATTACCCGGCGGCCAGCCCGGTAATCAGGCTGGACTACTTTTCCATCTACCTGGCCGTGGACAATGCCGACGGCTCACGTTCCCTGACCCTGACCACCGATTGCCAGGGTATAGCCGACGTGCTGGGCAACCCCGGCCTGCAGCGGGCCGTGGTGCTGGTGCCCGAGCTGGAAGATTTGCAGATCGCCTGGGTCAGCCGCGATGAACCGCCGCAGTTCTGGGCCGATGCCGATGTCACCCGGGCCGATCCCTGTCCGCCGGGAGGTGAGAACCAGTCTCTCTGCATTGAGTTCATCGATATGTTCCGCAACCGCAACCTGGCCAGCGCCCGGGTCAGCGTGCTCTTTCGCACCGACGAGGAACGCGAGAAAAGGGCGGGCAGCGGCATAGTCTATCCCAAGCCGGCCATGGGCGACCGGCCCGCGGCGACTATCGGCCCGGCCAGGTACCATTACTTTTACCTGGAAAACGAAATACTGATGCGAAATTATGACATAATCTACTGAAGGGGAGGCGGAGTGAAAAACAAAGCTATAATCGATAAATTGGCCGAGGAGCAGGGCTCCACCCTGGTGCTGGTGCTGATCGCCGCCCTGGTGCTTTCCCTGCTGGGCATTTCCGCCCTGACCCAGAGCACCACGGAAATCTCCATGTCGCGCAATTTCCAGGCCGACAAGACCGCGCTCTACGTGGCCGACGGCGGCATAGCCTTCGGCATCAACGAACTACGTGACACCATCGACCCCTCGGCGGTGACCGTGGATGAAACCATGCCGCAGGTCCAGGGCAGCGTGACCTTTCGATCCGGAAGCATGAACGATACCGCCGCCGTGCCGGTGCAGGCCTTCCGTTCCTTTCCGCCGCCGCCGCCGCGCGGCATGTCGGTGGAACTGAGCGGTGAGATCGGGGTGACCATCACCGCCTGGCAGCTGCAGATAGCCTCCCAGGTGGCCGGCCGCTGGCGCGGCCTGACCCGCAAGGAACTCGAGACAGTGGTGGCCCTGATGTCACCCGAGTACTGAAAAGGAGAATCATCATGAAAACAAAGAGAATAATCCTGGCCCTGGCGGCCCTGTCCGGCCTGGTTCTTCTGCTCAACGCCTGGGACGACGAACAGGTCATCGCCAGCGGAGTCAGCTCGGTCATACTCAAGCCCAACATCATGTTCCTGCTGGACAATTCCGGTTCGATGAACGAAACCATCTTTCACCCCGATTACGATGAATTCACCACTTATTCCGGGACACTTGAAAGGACCGGTGCTCCGGGAACCTGGTGGAATTTTACCACTGGATATGTACTGGGCGTGAACCGCAATTTCACCGCCCCTTATGTAACCACCTTCACTCGTTACGTGGCCGGCGGTACCGCTTATTCCACCAGTGATTCCGGGCGGATTGAGCGGACAATTAACTTGTTCGCCCTGCCCTGGGGGCCGACGCCCAACAACAGCAAGCCCCAGGTGCGCTACAGTGAAAACTACCTGAAGTGGTTTTTCCTGCACGCCAGCGATCAGCAGCGGTCCGAGGTCAACCACTTCCACCGTTACGGCAAGTGGCCCTGGGAAGCGAATCCCCTGGTCACCGACATCAACCGCATCGTCCGCATCCGGGTGGCCAGCGAGGCCATGAAGGAGGTATTCGTGAATTACTGGGCCGTCTACAATAGCGAGATCGCCCAGTACGGCAATTCAAACGTCGATCCTCCGCGCATGGGGGTCTCCTATTTCAAGGCCAACACTTCCGGAGACAGCCACACAGCCGACCAGGGTGCGGTGACCGAAACGGCCTGTCATGACAATGCCTCGCTTAACACCTTCGTGGGCAGTTCCGGCACCCTGTCCGAATCGAAGTTCTTCGGAGCCACCAACACGCCGCTGGCTGAGAGCCTGGCCACGGTCTATACCTATTTCAGGTACTCGGAGAAGATGACCACTCCGAAGAATTTTCCGATCCAGTATCTATACCCCTTCGACCATCCCTCGGCCTACAAACTAAACATGAATTTCGGCCAGCAGGCCATCCAGCACTGGTGTCAGATGAACTTCGTGGTTTTGGTCACCGACGGTCTGCCCACCCAGGACAGTTACCTGACTCAACTGCCTTCGGGATCGTTTTTTAACACCTCGGACAACGGCATTGCCCCCTGGGGTCCGCCGGCCGCGGACAACGATCCCGACAGCCTGCTGGACGACGTGGCTTATTACATGTACAACAATGATGTTTTCCCGGATGATGAATTACAGGGCCAGCTTACCCAGGCGAATTTTGATCGGGTGGTCCAGCAGCAGCAGCGGGTCTTTACTTACGTAGTCGGCTTCAACATCGACCACCCCCTGCTGGAAAAAACGGCCCGGCACGGGGGAGGGGAGTATTACACGGCCCGGGACAAGGACGATCTGGTTGAAGCCCTGTACAAGATCATGGGCTCCATCGACGAGAAAGTCAACGCCTTCGCCGCCTTCGCCGCGCCCAAGTACTCATTCACCCACGGCCGCCGCGGTTACGTGGCTACCTTCATCCCGCGCAACTACCGTTCCCTCTGGGACGGTTACCTGAAGTGCTACTTGCTGGACGATGACGGCAACTTCCCGACTGACCTGGAAAACCCCTATGCCACGGTGGAAGTGGACGGCCAGCAGGTGGTCTCCCTGCAGTGGGACGCGGCCCAGAAGCTGAATGCCCGTGATGCGGCCGACCGGGAGATATTCACCGCCGCCGGAGGCGTGTTCCTCGATTTCAACCAGGCCAACATCACTCCGGAAATGCTCGGCCTGCAGGCCGAACCAGACCCTGAAATACTGCGTGACCAGGTGGTCGATTTCACCCGCGGTATCAACACTTACCAGCCGCCGGCCAAGCTGGGCGACATCTTCCACTTCAACCCCATCGTGGTCTCCGCGCCCCTGAAGTGGCGTTCCTTCTTCGACGAATCCTACAATTCCTTCTTCAACGAATACAAGGACCGGCGCGAGGTGGTTTACGCCGGCACCAACGCCGGCATGCTGCACTGCTTCGATGTCGAGACCGGTAATGAAGTCTGGGCCTTCGTCCCGCCCAGCCTGCTGGGTAAACTGAAAATCCCGGCCCTGAACCCGGAGGACGGCAGCAAGCACGAGTACTTCGTGGACGGCAAGGCCATGGTGCGTGATATCAAGGTGGCCAATTTCGGCGACCACCGCGACTGGCGCACCGTGCTGATTTTCGGACTGGGCACCGGCGGCCGGGCCTATTACGCCCTGGACATCACCGACCCGGATAACCCGGTCTTTCTCTGGGAATTCACCCATGCCTACCTGGGCTTCACCGAGGCCCGGCCGGTGATCGCCGATTTCGCCAGTGACGGCTCTTCACCCTTCCCCGGCGTGGTGCTGGCCGGCGGCTACAACCCGACCGAAGTGCCGGCCAACCAGGCCCATGCCGACCGTTACGAGGGTAAGGGCTTTTTCGTGGTCAACGCCTATACCGGGGCCCTGGTCAAGGAATTCATCTACGGTCCGGGAGTAACCAACACCCAGGCCGGCTCTGTCTACACCCACACTAATCCCGGTTTTCTCTACGCCTTCACCGCCGCGCCGCTGCTGCTCGACCGCAACAACGACGGCCTGGTGGACCAGATGTACTTCTACGAGAGCGGGCACCCGACCGCGGCCGGCCAGGGCGGACGTATCTGGCGGGTCAGCGCCATGGGCGCGCCCGGCAACTGGCAGCCGACCAAGATCTACCAGGCTCCGGACGGCCAGGTCATGCACCTGACCGGCACCAGCGGCTACGATGAACAGTACCGGCTCTGGCTGTTCACCGGCACCGGCCGGCGGGCCAAGCCCAACGACATACTCAACAGCACCGGCCAGATGATAGCCCTGATGGACAACAACATCTCCACCACGGTGACCAACGCCGACCTGGTAAACATCACCAGTATCATCAGCGACCCGCCCGAAGAGGGTGAGAAAGAGGATTTCAGCCTGTCCGGCAAGCAGGGTTTCTACTTCGAATTCATCAACAAGACCGGTGAAATCATGTTCGAACCCACCCCGCTGTTCATCAATTCCACCCTGTATTTCAACACTTACGCCCCGGTTGAATTGCGGACCATAAACAATCCCTGTACCGCCCTGGGCGGCCAGTACGTCTACCAACTGAAGATATCGGCCAGCGGGGCGGCTGTCGCCGTCAGCGCGGTGGTGGTCGAGCCGGGCAAGATCCTGGGTTACGGCGCCCTGGCCGGCGGCAAGTACAAGATATACTTCGGCGAGGGTGAACTGGGCGGCTCCACCATCAAGGACCAGGAGACCCTGACCCTGGAGAACATCTTCGGCAACATCCTCTGGCAGGAAAACAAGCGCGACTGAGCAAAACAAATGCAGGGGCGAGGTTTCCTTGCCCCGGGTTTGCAAATCCGGGCGGGGAGACCCCGCCCCTACATGATAACGCGTGGGGTTATAATCAACCGTCCCCGTGATATTTTGTAGGGGCGAGGTTTCCTCGCCCCGATTACATCCACCCCGGATGTATTGTTGACGTGATTATTCCCCCGGGCGGGGAGACCCCGCCCCTACATGGTGACGCGGGGTTATTGCAAATAGTCCGTAGGGGCCGGGTTACCCGGCCCCGCCAATATAGCCCCGTAGGGGCGAGGTTTCCTCGCCCCCGAATATACATAGTCGATACTGAAAAAGTCCATCCTTAAGCCCAGGTAGGCGATATAGGCAAAAG
>CAYWEM010000014.1:0-78448 GCA_964457225.1 uncultured Clostridia bacterium
CCGCTCTGGAAAAGGATGGAATGGAACTCTTCCTGCTCAGGAACATGAGCCGGGGTAAAGGCGTGGGCTTCTTCGAGGCGGGCAACTTTCACCCGGATTTCATTCTTTGGATGCTGATCGGCGGGAAACAGTACGTCAACTTCATCGAGCCGCACGGTCTATTGCACGAAGGCCCCGCCAGCAAGAAGGTTTTGTTCTACAAACGGATCAAGGATGTCGAACAACGCTTGAAAGACCCGACCGTGATCCTGAACAGTTTCATCCTTTCCTGGACGCGATACCCGCAACTGAAATGGGACAACACCCAGGACGAGCTCGAGGATATGCATGTGCTGTTCATGACCGATGACCGGGACAGTTATATCGACAAGCTGTTGGCCCGAATTATCAAAGAAAAGGCGTTTATGAACAAAGTAGGAATTCAGAATATTTCAGCATGTTCAAGCTGAATGCAACAGCTTAGTTTTACAACGAACCTGATGGTCCAAAATACAGCTTTTTGGGGAGTAATCAGCAGTAATGCGTTCGTTAAAAGTGGCCAAAGCGGCCCAATGGTTGGGATGTTATTTATTTTCAGCCCAGGGCTTCCAGGATTTCCCGGCCGTGCTCTTCGGGTTTTACCTTGGGGAAAACCTTGCTTACCTTGAAGTTTTCATCGACGATAAAGGTACAGCGGATGATGCCCATGAACTTGCGGCCCATGAATTTCTTTTCACCCCAGGCGCCCCAGGCCTGGATGACTTCGGTTTCCGGGTCCGACAGCAGGTAAAAGGGCAGGCCGTACTTTTTCTTGAAACGGGCGTGGCTGGCCGCTGAATCCTTACTGATACCGATCACCACCGCGTCGCGGGCCAGGATTTCATCGTAGACATCGCGCAGACTGCAGGCTTCCCTGGTACAGCCCGGGGTGTCGTCCTTGGGGTAGAAATAGACGACTAGCCTGCGACCGCGCAGGCTGGAAAGCTTGAGCATTTTCCCGTTTTCATCGGGCAGGCTGAAATCAGGCGCCGAAGAACCGACTTCCAGCATTTTGACCTCCTTTTTCGGAAACATTAGCCTGAAAAACAATAAAAGTAAAGCTTTTCCATTTTGCCGCCGTATTCGGCAGGCAAAACTTCTTTGTATATTTTTTCTGTATTCTGTAGAATACCACCCGGGAGGCAAGATGAAAAAAATCACCCTAATCCTGGTTTTGCTGGGTTTGTTATGCTGGCCGTCTTCAGCCGCGCAGGAAACCGTGTACGGTTTCACCATGACCGATATAGACGGAAACAACGTTTCCCTGGCCGATTACCAGGGCAAAGTACTGCTCCTGGTCAACGTGGCCAGCAAATGCGGCTTGACTCCTCAATACCAGGGTCTGCAGGAACTATTTGTAAAATACCGGGAAAAAGGCTTTTTCGTACTTGCCTTTCCAGCCAACGATTTCCGTAACCAGGAACCGGGTTCGGACATAGAGATCAAGGAATTCTGCACCAGCAATTACGGGGTCACTTTTCCCCTTTTCGCCAAGATCTCCGTACTGGGTGAAGACATCCATCCTCTTTACCGCATGTTGACTTCAGGAGCCGGTCGGCCCGAACTGGCAGGTGATATCCGCTGGAATTTCGACAAGTTTCTGATCGACCGCCAGGGCCGCCCGGTGGCCCGTTTCGCCCCGCGCACCTCGCCCGCGGATCCTGAACTGATTGCCGTCCTGGAAAAACTTCTTGCGGAATAAGATCCCGGGGCTGGCAGGACCTGTTTTTACTCTTCTTTTTCCGGTTTAGCCGGGACCAGGAATCTGTCACCAGTTGCCTTTATAAGCATTTCCTTCCACCAGTCAGGATACTCGGGGTGTTCGACCAGAGGGTAGCGTTCAAACTCGTTGCGCAGGAAAACGCCGTCCTGTTCCTTCTTGATGTTGCCGTCCAGGAACTTGACCAGCAGGAAACGGTACAGCTCCCGCCAACGCTCGACCACCCGGTCGGCCGTCTGCACCGAGAATTCGGTCAGGAAATCCCGGGCCAGCTCGGGATCGCGGCGGTACAGTTCCAGGGCGGCCTGGTCCACGGTCCGGCTGTGTTCACGCAGCCTGTTTTCCAATTCCTGCTGGACCCGGCGTATATCGGGCAGGATCAGGTTGTAACGCAGGTAGGCCAGGTGGGCCACCTGGTTGAAAACCCAGAAGGCGGCGCTTTCGGAAAACTCCAGAATCGAGCCGTTCCCTTCGGCATAACTTTGCGGGGGACGCCGTATCCCGGCGTAAACCGGTACGTAAACTGTTGTGTTGCTGTCGTCCACGGCGAACCACTTCAGTCCGCCGACGGCATCAGGGTAGCTAGAACGCAGTTGGGCGATGAATGAAAAGGCGGTCTGCTGGGTGGCGGTGGTCCGTTCGTGAAAAAAGGTTTTTCCATCGTGCTTCCAGGTCAGCGGCCGCCAGCGGTAGGGCAGGCCGAAGGGGCCGGCCCCGGGATCGGCGCTCATGTCGTAGGCCGTTCCCTGCAGGTGATCGCGCTTGGCCGCGATCAGGTCCTCGACCGCCAGTTTTCTTTCAGGTTTTATCCAGAGCGGCATGCGCGGTCCCGGACTCAGGCCCAGGGCATAGTCCTGGTATTGATCCATCTTCGTGTCGAAGCGCCGGAAAAATGACCAGACCCGGGCTTCGCAGAAACGGGCTCCCCCGAAGTCCAGCGGCGCGTATACGTCTGAAAAGCTGAAATCTTCGTCCCGCCCCTGGTAATACCCCCGGCGCCGGGCGAAAGAAATGACGTCGGCGGCGTAAACCACAGAGATTTCCGGCCGGTCGAGCAGGTCGAGATTGGCGCTGCTGATGGAAATACGCTTGTCTTCGAGCGGGAAAGTGGTGATACGCGGATGATTGGCATGGGCTGAAATGAAGCCGTCGGGAATGCGCCGGGCCACCCAGACGGCACCCCGGTCAAGGTTGACCTGCTTTTTCCGCCGGCGGTCGTACTTGAGGTTTTGCCCCTTGCCGCTGATTTCCATTATCCAGGCTTCCCGGGGGTCGGCAATTGAAAAGGATTCGCCGTCTCCGTAGTAGCCGTATTCAGCGGTCAGCCCGGCGATAACCCGAATGGCTTCGCGGGCGGTCGCGGCCCGTTGCAGGGCCAGGAACATCAGGCTGCCGTAATCGATCATGCCCTCAGGGTCTTTGAGCTCCTGGCGGCCGCTGAAAGTGGTTTCGCCGATGGCCAGCTGTTTTTCGTTCATGAAACCGATCACCGTGTAGGTATAGGCTACCTGCGGCACCCGGGCCAGCGGCTTGTGACTGCCTCGGTAATAGGCCTGGTAGAAGGAACCTGGCTCCTGCGGGCCCCCGGGGATAAAGTACAGCTCACCGTAGCGGATGTGGGAATCGGCGGCGTAGCTGATCATGGCCGCGCCGTCAACACTCGCTCCCGGGGTGACCAGGTAGCTGGTACAGGCCGGAACTTGATGGGGCTGGCACAGGAACAGCAGGAGCAGTATTACCGGAATTGCAGTTATATCTTTTCTCATTTTCACCTCGCGGAACTTGATTGAACCCGATCAGATATTTTCATAATTTAATTTTGCTTTCTTGTCAAACGCAAAATGTCCCCGAAGCGCTTATAAAGAAAATATTTTTTTTGTGATTTCCAGTTGCAAAAGCTTTTTGGCCATATTATCATTTTCATTATGCGCCGTATGGCCGTGATCCTGTCATTATTGGCTTTTCTGGTTTTTAACCTGCCAGGAAGCCAGCGGGTTTACCTGCGCAACAACGAAGCCCTGACCCTCGATCCCGACGAATTGCTCGATTTCTATTCAGCGGAAGTGGTCAGCAACGTCTTTGAGGGTTTGCTGATACTTGGCCCGGACAACCAGTTGCAGCCGGGTCTGGCTGAAAATTGGAACGTTTCCCCTGACGGGCTGGTGTTGAGTTTTGATATCAGGAAGGGAGTGTATTTTCATGACGGCACCCTGCTCAATGCAGGTCTGGTCAAGCAGGCCCTGAAAAGAAAGATCGCCCAGCGTTCCGGGATCATGCAGCGCTGGGATCATCTGCTGGAAATGATATCCGCTGTGCGGGCGCCGGCGGAAAACCGCCTGGATATAGTTCTGAAAAAAAAGAGCCCTGAATTCCTGCTGGCCCTCAGCGATCCAACCTTCACCATCACCCTGGCGGTCGGGGACAGGGTTTCCGGTACCGGGGCCTGGGTTCCGGCCGAGTGGATCAGGGGCTCGCACCTGCTGCTGCGAAACAATGCCATGCACTGGTCCGGCGGCCGGAGCCGAAATGAATTACTGCTGAAAAAAGTAACCGATCCCATGGAGCGGGTTCTGCAGTTCAAAAACGGCAGCGCCGCAGTCATCCAGGTGCTGAGTGCCAGGGAAGTGACCGAACTGGCCGGATTTCCCCGGGCCGTCATGCAGAAAGGCCGGATCTGGCCTTTCTATTACCTGTTGTTCAACACCAGCCGCCCGCCGCTGGATAGACTGGAAGTCCGCCGCTTGTTCGCCCACCTGGTCAACAAGGAAGTCCTGGTCAAGCAGATATTCCAAAGCCTGGCTCTGCCTGCAGTTTCCATTTTCCCTCCTTTTTTTGAAGTTTTTAACTCTGATTTGCGGGATTATTCCTTTGATCCGGCCCGGGCCGCCGAACTGCTCAAACAGGCCGGCCTGCCTGAAGGTTTTTCCTGCGAGATAGTCTTTACCGAGGGCCAGCAGGGCGTGGCCGAATTTATCGACGGCATGATCCGCAGTTCCCGCTCGTTGCAGATCAGGTTGAAGAAAAAAGAACTGTCCTTTGACGAGCTTATAAAAGTTCGTTATTCCGGTGATTTTGACCTGCTGATAATGGGATTCCAGGGCGCGGCGCACCCGTCGGCCTACCTGACCTCGGTTTTTTCCCTGAAGCAGAAGCACAAATCACCGGACTTTTTCAGCGGCCGCTGGCTGGAAAAACTGCAGGAGCTTGCAGCTTCGCCTGGTCATGAAGATCCCCATCTATACCGCGAGCTTCAGCAGCAGATCCTTGATGATCTGCCGATCCTGCCGCTTTATCATCACAAAAACGTCTTGGTTCGGGATCGCGGAATGAATGAACTGCGGCATTCGGGCCACGGTTTCCTGGACTACAATTCGATCTTCAGAGAGTGAGCAAATCCATGAAAATAAAAGTAATGTTTAGTCTGCTGTTCCTGCTGGCCGCTCCGCTGGCAGCGCAGAAAACCATTTACAGCGGAACCCCCAATGAACCCCAGACTCTGGACCCGGCCCAGGCCTGGGATGCGCAATCATCCTTTTTCATTCAGAACATCTTCGACACCCTGGTGACCATAGATCCGGGGAATAACCAGGTTTTACCTGCGCTGGCCGTCTCTTGGGAAATGAGCCCTGACGGTCTGCGCTGGGTTTTCAGACTGCGCCAGGGGGTTTTCTTTCACGATCGCACTCCGGTCAACCCGGAAGCGGTGGTTTTTTCCTTTCAGCGCCAGCTGGACCCGGAATCCAAATACCGTCCGGCGGAATCACCGATGTTCGGTGAAATCTTCAGCCAGTTAAAGGAAGTCCGGGCTGTAGATGCAGAGAGGGTTGAATTCATCCTCAGAGAGCCTTTTGCCCCATTTCTGCAGGCCCTGAGCGTCGATTGCGCGGCCATAGTGTCGCCGGCCGCACTGCGCGGATCCGGCGCGGATTTTACCCGCCGGCCGGTCGGCTCGGGGCCTTTCATGCTGAAAAGCTGGGAACCGGGCCAAAGATTGATCCTCGAGGCCAACCGGGATTATTGGCGCGGCTCGCCTCAGTTTGACTCTTTTGTCAACATCTTCGAGCCGAACCACGAGATGCTGAACAGCATGTTCCAGCAGGAAAAAATCGACATGATGTTCACTTTTTCCATTTCCAGGCTGGCGGCCATGCGCAGAATCAGCTGGGTCAGGATTTTCGAAGCACCTCTCCTGTCGGCCTTCTACCTGGCTCTCAACCTGGATCGCCCACTGCTGGCCGACCGCAGGTTTCGCCGGGCCCTGCACCACCTCTGGGACGATAAAATTCTGACCCTGGTCTTCCAGGGCGTGGTCAACCCTATCACTTCTGTTTTTCCCCGGGGCTTGCCCGGCGGCCTGGGCATGCTGCCTGGTTATGAATACCAGCCTGAGAAGGCGGCGGAGCTGTTGCGGGCCCTGAACCTGAAAAACCAGTTGAGCCTGGACCTGGTTTACGCCGATACCAGTCCCCTGGTCAGGCAGCTTTTAAACTACTATGCCAGGAACCTGGCTCGTGTAGGCATTCGTCTGAACCTGGTCAAGGTTTCCGAAGCGGAGCGGGATGCCAGGGTGATTGCCGGAGATTATGACCTGACACTTTCGGGCTGGATATCGGATTATCCTGATCCCGACAGCATCCTGACCGCCCTGACTTCTTCCGAACTACAAAGGATCGGTTTCGCCAACCTTTCGGCTTTGCCGCGTCCCGACCTTTTTGGACTGGTTGCCGGCGCCCGGACCAGTCTCGATGAAAGGAAGCGGACTGCAATGTACCTGGAAGTGGAGAAGATCATCAAGGATGAGGCCGCCATAATTCCCATCTACCAGGACAAGACCACCATCATTCATCACGACCGCATCAACGGTCTGCAGGAAAGCGCTCTGGGCAGGTTGTTCCTGTTTACGGTAAGCAAGCGGGAAAAAGAATGAAGATCAGGACCAAGCTCTTTCTTTCCTTCCTCCTGCTGGCCGTACTGGCCATGTCCATAACCCTTTTCCAGACGATTAGATCGTTGTCGGATCGCTACCGGGTCATGACCGCCAACCTGGCTGAATCCTCCGCCCGCCAGGTCGAGAGCGCTTTTTATGAAAACCTGGGTGAACTGGTGCGTAAGGCCCTGTTTCTATCTGAATTACGGGAAGTGGTCGAAGGATACGACCAGCCCCAGGACCTGGATCTGGCCCTGGCCCTGAAAAGCTTCTTTTTTTCCCATCTCAACCTGCTGGTCCTGGACCGGGAGGGTAATATCATGCTGTCCCAGCAACAGGCCAGTTTTTCACCCCTGCTGGCAGGAGGACTGGCGAATTTGCCCCTGCTGGATCCGGGCCGCGATCCCCTGTTGCGTGATGCCGGCATTTTTTACAACTCCTCCGGTTTCTTCATGGCGGCAATTTCACCGGTGATCGACCTGGATTCCTTTGACCTGGCCGGGTTCATAGTCCTGGAATTACCTTTCGGCCGGGAATTCCTGCACCAGCTTAAGGAAAAGGCCAAGGCCGAGATCACCCTGCTCAGGGGGGAATCGGTTCTGTTCAGCACTGTCATGGAAAGCAGTGAGGCCGAGTTACCTGATCTGCCCGGCCAACTGCTTGAAGCTTCCCCCTATTTCCAGTACCAGGATGCGCGCCATACTGTTTCGGTTTTCGAGTTTTCCGATACCGGCGGTACCGAGCAGGGCAAAATAATCCTGGCCGTGAACGTGGAGAGAATCCTGGCCGCGAAAAAAGTCAATCAAATCAACATCATACTTTCGTCTTCCCTGGTTTTTTTCCTGGTCCTGGTGCTCAGCCTGTTCCTGGGCGGCCGGCTTTCCCGGCCGCTGGTGGAATTATTGCAGGGGGTGCAGTCGGTTTCCCGGGGCGACCTGCAGGTGCGGGTCAAGCCGCGCAATCTTGATGAAAGCGGACAGCTGGCGGTGTATTTCAATGAAATGACCGGGGCCCTGGCCGCGCAAAGAGACAGGATTCTTGAATTAAAACATTTTTTCGAGAGTATTTTCGCCAATTCGCCTTCAGCCCTGGTCATCCTGGATGAAAGCCTGTCCGTGGTTTCACTCAATCCGGCCGCCGAGAAATTTTTCAGCAGGCATAACGAAGCCGGGCTCAAGGGGGATAATTTTTTCAGCCGGATAAGCAGTCTGCAGAACCTGCAGGAAGACTGTCTGAAAGTATTGCTTGGCGGTCAGCCCCTGATTCTGGAAAACCATCTTTTCCATGCCCCCGACGGCCGGGAAATATTTCTCCGCCTGGTCATTTACCAGATAAAACTGCATTCCGGGGTTTTCGTGGTCCTGCAGATGGAAGACGTTTCTGAAAAACTGGAGCTGGAAACCAGACTGCTTCACGCCAAGAAAATGGGCTTGCTGGGCGAACTGCTGAGCCGTTTCAGCCACGAATTCAACAACCTGATGACCGCCCTGCTGGGCCAGGTTGCCCTGCTGGCCAAGGACCAGCAAATCAGTGCCGCAACCCGGGAAAGAATCGCCCGGATAGATGAAATCGCCCAGCGCACCAACAACCTGGGGCGCAATATGCTCGATTTTTCCAGGAAGACCAAGCCCCAGCTGGCCCGGGTCGATCTGCTCGAAGCCACCGGCGCCGTTTTACAGTTGCTGGAAAAAACGGTTTTGAAAAACGTCAGCGTCAACTGGCAATCCGGTCCGGGGCCTTTTCAAATCATGGCCGACCGGGAAAAGATCATGCTGGCCTTTTTCAACCTGCTGCTCAACGCCCGGGATGCCATTGCCGAATGCGGCCGCCAGGATGGTTCCATCGAAATCATCTGTGAACGGGAAACAAATACTGAGCTGGGGGAAACCATTGTCATGAAATTCAGCGACAACGGTTGCGGCATAGAGGAAAACCACCTGGAAAGGATTTTCGAGCCGTATTTCTCCACTAAGGGTGACCGGGGTACCGGCCTGGGCATGATCACGGTCAAGGAAGTGGTCGAGGAAAGCGGCGGCCGGGTTTCGGTCTCAAGTGAGCCGGGCAAGGGGACTTCCTTCAAACTGTATTTCGGGGCCGCTGAAGCCTAGGAACTCTTTTTTCCGTTGCGGTCGGACAACTTCCTTTTAAGTTCCAGCCAGTGGGCCAGGCGTTCGGCTATCTTTTTTTCAAAACCCTGGCGGCCCGGTTCATAGAAATTTCCTGCTTTCAAACCAGGAGGGGCGGTGGACATGGCCGTGGTTTTTTCCGGAAAATCATGGGCGTAAAGATAGTTTTTTCCCGCTCCCCGGTCTGCGGCCAGGAAGGTGTCCGGGTTGAGGATCTGCAGGGGCACCGGCAGGCGGGCGAATTGTTCCGCCGCCTGGCGGGATTTCTTTTCAGCGGTATAAAGAGCATTGCTCTTGGCCGCGCTGGCCAGGTAAACCGCGGCCCCGGTCAGGAAGATGTCGCCTTCGGGTGAACCGAGGTAATCGTAAGCCTGGCGGGCCTGCAGGCAATACTCCAGGGCCTGGGGATCGGCCAGACCTATGTCTTCGCCGGCGATACGCAGCATGCGCCTCAGGATATATTGGGGATCTTCCCCGGCAGTCAGCATGCGCTGCAGCCAGTAAAGCGAGGCGTCGAGGTCGGAATTGCGCACGCTCTTGTGAAATGCCGAAATCAGGGCGTAGCGGTCATCACCGCTGCGGTCATAGCCGGGAACCTGTTTCTGGACGATTTCCAGCAGGCGCTCCCGATCCAGCGCTCCGCTGCAAGCGGTCTGCAAAATCACTTCCAGCAGGTTGAGCAGGCGCCGGCCGTCACCTGATCCCAGTTCCAGCAGGGTGCTGAGGGCTTCCGGGCTCATTTCGGGGAGGCAGACCTGCCTGGCGGCCAGGAAATCCAGGGCGCGTTTCAGGATTTCAGCCATCTCGCTGTTCGACAGTTCCTGGAATTCCAGTACCTTCAGCCGGGAGAGCAAGGCGCGGTTGATCTTGAAAGCCGGGTTTTCGGTGGTGGTGCCGAGCAGAATGATGCGGCCCTTTTCCACGTAAGACAGAAAAGCATCCTGGGCGGCACGGTTGAAATGGTGAATTTCATCAACGAAGAGAACCAGGGGCTTTTCCTGGCCGATCCGCCGGCCGGCGGCCTGTTCCATCAATTCCTTTATTTCGGTTATGGTTGAAACAGTGGCCGAGAACTCGCGGGCCGGATAATCAGTCTCCCTGACCAACAGTCGGGCCAGGGTGGTTTTACCGGTGCCCGGGGGGCCCCAGAATATCATTGAGGAAAGGCTGCCCGAGGCCAGCATGGCGCTGATTATCCGGCCCGGTCCGACCAGTTGTGCCTGGCCGGTGAAATCCTGCAGGCGCTCCGGCCGTAATTTGTCGGCCAGGGGGAAAATTCGGCTGTCCAAAGGCAAAGGTTTAATCCAGGCCCGGGAAATCCATTATCATGGCCGCCAGCAGGGGAATCATCAATTCGTGGTGTCCGGTAAAATAAAAGCCCTTGCCCCCGTTGGCCACCGGGCGGCCGCTGACGTTGACCCGGGGCCGGTAAAGATCGCGGAAATCGAACACGGCGCAGGTCATTTCAGACAGGGTGATATCCTGGGCAGAGCAGAAGGCCACCGCTTTCATGAAAACCTCGGGAATGACCACGGCCGAACCGATGTTGAGGAAAACGCCGCCGCCGCCCAGCTTGGCGACTATTGAAGCGAACAGCAGGAAATCCCTTTCGGCCAGGGCGCCGAGCACTTCACCGCTGAAAGAAGGATGGAAGTGAATGAAGTCGGTGCCGATGGCCGGATGCACGGTTACCGGGATGTTCAGGCGGTAGGCATTGTACAGCAGGCTTTCGCGCAGGTAGGGGAATTTGGCCTGCTGCAGGAAACGGCCCATGGCTTCACCGGCGCCGAGTTTTTGCTGCAGGCCTTCCTTGAGCGCCTTGTTGATGAAGACTCCGGTTTCCTCGGTGTGGCCGTAGTTCCCCTTGAGCAGGTTCTGGTCAACGTCTTCCGAGGTGTGGCCGGCCAGGGCTATCTCGAAGTCGTGGATCATCAGTGCACCGTTGACGGCCAGGGCTGAAATCCAGCCTCTTTCCATCAAGTCAATCAGGACCGGGTTGAGCCCGACCTTGACCAGGTGGGCGCCCATCCCCCAGACGATCGGTTTGTCCAGCCTGCGGGCCTGGATGATGCTGTTTCCGAGTTCAAGGAAATCAGCGCCGGCCTGCAGGCGGGGCAGTGACTGCAGGAAGGATTTCATGTCGGCCCCGGGAATCGGGGGGCGGCCGAAATCCTGCAGGCTGACTTTTGACTGCCGCTCGTGAATGGATACGGTACGGATTTTTTTCTTGTTCAGCAGTGGATACTTGCTGTAGGGCACTTCATTTCCTTGGATTTATCGAATATCGGAGCACGTACTTGTAGGCGCTCCAGAGGGAAAAGGCAATGGAAATATACAGAATAGCCGTGGCTGTGTAAAAAATGTAATCAGACAGCGGCAGTTTGCGGTAAATGATCAGGGCGGCGATGGCCGTGATCTGCAGGGTTGTTTTCCACTTGGCGCTGGCGGAAGCGGAAAAGGAAGCTTCATTGACCAGGTAATAAAAACGAAAGGCTGAAATGAAAATTTCACGCAGTATGATTATGGTTGCCGCCCAGGTTTCGATTTCATTCAGGTGAACCAGGGCGATCAGGGCGGCGCTGATCAACAGCTTGTCAGCCATGGGGTCGAGAAATTTACCCAGGCTGGAGACTTCGTTCATCCTGCGGGCCAGGTAGCCGTCTACCGCATCGGTGACCGCGGCGATCAGGAAGATGACGAAGGCGATTATTTCCTTGTTTTCCATCTTGGTCAGCAGGATGACCAGGAAAAAAGGAATCATGAAGATGCGGGCCAGGGTGATCAGGTTGGCCAGGGTCATTTTCTTGTCGGTGTTTTCCATTTCGCTGGGCCTATTGTAGCTAAAAAAAAACGTTTTGCCAACCTGCGGAAGAATGAAACTTTTCAATCAAGCGTTGAATCGCTGTCTTCTGCTTCCAGGCGGCGCCGGATGTCGTCGATGGTCTGCTGGAAGCTATGCTTCAGCTTGGGATCGCGGCTTTCCTGCTGGAAACGCTGCAGTACCCGCAGGGCCTGGTGATGGCGTCCGGTTTCGGTATAGAATTTTCCGGCCAAAGACGGTACGTAGGGCGGGCGGTCCGGCATGCGGGCCGCGATTTCGTAGTAGCGTGCCGCCCTGGCGGGCTGATCCAGGTAAAAAGAATGATTGAACCCGATCATTTCCGGAATTTTCCAGGATTGCGGATTATGCAGCATGGACCTGTTCAGCAGGCGGTTTGCCGCGGCCGGGTCGAAGCGGGTCATGACATTGGCGGCCAGAAAGACGAGTTCGAGATTATGAGGAGCCAGTTCACAGGCGGTGAAGAACAGTTCCGCCAGGTATTCTTTCTGTGGATCCAGGCCGGCCCCCAGAGCGGCTCCGAAATGCGTCAGCGCTCTCGCTGTCAGAAGATCGCTGAGCAGATCATGGTGGCCCAACGAGGCCAGCTTCCATTGTTCCGGATCAACTGATAAAAACAGATTCGGTCCGGTTTCACCTTCCGGGGCCGAGCTGCGCAGACGGCCGGCGGCGCTGAAATTGAACAGTACAAGAAGGATTGCAAGCAGTCCGAACAGGGCTTTTTTTTTCACAGTTTTTCCCCGTCGCCGGCGGTTTTCGCCGCGGCCCAGAAGACCAGGGCGGCATAGGAAAAAATGTAAACGGTCGAATAAAACAAATAAGTTGGGACAGGAAGCAGTCCCTGGATCAGTCCGGCCTTGAAATTGAGAAATTCCAGATTGGGCAGCAGGAAGGTCAGGATGGCGGCCGGAAAGCGCAGGAAAGATCCGGATTGCGACATGATCAGGGTTGCTTGTTCAGCGCTGTGACCGATTACGTAGATGAACAAGGTCAGGAAGGAAGCCAGGGTGGGGGAAGTCACCACGCTGAAAAAAGCCGCGAAAGCGGTAAGCAGGATCGCTTCCAGCAGGCTCAGCCAGAGCGCGGCCAGGAACACCAGGGCTGATACCGGAGCCTGAAGCTGCAGCAGCAGGAAAGCGGCCAGGGCGATTATCAGCATGCCCAGGGACACGGTAACGACAGTAGCCGCGGCGGCGGCCGCCAGGTGCTGGGCCGGTCTGAAGGGCTTGGCCAGGATGAAAAGCAATAACCTGCCGTTAACCTGCGGTGAGAGGCTCTGCACACCCTGGACCATGATAACGAACAGGACGAAGATGTTCAGCAGGGAAAGCGACAAGCTCAGGGTGGCTTTTCCCGGGGCACCCACGGTCATTTCGTTCAGGGGCAGGGAAAAGGCCAGGACAAGAAGAGCGGCCGCGGCTACGGCCAGAAAGAAGCGGCCGCGCACGGATTCTTTCAAAAGCAGGCGGGTCAAACAGTCAAGTTTTTTCATTGTGGTAATAGGGGGCCAGCAGTGACTGCAGGTCGCTTTTCACCCTGACCAGTTCCAGGCCCTGATCGCGGCCGGCGGCCAGGTCGTTCCAGATGAGATCGATACTGCTCTTCTGCAGACTGCCCCGTCCCCGGTGATCAATCCATTCGATCAGGTATTCCGAGCGTCGACGCAGACCAGCCAGTTGATCGCTCATGGTTTTCCGTCCCGAGGCCAGTACCACCACTTCGTGGCAGAGCAGGTCTATGTCGTCCAGATCATGGGTCGAAAGAAGCACCGCGCCGCCGCGTTCAGCCCAGGAACGAACGATTTCCGCAAGTACTGAACGGCCCTGCGGGTCGAGTCCGGACATGGGTTCATCCAGTACCAGCAGTTGAGGATCGTGGACCAGGGCCTGGGCCAGTCCCAGGCGTTGGATCATGCCCTTGGAAAAATGCCGCAACGGCCTCCGGTCCCGGCCGGCTAAACCCACCAGTTCAAGAGTGGAGGCTATTTTGGCCGGTGATGCATCCAGGCCGCAAACCTTCAGGGAAAAAGCGAGGATATCGCGGGCGTTCAGGTTGCGGCCGAATTCCGGGTTTTCCGGCAGAAAACCGAAACATTGGGCCTGGTCCTTGATGTTGCTTGAGCCGAAGAGCCTGACTTCGCCTTGATCGGCTTTGATTATGCCGCAGATCACCTTGAACAGGGTTGTTTTCCCGGCGCCGTTGGCTCCCAGTATGCCCAGCACCCGGCCGGCTTCCAGGGTGAAAGACACTCCGGCCAGCGCCCTGGTCAGTTCTTTTCCCGAGCGATAGTGTTTTTGCAAATCGCTGACAACGAGCATGATCAATTTTACCGGTCCGTAACCGGCATTGCAACAGCCATATACTGTTGACGGCTGGATTTCCATCTGATAAGCTGGTTTTGGTTTTTATGGCCATGAAAACTATAATTCTTGAAATGCGATCTTTCCTGAGACTGGAGGTTGATTTTGTCTCCTGTCCGCCTTTGTCTTCGAAAAGGCCCATTGTCCAGAAAGCTCTCAGGATCATGGCCGAACGTTTCCCCCGTTTGCTGAACTACCTTTCACGCCAGAGAGCCCTGGCCCTGCTGCCTGAACACCGGATCGTGATCAAGACCCGGGGGCGCTGGAAGGAAAGGCGGGTCATGCGCCAACTCGGCTTCTGGCTGCGCCGTGAAAGAATCAAAAAACTCTTTTACATGATCGTGGAACTGCTGTTGATGCCCCTGGCCGGCCTGATGGCCGTTCTGCCGGGGCCGAACGTTTTTTTTTACGGCCTGTTCCTGCTCTTTTACTTTCATTTGCAGGCCTATCTTGGGCTGCGCAGGATCAGGTCGTCCGGGCTCGACGTGACCATAATGCCGCTTTTAAGCGCCTTGAACAAAGGCCCTGAATCAGGTGGGTTTGATCAGGAGGGAGGATTATCATGAAAAAGAACAGCCAGATTGACGGGAACGGACTGGACCGCCGCAGTTTCATCGGCCTCGGCACGGCGGGTTTCGCCGCCTTGCTGGGCATGGGGGCCGGTTCTCAGACCGCGGCCGCGGACCATAAAAACGACGGCGCTTTGATCATGACCAACAAGCCGCTGGAAAAGGTGCGGCTGGGCATGATCGGCGTCGGCATGCAGGGGGCCGGGCATGTCAGGAACTTCCTGAACATAGATAATGTTGAAATCAAGGCCATATGTGACCTGGTCCCGGAAAAAGTGCAGCGCATGCAGAAATGGGTGGTCGATGCCGGTTTTCCCGAACCCCGGGCCTATACCCGGGGCGAGCTGGATTTCCTGCGCATGTGCGAAAACGAAGATCTTGACCTGGTCTTTACCGCGACTCCCTGGCAATGGCACGTTCCAATCTGCGTTGCAGCCATGAAAAACGGCAGCCACGCGGCCACCGAGATTCCGGCCGCTGACAGCATCGAGGGCTGTTGGGAACTGGTTGAAACGGCGGAGAAGTACCGCAAGCATTGCGTCATGATGGAAAACTGCTGTTACGGCCGTTACGAAATGCTGGTGTTGAACATGGTGCGCCAGGGGCTTTTCGGCGAAATGCTGCATGCGGAATGCGGTTACCTCCATGACCTGCGCAATTACAAGGTCGGAGGTCTTTACGAGGGAGACTGGCGCATCAAGTATTCAATCGATCGCAACGGCAATCTCTATCCGACCCACGGCCTGGGGCCCGTGGCCCAGTATCTGGGCATAAACCGGGGCGACCAGTTTGACTATCTGGTATCCATGAGCGGCCCGACCCGGGGGCTGAACGCCTATGCCGCAGAAAAACTGGGACCGGATCACGAGTACGCCAGGGTGAAGTACGCACTGGGAGACGTCAATGTCAGCCTGATAAAGACCAAGCTGGGGCGCACCATATACCTGGTTCACGATACCAACCTGCCGCGGCCCTATTCGCGAATAAACCTCTTCCAGGGAACCAGGGGACTTTTCCAGGGCTATCCCAACCGGATTCACATCGAAGGTCTCAGCCAGGCCCATCGCTGGCAGGAAGCCGACGAGTACCTGGAGCAGTTCGAACATCCGCTCTGGCGCAACATCGGGGAAAAAGCCCGCGGCGCCGGCCACGGCGGCATGGATTACCTGGAGGATTACCGCCTGGTCCAATGCCTGCTGCGGGGAGAACCGATGGACATGGACGTTTACGATGCGGCAGCCTGGAGCGTAGTCATGGGTTTGACTGAAAAATCGGTGGCTTCAAGAAGCAAGGCCGTCGATTTTCCGGATTTCTCCCGGGGCCTTTGGCGCCGGCGTGAACCACTGGGAATAATCAGCGGATGAGAGTAAAAAGACTGATAACAGTCTGCCTGATACTGGTGTTCCTCTGGCCGACCCTGCCGCTCGGCGGCAACCAGAAGCTTCGCCTGGTCATCACCATGCTCATCGACAAGGAAAACTACCTGCAGACCAGTTTCGGGGAACCGCCCCAACTGGCGGTCTGGCTGGAAGATCCCAGCGGCTCGATAATTCGGACTGTCTGGGTGGCCAAAAGATCCGGGCGCAGCTGGTGGAAGGGCAAGGTCGAATGTCCAACGGCCCTGCCGTACTGGGAGAGTCGTCACCGGCTGGAAAAAAGCGGCTTCAGGCAGAGAAGCCTCCTGAGACGTTTTGTTGACGCGGTTTCCGGGGCTACTCCGACCGGGGGCAGGTTTTTCGTGGAAACCGATGTCCGGGCCGGGGAAAGCTGGCATTTTTTCGTCGAAGTCAACCTCTCGGCTGATTTCAACCGGGATTTTCCGGCATACCTGGATGACGGTACGCCTGACGATGAAATGAACGGCCAGCCTTCACTGGTTTACCGCGGTACAATCACCGCCCGGCAGGGAGCCGCGGCCGGGGCCGTGATAATCGGCCGCACCGACCAGTGGGTGCCGGTGGATACCTTGATCGAGGATCTGTCCGGAATGACCACGGCCCTGGAAATCATTTCCGATCTCAAGGCTTACTGCCGTTAGATACATTGCCCGGTTCGCTGGGAAAATCCGGTTCCGATAAAGGCCGCAGGCTCTTCTTGTCTTGACGGCTTGATTATTTCTTCCTGAAAACGGATACTGGCTGAACATGATCACTGAAGAGAACAACACCGTAATCAGGAAAGCCTCGGGTGAAATTGAACCTTACGATGAAGCCAAGCTGATGCAGTCTCTGCGAAGGGCGGGGGCTGAGGAAAGACTGGTTGAAGAAGTCGCCGCCGATCTCAGGGATTGGCTTTTTGATGGAGTCAGTACCAGGAAAATGTACGCCCGGGCTTTTTCATTGCTGCGCCGGAAAAACAGAATGTCCGCCCTGCGTTACCGGTTGAAGAAATCGATTTTTGAACTGGGGCCGACCGGATATCCTTTTGAACGACTGGTCGGCGAAATTTTAAAAAAACAGGGTTATGAAACGGAAGTCGGGCGGATCATTGCCGGGCATTGTGTGGACCATGAAATGGATGTAATCGCCACTAAAGGAAACGAGCAGGTTTTCGTGGAGTGTAAATTCGCCATGGACCAGGGCAAGAGTGTCAGCATCCAGGTTCCTTTGTACATGCGTTCCCGGGTGGATGACATAGTCAGGAAAAAAAAAGATGATCCGGCAGGCCGGGATTTCAGTTTTTCCGGCTGGATCGTGACCAACGTGCGTTTTTCAGCTGATTCCATGGCCTACGGGAAATGCTGCGGCCTTGAACTGATCGGCTGGGATTATCCCCGGGACGCGGGCTTGAAAGACCTGGTAGAAAAACTGAAGATTTTTCCGGTGACCGTTCTGAACCAGCTGAAAAAGAAAGACAAGGATTTTCTCTTGGAGCAGGGCATAGTCACCTGTGCTCAACTGGCCGAAAACAGGGAAATGATGACTTCGATGGGATTGAACGACCAGGCGCAGAACACCCTGCGCAAAGACATTGATGTGCTCTGCGGCCTTTATTGAGTGAAGCGGAGAATTCAGTCCTGAAAGCCGTCCATACCTTTGGAAAAACGGTTTTACTGCTGCCGGCCAGGTTTACAACCGGGGCCTTTTATGTTACTTTAAGGCCCTTGAATCAGGATGGCAATCTACCTCAATAAACTGGAACTGCAGGGCTTCAAATCATTTCCGGAACGTACCCTGATCAGGTTTCATCACGGTATCACCGCGGTGGTCGGCCCCAACGGCTGCGGCAAGAGCAACCTGGTGGACGCCCTGCTCTGGGTGCTGGGTGAACAACGCATCAAGAACCTGCGCGGAGACAGCAACGAAGACCTGATTTTCAGCGGCAGTGAAAGCAAGAAAGCCCTGGGCATGACCGAGGTGGGCATCTTCTTCGATCACGGGGAGGAAGAAACCTACATCGGGCGCCGTTTTTTCCGCAACGGGGAAAGCCGTTACGTGCTGAATGAACGAAACTGCCGCAACCGTGACGTTCAGGACGCTCTTTTCAATTTGGGCATCGGGGATCGCAATTACTTCATTTTTGAACAAGGCGGCATCGAAAAAGTGGTGGTGGCCAAACCCTCGGAAAAGCGCATGCTGATTGAGGAAGCCGCCAACATCGCGCATTACCTGGAAAGAAAAAGAGAAACAGCCTCCAAGATAGTCATTACCCAGCAGAATCTGGAAAACGTGGAAATGATCCTGAGCGAAAAGCAGAAACGCTTGAAGGAATTGAAAAACCAGGTGGCTTATGCCCGCCGCTACCGGGAAACCAAGGCATTGCGCGGTGACTTGCTGCGCACGGTACTCTTCCGCCGCTTCCAGGCGGCCAATTCGCTCTTCCTGGCCCGCAGCGCTGAATTGGAAAAATGCCTGGAGAAAGAGAGCGCCCTGGTCAGCGCCCTGCAGTCCCTGGAAAAAGAAGCAGGCCAGGTCGAGGAACAACGCTGGAACTGGCAGCGTGAAAGCAAGGACAGGCAGCAGAAACTCTTCAATCTAAGCAGCCGGATGACAGCCGAAAGCAAGGAAAGCGAAAAAGACCAGCAGGGTATGGATTTCTGTGCCCGCCGTGCAAAGGAGATCCAGGGTTCCCTGGCGGCCAACGGACAGGAAGATGCTGACTTGCACGAGCGGATCAGGCAACAGGAAAAGGAATTACTGGAACTCGAAAGAAAACTGGCCGCCGGTGCTGAAGAGCTGAAGTTGAATGCCGAGGCCTGGCGTGAATTGATGCAGGCCAAGAATGAACTCAGTGCCGGGCAGGCGGCCCTGCAGAAGGAATTCTTCGTGCTCCAGTCGGAAAGGGCCGGTCAGGGTAATGAGCTGCAGAGGCTGGAAAAAACCAGGAACCGTGCTGAAAGCGAGTTGTCGGGGAAAAGAGCGCTCCTTGAAAGCATGCTGGCTTCAACTTTGCCTGCAGAATTGAAAAAAATGGAGCAGCAGGTATGCAAGCTGGAGCCGCAGGTCGCGGAAAAGGAAAACCTGTTGAACCGGGAGACGGCCGAGCACGAATCCCTGCGACGTGATGCGGCGGCCCTGATCGCCGAAAAGGCCAGGCTGAGCGATCGTCTTCAGAACCTGGCCGAGCAGGAAAAAAGCTACCGCGAAATCAGGGACAAGCTTTCCGGCCGCGGAGAAAACGAAGCAGACCGGCCGGCCCTGCAGGATAAAATAGTGGCGGAATCAGAGGATCACCCCATGCTGGAAAGTTTTTACCGGGAGGAAATGAACGCCCCCCCGCTGAACGCAGACGAGGTGCCGGTCTATACGGGAGGCAACTGCCTGCTGGCCGTTGCCGGGAAGGCGGAATCACTTTCCGGCCTGGCCGATGAACCGGGCTGCCTGGGCCTGGTCAAACAGCGTTTCCAGGCAGGCGACCCGCAATTCAAGTCTTATTTCCGTGACGGCCTGCTGGTCGAAGACCTTGACAGCGCCTTGCGACTGCACCTGAAACACGGAGTGGAAACCGTAACTCCGGATGGTTTTCATATCAACAGTTTCGGCCTGGTCTTCAGGGGAAACTCCCGGGGCATACTCGATGTCATCGAAGATATCCGCAGAATCGGAAGCGAGTATGATAGAACCGAAAAAGAGCTGGCGGCGCTCGGGAAAAAGGAAGTCAGCCTGAAAGAAGCTGAAAACAGGGCTGCGGCCGCCGCCGCGGCCAGGAGAAAGGACTGGGAAGAAGCCAGGACGGAATTGCTGCGCCTGCAGGCCGGACGACAGGCCATGGCCGGTGAGGAGCGCCAGCGTCGTGAGCGTCTTGAGGCTGTCGGTGCTGAAGTCGACTACTTGTCAGGACAACAGGAAAAGCTGGGCCTGGAAGTGGAGAAAATGGAAAAACTGCTGTCGGAAATAGATCGTAAACTGGAACTGGCCGGCGGCAGGCGGGAAGATTTTGACCGGCAATGGCGCCGGATGCAGGAAAAAACAAGCGCGGCTGAAAAGGAAAAAATCCAGCGGGAGAGCGAAGAAAAAGCCCTGCGTGAAGCCATGCGCACGGCGCAAAGGTTTATCGGGGATTACCGGGCTCGCCGTGAAAAACTGCAGGCCCGCAGTTCGGAGCTTGAGCGCGAACAGCAGGCCATGACCGGGGAAGTTGCAGCCATCAAAAACCGTGTCGCCGAAAGAACCCTGAAAATAAAAGAAATGCAGCGGGAAAAAACCGGCCTGGAAAAAATGCTTGCCGAGAGTGAAGCCAGGCTGGCGGAAATCGCCGAAGCCGAGCGCCGGGTGACCAGGAAACTTTCCGAGGCCCGGGCTGAATTGGACAGGGTCAGGGAAACTAAAAAAGAAGCCGAGATGGAGATCATTACGCTCAAGAAAGACCTGTTCCAGCTGGAAGAGACCGCCTACGGAGAATTGAGCCTGCCACTCAAAGATATAGAGGCCGAACCCGAACTTGCCGCGGAAGAAACCGGCCAACTGGAAGCAAGGTTGTTAGAGCTGGAAGACAAATTGCGGCGTTCGCGGGAAAACGACCGGCTGAATTTCGCGGCTGAATCAGAATACAATTTGATCGAAAAGGAATTCAACTCCCTGCAGGCCCAGCAGGAAGACATTCTGCACTCGATAAACGACATGCACCAGGCCATGGAACGTATCGACCGGGAATCGGGAGAACAATTCCAGGCGGCCTTCAATTCCATCCAGGAAGGCTTCCGGAGAAATTTCCGGATACTGTTTGAAGGCGGTGAAGCAGAACTGGTGCTTGGAGAGGAGGACGGTGGACTGGAAATCAAGGCCCAGCCTCCCGGAAAAAGGCTGCAGAGCCTGCGCCTGTTGTCAGGAGGGGAAAAAACCCTGACCGCCCTGGCCTTTCTTTTTTCGCTTTTTGAATACCGGCCTTCGCCTTTCTGTGTTTTCGATGAAGTCGACGCCGCTCTTGACGAAGCCAATGTCCAGCGCTTTCTGGGTTTTTTATCCCAGATGCGCCGGCAGACCCAGTTCATAATCATCACCCATAATTTCAAGACCATGGAAAGAGCCGACTACATTTACGGTATCACCATGGATGAACCCGGAGTTTCCAGGGTTTATTCGATCAAGTTGAACCAATGAGCGAAAAAAAAGCTTACATCCAGGTTTATACCGGAAACGGCAAGGGAAAAACCACGGCCGCTTTCGGACTGGCCCTGCGCGCCGCAGGCCGCGGTTTCCGAACCTATTTCGCTCAATTCATGAAACTCGGTGATTACGGAGAAGTCCTGGCCGCGGAAAAGTACCTGCCGGCAATGCTTCAAGTCGAACAGTTCGGCCTGCCCGGTTTCCACCACAGCGGCGGGCCGGTGTCCGCTGAGGAGCGACGGGCGGCCCGCCGGGGCTTGCAGGCAGTCTGGGAAGCTTTGCAGAGCGGTGAGTACCAGGTGGTGGTGATGGATGAAGTCAACACCCTGCTCTGGTTCGGCATCGTTGAATTGTCGGAAGTACTGGAAATCATCGACCAGCGGCCGCCTGATGTCGAGCTGGTGTTGACGGGCAGGTACGCTCCTGAAGCAATACTGGACCGGGCGGATTTGATCAGCGAAATGAAGGAAATAAAGCATTACTATGCGGCCGGGGTCGAGGCCCGTGACGGTATCGAGAGATAGGCCGTTCCACTCAGGCTGAACAGCCATTGACTTTTGTTTTTTTTCTGATTTATAATGCTTCATAATGCAGGAGAAACCTAACAGGAAGGCGGGCATGGAAATCATACTCGAGAGCATTTCGTCTTTTCCTGGCCCGGTAACCGATTTTTTATTGCCTGCGATAAGGAAAAATGGAAAGGAGATAAGAACATGAAAAAGACTGCTTTTTTTATCATTATCGGGCTGCTTTTCGGCCTGAACGTTGTGTTTGCTCAGCAGGAAGACCTGACCATCGGCAACGTGGCCGTCCCGATGGATTTCGTCCATGAAGGCCGGGAGTACAGCCGGGGGGTTTATCACGTTGTCCTGACTTACCAGGATGAAATTCCGGTCTTCCTGGTGCATGACGGCAACCGCGAGTTTCTTTTCAGTGAAATGGCGGCGGTCAAGCCCAACCGGGACATCAAGGTCCGCAATTACCGGGTAAGAAGACAGATGCTCAAGGAAAACGAGTACTTCCGGCTGATGGTGATCAAACCTGAAAAACTACTGATGGCCTATTTCCTGATAAAGAAGTAATAACCGGTTCTGCGAAAAATCAACCTGCAGGGAAATTCAGTCTATATCCTCATCTTGTGAAGTCGACCTGAAGTACTTCTGGAATTTGAAATGTTCTTCTTCATTGCATCTCTGCAGGGGTTCACTGCCCGGCAGAAAGGCTTCCCTGAACGGGTATAGGCATTCAGAACTCAGTAATTTCCCGGTAAACTTGTCGATATCGACCATGATCACGGTCGAGGGCACGGTAAAGGCCCCGCTTTCGGGATGATGGGCCAGGTAGTTTTCCATGAAACTGAGAAAGACTGGGAGCGCAGCCCGTGATCCAGTTTCTTCAATACCCAGGCTGCGTTTCTGGTCATGGCCGATCCAGACCCCGATGGTCAGCGAGGGGGTGAATCCGATAAACCAGGCATCGGTGAAATCGTTGGTCGTGCCGGTTTTCCCGCCCAGTGGTGTGGGCAGATTTCGAGCCCGCCAGGCGGTACCGGATTTGACCACGCCCTGCAGTATGTAGTTCATTACGTAAGCTGTTTCCCGGTCGATGACCTGTTTTTTTTCCGGAAAGTTCTCTTCGAAAATGTTGTTGTTCAGGTCCCGGATTGAATTGACGAAATATGGGTTGACCCTGAGCCCGCCGTTGGCGAAGACGGTGAAAGCAGCGGTCATTTCCCGCAGGGTTACTTCAAAGGCACCCAGTGAAAGTGAAAGAAACGGTTTCAGGTCCGCGGTTATGCCGAACTGCTTGGCGTAACGCACTCCGATTTCCGGGGTGATTATCTGCATTATCCTGGCCGTGACCACGTTACGGGATTGCTCCAGGCCCATGCGCAGGGTTATCGGGCCGACGTAGTCTCCCTTGTGATTCTTGGGTTCCCACAGGTCCCCGGTCCAGGGATCCAGATATGAGAAGGGGGCGTCCTCGATAATGGTGGCCGGGGAAAAGCCGTGTTCCAGGGCGGCGGTGTAAACTATCGGTTTAAAGGTTGAACCGGTCTGGCGCAGGGCCTGGAAAGCACGGTTGAATTTACTGCGTTCGAAGGAATAACCGCCGACCATGGCCTTGATCTTGCCGCTGTTGTTTTCGATGACCAGTATTGCCCCTTCGACTTCAGGCTCCTGTTCCAGGCCCAGTTCGAGCTGGCCGTTTTCTTTATCGAAACTGATTACGCGCACCAGGATCACATCTCCCTTTTTGCAGACAGTGGTCAGCGGCCTGCGGGTCCAGCGGGCCCGGGCCGCGGTTAAAATCCCTCTTTGAGCGTCTATCCTGATTTCCGCCTGCCTGGCATCCACCTGCAATACTACACCCTCCACTATCTGACCTGCTTCCAGTCGCAGGTTGCGCCAGGAAGGCAGACGGTGCTCGAACAGGTCCTGTTCGCTTTCCAGCAGGTTCAGGCGCCTGTCGTTCGGGCGCCAGCCCTGGCGCTTGTCCAGGTTGCGCAGGTTTTCCTGCAGAGCCTCCTCAGCCCACTGTTGCATTTCACTGTTCAGGGTGGTGTAAACCTTCAAGCCTCCCTTGTAAAGGAGATTGTCCCCGTACTTGGCTTCCAGGTACTTTCGTACTTCCTCGGAAAAATAATCGGCCAGCACCGAGCGCTCGGTTTCAAACGGTTTTTCCGGAATAGCTTCCTTCAGGGCTTGCTGGAGCTGTTCTTCGTTGATCCTGCCGCTCTGCCTCAATCTTTTCAGAATCATGTCGCGACGTCGCCGGCAGTTTTCCGGTTGGCGGTACATGTTGAACAGCCCGTTGGGGTTGGGAATTATGGCGGCCAGCAACGCGGCTTCGGCCAGGCTGATTTCCGCGGCCGATTTGCCGAAGTAGTGGCGTGAAGCTGCTTCAACCCCGTAAACACTGCCGCCGAGGAAAATCTTGTTGAGGTAGAAAGTCAGGATCTGGTTCTTGGTGTACTTGCGTTCTATCTGGATGGCCAGCAGCATTTCCTGCAGTTTCCTGGAGATGCTTATTTCCGGGGTCAGAAACAGGGCCCGGGAAAGTTGTTGAGTGATGGAACTGCCCCCTCCCAGTCTTCTGCCGCTTACTACCCCCCAGGAAGCACGCATTGCGCCTTTGAAGTTTATGCCCCAGTGGTTGTAGAATTCCTGGTCTTCGGCGGCGATAACCGCCTGCTGCAGATGCTCGGAGATTTCATTTTCCCTGAGGATGGCCCGTTTTTCAATGGCGAATTCCCTGAGCGGCTGATTCAGGTCGTTGTAGAGGGTGGTCATGACCACCGGCTGGATGTCTTCCAGGTTTTTTATCTGCGGGAACCCTTTTTGGTAAACCAGGATGGTGCCTATCAGCATGCCGGCCAGCATGGTCACCACCACCCCGGCGCCGAAAAGAATCGGCCTGATGTGCTTGAGAATGAATTGCTTCATCAGCGAAGTATAGCACAGGAAGGCGGGTGGATAAAGGTTTGCTTTTTGGCTTCTTCTAAGTTATACTTGGCTTTAATCCAGTTTTGGGAAAGCATAAAAATGAAAGCCAAAACCTTCAAATGTGGAATTCATCCACCTGAGTTCAAAAAGACCGCTGAAAGCCTGATCAGCGAAATCCCTGCGCCGCCCTCGGTGATCATCCCCCTGCGCCAGCACATCGGTGCTCCGCTCCAGCCCAGGGTGGCCAAGGGGGACCGGGTGGTCACCGGCCAGTTGCTGGCCGACAGTGATTCATTCGTTGCCGCACCGGTTCACAGTTCGGTCACCGGAACCGTGAAAAACATCGGTGTTTATCCGACTTCGCTTTCACCGGCTGAAACCTGTATCGAGATCGAAACCCTGCCTGATGAGGAATTCGCCTTCAGTGCCGACGGCGCCGGGGCAAACGGACTCGATAAAAGCGAAATAATCAAGCGTATCAGGGCCGCCGGCATAGTGGGCATGGGAGGTGCGGCTTTTCCCACCGCGGTTAAGCTGTCTCCGCCGGCCGAAAGCCCGATTGACACCGTGATCCTGAACGGCTGTGAATGCGAACCCTTCCTGACCGCCGACCATGCCCTGATGATCACCGAACCCGGCGGGATAGTCCGCGGCCTGGCTCTGCTGATCAAGGCCATTGGAGCGAAAAGTGGAATTATCGGCATTGAGGACAACAAGCCCGACGCCCTGGCGAAAATGGTCGAAGCCGCGGCCGGGTACTCGGAAATAAGCGTCCGGGCCCTGCGTACCAAGTATCCCCAGGGCGCGGAAAAAATGCTGATCGATGCCTTGCTGCGCCGCCGGGTCCCGGCCGGGGGCCTGCCTTTTCAGGTCGGCGTGATCGTGTCCAACGTCGCCACCGCCCTGGCGGTCTGCGAGGCGGTGGAGGAAAACAAGCCCCTTTATTCCCGGGTGTTGACTGTCAGTGGTGATATCGAGTCGGGAGCCAATTTCCAGGTCCGGGTGGGCACCAGGTTTTCCTTTATTTTTGAACACCTGGGGCTTCAGGAAGCAGATTTCTGCCGGATCATATGCGGCGGCCCGATGATGGGGGTGGCCCAGTTCAGTTCTGAAGTTCCGGTAAGCAAGGCCACCTCGGGCATACTCCTGCTGAAAACAGCTCCCGAGCAGGTTGAATATGCCTGTATAAACTGCTCGGCCTGCGTTTCGCACTGCCCGATGTTCCTGCTGCCGACCCGCATCGCCAGATTCGCCAGGCACGGTATGTGGGATCAGGCCGCCGGCCTGGGGGCCGCGAACTGTATTGAATGCGGTTCCTGTGCTTTCGCCTGTCCGGCCCGCATTCCGCTGGTACAGTGGCTGCGGGTGACCAAGGCCAGGCTGCTTGAAAAGAAAAGCGAAGCAAGGAAATGATCATGGAAAAATCAAAACTGCTCCTGTCTTCATCACCGCACCTGCATGCCGGCCGGGACGTTCCCCGGATCATGCACCTGGTGCTTTTACTGCTTCTTCCCGTCTGTATTGCCGGAGTCTACTTTTTCGGAACCGCGGCCCTGTTGCGCATCGTGGTCGCCCTGGTCAGCGCTTTGGCCGCCGAGTACCTTTGCCTGAGGGCCCGCGGGCTGGACGCCAGAACCCTGCTGGACGGATCGGCCGCCCTGACCGGAATCCTGCTGGCCCTGACCCTGCCCCCGACTCTGCCCCTGTTTATCACCGTGCTGGGCTCGGTGGTGGCCGTGACCATCGGCAAGCACGTTTTCGGCGGGCTGGGCTACAACATCTTCAACCCGGCCCTGGTCGGCCGGGCTTTCCTGCAGGCTTCTTTCCCGCTTGAAATGACCACCTGGGTTGATCCTTTCTTTTACCGGACCGATGGTTTGAGCGGCGCCACCCCCCTGGGCGGTTTCAAGTTTTCAGGTGATATTACGCCGCTCGGCAACCTGTTCAGCGGCAATACCGGCGGGTGTATCGGGGAAACATCGGCCCTGCTGATCCTGCTGGCCGGCATCCTGCTCCTGATCCTGCGCCTGGCCGACTGGCGCATTCCCACGGCTGTCCTGGGCACGGTCCTGCTTTTCGCCTCGGTTATTCACCTGTTGGCCCCGGACAAGTACGGTCATCCGCTCTTTTACCTGCTTTCCGGCGGCCTGCTGCTGGGAGCCTTTTTCATGGCCACCGACATGGTGACTTCCCCGGTGACCCCGCTGGGTTCCTGGATTTTCGGCATCGGCATCGGCCTGGTGGTCATGGTCATTCGCGTCTTCGGCGGACTGCCCGAGGGCATGATGTTCGCCATCCTGTTCATGAACGCCTTTGTGCCCCTGCTCAACCGTTACACCAGGCCCAGGTATTTCGGGGAGGTGCTCAAATGAACGAATCCTTGCGCATGGTGCTGGTTCTGACCATAATCGCGGTTGTTTCCGGCGGCAGCCTCGGCCTGATCGACTCCGTCACCCGGCCGCTGATCGAGAACAACAAGGGATTGGCCCTGCAGAACACCCTGAAAGACCTGATTCCCGAAGCGGCGGAATTCAGGGAAATTGAAGCCGCTGATTTACCGGTTCCGGCCCGGGTTTTTCTCGGGCTTGACGGCGGTAACAAAATCGGCTGGGGTTTTCTGCTGTCCGGCCCGGGCTTCGTGGATGCCATCACCCTGGTGGTGGCCGCGGATTTCAGCCTGTCCAGGTTGCTGGGCATCGGTGTCCTGGAGCAGAAAGAAACTCCGGGTCTGGGTGCTGAAATGGTCAAGCCCTTTTTCCTGGAACGTTTCCCGGGCCTGTCCCTTGAAAGAAAGATCAGCCTGGTGAAGAACGTGGCCGGCAACCGGGAAAACAACGAGGTTCAGGCAATTTCCGCCGCCACGATCAGTACAGATGCGGTTCTGAAAATAATCAACGAAAACCTGCCCCGCTTAAGGGAAGCGCCGGAGATCCGGACGCTGCTGGATGGTGCCCAATGAACAAGAAAAGCCCCCGTTACGCCTTCGTCAAGGGTATCTGGCGGGAAAACCCCGTTCTGACACAGCTCCTGGGGCTCTGCCCGGTACTGGCCGTAACCACTTCGGCCATCAACGGACTGGCCATGGCCCTGGCCACTTCTTTCGTGCTGATCATGGCCTCCCTGATGATATCCACTTTTCGCAGGTGGATTCCCGGTTCGGTGCGCATAGCTTCATTCATAGTGGTTATCGCCACCTTCGTGACTATCACCGACCGTTTCCTGGCCGCCTTTTTTTACGACATTTCCCAGGCCCTGGGGCCCTTCATTCCCCTGATCATAGTCAATTGCCTGATTCTCGGCCGCCAGGAAGCCTTTGCTTCCAAGAACACGGTTAAAATGGCCTTGCTTGATGCTTTCGGCATGGCCCTCGGCTTCCTGATCGCCCTGATGCTCATTTCCTCAACCCGGGAAATACTCGGTAACGGCACTCTGTTCGGCATACAAATGCTGCCGGGCGGATTCAAGCCCTGGCTGATCATGATCCTGCCGCCGGGTGCCTTTTTCACCCTGGGCATCCTGGTCGCCCTGGCCGTGCTGATCAAGAAAAAATCCAGTTCCGGAGCCTGATCACCATGGAATTACTGATCATTTTTATTTCAGCGGTCCTGATCAACAACTTCGTGCTCAGCTACTTTTTGGGCATCTGTCCCTTCCTGGGTGTTTCCAAGAAGATAGACGCAGCCGTGTCCATGGGCGTGGCCGTGACCTTTGTCATGACCATAGCCGCCGCCGTGACCTGGACCGTGAACAACCTGGTGCTGCTTCCTTTCCGCCTGGAAATTCTGCAGTACGTGGTCTTCATCCTGGTCATCGCCTCGCTGGTGCAGCTGGTTGAAATGTTCATCAAGAAAGTCAGTCCGCCGCTGTACCGGGCCCTGGGGATTTTCCTGCCCCTGATCACCACCAATTGCGCTATTCTCGGATTGGCCCTGTTCATCGCCCTGCGTAATTACGGTTTTCTGCAGGGCATGGTCTTTGCCGTCGGAGCCGGCCTGGGTTTCACCCTGGCCATAGTGGTCATGGCCGGTATTAGAGAGGAACTGGAGACAGCGGACGTACCCGAACCGTTCAAGGGGCCTGGAATCGCTTTTATCGTGGCCGGCATCCTGGCCCTGGCTTTCATGGGTTTTGCCGGACTGATCTGATGCTGGGAGCGGAATAATGAACACACTGATCCTGTCGATAATAACCATGGGCGCCCTGGGAGCGGTTTTCGCTTACGGTCTGGCCATCGCCCGCAACAAGCTGAAGGTCGAGGAAGATCCCCGCATTGACCAGGTGGAGGGAATTCTGCCCGGTGCCAACTGCGGCGGTTGTGGGCTGGCCGGGTGCCGGGCTTTAGCTGAAGCCGTAGTTCAGGGCAAGGCCCAGGCTGACGCCTGCCCTGTGGGTGACAGTGAAATGGCCCAGGAGATCGCTGGAGTCATGGGCCTCAGCCTGCAGGAAAGCGAAAAAAAAGTGGCAGTGTTGATGTGCCGCGGCGACAAACAGGCTGCCGCCGACAAGGGTGTGTACCAGGGTGTTCAAACCTGTTATGCAGCCAGGTTGATGCAGTCCGGCCAGAAAGCCTGCCGTTACGGCTGCCTGGGTTACGGCGATTGCGTGGTCGCCTGCCGCTTTGACGCCCTGGTCATGGGTGAAAACGGATTACCGGTGGTTGACCGGCAGAAGTGCACTTCCTGTGGTCTCTGCGTCAAGGCATGTCCAAACAAGCTTTTCGAAATTCACCCCGTATCCCGCAGCCTGTTCGTCTTCTGCAAATCCCTGGACGATGCCCGAACTTCGCGCCAGGCCTGCCGTCATGCCTGCATCGCCTGCAAGATCTGCGAAAAGGGATTCCAGGAAGGTGAAGTCAAGGTGGAAAACAATCTCTCGGTCATCCACCGGCACCAGGTGCTGGACAACGAGGAAGGCATGAAGTGGATAGCCAAGTGCCCGACCAAGGCCATCGGCTTACTGCCAGGCTCTGATAACTGATGATCAGGGGAATAGGCATAGACCTGATCGAAACGGAAAGGATCGCTAAAATCATTGCCGACGATAAGGGTTTCAAAGAAAGGGTCTTTTCTGAGCGGGAAATAGTTTATTGTGATGCCCTCCATTACCAGGCCCAGCATTTCGCGGCCCGGTTCTGCGCCAAGGAAGCATTCTTCAAGGCCCTGGGCAGCGGTCTGCGCCACGGTATGAGCTGGCGCGAAGTGGAAGTCATCAACGACAAGCTGGGCGCGCCGTCTTTAATCCTCAGCGGCCGGGCGGCCGAAGTCTGCGCCGAACGCCGACTGGGGCCGGTTCATGTTTCACTGACCCATAACAAGACCCAGGCCGCGGCCGTGGTCATCCTGGAAGAAACAGTCTGAGTTCAATATAGAATCCGCCCGGATCAAAGGGGAAGATCCGCCTGGGGGAGACTTTTAGTAAAAGGAGGGATGATGAAAAAGGCAATCGTTTTTTTCGTACTGGGAGCTCTGGTATTGTTCTTGTTTCCGGCCCGGGAAATCCAGCTGGGCAACCCCCTGGCCAAGGATGCCGACCGGGTGCTGAGTTTGTCGGAATCTTTTGTCCTTGATGGAGAAAGTAGTGATGACTATTTCTTAAAGTATACCCGTCTGCCGAAATGGTCATTCGACGGAGAGCTCTTGCTTATTTCGGACCAGGATCAGCTTTTGGTTTTCAACAGGCGGGGCGATTTCATGGGAAATCACCATAAGCGGGGTGAAGGGCCTGGTGAATGGGGAAACACCATCGACATTTGCCATAACTCGGGCTCCTGGGTGATAGCTTCTTACAACCCCCTAAAAATCCTGTTTTTTGATCAGGACCTGGTTTACCAGGGAGAAATCCGTTTAAAAAAAGGATCGGCCATGCTCAACTTGTTAAAAGGCAGTTTGGGGGGCGGCCTGTTCTTTGACCAGAATTTTAATTTTTCCGAGGCCCGCACCGGAATGAGCGGCTTTAATCACGTTCTGCATTCTTTTGAGCCGGGTGGACAAATCAGCGCTGCTGAACTGGCCTTCAACCAGCCCGCTTACATTATTTCCCAGCAACGGGAAGGAGTGCCTTACAAGGAAGTTTTCTGGGATATGCAAGCCCCCTTTGTTTTTGCAGTTGACAATGCCGGGAAAAATATGCTGTTGTGTTGTCATGACCGTTACCGATTGGAACTGGTTGATTTGCAGTCGAAAGAAGTCAAAACCACCATGGAAAGATCATTTGAGCGCACGGCCTGGCAGCCTGATCTCAAGCGGCCGCGAAGAATGGCCGGGATACCCAAAAAAGAATATTTCAACGACATATTGGCCGTTTTAGCGAGTGACAATGATTACTGGGTTTTCACTTCCCGGGTTGATGGTAAAAAGGGGATTCTGGTTGATTTGATAAGCTTTGCAGGAAATTATTCGGATCGATTCTGGCTGCCTTTGCCCGGAATTGAGCGGGCTGCTCACCGCGAACTGCAGAAACAATTGGCTGTGTCCAAGGATCGCATCGCCTGGATTCACCAGGATGAGGACGGTAACCCGGTAGTCAAGGTTTATTCGTATTCCCTGCGCTGAGCAGGTTAATTGTTTATCACTGTATTTCTTTTTTGGGGAAACAAAAGCGGTTCAAGCTGCGTAATGATTTATATGCCAAGAAGGAGAATGTCATGATTTCCACCGCGAAAAAAACCGGAAAAATCATTCCCGGATTGCTCACTTTGTTTTTCATTTCATGCGCCCTGCTAGTTTCCTCTCAGATGCTGACTGCTGAAGGCGCCAGGTTGCTGCGCCAGCCGTCAGCCAATGAAAAACACATCGTTTTCGCCTATGCCGCCGATCTCTGGCTGGCCGACCTGCAGGGCGGAGAAGTCACCAGGCTGACCAGTACGCCGGCCGTCGAATCCGATCCGCACCTGTCTCCTGACGGCCGCTGGATAGCTTTTACTTCCAACCGATCGGGCCTGAACGCGGTTTACCGCATGGCACTGCCAGGCGGGGAAGCCCAGCGCCTGACCTGGTATCCTGCTCCGGCCCGGGCCCGCGGCTGGACTCCCGATGGAGCCCATGTTCTTTACTCTTCCAGCCGGGCCACGGCTCCGGTACCCCATGACCGACTCTGGCTGGTGCCGGCGGACGGCGGCCCTTCGCGATTGCTCAGCAGGCAGTGGGGCACCGATGCTTCCTTTGCACCGGACGGCAAGCGGCTGGTCATCGACCGGGTGGCCCGCTGGGATGTGGAATGGCGGGCTTACCGCGGCGGCCAGAACACCCCCCTGGTGATCATGGACCTGCGGGACAACAGCGAAATCCTGATTCCCAATGAACGCAGTACCGATATTCAGCCGGTCTGGCTGGGTGAAAAAATCTATTTCCTGTCAGACCGTGACTGGACCGCCAATATCTGGTCTTTCTGTCCGGCGGCGGGCGAGTTGAAGCAACTGACTTTTTTCCCCGATACTGATATCAAGTGGCTGAGCGGGGCCGGTTCCGCGCTGGTCTATGAGCGCGACGGTTACCTGCACCTGTTCGATCCAGCCTCGCTGCAGTCCAGGAAGCTCAGCTACGAGCCGCGAGGTGATTTTCCCTGGGCTGAAACGGCCTGGGTTGACGTCAGCGACCGGGTACGCAGTGCTTCGCTTTCTCCCACCGGGAAAAGAGCGCTCATGGAAGCACGCGGTGAAATATTCACCCTGCCCCTGGAACACGGAGATGCCCGCAACCTGACCGCCAGTTCCGGGGCCGCTGACCGGGCGCCGCTCTGGTCGCCCCAGGGCGGAGAAATCGCCTGGTTTTCCGATGCCGGGCACCGGGAATACCGGCTTTTCATAGCCGCCCAGGACGGACTCTCGCCGGCCAGGGAACTTTCCCTGGGTGAATCGAAAATGGCCTGGGAACCGCAATGGTCACCGGACGGCAAAAACATAGCATTTGTCGATGACAAGGTGCGAATCAGGGTGATCAACCTGGAATCAGGCGGAATTCTGACCGCGGATGTCGGCGGTAATAACCTGGAGCGCGGCGGCAACGGCCTGGCCTGGTCACCTGATTCGCGTTGGCTGGCCTATGCTAAAACCGGAGCCAATGGTTTCCGCCGCATCCTGGTCTGGTCGCGTGACGACAACAAGGCCCGTTTCCTGACCGATGAACTGGCCGATTCATTTGCCCCCGCCTGGGACCGCAACGGACGCCAGCTGTACTTTCTGGCCGGCACCGACCTGGCCCTGGGTTCCGGATGGGCCAACACAAGTTCAATGCAGGCCGATCCCACCTACGGAGCTTACCTGGTCAACCTGCAGTCTGATGCCCCTTCACCATTCAGCTTACGCAGCGATGAGGAGGAGACGGTCCGGAGCCCGGAAAAAAAGAACGAAAAAGGAGCAGACAAGAAGAACGACGGCCAGGATAAAAAAAGCGCTCCTGTGACTGTACGCATTGATTTCGAAGGTCTTGAACGCCGCACCCTGGCCCTGCCCATGCCGGTGCGCAATTATCTCTACACCTTGGCCGGACCGGAGGGCACTGTCTTTATAGCTGAAGCACCGCCGGGGCAGAGAATCGTGGTTCTGCACAAGTTTTCCCTGGAATCTCGCCAGTCCGAGGAATTTCTTAAGGACGCCCGCCAGGTTTCACTTTCCGCTGATGGCAAAACCATGCTTTTTCGGCAGGGTGAACGCTGGGCCACCACAGGTACCGCGGCTCCGCCCAAGGATGGCGGCAAAACACTTAAACTGAAACTGGTCATGAAACTCGATCGCCAGGCCGAATGGCAGCAGATGTTCGTCGAGGCCTGGCGTTACCAGCGTGACTATTTCTACGATCCAGGACTGCACGGCCGTGACTGGCAGGTGGTCTACGATCGCTACGCGCCTCTGTTACCCCATATCCGGCACCGCGCCGATCTCAATTACGTTCTGGACATGATGAACGGCGAGTTGTCAGTCGGCCACAGTTTTGTTTTCGGCGGGGATATGCCCAAGGTGGATGAATCCAGTGTCGGCGTGCTGGGTGTGGATTTCAGCGCTGAAAAGAATTACTGGAAAATCGAGCGGATTTACACGGCCGAGAGCTGGAACCCGGGATTGTCCGGCCCGCTGGATCAGCCAGGCCTGGCAGTACGTGAAGGCCAGTACCTGGTTGGAGTCAACGGCCGGGAACTGACTGCGGCGGATGACCCATACAGTTTTTTCGACGGCCGGGCTGATCTGCAGACCGTAATTCACCTCAATGACAAACCGTCCTTCGCCGGTTCCCGGCGGCTGACCGTCAAGCCCTTGTCAAGCGAACAGGCCCTGCGCCAGCGGGCCTGGGTCGAAGACAACCGCAGGCTGGTCGACCGGCTTTCCGGTGGCCGCCTGGCTTACGTCTGGGTGCCCAATACCGGCGGCCAGGGAATGACCTCGTTCAACCGGTATTTTTTCGCCCAGCAGGACCGGGAAGGGGCCGTGATCGATGAACGTTTCAACGGCGGCGGCCTGCTCGACGACTACATGGTCGACCTGATGACCCGCACTTTACGCGCCGGACTTACCAACGAGGCGCTCAATGGAAGACCTTTCCGTCTCCCGGCCGGCATTTTGGGGCCCAAGGTACTGCTGATCAACGAGCTGGCGGGTTCAGGCGGTGATTTCTTTCCCTGGGTGTTTCGCCAGCAAAAGGTCGGCCCCCTGATCGGAACCCGGACCTGGGGGGGGCTGGTCAGGTCGGCGGTTCATTACGCGCTGGTCGACGGCGGAGCATTGACCGCTCCGGACAACGCGGTTTTCGACCCGATCAACAACCGGTGGGTGGCTGAAAACGAAGGGGTGCCGCCGGACATCGAAGTCCGCCTGGATGCCGTTTCCCTGGCCGAAGGCCGGGATATCCAGCTTGAGAAGGCGGTGCAGGAAGCTCTGCGCCTGCTGGAAAAGCAGGGTGTCCTCGAGGTCAAGGCTCCGCCCTTTCCCCGCCCGGCAAGGAAAGAATGATTACTTTTCAGCTGAGTTAAGCCGGCGCTTGACGTAATCAAGGCCGATCCCGTCCAGCTTCGGCTTGATGGAAGCCACCACCTGTTCAGGGCTCGGCGGTTTAACCACGTTGAACAGGTTACGCCGCCAGTGAACCAGGTATCCGGAAACGCACATCGGCTGACTGCGCTTGTAAAAGGATGGCTTGAACGGGTCCAGGATTGATTTTTTGCGGTGCCCCAGGGAATTGAAGTCGATTTCGAAACCCAGTTCGATAAGTTTGGTCCGTCTTTCTTCCCTGCTGTTCATTTCATACAGGATCGAAGAATAGGTGATGCCGAAGGAACGGGCGAAATTCCCGATCAGTTCCAGGAATTCAGGGTAATTGTCTGCGGTGGCCAGGTTGCGTTTGCCGTCAGGCCTTTGTTCGGAATTGGCCCCGTCGGTGAACTCATCGATGCCGTTCTGCAGGCAGTAGAGGGTCGCGGCCACGCCCATGGCCGCCCGGCAGGGAATGCACCAGGCCGTTTCATTGCCGAATTCACGGCTGGTGCGGCGGTACGATTTTACGGCCATGTCGCGGAACAGTTCTTTCATGTCGACTATTTTGAAAACAATTTTATCCCGGCCGTGCAGTTCCTGCAGTCGGGCCACGTTCCTGGAGGCCGCCCGCAGGGCGAAGTGCAAATAGCCTTTTTCAAAGGTCAGCAGGTGAACACGATCGTATTTTTCGGCCAGCAGGTGGGCCAGGTAAAGGGAATCTATTCCCCCGGAAAACTGCAGGGCTATTTCCTTGTTCATGTTTACTCCTTGGCGGAAAAAAACTTTCAGATCAGCCTTATTATACTACCAGGCGGTTCAGGAGCAAAGCGATATGGAACCTGTTGTCGGCGAAACTACATGCCGGAAACTACTACATCACTGAAGACCAGGCTGGGAAAACGCTGCGCGGAATAGATCCAGGGATCATCGGCCGCTTCGACCAGGCGGTGCCAGAACTGCAGGTGGTTGTCGGCTATGTTCATTTCCGCCAGGGCCCGGCTCAATTCTCCATTCTCAAACAAGTGGCCGATGATGCCAATTGAGGCATCGCCGGTGGTGGGATTGGAATTGCCGCCGATGAAACCGGTGATCAGGACGCCGCGACCCAGATCTTTCATGATTTCCTGCAATCCACGCCTGCCGGGAGGAATTACCAGGTTGCTCGGCCGGCCGGTGGTGGGCTCGCATTCCAGTTTGCGGCTGTAATACCAGTCGATAAAAAAATCTTCCAATACTCCCTCGCGGATTATGGTTCTTTTTCTGGCTGCAAAACCGTCCCGGTCAAAAAGATGGCTGGCCAGCCCCCTCCTGATCAAGGGGTCATCGATCAGGGTCAGCCGCTCCGCGGCTATCTGCTTGCCCTTGCGGTCGTGCAGAAATGATTGTTTCTGCTGGATGTTGCGGCCGATCATGGCGTTGAGCATTCCCCCGAAAAACCTGGAAACGTTTCTATTCTGGATGATAACCGGCAGGGTCTCGGTTTTCAGTTTCCCGGCGCCCAGCATGGCCAGGGTGTTTTCAGCGGCCTGCCGGCCGATTTCTTCCGGAGCGGGCAGGTCCCGGCGGTGCACGGCCACAGCGAAATCGGAGCCGTTGGGTCTCCGGTCTCCCTCGTCCCTGGCGGTCATTTGCGCCCCGTACACGTAGTAACTACCTTCCTGGTATCCCGAAAAGCCGTTGCTGGTCAGCATGAGCTCTTCCTGGTAGCCGTCCCGGACCTGGGCGGTCACTGATACCGTCCGGTCTCCGCCTTTCTGCAGACAGCCTTCCTCGATGGCCCGGACAGCCTGGTGACGGTTTTCCGGTGAATAATCCCGGTAAGACGGGTCAAGCATTTCCAGGTCGATGGCGGCCCTGCCCCGGTAATAATCCGGAGCGGGCAGGCTGCGCGCCGGGTCCTCGCTGAGCAGGCGGGTGGCGGCCGCGGCCTGGCTGATGAACTTTTCCAGGGCTTCAGGTCGAAGATCCGATGTACTTTGACTGGAGAAACGGCCCTGGACGTAAAAATCAATGTTGACCTGCCTGGTGGAAGCTTCCTTGATGGTTTCCGGCTGGCGGTCCCGGTAACTCACTTCGATCGAGCGGTCGGCCGTCAGGTTGACCTTGCCGGCCTCTGCTCCGGCTTTGCCGGCCAGGTTCAGGATCCGTCCGGCCAGGTCTAGCAGTTCTTTGTTCATGACTGTTCTCCTTGGTTCAAGATTTTGTTCCGCCCACGGTCAACGATTTCACCATGCAGGAAGGCTGACCGAAACCGACAGGGACCGACTGCCCGTTTTTTCCGCAGGAGCCGCCTCCGCCCTCGGATATTTCCAGGTTGTCGGCGACCATGATGATATTCTGCAGCATTTTAGGACCGTTGCCCATGATGTTGACGTCCTTGATGGGCGCGCCGAGCCGTCCGTTCTCTATCAGCCGGCCCTGGGAAACGAAAAAGGCGAAATCACCCTCGCCGATTTTGACCTGGCCGTTGCTGACGTCCTCGACGTATATTCCGCTTTTGGCGGCCCGGAGAAGGTCTTCGGGCTTGGCCGGTCCGGCCAGCATTATCGTGTTGCGCATGCGCGGCATGACGTAATGCTGGTAGCTTTCACGCCGGCCGTTGCCGGTCGGCTCAAGCTTGTAGTGCCGGGCCGATATCCGGTCATGCATGTAACTGGTCAGGATTCCTTCGTTTACCAGGATGGTTTTCTGCCCTGGAACACCTTCGTCGTCGAAATTGATTGAACCCGGCCTGCCGGCGATTGTGCCGTCGTCGATTATGGTTACAAAAGGTTCAGCCACTTTTTTGCCGATCATGGTCGCATAGGTTGAAGTGTTTTTCCGGTTGAAATCAGCCTCCATGCCGTGGCCGATGGCTTCGTGCAGGAGGATGCCGGTGACTCCCGGGCCCAAAACAACCGGAATTTCCCCGGCCGGCGGCTGAACTGCATCGAACAGCACCAGGGATTTTTGCACCGCCCGGTCACAGATTTCAGATATGATTTCAGGGCTGTAATAGGAGAAATCGCGGCGGCCGCCCAGGTTGTACGATGCTTGTTCCCGCTTGCCGTTTTTTTCGCTGATAACCGAAGCATAGAGAAAATTCCTGGGCTGCAGGTCTTCTGCCTTGAGACCTTCAGAACTAACCACCATGATGCGTTTCTGCTGGTCGTGAAAACCGGCGTTGACCTTGACCACGTGTGTTGAACGGGCAAAGCAATTGTCGTTCACCTGTTGAACCAGGGGCAGTTTTTCTTCCAGCTTGACTTCACTCAGCAGCCTCTTCAGCGGGTAGTGGTTTTTCACGGCCAGCCGTTTCAGTCCGGCCGCCGGTGAACGGCCGGGACCATCGGCTATGGTCGCGGCGATGGCCGCGGCATTCAGCATGGCCTTTTCGCTCAACTCCTGGGTGAAGCCGTAACCAACCTGGTCGCCTTTGACCGTGCGGATGCCGACACCCAGGGAAACATCACAGAAAGCCCGGTTTACCCGGCCGTCCTCGAGAACGATCCAGTTGCTGATGGTATGCTCGAAGAAAAGATCGGCGAAATCGCCGCCCTTGGCCAGGGCCTGGGCCAGGGTTTTGCGGCAGAGAGAGTCGCTGATCCCGAATTCCCTTTCGAAATAGCCTTTGTCTTCAGCTCCCAACAGAGTTCCCCAGGTTCCGGAAACCAGGCGGCTGCCGGCCCCAACCGCCGCCGCTCCGGCGCTCGTTTTCAAAAATAATCGTCTGGTCATTTCTCCCATGCAATCCTCCCGGAAAAGTTTTATCGATTTTTTTACGCTCTGCTGATATCTTTTTTATTGTCATCTCTTGTTCTGTTAAACGTTTAAAAACAAAAAAAGTTTCATTCAGCGGCGCTTTTTTCAGGGGAATGATTTTTAAATAATTCAGTCATTCTTCGTTATTGCTTTCCCCCGCTTTGACGTTGCCGCGCAGGCTGGCCAGGAACTTTTCCGCTTCATTGCGGTCGCGGGCGGCGATGACGTGTTTCAGGAATTGCAGCCGGCCGCAGATGCGTTCCAGTTGTTCCAGGGAGTACGGGTTGAAAAGGATTTCTATAAGCAGCTGATCGTCTTCCTGGAGAAGATTGCGGGCCAGTTCGCGATGCCGGGCGAAGGTCGTGCCCGGGACTTCGTCCCCCCTGATGCAGGCCGTCAAAGAAATGGTGGCGGCGAAGGGCAGAGTCAGCGAATACCCCATCATGCGGTCATGGTCGGCAAAGTTGATTTCCCAGCAGCGCAGGCCCCTGGCTGAACAGAAAGAGCGAAAGTACTCAAGTCCCGCCTGGTCCGATTCCCTGATGATGATCAGGTTTTCCCCGGCGAGGCCGCTGAGGTCGGCGAAACGCGGCCCGAACATGGGATGGATGGAAACGAAGGGCCTGCCGTTCAAGGCATAATAGTCAGCCAGGCCGTTTTTTACCGAGGTGATGTCCACCAGCAGGCAATCCTGGGGCAAAAATGCTTCCAGCTCCCTGAAAACCGGGATGGTTTCCTGGATGCCGACGGCATTGACCAGCATCTGCGGACAGAAATCGGCGATTGCTTTTATTTCTTCCAGGACGCGGGTTCCGGCCGGGGCAACGGCATCAGGCCTGATATCGAAAACCGCCACCTGGTGGCCATCCGCCAGCATTTCCCGGGCCAGCCAGGAACCCATGCGGCCCAAGCCGACAAGCATTGTTCTCATCTCACACCTCCGGGTAGGAACCGAGAAACTTGAATAAATCGACCTTTTCCTGCAGGCGTTCCAGCACCGGGGCCGTTTCCCGGTCCGAAACATCACCCTGGAAGTCAAGAAAAAAGAGGTAATTGCCCGGGTCGCTTTTGTGAGGTCTCGATTCAAGCCTGGTAAGGTTGAGCTCTGCGGCCGCGAAAACCTCCAGCACTTCGAGCAGGGCCCCGGCCCGGTGCGGGGCGGACACTATAATTGAGGTTTTTGTTTTCTTGTTTTCCAGTTCGAGCGCATTTTTTCCAAGTACCAGGAAACGGGTCCGGTTCAGTTTTTCATCCTCGATGTCGCTGAGCAGGACCTCGAGCCCATAAAGGTCTGCGCAGAGGCTGCCGGCGATAACTGCGGCGTCACGGCGGCGGCTCTCCATGAGCCAGCGGGCCGCTCCGGCGGTATCGTAGAAGGGCCGGGTTCTGAGGTTGCGGCGCTCTATGAAACCGCGGCACTGGCCCAGGGCCTGGGGATGGGAATAAACCGTCCTGATCCCGCGCGGCTCGGTTCCGGGCAGGGCCAGCAGTTGGTGATGGATCGGGAAATAAAGCTCGGCCCTGATGAAAAGATCGTGTTCCAGCAGGAGATCGTGCACTTCGCCAATCGCTCCCTCGCTGGAGTTTTCCAGGGGGACCACGGCCAGGTTCAGGCGGCCCTCGGCCAACCCGGCGAAGACTTCCCGGAATCCGGGCAAAGGTACGGTCACTCCTTCGGGAAAAACCAGGCGGGCGGCCATTTCGCTGTAGGCTCCATGCTCTCCCTGGAAGCCTATGAAAGTAAATTCTTTCTCCTCCAGCGCCCGGCTCTCGGTGATGATGCTCCTGAAAAGCTCTTCCAGGTAGTCTTCCCTGAGCAGCGGACCGGCGAAGCCCCTGGCCCGCCGGAGCACTTCCAGTTCGCGTTCCGCATCGACGATTTGCTTTTTTTGTTCCCGGGCGGCCAGGGCCATTTCCGCCCGTTCTCGCAGCAGTTTCAACAGCTGGATGTCAATCCAGTCGATTTCCTTCCTGATTGCCGGCAGTTCCATTGTATACCTCCGTGTTTTTGTAGAAAGATTTGGACAAGCAATTTTTTTAAAGTGTCCGGAATAATTACGGGAATAGAAGAATGACCATTTTCTGCGGGGTGCATCTAAGGTTTCCTTTTATCTTGGGGGGAGGGTCAGGTGGAAACCTTAGAGCCCCGCCGCGGGGTAGCTAAAGTAATAATAGCTGTTGTTGCGGCGAAGCTGATCGCTGATTAGCGTTGATTTCCTGACCATGAATTTCAAAATTATACCATGAAGAACAGGAAAAATAAAGCCCGAGAACGGCTTTTAGCTTGCTGGATAAAGATCATCCCTGATTCTCCCTTTCACTCAGGTTTAACTCACCCCCTGTATTGCCTTTCAGAGCAATTGCAGAAATCAGGTGGAGGATTATCGATCTACGCCCCGGCCTGAATTATCCCGCCGAATGTGGTATATTATCAATCCAAAACCGGAGGCAGTACATGCGTAAGCCGATCGTCTTTTTCCTGTTATTTTTCCTGGCTCTTTCCATTTTTCCCCGGAACTACGAGGAGGAAATCCTGGCCTGGCGCAAGAACCGGCTGGCCAGGCTGACCGCCGCGGACGGCTGGGTGACCCTGGCCGGGCTCTTCTGGCTGCAGCCCGGTGAAAACAGTTTAGGCAGCGGATCGGAAAACGGCCTGCGGGTTCATAACACAGAGTTCCCTGAAAAAGCCGGAGTATTTGAAGTAGGAGACGGCCGGGTTCTTTTCCGGGCTCAGGCTGGAGTTGAAGTTTTCTGTGAGGAAAAAAAGATTGACTCCCTGGAGCTGGTTTCAGACCTCAAAGGCCGGCCGACCCTGCTGCGTTCCGGAGCTTTCAGCTGGCACCTGATTCAACGCGGTGAGCTTCTGGGGGTCAGGTTGAGGTGGGCTGATCATCCCAACCGGGTAAAACTGAAGGAAATCCCGGCTTTCCCCGTTGATCCCGCCTGGCGCATCAAGGCCCGCTTCCTGCCTTATGAAAAACCGAAAAAAGTGCTGGTGCCCTCGGTCATCGGCACCTCCAGCGAGGAAGAATGCCCGGGTGAGATTCACCTCGAGATAAAGGGAGAGGCGGTCATCCTCTATCCGACCGGCAGTCGCGAATCCCTGGGCCTGCTGTTCGGAGATGCCGGCAACGGCCGGGAATCGTACATCGGCGGCCGCTTCCTGCCCCTGGGAAAACCGAACGAAAAGAACGAAATCATCCTGGATTTCAACCTGGCCTACAGCCCGCCCTGCGCTTTTACCCCTTTTGCCACCTGCCCCATGGTTCTTCCGGAAAACATCCTCCCTTTGCCGGTGACTGCCGGTGAAAAGGAAGCCGGTCCTTTTGAGCATTAACGACTGGGCAGGTTTTAAATCAATTCCGGTCGAGCCTGGCACGGCAGAGAGTGACGAAATCTCTCACCGCCGGCAAACCCCCGCTTTGAAAGAGGTTGATGATACGGCTGCCTATGACCACGGCCGCAGCTTTTCCTTTTAACAAATCCAGGTGCTCGGGCCTTGAAATACCAAAGCCGGCGGCCAGCGGCAACTTGCCGGCTGTAGTAGCTTGTTGCAGGAAATCCAGGCCGGAGGAAGATATATGCAAACCCGCTCCGGTTATCCCCACGCGCAAGGTGGTGTAAACAAAGCCTTTGGCCCTCCAGCAGACCGTTGCCAGGCGCTTTGCGCTCATACCCGGGGATATGACTTCGATGAAATGAATGTTTCTCTTGTTCAGGACCCGGCGTAAATTCTGCCCGGGTTCATCCGCCGGCAGGTCGGGCACTATGACTCCGGCTGCCCCGGCTTGGGCGCAGGCATCTGCGAACTCCGTCCAGCCCAGGCGACAGGGAATGTTGGCATAGGTCATCAGCAGCATGGGAGCATGGTAAAGCCCGGTCAGTGAATCAAGTAAACGCAGGGCGTCGGAGGGCACTGTGCCGGCGGCCAGGGCCTGTTGATTGGCGGCCATTATGGTCGGGCCGTCGGCCAGGGGGTCGCTGAAGGGGATCTGGATTTCCAGCAGGTCGGCACCGCAGTTCAGCAGTGTTTCCGCCAGTTCGCGGCTGCCTGCCGGGCTGGGAAAACCTGCCACCAGGTGAGCCATCAGCAAGGTGCGACCGGTACCGGCAAAAAGCAGGTCAATTTTGTTTTTCATGATGGAGCTCCCGGTGCAGAAAGGTTCGCCATTCATCTTCTTCCAGGGTCGGGGCGGTTATGAAAAGGTCCTTTTCTCCCCGGCCTGATACGTTTATCACCACTATATTGTCAGGAGGCATTTCGGCCGCTGTTTTCAGGCCCTGGGCCACGGCATGGGCGGATTCCAGCGCCGGGATGATGCCCTCGCAGCGGCACAGTTCCTTGAAACCTGCCAGGGCTTCCTGGTCATCAACGGTTTTAAATTCAATTCTCTTGCGGTCATGCAGTTCAGCCAGTTGTGGTCCGATGCCGGCATAATCGAGACCGGCGCTGATGGAATGAGTCGGCAGAACCTGGCCGTTGGCATCCTGGAGGAAGAGTGATTTGTATCCCTGGACAATCCCTGCCTGGCCCAGCCCATTGGCGCGCGATGCGTGACGGCCGGGCTGCAGTCCCAGGCCGCCGGCTTCCACTCCGATCAGCCGGATACCGGGTTGGTTCAGAAAGGGGTAAAACAACCCTATGGCATTCGATCCTCCTCCCACGCAGGCCACCATTGCATCAGCCTGGCGGCCTCGTTTTTTGACCAGCTGTTTTTTGACTTCCCGGCCGATCACGGACTGGAATGTCCTGACCATGGTGGGGTAGGGGTGCGGGCCGAGTGCTGATCCCAGCAGGTAATGAGTATCATCCAGGTTTTCCATCCAGTATTTCAGGGCGGCGTTGACGGCATCCTTGAGAGTGCGGCCGCCGTCGGTTACCGGTATTACTTCCGCGCCCATGCGACGCATGAAAAAAACATTGGGGTATTGACGGGCCATGTCAGTTTCACCCATGAATATGCGGCATCCCAGGCCGAAACGGGCGGTCGCCGCGGCCGTGGCCAGTCCATGCTGGCCGGCCCCGGTTTCGGCGACGATCTGTTTTTTGCCCATCCTGACCGCCAACAGGGTTTGACCAAGAACGTTGTTTATCTTGTGAGCCCCGGTATGGGCCAGTCCTTCCAGTTTCAGGAATATCTCCGCTCCCCCGGCCAGGCGGGTCAGATTGGCGGCCTGGTAAAGCGGAGTCGGCCGGCCGGCGTAATCGGCCAGCAATTCAGCCAACTCATGCTGGAAAGACTTTTCACGGTGGAAACAAGAAAAGGCATCTTCCAACTCGGTCAGCGCCGGCAGCAGCATCTCGGGCACGTAGCGGCCTCCGTAAGGGCCGTAATGACTGGTATGTTTTTTTGTTTTCATTCTGTATTCCTTGCTTGTTGTGCGGTCAGTGTTTTAAAGAAGGCCTTCATGGCGGCGTGGTTTTTTCGCCCCGGCGCTTCTTCCAGGCTGCTGTTGACATCCAGCGCGTACGGTTCCAGGGATAAGAAAAAAGAAAGGTTTTCGCGATTCACCCCGCCTGCCAGAACCAGGTTGTTGCTTTTTTGCCGGGCCGCTTTGAGCAGTTCCGGATCGATCGGCCGACCGGTGCCTCCAGGCCGGTTTCCGTCCCAGGTGTCGAGCAGAATGATTTGGCCGGGGTAAAGATCCAGCAGGAACAAGTCCCCGGGATTACGAGGCCGCAATGCTTTCCAGAACGGCAGACCGAGTTTTTGACAGAATTCCGGTGATTCGGAACCGTGCAATTGCACTGAATCCAGGCCGCAGAGTTTTTTTATTTCCCTTATTTTTTCAACGCTTTCATCGACAAAGACACCTATACGCCGAGATTTGCCCCCGGGAACATTCCGCAGAATCGCAGCTAAGGAGGCTGGATCGACATACCTCGGAGACGGCCGATGAAAGACGAAACCGAGATAATCCGCCCCCAGTTCCATGGCCAGTGATATGTCAGGGGCCCTGGTCAGGCCGCATACTTTTAATTTAACCATTGATCAGGGCCGCTAAAGCAGCCGGGGGCGAAGAGCTGCGCACCAGGTGTTCTCCAACCAGGACACCGGCGAATCCGGCCCGGCGCAATTCGGCGATCTGGGCGGCCTTGTTCAGCCCCGAGGCACTGATAACCGGAATGCCAGTCGGCAGCAGGGGTTTTACGGCCAGGGAATGATTTGGATCGACACTGAAATCAAGCAAGTTGCGGTTGTTCACGGCTATCAGAGAGGGTTCCAGGGGCAGGACCCGTTCTATTTCTTCAGCCCCGTGAATTTCAAATAAAACGGCCAGACCAAGCCTGCGGGCCGCGGCGGCCAGTTCGGCCATGACCTGGTCTTCCAGGCAGGCGGCGATCAGCAGTATTAAATCCGCGCCCAGGTTGAAGGACTCGTAAACCTGGCCGGGGTGAACCATGAAGTCCTTGCGAAGGAGAGGCAGGCTGGTTGTATTCCGGGCCTTGACCAGGTCTTGAACATCGCCCCTGAAAAAATGCTTCTCCGTGATCACCGATACTGCTCCTGCTCCGGCGGCCTGGTATTCGCCGGCCAATACCGCGGGATCCAGTGCCGGGCGCAGGCCTCCCTTGAGCGGGGAGAAACGCTTGATTTCAGCGATGAACTTGAAATCCGCTCCAGGGCCTGGTTTAAAGGGCAGTGGTGGTTTTCTTTGATTCAGGATGAAATTATCCGGGTTGAAATCAGCGAATTTTTTTTCGTTATCCAGCCTGGTTTGATCGAGTATTTTTTTGAGCAGGTTATTCATTGGTTGCTCATAATTACCAATTGCTCAAGCTTCCGCCGGGCCGCGCCGCTTTCCAGTGATGTTTCGGCCGCCCGCAAAGCCGCGGGCAGGTCGGCGGCCAGTCCGCTCAGGTAAACGGCGGCGGCAGCGTTCATCAGCACTACTTCACGCTGCGGCCCGCTTTTTCCGTCCAGCACGGCCAGCACGATCTCGGCATTGGTGCGCAGGTTGCCCCCGGCCAGGTCCTGGAGCCGGCAGGGACTGAAACCAAAATCGGCCGGCTGCAGTGTATAGCGGCGCAGCCAGTTTTCCCTGATTTCCACTACTTCGGAAGCCCCGCCCAGGGATATCTCGTCCAGCCCGTCAAGGCCGTGAACCAGCATGGCTCTTTCCGCGCCAAGCTGCATAAGGGCCTGGGCCATTTTCGGCAGCATTTCCGCCCGGCTTACTCCGATCAACTGCCGGCCGGCACCGGCCGGGTTGACCAAAGGACCGATCAGGTTGAAAATCGTTCTGACACCGATTTCCAGGCGGGCCGTTGCCGCGTGCTTCATGGCCGGGTGCAGGCGGGGAGCGAAAAGAAAGGCCAGTCCTATTTGCTCGAGACATCGCTCCATGACCTCGAGCGGAGCACTGATGTTGACTCCCAGCGCTTCCAGCAGGTCGGCGCTGCCGCACCTCGAAGTGATCGAGCGGTTGCCGTGCTTGGCCACCAGGACCCCGGCCCCGGCGGCCACGAAGGCGGCGCAGGTGGAAATGTTAAAGGTCCCGCTCCCATCCCCCCCGGTGCCGCAGGTGTCGATCAAGGGGCGGTTCTGCCTGTTGGCCACGGTCACCACCCGCTGCCGCATGGCCCGGGCGAAACCGGTTATTTCGCCGACCGCTTCTCCCTTGAGATGCAGGGCGGTCAACAACCCGGCAACCTGGGCGGGTGTGGCTTTTCCCGAGGCGATTTCGTTCATCACTTCCTCGGCCTCGGCTTCATCCAGGTTTTCGGCCCGGCAGACTTTATCTATCGCCCCCTGGATGCGGGTAGGTTTGCGCCTGGGATCGATAAAATTTGTCAGGATCTCCAGGCCGAATTCACTGCCGATTGATTCAGGGTGAAACTGCACTCCTTCGATGGAGTAGCTTCGGTGGCGCAGAGCCATGATTTCACCCTCATCTGTCCAGGCCGATATTTCAAGTTCATTGGGCACCGTGGCCCTTTCAACGGCCAGGGAGTGGTAACGGATGGCCCGGAATGGATTGCGGATACCGCTGAATATACCCTTGCCGTCATGATAGACCATGCTTTCCCGACCGTGGTGGATGGTTTTCGCCGGGGCCACGACCGCACCGAATGCAGCGCCGATGCACTGGTGTCCAAGGCAGACTCCCAGGATCGGAATGCGTCCCTGGAAAAGCTTGATGATTTCGAGAGACAGACCGGCCTGCTCCGGTCGTCCCGGGCCGGGAGATATGACTATCTGCTCTGGTTGAAGGGTTTCAATCTCGGCAATGCTGATGGAGTCGTTCCGGAAGACGAGAACCTCGCGGCCCAGGCGGCGCAGGTATTGGAATATGTTATAGGTGAAGGAATCGTAATTGTCGATCAGGATTATCATTTCATTGCCCTCCATGGGCGGTGTTTATGGCCTGAAAGAGGGCCCGTGCCTTCTGCAGGGTTTCCTGGTACTCTCTTTCCGGATCCGAGGATTCGACGATTCCCGCTCCGGCCTGGATGAAGGCCTGCCCGTCCTTGACCAGGATGGTCCGGATGGTGATGCAGGAGTCGAAGCTCCCGTTCAATCCGAGGTAAAAAACCATGCCTCCGTAAGGTCCCCGCCGTCGGCCCTCGATTTCCCCGATTATTTCCATGGCCCTGACTTTCGGCGCGCCGCTCAGGGTTCCGGCCGGAAATACCGCCCTGATCAGGTCGAATACATCCCTGTCCGGAGCCAGTTCGCCTTTCACCGTGGAAACCAGGTGCATGACGTGCGAATAGCGTTCGATCGACATGAAATCAACCACTTCGATACTGCCTGGCACGGCCACCCGGCCCAGGTCATTGCGGGCCAGGTCAACCAGCATGATGTGCTCGGCTCTTTCCTTGGTGTCGGCCAGCAACTCCCGGGCCAGACTGCTGTCCTCGGAAATGGTGGCTCCGCGGGGCCTGGTGCCGGCGATCGGCTTGGTGATCAGGTCTTTTCCCTGGGCCTTGACCATGATTTCCGGAGAAGAACCGACCAGGATAAAAGAGCCGAAGTCGAGATAAAAAAGATAAGGCGAGGGGTTTTCGGCCCGCAAAGCCTGGTAGACGCTGAATGGATCGGCCTCGAGCGGGGTGCTGAAGCTTTGGGAAAGCACGACCTGGATTATTTCTCCGGCCCGGATGTAATCCAGGCACCGGGCCACACCCTGCTTGAATTCTTCCCTGTTCACCGCGGCCTTCATTTCCTTTATCTTTGCTTTTCCCGGGGTATTCCCCCGGGGCAGGGGGGCGGCCAGCATTTTTTCGTATTTTTCGATCAAACGGCAGGCCTTTTCATATTCAACATGAGCATCCTCTCCGCCGTCGGCCAGGGCGATGATACAGATCGATCTCCTGACTGAATCGTAAACAAGGAGCAGCTCGGGGATGACCAGCAGGCCGTCCGGCAAATCGTCCTGTTGCGGTTCAGCTTTAATTTTTTCAAAATACTGTACTGCCTCGTAACCGAGAAATCCGATGGCGCCTCCGAAAAACGGAGGCAGGTGTTCGTATTCCGGACTGCGTAATTGTTTGAAGTATTCCCTGATTTCCAGCAAGGGGTTGTCCGTTTCCAGGTCCAGGTTTTTCCCCGGGGTGCTGTTCTTGTGCCGGATTTCCAGACTGCGGCCGCGGAGCGTCATCCGGCATTTTTTCCCGCAGGCGATAAAGGAATAACGTCCAACGTGCTCGCCCCGTTCAATCGACTCCAGGAGAAATTCTCCGCGGCATTTCAGGAATATCGACAAAGGGGTTTCGAAATCCGCCCGGAATTCCCGGCTGAGCGGGATGATGTTGAATTCCGCGGCCGCCCTGCTGAATTCCTCGATGTTCGGCCGGATTTCACTTTTTTCCTGGTTCATTTTTTCCTCCATACTGGTTTAATCCTGCCGGCCAGGATGAGCAAGTCGGCCAGTACCACGGCGCTTACTGCTTCCAGCACCACCGGCAGGCGCAGGGCGAAACAGGTGTCGTGACGGCCGGCCAGTCGAAGTTCTTCCCGCAGTCCCGTGATCGGGTTATAGGTAAGCTGGCCGAGACCGATGCTGGCCGTTGGCCTGGCGGCCGCCCGGAAGAGCAATTGATTGCCGTTGCTGATCCCGCCGTTGCAGCCGCCGCTGTGGTTGGTCCGGGTTTTGCCGCCCCGGTTTAAAATAAGGTCGTTGTAAGCGCTGCCGGTCATGGCCGCGGATCGGAATCCGGTTCCGAACTCGATTCCCTTGATACCCGGAACGGCGAAAACGAGATGGGCGATCAGGGATTCAAGCGAATCAAAGAACGGTTCCCCCAGTCCGGCCGGAACCCGGAAAGCACGGCATTCGAGCAGCCCGCCCAGGGAGTCATTGGACTTGAGGGCCTGTTCAACGGTCTTTTCGATATGCCGGCTGCCGCCGGCTTCAAGCAGGCGGGCCTGCAGGCGCAGTGGAACGATGATCTTTTTGGCCACCACTCCTGCGGCCACCAGGCCAAGTGTCAGGCGCCCGGAAAACATTCCGCCGCCCCGGCGATCATGAAAGCCGCCGAATTTCTTCCCGGCCGCGAAATCGGCATGCCCGGGACGGGGTATGGCCGAACTGCTCAAATAATCTTCGCTCCTGGCATCCTGGTTGGAAAAGCTGATAAGCAGGGGTGCGCCGCTGGTTCGACCCTGGCAGATTCCGGAACGTATTTCCGGAACATCGGCTTCCCTTCTTTTGGTGGTGCCCGGCGCGCCGCTGCGTCGCCGCTGCAGGTCGGCGCTGAAGTCCTCCACGCTCAGCGGCAGGCCGGCCGGACAGCCGTCTATGGTCACCCCGATTTCCCGGCCATGGGACTCTCCGTGTAAATGAATGCGAAAAACCCTTCCGAAGCTGTTCATGTTGTTCTTGCCCCCAGTGTTGCGAGATCCTGGAAAAAACCCGCATATGATTTGGTTACGCAGTCCGGGTCAGCAATGGATACCGGACTCGAGGCGGCCAGAGCGGCTACGGCCAGGGCCATGGCCATGCGGTGGTCCCGGTGGGAATCGACCCGGCCGCCGCGCAGGGAGCCGCCCCGGATCAGCAGGCAATCGTTTTCGAAACTGATGCTTGCTCCCAGCCTGCTGAATTCGCGGCACAGGGCCTGGCCGCGATCAGATTCCTTGTGTTTCAGGCGGTGCACTCCATGAATGCGTGATGTGCCGCTGCAGTGCACGGCCAGCGCCGCCAGGGGCGGAAACAGGTCCGGAGCGCCCGCGGCGTCAAAACAAAAACCGCGCAGGGAGTTTTTCCCGGCCACCAGCAGTCCGTCCCGCCATTCCAGGTCGGCTCCACAGTCCTCCAGAGCTTCCAGGATACGCCGGTCCGCTTGCCTTGAATCGGCCGCCAGGCCGCTCAGGCTGACTTGCCCTGCCAGGGCGCCGGCCACCAGCAGAAAGGAGGCGGCGCTCCAGTCTCCTTCAATTTCAATTTCCGCCGGCCGGAAGGTCTGGCCCCCGGGAATTCGAAAAAACCTGTAGTTTTCGTTTTCCGCGCTGATACCGAAAACTGACATGATCTCCAGGGTCAGGTCTGCATAGGATCTGCTTTGCAGGTTTTCAACCTGGATGGAGGCTCCCCGGTGAGTCAGGGGCAGGGCCAGCAGCAGGCCGCTCAGAAATTGAGAGGTCAGGTTTCCGTCCAGGCTGCAGTATCCGCCGGCCAGCGGCCCCTGCACGGTCAGGGGGGGGAAACCGCGATCAGAAGAACAGGCGGCGCCCAGGGTCTGGAGTGTCTTTTCCATGAAGCCCATGGGGCGTGCGGCCAAAGTGCCGGAGCCGGTCAGTTTGATTTCCTGGTCAGCCAGGGCGGCGATCGGGGTGAACATGCGCAGGCTCAACCCGGCCTCACCGCAGTCGATTTCGCTGGCGCGGGGCTTCAAACCGCCGTCGATCGTGACCAGGTCGTTTCCGGTCTTGACAGAGGCCCCCAGGCACCATACCGCGTTCAGGGCCGCCAGTGCGTCGCGGCAGAAAGATGGTTTTCTGATCAGGCTGCGGCCTGGTGCGAGCAAGGCCGCGGCCAGGGCTCTCTGCATGAAACTTTTCGAGGCCGGAACCCTGATTCGGCCTTCAATTCTTGACGAATGGACTGATTTCTGCGGCCAGGACATCGGCCACCTCCTCTGGTTTTTTATCGTTCAGCAGGACCAGGTCGGCGCTTTGCCCGTAAAGACATGTCCTGCGGTTGAAAAGCTCTTCGATGGACGGCCTTTCCGCCGCGGCCGCCAGCAGGGGACGCCGGCTGCCGGCCAGCCGCGGCTTCAGCCGGGCCAGAGGCAGGTAGAGCCAGATGACATGACTGTCATGGCGCAACATGGAACGACAGTCCGGATCCAGGATGACACCGCCGCCCCAGGCGATCACCGTTCGTTCCCGGCGAAGCAGATCTCCGGCGATTTTCTTTTCCAGGTGCCGGAAGCCTTGTTCGCCCCAGCGGTCGAATACTGAGTTGATTGAAAGGCCGGTCGTGGTTTCCAGGTATTTGTCGGCGTCCACCCAGGAATAACCGAGTTTTTCCGCCAGCAGCGGGGCCAGGGTGCTCTTGCCGCAGCCCATGAAACCGATCAGTGATATTATTTGCTTGTTTTCCGGTGCTTTAAGTTCCAGTCCGGCCAGGTTGCGCTTGTCGATCTTTTCAAGCCCGTGAAAGCGGGCGAACGCGGCCAGGCCCTGGTGCAGGAGCCAGTTTTCTCCGCCCAGATAGCGGCAGTTTTTCTCTGAGGCGATTCTTGCCATGGGGCGCAGCCGGTAATCGGCATCGAAAACCACAGTGTCTGGATTAAGGTCATGCCGGGTCAATTCCGGGGGGCAGATCGGAGTGGTGTTTATCAGCAGGGTGTTCTCGGCCAGGGCCGCCGGTAATTCAGCCCAGGCACGGACCCGGCAGTTTAGAGTCCGGGCGGTTTCTCTGCCCCTCTTTGCCGAGCGGTTGATTAAAGTCACCAGGCCGCCGGCCTGTTTCAGGGCCAAAACCGCCGCCCGCCCGGCGCCGCCGGCTCCCAGTACCAGGCAAGGCCTGCCGCCCAACTCGATATCAGCGCTCTTCAGGCATTGCTCAACTCCGGCCGGATCGGTGTTGGCCGCAACCAGCCGGCTGTTTTCAGCCAGCAGGGTGTTGGCCGCGTTCAGCAGTCCGGCCTCTTTTTCGCATAGATCGGCCAGTTTGCGTGCTTCTTCTTTCCAGGGGGCTGTGACGTTGATTCCGCAAAAAATCCTTTCCCTGAGAAAAAGGTCGATTTCCGCCGCTGTATCCACGCGTAAGCGGCAGTATGAGGCCTCGATGCCGTGCCTGGCGGCCAGGAAATTGTGCAGGGCTGGGCTGAGGCTGTGAAAGACCGGCCTACCGGCCACGGCGTATAGCTTCATGATTTTTCCGCCCTGTCCAGTATGTCTAAGATGCTGGTCATTTCCGCAGTGCTCATCTGTCCGGCAGCTGTGGCTGCTCCTTTTTCCGGCCTGGCGTAAATGAAAGGGGCGCCGAGCCGCAGGGCGGCGATCCTGGTCCAGCCGGCGGCCGCGCCCATGCCGATGGCCACCAGGCTGCCCGGACTGGACCGGTACAGATCATAGAGAGAGATAATCCGCGCGGCTTCGGCCGGTTCTTTCACCAGGCAGGCGATTTTTACCACATCGGCTCCGGCCCGGCGGCAGTCGGCCGCTTTTTTTCTCAACACGGCCAGGCCGGGAGTGTGCTGATGATTGTGGTAGGAAACGATCAGGCGACAGCCGCGTTTCCGGGCCAGGTTCGACAGCAGGGAGAAGATGCCCGGCTTTTCATCGAGATCCAGGTCGAGATAAGCGGCTCCGGCTTCAACGGCGGCGGCCAGCAGTGAAATTCGGTGCTCATCCTTCATGACGCCCGGTCGACAGGTGGCGATCAGGGTTTGTCGGCGTGAAAAGATCCGCCTGACCAGGTCGGGGCTCAATCCGAGCAGATCAAGCCTGATTTCGGCGCATGCCAGGCCGTCAAGAAGGTCAGGATGGAAGGGGCGGTCAATACAGCCAAAGCTTGTGCAGATCATGGTAGTATTGCCGGACTTTAATTCCTTCCAGCCTGACGATTTCAGCGGCGCCGATAGTTCGCAAAAGCACCAGGTCCATTTCCGCCCCGGCTTTTTTCTTGTCACGGCCCAGGGCCCGGGCCAAGGGCGGCCAGGGACAGTCAGTTTTTTGCGGCAGGCCGAAGGCTTCCAGTAAATCGAGCAATCTTTCTTTTTCAGAAGCGCACAGCATGCCGAGGCGTTCTGAAATGGCAGACGCCGCGGCCATGCCGATTGCCACCGCGGCACCGTGATCAATTCGCCCTGCTCTTTCCAGGGCGTGGCCCAGGGTATGACCGAAATTCAGTTTTTTCCTCGCTCCTGTTTCAAATTCGTCTTCCAGGACCAAGCTGATCTTGATCTTTACCGCCTCCCGGACAACCCGCCCCAGTTCTTCCTGTTTAAGCTTCCGCAGGGGGTTCCTGTTTTTCTCCAGGAAAGCGAAAAGCCCGGCGTCTGCTATGGCGGCGGCCTTGATCGTTTCGGCGAAACCGCAGGCTGCTTGTTCCGGTGACAGGGTGGCCAGGAAAGCCGGACTGATGAAAATGAAGCGAGGCTGGTTTATGGTTCCCACCAGGTTTTTGTAAGCATCCAGGTTGACTCCGTTCTTGCCGCCGATGGCCGCGTCCACCTGGGCCAGCAGGGTGGTAGGAACCAGGCCGCAGGGCAGGCCGCGCATGAAGGTGGCGGCCGTGAAGGCCGTCAGGTCACAGATCACCCCTCCGCCCAGGCCGAGCAGGAAAGACGAGCGGTCCGCTCCCAGTTTGAGCAGTTCACGATAGGTGGATTCAACCCTGGACAGTTTCTTGCTTCTTTCACCGGGAGGAAGAACCAGCCGCGGTATGCGCGCGGGCAGAAGGTTTCCGTACAGTCGGTTCACCTGGTCATCGGTAATGACTATGGTTCTCTCCGGCAGCAGCTTGACCAGTTCACCAGGCTGAGCGCCGCTGTAAAGCGTGGTCCGCCTGACCCTCTCCGGAAATACGAGTGATTGTTCTTCAACCGGCACGATTCAGCTCCAGTCTGTTGAGAAAACGAAGCATGGCCTGGATTTTACCGGCCAGGCACTCGAACTGCGTGGGGTCCAGGCTCTGGTCTCCGTCGCTGAGAGCGGTTCGCGGATCGATGTGGACTTCGATCATCAGGCCGTCGGTCCCGGCTGCCAGGGCCGCCAGGCTCATGGGTTCTATCAGTTCACGCCTGCCGGTGCCGTGGGAAGGATCGATGATGATCGGCAAATGTGATAATTGCCTGACCGCCGGCACCATGCTGAGATCAAGGGTGTTGCGGGTATAGGTTTCAAAGGATCGGACACCGCGTTCGCAGAGTATCACCTGGTGATTGCCTTCGGCCAGGATGTACTCGGCGCAGTTCAGCCATTCCTCCAGGGTCGACTGCATACCTCTTTTGAGCAGTACCGGCTTACCGATTTTGCCGCATTCCCGCAACAGGGAGAAGTTCTGCATGTTACGGGCTCCAATCTGCAAAACATCGGCGTATTCGCTGACCCAGCCGGCGTCTCGCGGGTCGATCACCTCGGTGACCACCGGCAGACCGGTTTCTTCCCGGGCCCGAGCCAGGATTTGCAGACCCTTGATGCCGAGTCCCTGGAATGAATAGGGCGAAGTGCGCGGCTTGAATGCTCCACCGCGCAGCAGGTTGGCTCCTGAATTGCTGACCGCCCTGGCGGTTTCTATGGTCTGCCTTTCGTTTTCAACGCTGCATGGACCGGCGATCAGCAGAAAATCCCGTCCCACCGTGGTAGAACCTATACGGAATTGAGTCCGGTTTTCTTTTTGCGGGTCGCGGGCGTAGAGTTTTGCTTCAGCCATCTTGACCCGTTCCCGTTTCTGGCCGGCAATCCGACGGTATTATTCTTATATATAGATCAATTATACAATTTTTCATATAATAAAATGCTCCTGTTATGGTTATTCAAGTTTGCCGCAAGGCAATGCCCTGAAAAAAAGAAAAATGGTTGTTAGATGATATCAGTGGGCGGGGGGAACCGCCCAATAGAAAAAGTAGCTGAAAAAAGAGGCGACTTGCAAGCTGTCGGCAGGTTCACAGGCATGAAGTCGATCTGGTAACATGTGGCACTTTTAACACAAGTCGGTAGTGTTGTCAATACTTTTTTGACTGCATCGATAAAATAATTGATCGACAATGCGCATTCTATTTTTTTTTGCCTGGGAAATGATCGCCCTGCAGGCGCAGGATCTCGTCCCGCAATTCGATGGCCCTTTCAAAATCAAGGGCTTCCGCGGCCCGGGTCATTTCGATTTCCATTTCCAGCAGTCGCTTTTTGATTTCCCGGCCGGCGGTTTTTTCTTTTTTAATGGCGGACTGTGGTCGGGCGGCCACGGCCGCGGCCACCGACTTGCTGACCGCCCTCGGCCTGATGCCGTGCTTCTGATTGAAATCCTGCTGGATGCTTCTTCTCCGGTTGGTTTCGCTGATGGCCCGGCTCATTGATTCGGTGATGCCTTCAGCATAAAAGATGACGCGGGAACGGGAATTTCGGGCCGCCCGACCGATGGTTTGAATCAGGCTGCGCTCATCGCGCAGGAAACCTTCTTTGTCGGCGTCCAGGATGGCTATGAAGCCTACTTCGGGCAGGTCGAGTCCCTCGCGCAGCAGGTTTATTCCCACCAGTACGTCAAAAACCCCCAGGCGCAGGTCGCGGATTATTTCACTGCGTTCCAGGGTGTTTATTTCCGAGTGCAGGTAACGGGTCTTGATCCTCCTGCCGCTCAGGTAAAGGGTAAGCTCCTCGGCCAGTTTCTTGGTCAGGGTGGTCACCAGAACCCGGTCGCCGGCGGCCAGGGTGCGCCTGATTTCTTTTTCCAGGTCGGCGACCTGACCGGCGGCCGGCCGTACTTCCACCGGCGGATCCAGCAGACCGGTGGGCCTGATGATCTGCTCGACCACCCGGCCCGACTCTTTCAGTTCATAGTTGCCCGGAGTGGCCGAAACGAACAATACCAGTTTCATGTACGCGGAAAACTCGGCGAAAGTCAGGGGGCGGTTGTCAAAGGCGCTGGGCAGGCGGAAACCGAAGTTGACCAGGTTTTCCTTGCGCGAGCGGTCCCCGGCCTGCATGGCCCGCAGCTGGGGCAGGGTCTGGTGGCTTTCATCGATGATCAGCAGGAAGTCATCCGGGAAGTAATCCAGGAGGCAATAGGGCTTTTCGCCCGGCCGTCGGCCGTCGAAATGGCGGGAGTAATTCTCGATACCCTTGCAGTGGCCTGTTTCCCGGATCATCTCCAGGTCGTATCGGGTACGCTGGCCCAGGCGCTGGGCTTCGAGCGGGCCCAGTCCGGGCAGGACTGATTCCAACTCGGCCTCGATGGCGGTCAGTGCCTGTTCCCGGGTTTCGGGGGGAGTGACGAAGTGGCGGGCCGGGAAAACCAGGTAAGAGTCAAGTTCGCGGCCGCCGGCCGGTTCGTATATCCGTTCCACCCGGTCGCCGAAGAGCTCGAAGCGGATCGGGGCCGAAGCATTGACCGGGAAAAGATCAACGGCTCCGCCGCGTACCCGGAAGTGGCCCGAGAGCAGTTCATAGTCATTGCGCTCGTACTGAATGTTCACCAGCCTCAGCAGGAAATCCTGGCGTCCTATTTCCTGTCCGCGCCTGACCGCGAAGCCCAGTTCCCTGAAATGGCCGGGGTTGCCCAGTCCGTAGATGCAGGAAACCGAGGCCACCACTATGACATCGGGTCGGGAGAGCAGGGATGTGGTCGCCGACAGGCGCATCTGTTCCAGCTTGTCGTTGATCTGGGCGTCCTTTTCAATGTAGAGATCACGCTGGGGCAGGTAGGACTCGGGCTGGTAATAGTCGTAATAACTGACGAAGTACTCGACGCCGTTTTCCGGGAAAAAAGCCCTGAATTCCTGGTAAAGCTGGGCGGCCAGGGTCTTGTTGTGGGCGATGACCAGGGTCGGCCGGTTGAGAGCGCTGATCAGGTTGGCCATGGTAAAGGTCTTGCCGCTGCCGGTCACTCCCAGCAGGGTCTGGCTGGCGGTGCCGGTATTGAAAGCGTTCAGGAGTTCAGTGATGGCCGCCGGCTGGGAGCCGGCCGGTTTAAAAGGAGCCTGGAGTTTAAATGAACTCATTTTTTGTTGTCCCCGGTATGATTTTGCCGGTTGCGCCTGCTGCGCCGCAGGCGGTGGTAGGCCAGGGCGAAACGGTGAGCTTCATCGCGCAGGTGGCGCAGCAGCAGCAGGGCCGGGTCGCGCCGATCAAGTCGCAGTCCCTCCGGGTCACCGGGCCTGAAGAGGATTTCCTGCTCCTTAGCCAGGGCGGCCAGGGGCAGGTTGAGCCCCAATTCCGCCAGCTCGACCAGGGCCGTGCCCAGTTGGGGCCGGCCGCCGTCGATCAACAGCAGGTCGGGCAGTGGCTTTTTCTCCTTGAGCCGGCGGCTGTAACAGCGCCGCAGGCATTCGGCCATGGCCCGGCAATCGTCACCTTCAACCTTTGCTTTAACCAGGAAGCGTCGATAGGAACGCTTGTCCGGTCGCCCGTCGCGGAAAGCCACCATCACTCCGACTGTATCCCGGCCGGAAATGTGAGAAATGTCAAAACACTCAAGCAGGCCCGGGTAGGCGGGCAATTGCAGGGCTTCCTGCAGAGCCCGGGCCCGGCCGGGTCCGGCCAGGAAAAAATTGTCCACATTGCGGCCGGCCAGGTCGAGCAGTTCCCGCCCTGCCCCGGAGCGAGGCACCCTTATACGGCTGTCGTGCTTTTTTTTGAACAGCCCGGTCAGGGCTGGTGAGGGTCTTTCCGGAAGCATTATTTCAGCCGGCGGCCGGCGGGTTTCGTAATACTGCAGGAGAAACTGGTCCAGGAAACCCGGATAAGCGTCAAAAACGAACTCTTCCTTGTCGTTCAACAGGCCACGCTCAATGTGAAAGACGACCAGGAAAACCCGGCCCCCGGCCAGCCGGAAATGAATGACGTCCTCTTCCAGGTCCCGGGCGCGGCTCATTTTCTGGCTCTGCAGCAGGCCCTGCAGGGCCCTGACCTGGTCCCTTCTTTCCCGGGCCAGCTCGTATTCCCGGCGGCCGGAGAATTCCCTCATCTCGTCTTCCAGTTCTTTGATCAGTTCCGAGCTTTGGCCCGAGAGTACTTTTTCGGCCCGGGCCACGGCCGCCGAGTAAGCCGGCCCCAGGCCGTGGTCCAGGCAGGGCCCCAGGCAACGCCCCAGGTGACGGCGCAGGCAGCCTCCGGGCCGCGGCCGCCGGCAGGTGCGCAGTTTGAACAACGCCGACAAAAGCCTGATCAGGTCGTCGCGTTCCCGGGCTGAAACGAAGGGGCCGTAGAAAACTGCGTCTTCCTCGGCCCGCCTGGAGAGAAAGATGCGCGGAAAGGGATCCCGGCTGACCCCGATGTAAGCGAACTGCTTGGCGTCCTTGAGATTGACGTTGTATCGGGGCTGGTGCTTTTTGATCAGGGAATTTTCCAGCAGCAGGGCCTCGGTTTCGTTGTCGGTCACCAGGAAATCAATGCCGGCCGCCCTGGCCACCATGGCCGCCAGGCGCGCTTCCAGGCCTGGTTTGAAATAGGAGCAAACCCGGCGGCGCAGGTCCCGGGCCTTGCCGATGTAGAGGATTTCGCCCTGACGATCGCGGAACATGTAACAACCAGGTTCGGCCGGCAGCATTTCCCTGACCCGGCCGGCGCCGGGGTCAATCGGCAGGAAACCCATGGCGGTTTAATTTCGCGGCCAGGAAGCGGCCGGTGTAACTGGCGGGATTGGCGGCTATTTCTTCGGGAGTACCGGCGGCCACCAGGTAACCGCCCCGGTCGCCCCCCTCTGGACCGAGATCTACAATGTAATCGGCTGACTTGATGAAATCGAGGTTGTGTTCGATGACCACCACCGTGTTGCCTCGTTCGACCAGGCGGTTGAGCACTCCGATCAGCTTGTGAATGTCGGCGAAATGCAGGCCGCTGGTCGGTTCGTCCAGCAGGTAGACGGTACTGCCGGTTTCCCGGCGGCCCAGTTCCCTGGTCAGCTTGATGCGCTGGGCTTCTCCGCCGGACAGGGTGGTCGAGCTCTGGCCAAGCTTGATGTAGGAGAGCCCGACTTCGGCCAGGGTCTGCAGTTTGCGCTGAATGCCGGGAATGGCCGAGAAGATCTCCATGGCTTCCTGGACCGTGCTGTCCAGCACCTCGGCGATCGACAGGCCGCGGAAAGTGGCCTGCAGGGTTTCCCGGTTGTAGCGCAGGCCGCGGCAGTCCTCGCAGGTTATAAAGACATCGGGCAGGAAATTCATTTCGATGCGCAGTACACCGTCACCCTGGCAGGCTTCACATCGTCCCCCGGGCAGGTTGAAGGAAAAGCGGGCCGGGCTGAAACCGCGCATGCGGGCCGCCCCGGTGGCGGCGAAGACCCGGCGGATTTCATCGAAGACCTTGGTGTAAGTGGCCGGGTTACTGCGCGGAGTGCGGCCGATCGGACTCTGGTCGATGATCAGCACCCGGTCCAGCTTGCCCTCCCAGGAAATGGCATCGTGGGCGCCGATTCTTTCCCGGCCGCCCTGAAGCTTCTGCTGCAGACCCTTGCAGATGATTTCATGGACCAGGGTGGACTTGCCGCTGCCGGAAACCCCGGTCACCAGGGTCATGGCTCCCAGAGGCAGGCGGACCCTGATGTTCTTCAGATTGTGCTCGCGACAGCCGCTGACTTCCAGCCAGCCCCGGCCGGGATTTCTGGTTGCGGGCAGGGGTATGGCCCGGCGGCCGGACAGGTAAGCCCCGGTCAGGGAATGGGCGTGTTTTTCGATTCTCTGCGGCGCTCCCTGGAAGACTATCGCTCCTCCATCCTTGCCGGCCCCGGGGCCCAGGTCCACCAGGTGGTCGGCCCGGCGGATGGTTTCCTCGTCGTGCTCGACTATCACCAGGGTGTTGCCCAGGTCGCGCAGCCTGGCCAGGGTGTCCAGCAGTTTGTGGTTGTCGCGCTGGTGCAGGCCGATGGAAGGTTCGTCCAGCACGTACAAAACGCCGGTCAGGTTTGAACCGATCTGGGTGGCCAGGCGGATGCGCTGGGCTTCTCCGCCGGACAGGGTGGCCGTGCCGCGATCCAGGCTGAGGTAATCCAGGCCGACCCGGGACAGGAAACCCAGTCTTTCCCGGATTTCCTTCAGCACCTGGCCGGAAATCTTCTGCTCGCGTTCGTTCAGTTCGAGCCGCTCGAAAAACAAGGCCAGTTCGCTGACCGGCATGGCCGCCAGTTCGGCGATGGAGCGGCCGGAGACCTGCACGGCCAGCACCTTGGGCTTCAGCCGCCGGCCCAGGCAGGCCGGGCAGGGCCCGGTACGCATGAATTTCTCCAGCTCCCGGCGGCGGTAATCCGAGGCGGTCTGCCTGTAAAGCCTGGCCGCCTGCGGTACCAAACCTTCCCACAAGCCGTTTGAACTCCACTGTGATTCTCCGTTGCGGGCACTGACCGAAAAACGGATCTTTTCCCGACTGCCGAACATCAGGGCCCGGTATTGATCCATGTCTAATTCTGCGATGGGGGTGTTCATGGAAAAACCGTGGTGCCGGGCCACCGCCGCCAGCAGTTGGCCGCGCCAGCCGTCCACCGCGTTGCGGTACATGGCCACCGCGCCCGCGGCCAGGGACAGGCCGGGATCGGGGATTATCAGGTCCGGGGCGAATTCCATCTGCAGGCCCAGGCCGTGGCAGGTTTCGCAGGCGCCGAAGGGGCTGTTGAAGGAAAACATTCTGGGCTCAAGCTCTTCGAAAACCAGGCCGCATTCCGGGCAGGCCAGCCTTGAACTGAAAACCGTTTCCCGGCCGGTTTCGTCCAGTACCTTGAGCAGTCCGCCGCCGCGCTCCAGGCCCAATTCACAGGCTTCGGCCAGGCGGGAGAGCTCCCGCGGTCCGACCAGGTCGATGACCAGGTCGATGTCGTGCTTGCGATAGCGTTCCAGCTGGAGGGGCTGGTCGGTGGACCGCAGTTCGCCGTTGATCCTGACCCGGCTGAAGCCCTCGGCATCGAGGTCCTTCATCAATTTGCCGTAACTGCCCTTTTTCTGGCGGATCAGCGGGGCCAGTACGGTCACCGGCCCGCTGGTTTCCGCACTGACCCGGGCGGCGATGGCGTCGGCGGACTGGGCGCTGATCGGCAGGCCGTGTTCCGGGCAGTGAGGCCGGCCGATTCGGGCGAACAGCAGGCGGAAATGATCGTAGATCTCGGTCATGGTGCCGACCGTGGAACGAGGATTGCGCATCCCGCCTTTCTGCTCGATGGCGATGGCCGGAGAAAGGCCTTCGATACGGTCGAGATCGGGCTTTTTCATCAGGCCCAGGAACTGGCGGGCGTAGGCCGAGAGTGATTCCACGTAGCGGCGCTGGCCCTCGGCGTAAATGGTGTCAAAGGCCAGGCTGGATTTTCCGGATCCGGACAGGCCGGTGAAGACGATCATTTTTCCCCGCGGCAGGCGCAGGTCAAGGTTCTTCAGGTTGTGCTCGCGGGCCCCGCGGATGGTGATGTATTTCATGGAAATATCCTAAAATTCCCCAGTTCGGGAAAAAACTTTCACCTGCAGTCAGACCAGGAAATTTTAGGCCAGGCCGGACGGTTTGTCAAACAAAAAAAGTGCTTCCGTTCGGAAAACCTGCCCGGGTGGAATTAGGGGTTCAGTGTTTTTTTATCAACCTGGGGTATTTAAGCTTGAGGTCTTCCGCGGCCAGGCGCACTTCGATCGGCAGGAAATCCCGGTCAGCCGGCGGGGCTAGTTCCAGCAGGTAGCCGCTCTCTTCGGTTTTGATGATTTCCTGGATGCCGCTCAGGGGATTGCCGGAAACCTGGTAAATTCCGCCGGAATTCTCGGTCAGAAAAGAAAAAACCTGGTGCATGTGCGACGAGCTTTCACTCATGTCCAGGCCGCCTTCCTGCTCGCGGCCGCGTACCGAGATGACGTTGAAGACGGTTTGATTTTCGGCCAGCAGGCGCAGTAAAAACCGGGGATCGAATTCATCCTGGCGGCGTTGCAGGCCGAAGAGGGTGCCCAGGGAATGGGCGATGTCCGGACGATCGGTGAACAGGGTCATCATCTGGGTCAGAGTTTTGGCCTCGATTTCGGGCTTGTATTCCTTTTCATGAAATACGTAGAGCACGGCTGGTCCGCCCCGGCGGCCGGCGTAGCGGACCAGGTTGGCCAGGCGGCGGTTGTCCAGCAGGCGCAGGTTCTCGATGCGCTGCAGGGTATCCTGATAGCGCTGAATGGCGGATTCTATACCGAAGGCGCTGTCGTCGAAATCATCGTAGAGTTCCCGGCTGGTCTGGCCCTGGCCGGCGCCGGACTGGGCGCGCAGGGATCGGGACAGTCTTTTTAATTCGTTGAGCAGAGTCTTGTATTGTTTCCCGCTGTTGACGATGTCGCGGCGCACCGTGTTGCGCAGTTCTTCGACCACCGATGAGACGGGCCTTTTTTTCAGCGCCTCGGCGTTGAAAGTGTAAGTCTCGCGGGGAGTAATGAGAGTCAACTGGTCGGCCGCCTGCATCCCGCTGGTCACCAGTTCCTGCAGGGCCCCTTCCAGCAGGCTGTTGTAATCGGTCAGGGCGAAAAAGATCAGCAGTTCACGGCCCGGAGCGGAGGAGGCCCGGCTGAATTCCCGGCAGTTGAGGATTTCCAGCTTGTTGCCGCCGGAGTAAACCGCAAAGTCCCCGCAATTCAACCCGCTGACGAAGTGGCCGCCTTTTTCTACCCTGACCTGCAGATGCAGGCCGGATCCGCCGTTGTCGGCGCCGGCCGCGGCCGTGGCTGAAAAAATGATGAACAAAAGGGTAATGATTGTATTGAACGCGGTGTTTTTCATACTGGTCCTCCTTGGGAGCGTGCTTGCTCGGGGTCAGGCCACGCTTTCAGGTAAAGCCTTCTGCCTTGAATACCCCTCCGTCCGCCCGCTTGATTACAAAGTCATTATCCCACAAATCGACAAAAAAATAAAATTAATGGGTGTCACGGTCAACAAGCCGGACTGTAATTTTGCTGAAGGCCGGGACAGAGCGCTTGAAAAACATTCATAAAATCGAAAAAATATCCGGATATCCGAATTAATGACCGCAGGTGTGATTGGAAATACTGGATATTACGTAAAACCAAGATTGGCACAAATGATGCTTGTATGAGGTCAATGAAGCAATGCAGAAAATGCTCTAGGCCTGTTGTCGGCTTACTGGAAAGCAGGGCTCAGATTCCTGCACCGATTAGACGGTCTGTCCATTTAACTGGAATTTGACCGGCCTGCGGCAATTACCATGTTTTGCTCGTTATTTGTAATCGATAACCGGATAAAAAGCCACAAAAAACCACAGGAGGTTTACGTGAAACAACTCAAAACTGCGGCATCAGTATTCCTGGCTTTGATACTGATGTGCGGAGCCCTCTCGGCTCAGGCGGTAGGCTCCAGGATAATGGGCGTGGTCACCACCAGTGACGGCACACCCCTGCCCGGAGTCACCGTAAAAGCCACCAGCCCCAGGATGGTGGGTGAATCGGTAGCCGTGACCGACCAGAACGGCACCTACCGTTTCCTGGCCCTCTCCCCGGGCGTCTTCCGCCTGACTTACACCCTGGACGGTTTTCAGACCCTGGTCCGGGAAGGCATCAACCTGGCGGTGGAACAGACCCTGAACATCAACGTCAGCCTGGAGCTCGGCCAGATCAGCGAAAGTATCGTGGTCACCGGCGCGCCCCTGATCGACGTGCGTTCAACGGCAAAAGGCATGACCATGACCAAGGAAGTCTTCCAGTCATTGCCCAAGGGCCGCAACTTCGACTCCCTGATCACGGCCATACCGGGGGTTTCGACCGAACCCATGCTGGGCGGCACCTCGGTTGACGGCGCCACCGGCCTGGAAAACGTTTACTACGTTGATGGGGCGGACACCACCAACATCGTCACCGGGGCCAGCGGCCAGAGCGTCTCCTTTGACTTCGTCGATGAAGTCCAGGTCAAGACCTCGGGTTACCAGGCCGAGTTCGGCGGTTCCCTGGGCGGGGTCATCAACGTGGTCACCCGTTCCGGCGGCAACGTCTTCCGCGGTGAGATCATCGGCTACTACAGCGGCGCCCCCCTGCGCGCTGATTACACCGACCTGCTCTTCCTCAACCTGCAGAACTCCCGCGAATACAAGTACTACACCTATGACGAGTACTACGGCAAGGACAACGACCACCGCATCGAAGGCGGCCTGAACCTGGGCGGCTTCATCCTGAAGGACAAGATCTGGTTCTTCGGCTCCTTCATGCCGGTCTTCTACAGCAACACCCGCACCACCACCTACCTGAGCGGGCTTGAGAAAGACTGGAAGCGCAGTGAACAGTCCATGAACTGGCAGGCTAAGATCACGGCCCAGCCGCTGAAGAACCTGCGCCTGGCCGCCAGCGCGGTCAACAACTTCTGGAAGTACAAGGGCGACCTGTCGACCATCATCGGCAACCCCAATCCGGCAATTTCCAACGATGATTACGGGTTCAGCTACCCGCGCCTGTCGGGCAATTTCAGCGCCGACCTGACCGTGGGCAACAACCTGATGGTCGGCCTGCGCGCCGGCTTCTTCCGCAGTGAACGCACCAACCAGCTGGTCCAGCCCCCCGATGAACCCTGCTTCCAGTTCCTGACCGAGGCACCCGGCGGTTATTTCCAGACCACCAACGTCGGTCTGCTGGACGTCCCGGCGGCTTACCAGCGCCCGACCGGTTTCATGAACTATTCCCGCGGCAATGCCTACGTCAACAAGAAACGCCTTGATGAAAGAATGAGCATCGGCGCCGACTTCTCCTACTTCCTGAACCTGGGCGGCGAGCATTCCTGGAAGGCCGGCATTCAGTTCGTGCGCCAGGGCCAGGATTACGACAACACGGCCAAGGGCCCGATTCTCTTCTTCGCCTGGGACCGTGATTTCATCGCCTACGGCACCAACTACGGCCGCGGCACCTACGGTTATTACGGAGTACGCAACAACGACGTGACCGGTCCTTTCGGCGACTTCTACAAGGCTTACAGCAACCGCTGGGCCCTGTACATCCAGGATTCCTGGACCATTTCCAACCGCCTGACCTTGAACTTCGGCGTGCGCACCGAGTCCGAGTACATCCCCTCTTACGCCACCGGCACGGACAAGGAAAACTTCAAGCCGATCGAATGGGGTTTCGGCGACAAGATCGCCCCGCGTTTCGGTTTTGTCTGGGATGCATTGGGCAATGCCGATCTCAAGATCTTCGGCTCGGCCGGCATCTTCTACGACGTCATGAAACTCTCCATGGCCGCCGGCTCCTACGGCGGGTTCAAGTGGAGGAGCGCCTACTACGCCCTCGACACCTACGAATGGGACAAGATCGGGGTCAACGGTTACTTCCCCGGACGCCAGCTGCTTGGTGACGGCAACACCTTCGATTTCCGGCCGGTTTCCTTCGACACCACCGATCCGGACATGAAACCCATGAGCCAGCTGGAAATCGCCCTGGGCGCTGAAAAGAGAGTCGCCGACAATATCTCCTTCTCGGCCCGCCTGGTGCACAAGAAACTGCTCTGGGCCATTGAGGACATCGGAGTCATGACCGATCACGGCGAAGAGTACTACACCACCAACCCGGGCGGCGATTTCATCAAGAACGCCTGGGCTGAAGCCAAGGCCCTGGGCCTGATCCCGCAGGGCGCTCCCGATATCCCGAAAGCGAAGCGCGACTACTGGGGGGTCAACCTCTCCCTGGACAAGCGTTTCTCCGACAACTGGATGGGCGGCGTCTCCCTGACCTGGAGCAGCCTGAGAGGCAACTACTCCGGCCTGGCCTCCGGCGACGAATACGGCCGCACCGATCCGAACGTGGCCCGCTATTTCGACCTCTGGTACCTGGCCTTCGACAAGAACATGAACCCGATCGACGGCCCGATGGCCGGTGACCGGCCCATTTACCTGAAGGTCTACGGCTCCTATGTACTGCCCTTCGGCGTGACCGTGGGCGCGGTGGTCAACGCCATGAGCGGTATCCCGGTCTCCACCGAGTACGCCATGGACGTGCAGGGTTACCTGCCCTTCAACCGCGGTGACCTCGGCCGCACTCCCTTCTTCTGGTTCGCCAACATCTACGCCGAGTACAACCTGAAACTGGGCAGGAACAACCTGAACATCAACGTCAACGTGGACAACCTCTTCAACACCACCACCGCTCAGCGCATATACCAGATCTACAACGCCGGCGGCGTGGCCCTGACCGACGAGCAGATCCTGGCCGGCAACTGGAACATCGACGATTTCAACCCGGTACTCGATCCGCGTTTCCGCAAGGAAATGTGGAAGTACGGCGACGGTTTCCGCGGCACTCCGCTGGCCGTGCGCCTCGGGCTCAAGTTCTCCTTCTGAGGTACTGAAACTCGGAGCCTGATTTTAAGGCCCGCCCTCCCTTGGGGGGGCGGGCTTTTTTTTTGTCCAAAAAAAAAGGCCGTCCGGCCCGAAGCCGTCCGGCCCTGAATTCTCAGATTCCGGTTAACCAGTCAGTTCTTTTTCAGGGATTCAAGCAGGTTCCTGACTGTGCCCGCCTGCGGTGAATCCGGGTCGATTTGCAGGAAACGCTGCAGGTAATCCACCGCCTTCGGAATGTCACCCTGGTTGAGCCAGGCATAGGCGATTTTAAGCAGGGGCTCGCTCCAGTCGGGCTTGATGCTGGCCGCCAGTTCGTAAAATTTGATGGCTTCCCCGGTCTGGTTCGAAGCGAAGAAGATCTCGGCCACGTTGAAGGCCAGCAATTCATCCTTGGGATTCAGTTCAATCGATTGCCGGAAAAAGTCCTGGGCCGCGGCCAGGTCTTTATTTCGCAGGCGCAGTTCACCCAGGGCGGCCAGGGCCTTGGCCTGCATGACCAGGTCTTCCCTTTCCCTGGATCCGGCCAGCGCTTTTTCGTAAGCCGCGGCCGCGCCCTGATGGTCCTTCATTTCACGCAGGCAGTCCCCTATGTTGAAGTGAATTATGAAAACCTCGGGATTGATCGTTTCGAATTCGCGGTAAACGGCCAGGGCCTCCGGGTATTTCCCCTGCTGGTAGAGTTGGTTGCCCAGCTCGAGCACTTGCATGGACTCCTCGTCCTTGAGGCGGATTTTCTTTTCCCGGTCTTCCCGCAGGACGATGTTCAGGCGCGGGTTGAGCTCCAATTGCTTGATTTCCACGGTCTTTATCTCGGGCAGGTAATCGTCGGCGGCCACGGTGACGGTGGCCTTTCCGGTACCCAGGCCGATGAATCCCCATTCTCCCTTCTTATTGGTATGGGTGCTGTCCTTCAGACCGCCGTCGCTGAACTCGAGAATGACCTCGGCGTTGATTACGGGATCACCTTTTTCGTTGACCACCGTGCCGGCCAGGCGGCCGCGGCCCCGGCCGGCCTGGGCCGGCAGCAGCAGGGAAAAGATCACCAGGCAGAGAAGCAGGACGCTCAGTTTGCTGAAACTATTACCCATTGTGTTCCTCCATGTAATAAAGAATTATTTAATCATAAAAATATTCATCTCCGGACGGTTGTGCTCATTTCCCTTCCGGGACGAGTTTCTCGATTTTTTCCCTGATCGTCGGCTGATCGGTGTGGAGTTCCAGGGATTTCGTCCAGGCCCGGCGGGCCAGGTCTGTTTCACCCAACTGCAGGTGGCATTCGCCCATGGCGTTCAGTACCTGGAAATGACCGCCGGCATGCTTCAGGTAATCATCGTAGTATTCCAGGGCCTGGCGGAACCGGCCCAGCCCCTGGCTGGCCTGTCCCAGCAACAGTGAGAAGGAGTGATCTTCTTTTTGCCTGAGAAAGCTTTCGGCGATTTCGATCACCCGGCCGGGCCGGTCAAGCTGAAGCAGCAGGCGGCAGTAGTCGGCGGCCAGGGCGGCGTCATTGGGCCTGCGTTGGAAGGATTCGGCCAGGTACTTCTCGGCCGGTTCAAGCCGGCCCGTGGCCAGGTACTGGCGGCCCAGCTCGTTGAGGAACAGGGGAAAATCAGTTCTGGCCAGGGGCATGGAAACCACCCAGGGCCGGGGCAGTGAAGCTTGCGGCGTGATGTAGAAATCGGCGCTGGAGGAGGCTGTTTCCCGCTTGCGGCCGTCCAGCAGGCTGACCGTGATCCGGTAATAGGCCGGCCCGTAGGCCGCCAGGGGAAAGACCCGGAATACATCGGGCAGGCTGTCCAGTTCGGCCAGCGGTTTTTCTTCGGAGAAAATCCTTTCTTCGCGGCGGAAAATTTCGTAGCGCAGGAAACCTTCGGATTTGAGCCCCGCGTTCAACCCGGATAACTGGGTGAAAACCACCAGGTCATCGGAGACGGTGAAATCGTTGCGCGGAGAGATGAGCAGGTGACGGCCGCTGAAAATAAAGGGCTTGAAGTCCGCCTCGCGACCGACTGCGGTCTGCCGGTTGGCCAGCAGCAGGGCGTTTATGCCGGGGCTGTCTTTTTCGGGAACCTGGAACTCCCGTTCCATAGAGGTGAATTCCTTTCCGGCTGAGTTTTTGAGAATCAGGGTGATCCGGTATTGACCCGGAATGACCGGAATGATTTCCTGGTAACTGAAAAGCTTGTCCCTGACCCTGGCTACCATGCTTTCCGTGATGTCGATGGGAATGCGCCGGACGATCTGGGTGATGACCTTGCCGTTACGGTCGGCGATGAATCCGGAAAGTTCCAGGCTGGTCAGGAAACGATTCTGGTACTGTTCCAGGGACAGCCGCTGCGGCTCTATCAGCAAGTGAATGAAAGAGTGGCCGGACGGATCGCGTACCACCTGGAGCAGGCTGCCGCTTTCAACGTAGTTGTCTGCGTATTCCACTTCTACCAGTCCTTTGAACTTCAGGAAATTCTGGGCATAGCGGTTGCTGACCCGACGCTGTGGCGCGGCCGGTATTTTTTCCCTGATCAGGGTTTCCGAGGCCAGGGAAGGGGAACCGGTAAGGGGTTCACCCTGGATCAGGGAGAGGGATACGTCGGCCAGGTTCGGCTCCAGTTCGGCCAGTTGCAGGTAGGCCTGCCTGACTTCCAGAACGTCCCCGGAGTAATTGCGGAGCAGGCTCTGCGGCCCGTATTTAACCGGGGAATAGAGCTCGTAATCGCCGACCCCGTCGCGCTTGAAAAAGACCACGCTGAAGGAATCCGGCAGTCCGTGGGGGGCCATGGACTGGTAAAACCAGATGATGGCCGGGTAAATCTCGTTCACGTGCTCGTATTTCTCAATGGAATTCGGTTCGCCCAGGGTGATGTATATCCGCCCCCGGTCAGATTTCCAGCCCGGTCCAGGGGCTTCACGGCCGAACCACTGGTTGGCGTAGGCTATACGCCGGTAATGTTCGTTTTTAAATTCGTTTTCCGGCAGGTGCGGGGTGGGATTGCGCTGTTTCCAGAAGGCGCTGATGAAGGTCTCCCTTTCCCGGTCAGTTTCCAGCATCAGGAATACTTCCCTTTCCAGGGGACTGATGATGTAAACCACTTCCTCGGTCAGCCAGGCCCGGTAGCGGGGCGGCAGGCGGTCGAGTAATTCTTTTTCCCGGGATGCGCCGAGGGTCAGGGCGCCCAGCAGCAGGCAGGCTGAAATGATCTTCCGCTTCATGTTGTTACTCCTGGTCGGTGGTTTAAAAGCATTTTCATTGAAAAAGCCGGCTCGCTGCGCCGGCTTGAACGTGGTTTGCCGATCTTGCCCAAAAGAGCATTTCCGTGCAAATCATCGTTCAGTAAGAACTGCGCCCGGGTTTCACAGCCGGAAAACCTTTTCGGTGAAGGCCCGGGATCCGTCAACCTGGTTTTCCAGGTTCACCCTGGCCAGATAGCGGCCCGGCCCCAGCTTCTGTTCCAGGCTCAGCACCAGGTAGCGGGGGAGCTTGTCTATTTCCGAACTCTTGACCCTGAGGGGGAAGTCCTGTTCCAGGACGGCCAGTTTTACACTGCCGTCCTGTTTCCACAGCTCCAGGGAAACCCGCAGAACGGTTTCGTTGGTTTCCCCGGCGGCATCGGGGGCAAAGGTGACCGCCGTGGCCGGAATGATCAGTTTGAACCGGGCCGGGCCTTTCTTTTCCCCTTCCACCTGCAGGTTGACGCTTAACTTGTTCTCATTGACCTGCAGGGGGCTCAAGTCGGCTTTCAACTGCATCTGGGTTAAATTGAGCTGGCTGAGGGCATAGGCGCTGCCCGGTTCCAGCCGGTAACTGCCCAGCTTGTACTGGTCGATGAAAATAACCGGAAAAAAACCGTAGTACCAGGCTTCCACCGGGGGACCGTAAAAAGTGTAGCCGGTGGGAAACACGTCCCGCCGGTCCGGCGGTCCCAGCAATACGTAGATGCGGCCGCGGTCGGTACGGAATCCAGGCCCGCCTTCGCCGCTGAACAGCTGGTTGGCCGCGGCCACCCGGCGCAGGTATTCTTCCCGGTACGGATTTTCCGGATTTTCGGGGTCGGGATCGCGCCGGACCCAGAAATCCTCGATGAAAGCCTCACGCTGGCCGGGAGGGAGCGCCAGGAAGGCCTTGCGCTCCTGCCTGGTGATGATCAGCGAGGTGAGTTCCAGGAATTCCCGTTCGACCGGGTCCAGCCTGCGGGCCGTGCCCAGGCAGGCGATTGATCCGGAGATCAGGATCAGCACCAGCAATGGTGATGATATTTTTTTCATGCTGATACTATAATACAAAACAGCTGTAAATTCAATTTTCAAGAAATGTTATTTTAAACAAAAACCAATTCGCGGCCGTGGTAAAAAGAGCATTGGAATAGATTGAAGGAGTGGAAGTCTTCCCGCCGGCCGGTCCGGGCGATAACGGGTTGATATATCAGTTGCTTGGAGGTGATTCAATATTTACCAGGAAAAACTGATGATAAAGGGGTTTCCCGGGTCGGTGCCGTAAAGAGTGGCAGACCGGGCGAGAGCTCTTTCCCCTCGACGTTTTTGCTGTTAACGGCCCGATTGACCCTAAACCCGGGTAAAGGCGGAAATATCGTTCAGATTGACGAAGCAGGATTCGGTTTGACGAATAAACTTATCTTGAAATAACTGAATAAACCCTTCTCTAAACCACTTTCAGGATTGGCAGGGAATTTGCTTTAATTTTTGTGGCTCTCAAGCCAAATAAAAAAGGAGGATAGCTAAATGAGAAAAACTCTGGTAGTGGTTCTTACCCTGGTGCTGTTGGTGCCTTTTCTGCAAGCGCAGATCCGCACCGGCAACCTCACCGGGAAAGTGGTCACTCAGGACGGGCAGCCTCTGCCCGGTGTGACCATCACTCTGACCAGCGATGTCAGCGCCCAGTTGACCGCGGTCACCAACGAGATGGGAGTGTTCCGCTTCCGTGAACTCTTCCCGTCCAGGAACTACGTCGTCACAGCCGAGCTTGAAGGTTTCAAACAGAAATCCGTAAGCGGCGTGGGCGTATCCCTAGGCGTAACCTCGGAAGTCAACCTGGTCATGGAACTGGGTGCGGTCAGTGAAGAGATCGTGGTCGAAGGTAAGGCCGCGGTCATCGACACCAAGGCCACCCAGATCAACACGGTTGTCACCCGTGAGGAACTGCAGTCACTGCCCACCGGCCGTGACCCCTTCGTCATCCTGGCCATGGCCCCCGGCGTGCAGACCGACCGGGTCAACGTGGCCGGTTCCGAATCGGGCCAGCAGGCTTCATCAGTAGGCCGCGGTGAAGGCACCTACAACAACAACACCTGGAACGTCGACGGTGTCAACGTCACCGACCCGGCGGCCATCGGCGCCACGCCCTCATACTGGGACTTCGACGCCTTCGAGGAAATGAACGTGACCACCGGCGGCGGCGACGTCACCATTCAGTCCGGCGGTATCGCCCTGAACATGGTCACCCGTCGCGGCGGCAACAAGCATGCCCTGGGCGGCCGCGTTTACTTCACCGATGAAAAATTCCAGGGTGAAAACGTCACCGATGAGCTCATCCAGCAGTTCTATCGCACCGATATCGCCGGTACGGTCGGCATCCGCAACATCAAGGACTGGGGTTTCAACCTGGGCGGACCGGTCATCAAGGACAAGCTGTTCTACTGGGGTTCTATCGGGGTCAACGACATCAAGACCCGGACCATCACCGGTGTCAACGATGACACCCTGCTGCAGAACTTCGCCTTCAAGTTCAACCTGCAGGCCTTCGAGAACAACCGGGTGGAATTCTTCTTCCACGTCGGCGCCAAGATCAAGGAAGGCCGTTCGGTTTCCGCCTCACTGCCCAAGGGCCTCGGCCAGGGCGGCCAGGCGCATTTCGGTTCGCCGATCCTGAAACTGCAGATGGACCAGACCTTCGGCAGCAACCTCTTCCTCAGCCTCAAGTACGCCGCTTCCGACGCCGGTTTCCGGCTCTGGCCCATGAACGATGCGGGTTCTTCCGCCTATCCCACCGGCCAGTACGCCACCTGGTACGACATGACCAGGGCCACCTACGGCGATGCTCCCAACACTCATTCCGGCTTCTACTACAACGTCAAGCGGCCGCGTAAGAATTACGCCCTGCATCTGACCTATTTCAACGACGTCATCTTCAACGCCTCGCACGAATGGAAGCTCGGTTTCGAGTACTCCACCGCCAACCAGAACATCTTCAGCTCCGAGTACTACAGCGGCACCGGTTCGGTTCGTTTCCGCCGCAATTACAACACCGTTCAGCTTGATCTGAACGGCGACGGCCTCAACCAGGTGCCGACTAACTGGTATTACCTCGAACTGCGCCGGCCCTACGTGCGTGACCAGTACACCAACTACGTCACCGCCTTTATCCAGGACACCCTGACTTTCGGCAACCTGTCGCTGAAAATCGGCGCCCGCTACGACCTGCAGACTCCGGAAATGAAGTCTTTTGATCTGAACGCCATTCAACCCGATCACCCGGTTTTCACCAACAACTTCACCCCGGGCCTGGTCAGCAGGCTGGCCGGGATTTTCCCCAGCATCACCGTGCCCGGAGTCAAGGATTCAGATTGGGCCGTGCCCATGATCTCACCGCGCGTCGGCGCCACCTATGACCTGAGAGGCGACGGCAAGACCATCCTCAAGCTCTCCGGCGCCATTTACGGCGGCATCTTCGGAGTCGCCGAGGCCGGTAACTTCCTGCCCTACGGCACTTCCGGCAACCTGGATTTCTGGTGGCTGGACAACGGCGACGGCAAGGCCGATTTCAACGAGCTCTACTGGTGGACCCTGGTGGGCAACGGCCGCCGGCCGGTCCGCGTCTGGAACGACGCCGGCGACTTCATCGGCAATGCCGCTGAAATGCAGGCCCGCGGCGTGCTGATCCGCGGTTTCGATTTCTTCAATCCCGCCGCCCTGACACCCTCCCGCCAGTACATCGACGGCAAGCGCACCCCTCAGAAAACCTACGAAGTCCTGTTCACCATCGACCGTGAATTGGCCCGTGACCTGGCCGTGTCGCTCAACCTGACCTACCGCCTGAACAACAACTTCTGGTGGAACGTCAACCACTATCCCGGCGCCGCTGATCTCGACGGTCCCGGAGCCTATGCCCAGGTCGGCACCATCCCGGCCACCATTCCCGGCCTCGGCTCCACCATGGACGCCGCCGGCAAACCCTATTACCTGGTCAAGCCGGAATTCGGCTACACTTCCTATGCCATGTACAAGCCCAGGCCCGACTATTACCAGAATTACATGTCGGCCGACCTGGTGCTGGTCAAGCGCCTCTCCAACCGCTGGATGGCCCAGGGCTCAGTGACCCTGCAGAACCAGGCCGTTCACTACGGTGACCAGGGATACATGAACCCCACCAACATGTGGGCCCTCGACGGCAAGCCCTATTCAGCGCTGGTCGGCGGAGCCTCGGGTATGATCGACCAGTATATCTTCTCGCGCTGGATGGTCAAGATGAGCGGTCTCTACCAGCTCCCCGCCGGATTCAACATTTCGGCCAATTTCCACGCCCGTGAAGGCAACATGCTGGCCCGCTACTTCACCCTCAACCACCAGACCTGGGCCAACCGGACCTTCTTCACCACCGATGTTTACATGGAAGAGTTCGGCAAGACCCGCCTGCCGGTAAACTGGGATCTCAGTCTGCGCCTTGAAAAAATGATCACCGTGGCCGAAGGCCAGCGCGTTTACCTGATGGTGGACGTGTTCAACGTCTTCAACTCCAATTTCGAGGAACGCCGCTACCAGTACGAGATGGGCACCTACTACCCGCACAACAACACCTTCGTGGCCGCCGCCTATCCCGGCAAGATCGCCAACCTGGCCAACCCGCGCGTTTTCCGGCTCGGCATCCGCTTCCAGTTCTGATTTTCTGAACTGAGGCACTGAATTTAAGGGCCCCCGTTCCTTCGGGAACGGGGGCTTTTTTTTATTGTCCGATCGGTTCTTTTATGCTAACATTCGGAAAGCGAGGTTAAACATGAAAAACTCAAAACACTTATTTGGAATTTTGATCATAATCCTGCTGCTGAGCTCAGCCCTCCAGGCTCAATGGGACGGCCGCGGCCGCATGAAGGGCATAGTCAGCGATGAGAACGGCCGGCCGATGGCCGGGGTCAAGGTAGTACTGTTCAGCGTGCGCGGCCAGGCCGGCCTGGAAAAGACCACTGACCAGCGCGGTGAATGGCGGGCCTACATGGTGCGCGGCGGAGAATGGCATCTCGACTTCATCAAGAGCGGTTTTGAACCCCTGAAAATAACCGTGTCCATTGATGAAAGCGGCAAGGTTTTCGACTGGGACGTGACTATCAAGGAACTGGCCGGGGTCGCCCTGGGCAAGGAAATTCTCGACCAGCTTGAAAAGGGCAACCAACTGTTCAACCAGGGTGATTTTCGGGGAGCCATGAAAGCTTACCAGGACATTCTCAAGGACGATCCCGACGCCTACATCGTGCATCTGAACGTGGGGAATTGCCTGTTCAGCCTCAATGATTACCAGGCGGCCATCGAAAGTTACGCCCGGGTGCTGGAGCGTGATGAAAAGCATGTTGACGCGATCATCGCCACCGGCAACGCCTATTCCAACATGGGCCAGGCCGCGACCGCCCTGGAGTGGTACAGCAAAGTGGCTCCGGAAAAGATATCTGATTCAACAGTGCTTTACAACATCGGGGTTTCCTATTTCAACGCCTCGCGCTTCGATGAAGCGGCCCGCTTCCTGAGATTGTCGGCCGACAAGAGGAGCGGCAACCTGGATGCCCTCTACCAGTTGGGCCTGGTTTACATGGGCCAGGGTGATTTCAAGGCTGCCCTGGAAGTGCTGGAAGAATACTTGAAGCATGACTCGGATTCGGCCCGGGCCGCCCAGGTGAAAGAAATCATGACCGCCCTGAAACAGGCCAAGTAAAAAACAACCGGGAAGCCCAGGTCAACATGAAACCTTTCTTTTCAGGCAAAAAAACCTTACTGATCCCGGTCCTGCTGTTCATGGCGCTGGCCTTGTTTCTGCCGGCCCAGTCCGGCCGGGCCGCCCGCCGGGCCCTGGCCGAGCGGGAAGCCCAGCTGGCCGAAAGGTACCGCCAGTGGCTGGAACTGGTGACCCACATCAGCAGTGAGCAGGAAAGAGAAATCTTCCTGATGCTGGAGAACGACCGGGACCGTGACATGTACATGGACCTGTTCTGGAAGGTCAGGGATCCGACGCCGGGAACGGTGGAAAACGAGTTCAAGGAAGAGCACCTGAAGAGGTTTTCCTACGCCAACCACCACTTCGGCCGCGGCACGGCCCGGGCCGGCTGGCAGACCGACATGGGCCGCATCCACATTATCCTGGGCCAGCCTTCTTCAATCAGCCGGGAGGAGTTTTCCTCCGAACTGGTGCCGATACAACTCTGGTCCTATTACGGTGATACCACCCAGGGTTTTCCCAGCCATTTCTGGGTGGTCTTTTTCAAGCGCGGCGACGCCGGTGAATACAAGCTGTTCAACCCGGCCATCGACGGGCCGGACGCCCTGCTGCGCGATCGTTCAAATGTAGACCTGGGCAACCTGGAGAGCGTCTATACACGCATCCACGAAATCGATCCCATCCTGGCCCAGGCCGCTTTCACCCTGATCCCAGATGAGGGGATTTCTCATTTCCGTCCTTCCGTGGCCAGCGCCTCTCTGCTCAACCAGGTCATCGAACTGCCGCGCCGCCGGGTCAAGACCACCTATGCCACCGAGTTCATGAAGTTCAAAGGCCTGGTCAAGGTGGACTACGCCACCAATTACCTGGAAAGCCGCAACGATGTCCAGATCTTTCACGAGGCGGCCAGCGGCCTCAGTTTCCTGCACCTGGCCATGCAGCCGCAAAGGGTGTCGGTGGACTACTCCCAGGAGCGGGACGAGCATTATTTCAATTACCAGTTGCACGTCAGCCTGCGCCGGGGCGATGCCCCGGTGTTCGAGTACAGCAAGAGATTCACGGTGTACGCCCGGGAAAGGGAAATGCTGGAAAGATTCGGCAACGGGGTGCTGATCGCCGATTACTTCCCGGTGGTAGAAGGTGAGTACAAGCTGATGGCCATGCTGGAAAACTCGGTGCAGAAGGAATTCAGTTATTTTGAACAGCAAATTTCGGTCAAGCCGCAGTCAAGCCAGATACCGCAGCTGGTCGGTCCGCTTCTGACTCCCGAGCTGAGCGAAGTCAGGCGCTTCGCCATCCTGCCCTATAAATTCGCCGATATCGAGCTGGTACCGGCGCCGGGAGATGAATACGGCCGCCAGGAGACAGTTCACGTGGTCCTGCCGGTCGATCGCCGCTCCTACAAGCAGGAACTGATCCTGGAAGTTGAAACCGAGGGCGGCGGCCTGGATGCGCGCCGCTTCGTTTTGCCGGCTGACAAGCGCAGTGCCGTTTTTCACTATTCCCTGGCCGGGCTTGAGCCGGGATTCTATACCCTGCGCGCCAGGCTGCTTTCCCCGGCGGGAGCGGTGCTCGATTCCGGGCGCCGCGATTTCACGGTTTCTTTGCAGCCCAGGGTGCCAAGGCCGGGAGTGGCTTCCCGCCTGACTTCACTGGATAACCGGCATTTCTTCATGCATATCGCCGCCGGCCAGTACGAACGCCAGAATAGGCCGCAACAGGCCCTGGAAATGTATCAACGCGCCCTGGAGGCCGGCCCGGAAAACTATGCACTGATAAGCGATTTCGCCGCTTTCCTGCTGCGCCGCGGCGATTTCTCCGCCGCCCTGCAGGTGATCAACAGGCTGCGGGATGTTACGGAACAAGCTTTCAGTTTTCACGCCCTGCTGGGCCGCAGTGCTTTCCTGCAGGACAATCATACCCTGGCCGTGGAACAGCTCAGGCAGGCGGTCAAGCTTTACGACAGCGATGTCGAAGTGCTGAACATGCTGGGCATATCCCTGCTGCGCCAGGGTGAACGCCGGGAAGCGATCAGGGTGCTGGAAGCTTCTTTGCGCATCAACCAGGAACAGCCGGAAATCAGGAAACTGCTTGAGGAACTGAAATGAACAAAAAATGCCGCTTCAAGGCAGGGTTGTCAGCCGTTCTCCTGCTGACCGCAGCCTCTATGGCCGCCGCCGACCTGCACTGGCGAATGCCCGGCACCCGCTCCCTGGCGTTGGGCTCGGGATCATCGGCCTTTGGCTGGGATCCCTTCGTAATGCTGCTCAACCCGGCCCTGCTTTCCCTGCAGACCCGCGGGCTTTCAGGCTACCAGTACGGCCAGGATTTCCGGGCCGCCGGGGGCTATGACGACAGGCTTTCCGCCCTGCTTGACCTGGGCCTGGAAAACTGGTCTGAATTCGATTCCGGGCAACGCAGCCGGGCCCTGGCCGGATTGCGCGAGCTGGCCGAAGAGCCCGGCGGTCTTTTCGGCATCAAGTCCAGGGCCATGGGATTTGTTTCCCGCGGTTACGGCATCAACGTTCAGTTTCTGCAGGGCACGGTTATCGGTCCCTTCAACGGTCCGGCCCTGGCCAGGGCCGAATCTGAAGTCAGCGCGGCCGACCTGGCCGCCATGACGGCGAACCTGGCCAATTTGCGGGGCACGGTTATTTCCTTCGGCACCGCGTTTCGCCTGGCCCAGGGAGTACATGCCGGGGCCGTCCTGCATTATTTCAACGGCGAAATGTCTCTCTTTCAGGAAGGACTGCTGGACGGGTTTTTCCGCAGCGGACTGAACAGCCGGGATTACTTCGAACTGGCCGTGGAACGCCGCGACCTGAGCCTGAAGAAAATCAGCGCTGACCTTGGACTTTGCATTGAAGCCGGTCCGCACCTGAAAATAGGCCTGGCCGCCCATCATTTCCCACTGACCAAGGTGGAACTGCCCGGCGGAGAACTGCTCTTTGCCAGGCGTTACCTGGCCGGACTGGCCTTTCAGCCGGCAGCCGACTGGGGCTTTTACCTGGATGCCGATCTCAGCCCCCTGGCCTCGCTGGTCGGCAATGCGGAGCGTCAGAATCTGACCCTGGGCCTGGAAAAGGGTTTTTTCCAGAACCAGATGTTTCTGCGGGCCGCCCTGGCCACCAACCTGGCCGCCGAACACCTGCTGGGCAGCCGGGCCGACCTGCGCTATTCATTCGGCCTGTCTTTCCGCCTGGCCTCGATATCCCTGGACCTGGCCGCGGCCCTTGATCGCGAAGGCCGGCTTGATCTTTTTTCGGCCGGCGCTTTTTTCATCATGAAGCAGTAAGCATCCGGAATAACCCGGCTTCGCTTGCAGTCCTGAAATACCCGCATCAAAAAAATACCGGATATTTTTATTGAAACGGCGCTGGTGATTGACTTTTTTATTTTAATTATTTAGAATCTTGGGCAATGGCACTAAGGATCGGAGATTTACTGCTTAAGGAAAACAAGATAAACCAGGAACAGCTCCAGCATGCCCTGGAAATTCAGAAGAAAGAACCGGGAAAACTGGGCTCGGTGCTGATCAGGCTGGGCTACGCATCCGAGGAAGACATCGCCCAGGTGCTCAGCAAGCAGTTCGGTTACCCGTCCATCAATCTTTCCAAGTTCGAGATCGACGACAAGGTGCTGGAACTGATCAAACCGGAAACGGCCCGCAAGTACGTGGTCATCCCCATTCACCGCATCGGTTCCAACCTGACCCTGGCCATGGCCGATCCCTCGAATCTGTTCGTGCTGGAAGAAATACGCTTCACCACCAACCTGCGCATCCAGGCCGTGATCGCCCCGGAATCCTCCATTATGCAGGCCATTGACAAGTACTACGGCTCGACCACCGGCATCGAAGTCCAGCGATTTCTCGAAGAAATCG
>CAYWEM010000015.1:0-76316 GCA_964457225.1 uncultured Clostridia bacterium
TCGTGAAGGCGGCCGCACCATCGGCGCCGGCTCGGTAACCGAGATTTTGGAATAACATGGCCAAAAACGAAAAAAGAATCAACGTCGGTCTGAAGTGTTCCGACTGCAGTGAAAAAAACTATTCCACCACCAAGAACAAGCAGAACACGACGGAAAAGCTCAACCTGCAGAAGTACTGCTCAAGGTGTTCAAAGCATACCCTTCATAAGGAGGTCAAATAGGTCAGTAGCTCAATGGTAGAGCATCGGTCTCCAAAACCGGTGGCTGGGGGTTCGAGTCCCTCCTGACCTGTTTTGAAATTATGGAAAAAAAAGCCAATATATTCAGGCGCGTGCAGAATTACCTGCGGGAAATCGTCGGTGAACTGAAAAAAGTCACCTGGCCTTCCCGCAATGATCTGCAAAAAACGACCATAGCCGTTTTCGTGGCCTCGATGTTTTTCGGGGTATACCTGTTCGTGGTTGACTTCATTTTTTCCACCCTGATCAATGAAGTCATCAGCCTGCTGAAATAGGACAGTTTTATGGCCTTTGAATGGTATATAATCCAGGTCTTTTCCGGATCCGAAGAGTACGTGGTCAGGGCGCTGGAAGAAAAGATAAGAAAGCATGACATGCAGGAGCAGATCAAGGACATAGTAATCCCCAAGGAAAACGTGGTGGAAATAAAAGAAGGGAAGAAGGTGGTCAGTGAGAAACGCTCTTTCCCCGGCTATATCCTGATTCAGATGGAAATGAACGACAAGAACTGGTACTTTGTGCGTAATACGCCTAAAGTGACCGGCTTTGTCGGCGGCGGCAGGAAGCCCAAGCCTCTTTCGGCCAAGGAAGTCGCCGTTGTGCTGAACCACATTGAAGCGACCCACGAAAAACCCAAGCCCAAGTATCATTTTGAATCCGGAGAAGCGATCAAGATCATTGACGGTCCCTTTGTCAATTTCAACGGCATTGTAGAAACCGTAAACGAAGAGAAGAATCTCCTGCGGGTCACGGTGACCATTTTCGGCCGCACCACCCCGGTGGATCTGAATTTCCTGCAAGTAGAGAAGATTTAGGAGTGAATCATGGCAGCACCCAAGAGTAAAAAAGCCAAGGCGGTAATCAAGGTTATAAAGTTTCAGCTTCCCGCCGGAAAAGCGACCCCGGCTCCGCCGGTCGGCCCGGCCCTCAGCCAGAGCGGCCTGAACATCATGGAGTTTGTCAACCAGTACAACAAGCTGACCGGAAAAATGGAAGACGACATGATCGTTCCGGTGGAGGTACTGGTACATCCCGATAAGACTTTCACCCTGAAACTGAAGACTCCGCCGGTTGCCTATTTTCTGAAGAAGGCGGCCGGGATCATGAAGGGTTCGAGCGAACCCAACAAGACCAAGGTGGGGAAACTGACCGTAAAGCAGATCGAGGAAATTGCCAAGGCCAAAATGGTGGATTTGAACACCTCGGATCTTGAACAGGCCAGGAAAATAGTCGAAGGCTCGGCAAGAAGTATGGGATTGGAGATAAAGAATGGCTAAAAGAGGAAAAGCTTATCTGAAAGCAAAACAAGCAGTGGACATCAGGGATTATTCCCTGGCCGATGCCCTGAACAACCTGCGTGAAGGCAAGTACGCCAAGTTTGATGAGTCGGTTGATATCGCCATCAGGCTTGGAGTTGATCCCAAGTATCCCGACCAGATGGTGCGCGGCACGGTTACTCTGCCTCACGGCACCGGGAAAACCAAGCGGGTGCTGGTCATTGCCGCCGGTGAGAAACAGAAGGAGGCCGAAGAGGCCGGCGCCGACTTTATCGGCGGTGAAGAAGTCATTGAAAGAATTCAGAAAGAGAACTGGTTTGACTACGACGTGGTGGTCACCACTCCGGACATGATGAAAAGCGTCGGCAGGCTCGGCAAAACACTCGGCACCAAGGGGTTGATGCCCAGTCCCAAAGCCGGTACCGTCACCTTCAACATCAAGGATGCCGTCTCGGAAATCAAGAAAGGCCGGATCGAATTCAGGGTTGACAAGACCGGCATCGTCCACGCTTCAGTCGGCAAGATATCCTTTGCGGACGAAAAGTTGGCCGACAACGTGCGGGCCTTTGCATCCACGGTCATCAAGGCCCGTCCGGCGGCGGTCAAAGGACGCTATCTGAAAAGCATCCATCTCAGCCTGACCATGAGTCCGGCGGTCAAGATCGCCTTGCAGGAATTCGAAGCCTAGGCGCCCAGGAGGAAAGAAGTGGCAAGCAAGCAGATATTGCAGGAGAAAGAAAAACAGGTTGCCAAGCTTGGCGAAATATTTAAAAGCAACGGGGTTTTCCTCTTCGATTACCGCGGTCTCAAGGTTTCTGAAATGGAAGACCTGCGCCGTCGCGCCCGCAATCTCAACGGGGGGCTGATGGTAATAAAGAACCGGCTGGCCATAAAAAGCCTGGAAAAGAACCAGGCCGGCATCGGCCGCGAAGTTCTGAACGGACCTCTGGCAGTGGCTTTCAGCGGTGAAAACTTCATCGAAGTGGCCAAGATGATGGTCGAATACGAAAAGGAAAGTAAAAAAATCCGCATTGTTTCCGGTTTTATTGAAGAAAAATTCGTGAGCAGCACTCAGATCGTCGAAGTAGCCAAGCTCCCGGGTCGTGAGCAGTTGTTGGCCCAGCTGGCCCTTTCCATGGCGATGCCTTTGAAGAAAATGGGAGCCGCCCTGCGCAGCCCCCTGGTTTCCATGCTGGTATTGTTACAAAATCTTAAAGATAAAAAAGAGAAAGGAGGACAATAGTCATGGCCGCGATTAAAAAAGAGGATTTCTTTTCCCATCTGGACAAGCTGACGGTTCTGGAGCTTGCCGACTACATCAAGGAATTCGAAAGCAGGTACGGTATCAAGGCTGAAATGGCCGCCATGCCGATGGCCGCCGGAGCCGGAGTTCAGGCTGCCGTTGAAGAGAGCCAGGAAGAAGAGAAGACTGAATTCGACATTCACCTGAAGGACGTTGGAGCCAAGAAAATCAACGTGATCAAGGTGGTCAGGGAAGTGACCGATCTCGGGCTCAAGGAAGCCAAGGATGCCGTGGACAATGCTCCCGGAGTCATCAAGAAGGGCGTTTCCAAGGAAGAAGCTGAAACTATCAAGAAGAAATTCGAAGAGGTGGGAGCCCAGATCGAAATCAAGTAGTCAATGGCTTTTAACAAAACCTGCTCCCCTTGCTTGCCTTTGAAGGGATGATTATGCAACAAAATAACTATTTGAAGCGAACCAGTTTCTCAAAAATCGGCAATTTTCTGGAAGTCCCGGATCTCCTGGAAGTCCAGAAACAATCGTTTGAAACATTTCTGCAGATATCCGAGTTCCCTGAAAAGAGGAAAAACAGCGGGCTGCAGTCGGCATTCAAGTCGATTTTCCCGATATCCGATTTCAAGGAAACCGCCATTCTGGAATTCGTTTCGTATTCGCTGGGTGACTGGTCCTGTAAATGCGGACACCTGCAGGCTATCGAGGATTCGCGTCCTTTCTGCCGGGCCTGCGGCTCGATACTGGCGGCGAACAACGATTTCGGAGCAAAGTCAATATGTCCTGAGTGCCAGGCCAAAGGCACGGTCGCCCAGAAAACATGCGAGCTCTGCGGTGACAGCGTTCGCCTGAAAATCCGTTACAAGCCGGAAGAATGCCTGGACAAAGGCTTTGACTATTCGATTCCCTTGAAGGTGAAACTGCGCCTGGCTGTTTATGCCGAAAACAAGAAAGGCGAAAAGATCATCAAGGATGTCAAGGAGCAGGAAATCTTCTTTGGTGACATGCCCTGCATGACAGACAACGGCACTTTCATCATCAACGGTACGGAAAGAGTCGTAGTTTCGCAATTGCAGAGATCACCCGGAGTTTATTTTCTTCCAGGCAAGACGCGCGGGGAATTCACGGCCAAGCTGATTCCGGCCCGCGGCGCCTGGATTGAATTCGAAGAGAAACTCAACCTGTTGCAGATCAGACTGGACAAGAAAACCAAGAGGGTAAACGTCACGACGTTTTTGAAGGCCATGGGCCTGGCTGACGACCTGGAAATCCTCAAGAGTTTTTATTCCATCGTTTCCGCCAAGGTGGAGAACGGTATATTTTACTTTCAGAATTCCCGTTTTCTCAAGGACATCAAGACCAGCGCAGCTGTTATTGATTCACAGGGTAATGAAATTCTCGCTTCCGGTCAGAAAATAATGATCAAGAACATCAAGGATTTCGAGAAGGCCGGTCTTGAATTCATTCCGGTCGATATCGAGATGTTTGAAGATCTGTATTCGGCTTCATCGATCGATAGCGTGCTGAGATTCAACGAACCGATCGAAACCGCCCAGATCAAGAAACTGCGCAAACTCAACCGTGAGTTTGCTGTTTTTTTTCCGGAAAATGAAGAGGAAGAAATGGGGCCGATGCTGGCTTTCACCCTGCGCAAGGACAAGAAAAAGCGCGATCAGGAAAGCCAGGACAAGTCCGGGGCTCAGCAGGAAACCGACCAGGACGACAAGGTCAGCAAGAATCAGAGTGACGCCTATATCGAAATATTTAAGAAAATGCGTCCCGGCGAGCCTGTTACCGTGGAAGGCGCGCGCAAATTCTTTGAAAACATGATGTTCGATGTAAAGCGCTACGACCTGAGCTCGGTGGGCCGCCTAAAACTGAATATCAAGCTTGGATTCACCCCGGAACACAATGCCGACGTACACGTCCTGACCGTTCAGGACATGGTTGAAATAGTCCGCTACTTCCTGCGCCTCAAGTACGACAACAGCGGTCGCATGAAGGTGGACGACATCGACCACCTTTCCAACCGCCGCATCAGGGCGGTCGGGGAGCTGGTGGAAAACGCTTTCCGCATAGGCTTGACCAGGCTGGAAAAGATCATTCGTGAACGGATCACCAATGCCGAGGATATCTCGGTACTGCTGCCCCGTGAACTGATCAACACCAAGCCGGTTTTTGCCGCGCTGAAAGAATTCTTCGGGACTTCCCAGCTGTCCCAGTTCATGGACCAGACCAATCCGATAGCCGAGACGACTCATAAGCGCAGGGTATCCGCACTTGGACCCGGCGGTTTGAACCGCGACCGGGCCGGTTTCGAGGTGCGCGATGTCCATTCTTCTCATTACGGCCGCATCTGCCCCATTGAAACACCTGAAGGCCCCAACATCGGCCTGATCACGTCTTTTACCACCTACACCCGGGTCAACGAGTTCGGCTTTTTGGAAACACCGTACCGCAAAGTGGAAAACAGCAGAATGGTCAACTATTTCCAGGTTGATTTTCCCGGTGAATCACGTTTTAAATTCAAGGAAGTGGTCAAAGAGGACGATCTGTTGGCGGAAATAGAAAATCTGCGAAAAAAAGGCCGTGAACTGCCGGTTTTTCATTTTCATCCCTTTTACCTGACCGCCTGGGAAGAGGAAAACTACACCATCGCCCAGGCCAGCGCCAAGGTCGATGAAAAGGGAAACTTCATCAACAAGCGGGTCAATGCCCGTCGGGCCGGTGAAACCCTCCTGGCTGAAGTCCATGAAATAGACTACGTTGACGTGTCACCCAAGCAGATAGTTTCGGTGACTGCGGCCCTGATTCCATTTTTGGAACACGATGACGCCAACCGTGCCCTGATGGGTTCAAACATGCAGCGCCAGGCCGTTCCCCTGATCTCTCCGGAAGTGCCGATAGTCGGTACCGGGCTGGAACACAAACTCTGCAAGGATTCAGGAGTGGCCGTGGTCTGCCGGCGTAACGGTGTGGTCATGAACGTCGATGCTGAGAGAGTCATCGTCAAAGTGGATTCAGAATCGCTCGGTGACGGGGATTTTTCGGAAATAAGCGCCGACCTCTACGAAATGAACAAGTTCCGGCGCTCAAACCAGAACACCCTGGTCAACCAGCGCCCCCTGGTCAAGGTTGGAGATCAGGTTGAAAGAGGCCAGATACTCTGTGACGGGGCCTCTACCTGCAAGGGGGAATTGGCGCTGGGCCGCAATATCCTGACTGCTTTCGTTCCCTGGCGCGGTTTCAACTATGAAGACGCGATCGTGTTGAGTGAAAGGATGGTCAAGGATTCGGTTTTCAATTCGGTCTACATAGTCGAGGAAAGTATTGAAGCCCGGGAAACAAAACTCGGGGCCGAGGAAATAACCCGTGACATTCCCGGTGTGTCCGACAACGTTTTGCGTAATCTGGATGAGAACGGGATAGTGAGAATCGGGGCCAAGGTCAAGCCCGGGGAAATCCTGGTCGGCAAGGTTTCACCCAAGGGAGAAACCCAGCTCTCTCCGGAAGAAAAGCTTCTGCGGGCCATATTCGGGGAGCAGGCTTCCGAAATAAAGGATTCATCTCTCTATTGCCCTCCGGGAGTTGAAGGCACGGTTATAGACGTTAAAATATTTACCAGGCGCGGTTCTGAGAAGGACAAAAGGGCCAGGGAAATAGACGGTTTTGAAGTTGCCAAGCTGGAGCGGAATTTTGCCGATGAAAAACGGATACTCCAGGCGGAAAAGTTTGTCAAAATCAGGGATGTACTGAAAAAAGAGTCTCTTATCAAGGATTTCAGCCTCAACGGCTTTAAGACCGCCAAGGGGAAAACCCTTGACGCCAAGGTGCTGAACGGTCTGAGTGACGAACTGGTCAAAGAAATCAAAAAATGCGTCAGCGATGCCGCGAAGAGCAGAATCACCGATATTGAAAAAAAGGTGAAACTGCACGTAGAAGCGCTGCGCAAGGAAATTGAAATCAAGAAAGACCAGATGGAGAGGGGAGATGAATTCGCTCCCGGAGTCATCAAGGTGGTCAAGGTTCTGATCGCCAATAACCGGAAAGTTTCAGTGGGAGATAAAATGGCCGGCCGGCACGGTAACAAGGGCGTAGTGGCCAGGATCATGCCCGAGGAAGACATGCCTTTCCTGGAAGACGGCACTCCGGTCGACATAGTCCTGAATCCCCTGGGCGTGCCTTCACGCATGAACGTGGGCCAGGTCTACGAGCTGATTCTTTCCTGGGCCGGGAAAGAACTGGGGCTTCATTTTGAAACCCCGGTATTCGACGGCGCCACCGAAGCGGAAGTCGTGGCTCAAATGAACCAGGCCGGCTTGCCGGCTGACGGCAAGGTCGTCCTTTTTGACGGCATGACCGGTCAACAGTTCAAGAACAAGGTCACAGTCGGCTACATGTACATGATGAAATTGGAGCACATGGTTGACGACAAGATTCATGCCCGCTCCACCGGACCATACTCCCTGATCACCCAGCAGCCCCTCGGCGGCAAGGCCCAGTTCGGCGGTCAGAGAGTCGGCGAAATGGAAGTCTGGGCCCTTGAAGCTTACGGTGCCGCCCACATCCTGCAGGAAATGCTGACCATCAAGTCGGACAACATTTCCGGCCGCAACGAGATATACTCCGCGATCGTCAAGGGAACCATGGATTTCAATCCCGGACTGCCAGAGTCTTTTAACGTTCTGCTAAAGGAACTCAAGAGTCTGGCTTTGAACATCGAAATGATCAAAAGGGAAAAAGCCAGCGATGCTTCGAGACTCCAGGAAAATATCGCTAATATTTCCTAAGGAGCTTTCATGAAAAAACTGAAAAGAGAAAGCAGAGAAGCCAACATCATGGATTACAGCCGGGTGAAGATTTCCCTGGCTTCCCCGGAAATGATCAAGGGCTGGTCCCATGGCGAGGTTACCAAGCCGGAAACCATAAACTACCGTACTTTCAAACCCGAGCGCGACGGTCTCTTCTGTGCCAAGATATTCGGTCCCACCCAGGATTTCCGCTGTCTGTGCGGCAAGTACAAGGGATTGAAATACAAGGGCATTGTCTGTGAAAAATGCGGCGTGGAAGTAACCGTGTCCGCGGTACGCCGGGAAAGGATGGGGCATATTGAACTCCATTCCAAGGTGGCTCACATCTGGTTTTTCAAGGGCATCCCCTCCCGGATCGCCGTCCTGCTTGAAATCAGTGCCAAAGACCTGGAACAGGTGGTCAATTTTGAAAAGTACATCGTTCTGGATCCCCGGGATATTCCCGGAATAAAGTTCAAGCAGGTGATCAGCGAGGACGAATACGCCGAGCTGGAAGAAAAATTCGCCGACCTGGCTCCTCGAGTGGGCATGGGGGCTGAAGCGATCCACGAACTGCTCGGGAGCATCGACCTGGAAACTGAAGTAAGGGACATGAAAAGCCGCATGCGAGTGGAAAAATCAACCCAGCGCAAGAAAAACATGGCCCGCAAGCTCAAGCTGAACGAGGACTTCCTTAAGTCCGGTAACAGGCCGGAATGGATGATTCTTTCCGTCCTGCCGGTTTTACCCCCGGATCTCCGTCCGCTGGTGCGTCTGGACGGCGGCCGCTTTGCTTCATCGGATCTGAACGATCTTTACCGCCGGGTCATCAACCGCAACAACCGTCTCAAAAGACTGATCGACCTGAAAGCTCCCGACCTGATCATCAAGAACGAAAAACGCCTGCTGCAGGAGTCGGTCGATGCTCTTTTCGACAACCAGAAACGCAGCAAGAGCTACATGAGTTCACAGAAGCGTCCGTTGAAATCGCTGTCTGATTCCCTTAAGGGCAAGCAGGGCCGTTTCCGCCAGAACCTGCTGGGGAAAAGAGTTGATTACTCAGGACGCTCGGTCATCGTGGTCGATCCCAAGCTTAAGCTCGACCAGTGCGGCATACCGCCGAAAATGGCCCTGGAGCTCTTTAAACCGTTTATTTACAACCGCCTGGAAAAGAAAGGCGTGGTGACCACTCTGAGAGTGGCCCGAACCTGGGTGGAAGAAAACCGGGACGAAATCTGGGACGCCCTGGACGAAGTCATCAAGGAACACACTGTCCTGCTGAACCGGGCTCCCACCCTCCACCGCCTTGGCATGCAGGCCTTCAAGCCTGTTTTAAGCGAGGGAAATGCCATCCGCCTGCACCCCCTGGTCTGCCCGGCCTTCAACGCCGATTTTGACGGTGACCAGATGGCCGTGCACGTGCCGCTTTCGCTTGAAGCACAGGCTGAAGCCAAGATCCTGATGCTGGCCACCAACAACATTCTTTCGCCCGCCAACGGCAAACCGTTGGCCGTGCCGACTCAGGACATGGTGCTGGGTTTTTATTACCTGACTTTCAGCAAGAGGAAGCTGGCCGGCGAAAACATGGTCTTCGCCTCGGAAAACGAGGTTCTCCAGGCCATGGAAGACGGAGCGGTCGATCTGAATGCCATGATCAACATCCGCTACAAGGGCAAGCTGAAAAACCTTGACACCTACGTGCTCAACACCCAGGACGTCATGAACTGCCCGACGGTTGAAATAGGAGACCGGGACAACCGCCTGCTGGTCACCACCCCCGGCCGGATTCTCTTCAACCAGTTGCTGCCGGAAGGCATTCCTTTCATAAACGGCCTGATGAAGAAAAAGGGCATTCAGAATCTGGTTTATTACATCTATTCCCAGCTCGGCTTTAAACCCACGGTCGAAACTCTGGACAAGCTCAAGGAAGCCGGATTCGAGTACGCCACCCGGGCCGGATTCACCTTCAGTGTTTCCGACCTGGTTGTGCCCGTGGAAAAGCCGGATATCATCAAGAATACCGAAAAGAGACTGGAAAAAATCGAAGCCGATTACCAGGAAGGCAACATGACTTCCGGTGAACGGCACAACAACATCATCGACATCTGGAGTCGGGCCACCGACCTGATCAGGGAAAAAATGATCGCCACCCTGCGCGAAATAACCTACCGGGGGGATTCGATGAATCCCGTTTTCGTCATGTCCGATTCCGGGGCCCGGGGCAGTATCGACCAGCTGAAACAACTGGCCGGGATGCGCGGCCTGATGGCCAAACCCTCGGGAGAGATTCTGGAAACTCCAATCACGGCCAATTTCAAGGAAGGCCTCTCGGTGCTGCAATACTTCATTTCAACTCACGGCGCCCGCAAGGGGCTGGCTGACACGGCCCTGAAAACCGCTGATGCCGGTTATCTCACCCGGAAACTGGTTGACGCTGCCATCGAGATCATCGTCAAGGAAGACGACTGTGGCACCATGAACGGAGTTGATGTTTCGGCCATCATCGAGAACGGCAAGGAAATCGAACCGCTGATCGATCGAATCGTCGGCCGAACTGCCCTGGATGACATCATTTCCCCGGAAAACCCGGACCTGGTGCTGGTGGAAGCCGGAGAAGAAATCGATGAATACCGGGGCAAGCAGATCGTTGATTCAGGTATTCTCAAGGTCCGGATCCGCTCGGTGCTGACCTGTGAAACCCGCAACAGCGTCTGTAAAAAATGCTACGGCCGCAATCTTTCCACCGGCAAAACCATTGAGCTGGGCGAGGCGGTGGGCATAATCGCCGCCCAGTCGATCGGCGAACCGGGCACCCAGCTGACCATGCGAACTTTTCACATCGGCGGCGTGGCTTCAAGTGCCGAAAACCAGACCATAGTGCATGCCGGTTTCGAGGGCATCATCAAGTTCAAGGACATAGTCTCCATTTCCAACCGGGAAGGCAATCTGATTGCCATGAACCGTATCGGGTCCGTCATCATCTGTGATTCCAAGCAACGGGAAAAAGCGGTTTATCCGGTGGCCTACGGTTCGACCATCATGGTAAAAGACGGCCAGCTGGTCAACAAGGGCGATCAGTTGCTGGTCTGGGATCCTTTCGCCAATTCCATGCTCAGTCATGAAGTCGGGGTAGTTGAGCTCAGGGATCTCGAAGAGAACATCTCCTACGTCGAGGACCGCGATGAAACCACCGGCAAGATCACCAAGATAGTGATAGATATCAAGAACGAAAAACTGCGCGATGAATTGCAGCCGCATATCAACGTCCGCGACAAGGAATCCAACAAGATCAGCCGCAAGTACTACCTGCCGGTTAACGCGCATCTCTCGGTCAAGGACGGTGATGAGGTCAAGGCCGGAGACATCCTGGCCAAGATTCCCTCTGAATTCGCCAAGACCAAGGATATCACCGGCGGCCTGCCCAGGGTCACTGAGCTCTTCGAAGCCAGGAAACCCAAGGCTCCAGCCAAGATGGCCCAGATCGACGGTATCGTTGAGTACGGTAAAGTTCAGAAGGGCGCCCGCAAAATAACCATCCGGCCTTTTGACAAGAACGTCAAACCCGATGAGCATACCATTCCCCGGGGCGCCTATATAATCGTCGGCGACGGTGATAAAATCGTGGCCGGCACTCCTCTGATGGACGGCCCGCTGAATCCGGTCGATATTCTGAACGTACTCGGTGAGCAGAAGCTGGCCGAATACCTGCTCAAGGAAATCCAGGACGTTTACCGCCTGCAGGGTGTTGAAATCAACGACAAGCACATCGAGGTGATCGTGCGCCAGATGTTGAAATGGCGCAAGATTGAGGAATCCGGAGATACCGAATTCATCGCCAACCAGATCGTCGACAAGTGGGTTTTTGAAGATGAAAACCTGAGAGCGCTGCAGGAAGGAATTGAACCGGCCAAGGCCAAACCGGCCCTGCTGCCGATTTCAAGGGCCGCCCTGGCTTACGACAGTTTTCTCTCGGCGGCCGCTTTCCAGGAAACCACCAGGGTGTTGACTGAAGCCGCCATTGCCGGCAAGGAAGACCACCTGCGCGGTATCAAGGAAAACGTCACCATGGGGCGCCTGATTCCGGCCGGGACCGGTTTCCCCTATTACCAGAAGGTGGAGATCGACGAAACAGACGGCTTGCTGGCCAATATCCGCTGAGAACTGATCAACCCGGCTTTTCGGTCTTGATTCCGGTTGCATTGTAAACAGCCTGGAATCTCTCCAGTTCGCGGGTTTCAAGTTCACGCCAACAACCTGGTTTCAACCTGTCCAGCCGAAAACAGCCGATAGCGGTACGCTGCAGTTTCAACACCGGGTAGCCGCTGAAAAAGAAAGCATTGCGAATCAGGTGTTTTTTTCCTTCAAAGACTGTCACCTGCAACCAGGAATGCCCGGCCGGAGTTTTTTTTAGTGCCCTGATACGAAAGGGCATGATCGGGCGATCATCCAGGATGATTCCACTTTCAAGTTTATCACGGTCGGCCGGGGCCAGTTCGCCCTTGATCTTGACCCGGTATTCCTTGGGGATGAGGTTTTTCGGCGCCATGATCAGGTTGGCCAGTTCGCCGTCATTGGTCAACAGCAGTAAGCCTTCAGAATAGTAGTCAAGGCGGCCCACCGGGTAAACTCTTTCCTGGATATCTTTGGTGAAATCGCTGATGGTTGGGCGTCCGCTGGGATCCCGGAGAGTGGAAAGAACCCCGACCGGCTTGTGAAAAAGAAAATACCGGTTTCTCTGCATGCTGGTCCTGACCGCCTCGCCCCGGAACGTAATGCGGTCTCTGGCTGGATTCACCGGCATCCTGGGATCAGTGACCACCTGATCGTTGACGCTTATTTCACCCAGGTTGATGGCCCGGCGCAGTACCCGTCGGCTGGCGATGCCGGTTTTTTGCAGGAAACCCTGTAAAAGATCTGCTTTCATTTCTGAATGTTGAGTTTTTTCATCAATTCGCTCAAGGTGGATGGTTTTATCTGCAGGTCTTCGGCGCTGCGCTTTTGCACCCACTTGTTTTTTTCCAGACTGGCGATGATCAATTGTCTCTTATAGGAGCTGACCAGCTCGTAAAAATTGCCTTCGCAGGCTTTCCTGGGCCGGGGGCGGATTATTTCCCTCGGCAGGAGATCAATGCGCAGTTTTTTTTCAGAAGCAAGCAGAACGCAGCGCAGAATAGCGTTTTCAAGTTCACGGACGTTGCCGGGCCAGTCGTATTCCACTAGTTTACTGATGAAAGGCTGGTCTAAAGACTGTATTTGTTTCTTGTGTTCCCGGCTGAAACGTTCCAGGAAGGTCTCAGCCAGAAGCGGAATGTCTTCTTTCCTTTCTCGCAGTGGGGGCAGGTGTATGTTGATGATATTGAGTCGGTAATACAGGTCTTCCCGGAAACTGTTTTCCTGGACTTTTTCCAGCAGGTTGACGTTGGTGGCCGCAATAATGCGGACATCAACCTTGACGGTCTTGTTTGCTCCCAGGGGCTGGAATTCTTTTTCCTGGATGACTCTCAGTATTTTTGCCTGCAGTTCAGGGGTCAGGTTCCCTATTTCATCGATAAAGATAGTTCCCTGGTGTGCTTCTTCAAAATAGCCCTTTTTATCGCTGTAAGCCCCGGTAAAGGCTCCTTTCTTGTAGCCGAAGAGCAGGCTTTCAAAAAGGGTGGCCGGTATGTTGCTGGAATTAAAGGAAACAAAGGGACGATTGCGGCGGTTTGAGGACTGGTGCAGAGCCTGGGCAATCAGTTCCTTGCCGGTTCCGCTTTCCCCGCTGATCAACACGGTCGAATTGGTATCGGCTACGCTTTCAACGATGTCCAGAGACTTGAGCAGCATGGGGCTGTTGCCGATTATATTGCTGAACGAGTACTTTTTGTTCAGGGCTTGTTTTAACTGCCGGTTTTCCCTGGTCAGCCGCCTCTCCTGGATGGATCGCTCGATCTTGTGCTTGAGTTCAACGTTGTTGAAAGGCTTCTGCAGGTAATCGCAGGCCCCCATTTTTATGGCTTCAATGGCGGTTTCAATGGTGCCGAAAGCGGTCAGGAAGATGACCTTGATTTCCGGGTCGTCTTTTTTCAGTTCGGCGAAAATCTCCAGGCCCGAAGTTCCGGGAATCATCAGATCCATTATGACCACATCGTGATTGAGGCCGTGATTGGCAAGAGCCTGGGCCTTGTTTTCAGAGATGGTCAGTTCGAATTCCGGTTTTTTGAAAATACGCCTGAAGATATCGTGAATTATCTTTTCATCGTCAACCAGGTGTATTGTTTTCATTTTCCTCCGTGCTCAAACGTAATGGGCTTTGCTTGGGGAAACTGAGCAGAAAAGTGGTTCCCTGGCCGATACGGCTGGTAACACTTATCTGGCCGAAGTGTTCCTTGACAATGTTGTATGCTATTGAAAGGCCGAGACCCGTGCCGTGACCGATTTCCTTGGTGGTGAAAAACGGGTCGAATACTTTATCCAGCTGATTTTCCGACATGCCCCGGCCGAAATCCTCGATACTGATAAGCAAACGGTTTTTTTCCTCCCAGCCTTTCACGATTATTTTCCCGCCCTGGTCCATGGCATCCATGGCATTGATAAACAGGTTCATGAAGACCAATTGCAGCCTGGTTGGATAGCCGGCTACGGGGAAAGGCAGGTTTATTTCCTGTTCCACCACTGTGCCTTTCTTTTTCAACTGGTGATCAAGCAGAGACAAGCTTTCCCTGATAACCCTTTCCAGGTCGACTTCCAAGGGATTCTCACCGCTTTGCCTGGAAAAATCAAGCAGGGAACGAACTATTTTATTAGCCCGCTGGACCTGCTCCTGGATTCGACCGACCAGTTCCATGTTTTCAGCGGCGTCACCCGGGTTGTCCAGGATGAACTGGCAGTAGGAGGAAATGCCGGTCAGAGGAGTGTTGACTTCGTGGGCGATGGAAGCGGAAATCATGCCCAGGGAGGCCAGTTTTTCCGAGGTAAGAAGTTGATTTTGTATCAGAATCTTTTCGCTTATGTCTTCAAAGACAAGGATTTTTCCCAGTTTTTCTCCGACCGGACTGGTCAAATCAGAAATGTAAATGTCAAAAGCAGCCTCTTCATTCAGCAGGGGCAGGCGAACGTTGTGCAGCAGTCCCCGGCTGTACTGACGCCCGCTGACCCGTTTGGCCAGGGAGGCGGGGAAAAGGCCGGCGAATTTTTCCTTGAGGGCTTTTTCCCGGGGCAGGGGATATTTTTCTTCCATGAACCTGTTCCATGAGGCGATATTTCCTTCTGGGTCAAGAACTACTATGCCTAAATTTATGTTTTCAATGATGTTTTCGTTGAATTCTTTCAAGAAGTTGAGCGTATCGAGTTGGTTCTCGAGCTCAGTATAAAGCAGGGCGTTTTCCACGGCCAGGGTCAGCGAAGAGGAAACACTGCCGAGTATTTCCCAGTCTTCGAAGCTGAGGTAGTTTTTGTCGCTCTTCCTGCCGATTGCCACAAAACCGATCAGGCGCTGGTTGTTTCTCAGGGAAAGAAACTGGAAAAAACCCTTGTGTGAAAAGAAAGGAGCGTCTTCCGGATACTTGGTTTTGAATTCCTGGGCCGACAGAAAGACCATGTGCTCAGCGGCGCACAGATCCTGGAGAAAAGACGGAGATATACTGATCGTTTTCTTGTCCGGCAGAAGTTGAAAGAAGCCGTTGCGGGAGTCGATAATCAGGGCCGAGTCCTGCAACTGGAAGCCCCGATTGATGATACCCAGGAAATCGGAAGCCAGGGAGCCGAGGTCGCGCTGGCTGCGGATGGATACTTCCAGTTCCTTGAGCTTGTTTTTGAAATGAAATGTGCCCCGGGCGAAAAGACGTTCGAAATACTTGTTGAGATTGGTCTCAATCGGCTTGAAAAGCAGGCCGGCCATCAGGATGGCGGCGATTGACCAGAAAATTCCGAGCAGCTTATTCTGCTCAATGTTCAATCCCAGGAAAAGATAAATGCCGAATATGAAAACAAAAATCGATGAAACCGAAAGTGTTTTTTTTATTACGTTTTCAATGGCGATAAATTTCTTGTGGGCCAGGAAAAAGGTCAGGCTCAGGGGGAAAAACAGCAGGGCCGCGGTAGTCAGGATGGTCAGCCAGGCCGGAAGAGAGTCCAGGCGGCTGGCTTGCCAGATGTAAAAGGCCAGGGCCACCAGGGCCAGCAGAATTCCAGAAAGCGGCAATATGTAACGTTTTCTTCCCTTGGCCAGGATCAGTTTCAGGTTGGCGGCGAGGAATAAAACCATGGCCAGAAAAAGAAAAACAACCGCATACTTGTTGCTGACCAGGCGAAAGAACTCGATAACCGCGACCAGGGATTCATTGATCGGATCAGTGCTGGCTTTGACGGTAAAATAGGCCTGCAGGGTGAGAATAGTAGTCGGTACCATGTAAACCATGAAAAGCAGGGGCCGGATATACCTGCTATGCAGGATTTTTGACTTGATGGGAAAGTAAAGCGCGTAGTGAATCAGCAGTGCCGGGAAAAAGGCGAATGATACATTGTCCAGGATCAGGTAAAGGAAGTCGGCGCTATGGTAATCCCCGGTTGGGGAGAAGATCAGGAAACCGGAAAAGGTCAGGGTTAAAAGAAAGAAGATCGGGGGAGCTGATATGTCTTCCTTTTCGCTGGTCTGCACGTAAAGCAGTCTCAGGGCCAGCAGAATGAAAAGAATGCCGATAAAGGCCAGGAAGTAATACAGGCCTGGAGTAAATCTGCGGGTGATATCCACGCCGAGGTTTTGCAGCAGGGAGTCCCTTTCAACTTCATAACGGCAATAGTTGCGGTTTTCAATCGCCCTGGCCAGATCAACATGGTCATTGATCACGAACAGGTTTACGGTAAGTAAAAGGTCTCCCGGCCGGACTGGGTGGTTGTGCGGGGCTTCCAGGCAGACCAGGCCTTTTTCCGTGGCCTGCCAGAGAATGCCGTCGCTGGAGGAGCTCCATTTAAGTTTTTCAAAGATGTTGGCCAAGCCCAGAACTATGAACAGCAGAAAGAAAAAATGCCAGTAATAGCGCTTGATCATAAAAAAGGCGAGGGCCGGGCGATGCGGAAGGCCCAGATGACCTGTTCTTTTCTTTCCAGGGTCGGCAATTGCCTTTGAAATGCTTTTCTGGCGAAATACTCCTGGCTCAGAGGAAACATCAGCGGGTCATCGATCTGCAGTTCCTGATCCTGGTATTCCTGGTCCTGCCGTACTTCGGACTGCCCGGGAGGGGATGATATCAGGTAAGGGTTATCAGGAGGCGCAGGATCATTGGAAAAAACCTGGGCCGCAAAAAAAACAAGTGCTGTGAACAAAAGTATCTTCATGACTTTTGGTTTCGATTATAGCAAAAAGCAAATAGAAAGAGCAAATCGGAATACCTGCCTTTTGTTTTTTCCAATCGGCATTTTTTGTTGACATGCTTTTTTTCTTGTGATATATTAGCTGACGGAGAAAGTAGAATGCCTATTTATGAGTACAAATGTTTTTTGTGCGGCAAGGTGTTTGAGTTTCTTCAGAGTATCAAGTCCGCTCCTGTTTCCAAGTGCATAGCCTGCGGCGGACAAGTGGAGCGCCTGGTTTCCCGATCATCTTTTCAATTGAAAGGCGGCGGCTGGTATGTGACCGATTATACTGGAAAAACCGGTACTGCCGAAAAGCCGTCGAAAAGTGCTGAAAAGAAGACAGAAGGTGACACGGAAAATGCCCAGGTTTAGCAGCCTTTCCATCTCTCCCCCCTTAAAATAAACCATATCTCCCACCAAAAAAAAACAGGTCCCCCGTTACATGGGGGACCCCCGCCTTTCACTTCCCCGGCTATTGACAAAGTTTGAATTTTTTTTTACTCTTTAAAAACCTTAAAGGAGCTGAGAATGAAATTTTTAGTAGTCGATGATTCCTCGACCATGAGACGGATTATCAAGAATTCCCTGCAGCGTATCGGCTTCAATGACGTAGTTGAAGCTGAAAACGGCAAAGAAGGCCTGGAAGCACTGGCCGGCATTGACATAATCCTGACCGACTGGAACATGCCGGAAATGGACGGCCTGGAATTTGTCAAGAGAGTCAGGGCCCAGAATGCTGCCATTCCCATCCTGATGGTCACCACCAACGCCGCCAAGGACGATATAATCGAAGCCTTAAAAAATGGAGTCAACAACTACATCGTTAAACCTTTCACTCCGGAAACCCTGAAGGAAAAAGTGGAAGCCCTGCTGAAGGGATGAACGATGGACCAGAAAGAAATTGACCGAATAATCCAGGGCGGCAGCCTTGAAGATTTCAACCGCCGGCAGGAAAAGCTGGTAGACAACATTCAGGGCCTGGAAGCTGAAAGCAAGGCTTCAGGGAAAGGCAGGGTGATCGGTCAATTGTCGAATGTGACCGAGGATTCGGAGGTCGGAACCAACATGGTTATGAACTACCTGGAAAACGTCATGACCATAACCGCCAAGTTCAAGACCTTTCTGGATGACTGTTCCCGCAGGACCAGCCAGGATCCGGCCGCGGTCGAAGTGGAAAGCCTTATCAAGTATTCCCAGGACTCCCTCTTCCTGATCGAAGATTTGCTTTTCAATGCCATGGACGCCTTTCAATTCCAGGACATCAACCGCCAGAAGCTGCTCAAGGTAATGTACACGCTGGGAAAACTGAATTCTTACTTGAACGAGCTACTCGGGGCCAGTGAAAACATGGGTGATTCCTTCGGCAGGCAGATCGAGAATAAGGAATTGCTCAAGGACAAGGAAAAAAAAGAAGTCGATGATCTGATTGCGGAATACAAGAGTGGTAACTGATTCTTTTCAGGCTTAAACTGGATCGTTTTTTTTCTCGATGAAGAAAGTTACCGGACCATCGTTGACCAGGTCCACTTCCATCATGGCTCCGAAAACCCCTGGTTCGACCTGAACATATTCCGCCAGTCGCCGGTTGAACAGATCGTACAATTCTTCCGCCCGGCCTGGGTTTTCAGCGGAAGTAAAGTCCGGGCGCCGCCCTCTGGCCAGGCTGGCGGCCAGGGTGAACTGGGAGATAGACAAAACGGCGCCCCCGGATTCCAGCAGGGAAAGGTTCATCTTGCCCTCGGCGTCCGGGAATACTCTCAAGTTCAGAATTTTTTCCGCCATGAAGTCGATTTCCTTTTGCCCGTCACCCCTTTCAAAGGCTGTGAGCAGCACCAGTCCCGGGCCGATGGCGCCGCAAGTCCGGCTCCCCACCCTGACGCTGGCTCGACTTACTCTCTGCAGTACTGTTTTCATGATGCCAATCCGCTTCGCCTGCTTGGGTTTCTCAGCTGAAACCCGAATCCTGATTCTTTGCCAATGCGGCCAGGCTTTCCCGGAAAGGCGTGTGGATAACACCTCGCTCGGTGATTATGGCCTTGATCAGCGTTGCCGGAGTGACGTCAAACGCCGGGTGTCTGGTCCTGGTATTGGGCCTGGCTATAGGCAGGCCCTGGAAAAAAAGCACCTCACTGCCTGGTCGCTCTTCAATAGGAATACCGGCGCCTGATTCGGTGGCATAATCAACCGTGGACATGGGCGCGGCCACGTAAAAGGGGATATTGTGATGAGCCGCGGCAATGGCCAGGCTGTAAGTGCCGATCTTGTTGGCCGTGTCGCCGTTGGCCGCGATGCGGTCGGCTCCGACTATAACCGCGTTTATCCGCTCGGTCTTCATGATGTGAGCGGCCATTGAATCGGTCAGTAAAACAACGGGAATGTCATCACGCTGTAATTCCCAGGTGGTCAGGCGGGCACCTTGGAGAAAAGGCCTGGTTTCATTGGCGTAAACTTCGATGTTCTTGCCGGCGGCCACGGCCGCCCGTACCACGCCCAGGGCGGTGCCGAATCCCGCGGTCGCCAGCGCTCCGGCATTGCAATGAGTCATGATGCGGTCTCCGTTATTCAGCAGTTCGGCTCCGTGTGATCCCAGGCGGCGGTTGATTTCAACGTCTTGCCGGTCGATCAACTGGGCTTCGGCGATCAGTTTCCGCTTCAGACCAAGCAAATCCATATACTTGTGGTCGTTGAATAAACGTTCCATTCTTTTCGCCGCCCAGAAGAGGTTGACCGCGGTTGGTCTGGTTGCGGTGATGATGCGGCTTATTTCCCTGAAAGCTTCATCCGGATTGGAGTCGGACTGCAGGTTGTTGAAACCCAGGGCGATACCCATGGCCGCGGCTACTCCTATGGCCGGTGCCCCGCGAATGACCATGCGGCTGATGCTCTCGGCCACCTGGTAATGAGTCGTGTGTTCGACGATTTTTTCTTCCTGAGGCAGTAAGCGCTGGTCGAGCATGTAAACCTTGTCATTACGCCAATAAATCACTGGTTCCATACGGTCTCCTGGCCTGAGTATAATCGAGATCGGCTTTCATGGCAACCTTTGCTTCCATCCGCTGGTCGTTTTTTTCCAATCCCTTTGTTTCAATGGCTGTTAGACTGAAAGAAAGGAGGATTTAATGAAAAAACTGCTGAGTTTCTTTGAAATTCCCAGTGCCGATTTCCAGCGGGCCTGTGATTTCTATGCCCGGGTTTTTGGAATCGAGCTCGAGATCTGTGCCTGCCGGGAAGAAAAAATGGCCTTCTTCCCGGCTGATGAGAACGGCCCCAGCGGAGCACTGATCTACAGTGCCGATTACCGGCCGGGCCCTGAAGGTGTATTGATCAGTTTTGGCGCCGACCCCGACCTTGACGTTGTTCTCTCCCGGGTCAGCCCGGCCGGCGGCAGGGTGTTGGTGCCAAAAACCAGGATTGACGCTGAAGACCTGGGTTGGTTCGCCGTATTTGCCGATTCCGAAGGCAACCGGATCGGACTTCATTCACGGGCCTAGCCTGAAAAACCAGGGGAGGGGCGAGTTGAATCCGCCCCTCCGCCGGTTGACGACCAGACGGCGATTGCGGTACTATTCACAACAACAGCCATGATGCTCAGGACAAAAAAACCTTCACCCTCACTGAGAGGATTCATAAATTCTTTCTGGATGCTTGAAACCAGTGCTGGTAACGGCGGCTGGCGGAGTGAGCTGGTCGTCCCGGACGGATATACCCAGCTGATCTTCCATTACGGGCGGCCTTTCATGAACAGGTCAGACGGCCGGCTTGAACCACAGAAAAGATTGATCATCTGCGGTCAGCAGCAAGAACCCGGAGCAGTCCTGGCTCCCCCCGGGGCCGGTATGATCGGGGTTGTTTTCAGGCCTTTCGGTTTGAGTGCTTTTTTCCCGGGACCGGCCGCAGATTATGCCGGGCTGGCAATCCCCCTGTCAGACATTTTCGGTGCCGGCGCGACGGAATTGGCGGAAAAGTTATTTACAGCAGGCGATTTTTCCGATCGGGCCGGTCTGTTGGAAGAATTCCTGGCCGACCGCCTGAAACCGGTCTGTCCGTACTCGCTGAACCTGGTCAAAGAATGTATCAGCTTGGCCAGGTTGCGCCCGGAAAGCGTAACCGTGGCCGGGCTTGCCGCCGGCTGTTCATTTTCGGTGCGCAACCTGGAGCGTCTCTTCAAAACCCTGGTCGGAATGAGTCCGAAATACTTTATCCGGGTCAGTCGCTTTCAGAAAGCCCTGGGCCTGCTGCGTCGGGGTGGTCTCGAGCTGGCCGACCTGGCCCAGGCCTGCGGCTACTACGACCAAGCCCATTTCACCAACGAATTCCGCCGGTTTTCCGGATTGACTCCGGGCGCTTTTCTGCCCGGTGCAGGTTCGGTCTGCATTGGATCCGAACTGCAGGCCGGCGGGCAAAAAGGAGCGGCATGAAAAAAAGAAGTGTTTACTGCTGGCTGTTGCTGTTCCAGGTTGTCTGCCTGAGCTCTGTATCAGCCGGGAAGTCTCTGGATCGCCCGGGGCGGGCACGGGAATTCGGTCTGCTGGTAGGAGTCTTGCCTCCGGGGGAAAAGAACGCCATCGTCGATGTCGCCGGCGTGCTGGTTGGACAGGAAAGCCTGGTCAGAGGGCTGGATGTGCGCACAGGTGTGACCGTGATTCTGCCGCACGGGGGGAATCTTTTCCAGGAGAAAGTGCCGGCCGCTATTTATTGCGGCAACGGTTTCGGCAAGCTGGCCGGCTTGAGCCAGGTCGAGGAACTGGGCAACATTGAAACCCCCATAGTGCTGACCAACACACTGGCAGTAGCCGCCGGGCTGGAGGCGCTGGTCGAGTACACTCTGCTCCAGCCGGGCAACCAGCAGGTACGTTCAGTCAACGGGGTGGTAGGGGAAACCAATGACGGCCTGCTCAATGACATACGCGGCCGTCACCTCGGGCCGGCTCAGGTTTTGAGAGCCATCGCCGCGGCCGGTGACGGCTTCCCGGCCGAGGGCAATGCCGGGGCAGGCACCGGCACGGTATGTTTCGGTTTCAAGGGCGGCATCGGAACTTCATCCCGTCGCCTGCCGGAAACTCTCGGAGGCTATACCGTGGGCGTGTTGGTTCAGAGTAATTTCGGCGGGGTGCTGAGTGCGGCCGGCCTGCCGCTCGGCCGCCTGCTGGGGTGCCATGCCTTCAGCCGGGCCCTGCAGGAAAACGCCGACGGCTCCTGCATGATCGTGGTGGCCACCGATGCTCCGCTGCTGGCCAGGAACCTGAAACGCCTGGCCAAGCGGGCCATGCTCGGCCTGGGCCGCAGCGGTGGCATAGCGGCTCACGGCAGCGGGGATTACGTCATTGCTTTTTCCACTGCTCCAGGCCTGCGCATTCGACCCGGGCGAAAAATGACTTCGGCCGCCGAACTGGATGACAGCGAGCTGAACGGCTTGTTCCTGGCGGTGATCGAAGCCACTGAAGAGGCTATCCTCAATTCCCTGTTCATGGCTGAAAGCATGACCGGCTTCAACGGCGCCCAAGTCGTTTCCCTGCGTGAAGCCATTGCCTCTGATCCTCAGGCAGCCGCGTTATTTGCGGCGAACGCGGCTGATTGAACCTGCCGGCCAAGCAACAAAGTAAAAACTCAACCCCTTGACCGGGAAGGCTGATTCGGTTATATTGCTGCTGATGAAAAAATCATGTGTGTTCAGGTTCCGATAAGCCATGAAAATAAAGGAACCTTTCTTCCTCAATAACAACTCCAACTGCAACCGGGCGGTTCCCGCCGCCTGAAAAATTCCCAACCAAAACCTGTTTTTTAATTCACGAGGAGGAATACCAATGCATAAAGATTTTTCGATTCCAGTTCAATACAAGCCCCTGTTGGATCCGCTGGCCACCGAGGCGGCCATCATGCAGATCAAGGAATACTTTCAGAAACAACTGGCAGTGGCGCTGAACCTGCGCCGGGTGACCGCCCCCCTGCTGGTGCCGGCCGGGCAGGGCATAAACGACGACCTGAGCGGGGTGGAACAACCTGTTTCTTTTCCACTACCCAGTTTTGCCGGCCTGCGGGTCGAAATAGTACAATCCCTGGCCAAGTGGAAACGACTGGCCCTGGCCCAATTGGGATTGGCCGCCGGCAGCGGTATTTATACCGATATGAACGCCGTCAGGCCCCATGAAAAACCGGACAACCTGCACTCGGTCTACGTCGACCAGTGGGACTGGGAAAGGGTGATCAGCCCGGAACAGCGCAACCTGGACTACCTGAAGTACATGGTCAGACAGGTTTACCGGGTGATCAGGGATTGTGAAACCAGCCTTTTTCACAGCTATTCTTTCCTGGAGCCGCAGCTTCCGGAAGAGATAACCTTTATCCACGCTGAAAAACTGTTGAGCCTATTTCCCGGTTTGCCCGCCCAGGAAAGGGAACATGAAATCTGCAGGCGCCACGGGGCGGTATTCGTTATCGGTATCGGTGCGGATCTGCCCGACGGCCGGGTCCATGACCTGCGCGCCCCGGACTACGATGACTGGAGCTCAGATAACGGGGCCGGTTCCGGTTTGAACGGTGATATCCTGGTATGGTTCCCGGTATTGCAGAGATCACTGGAGCTCTCTTCAATGGGTATCAGGGTGGACGGCCAGGCCTTGCTGCACCAGCTTAAACTCTGCAATTGCGAACAACGCCGCGAATTGTACTATCACAGGCTGTTGCTGGAAGATCGCCTGCCTCTGACCGTGGGAGGCGGTATCGGCCAGTCTAGGCTTTGCCAGTATTTCCTGCGCAAGGCCCATATCGGCGAAGTCCAGGCCGGCATCTGGCCGCCTGAAATGATCGAAGACTGTCGCAGGCGCGGATTGACCCTTTTCTGAACTGAATTCCCGATGCTTCGGAGTGTGAAGCAATCGATGGTTTGAATTGGTTTTGATTCAGTTCAGCAGTTCGAGCACCAGGCGGGAGACGAAGAAGTTGCGGCCGTTATAAACATTCAGAGTAGGGGTTTCAATTCTTCTGCCGTTAAGATACACCTGGTTTCGATGAGCTGGAATCAACAGGGTTTTATACCCCTTGCGCACCCTAAGCTCCGGGTTTTTATTTTCGGCGACCTTGACCCGAGTCACCCGGGCGCCCAGCTCCAGGAAGGCGCTTTCAGCCTCGATGTAGTATTCCGCGCTCAGGGTGTCCAGGTTCAAACTGAAGAGTCTCTGCATGTAGTGATTAACCTCGGTGTTGTCGACAACCCCGGACGGGCGCTCGCCCCGGGGGTGGTAGACGGCCAGGGATACGTCGCCGCCGGTATGGCCGGTGGTGGTCCAGCCTACGGCTGAGCGCCGGCTCAGCATGGGGCCGATCAGCTCGTCCAGGGAGCCTTTTTTTCTATTGCCGGCCCGGACTTCCTGCAGGTAGTCCCAGGCAGCCTGGAATTCCCGGTCAGTGATTTGCCGCAGGCCGTAGCGCTCGACCAGGCTCCGGCGGGTTTCCAGCGGGCAGTCTACATCAAGCAGTTCCTTTTCAAGTTCATAAGCGCTGATGACTGCGGCCTGCAAGGGCAGGATGAAATCGTCCAGGCTGCGTTTGTCGTAATCATCGTTGCTCGCTGCGGCTCCCATGCTGATACCCCCGGTGCCGTGGTCGGAAACCACGATGACCACTGTGCCCCCGTCCCGGCCGGCAAAATCCAGCGCCTTTTCCACCGCCTGGTTGAAGGCCAGGGTGTCGGCCAGGAAAGCGGCCGGGTCATTGCCGTGAGCGGCCCAGTCTATCTGGCTGCCCTCAACCAGCAGGAAAAAACCTTTCTCGTTCCGGGACAGGATTTCGATGGCCTTGTCGGTCATCTCGGCCAGGGAAGGCTCTTTTTCCGGATCTCGACTCAGTTCGCAGGTAAGAGCCCGATCAGCGAAAATGCCCCAGAGAGGACCTTTGTCAATGGCCCGCATTTCCGCCGGGGTCCTGGCCACCCGGCTGCCCGTTTGTTCAAGAACGGCCCAGAGATCTTCCCGGTCCGGCCTCTTGTCAGGGTTGAGAAAATCAGCTCCCCCGCCCAGCACCGCATCGAGCCTGCTGTAAACCAATTGCAAGGCTATATCGTTCATTTTTCCCCGCTCGGGTGTGTGGGCTGAGAACGCCGCCGGAGTGGCGTGGGTCACCTGGCTGGTGGCCACCAGGCCGGTGGCCTTTCCGGCCAGGCGGGCCGCCTGGAGGATGGTCAGCAACGGGGCCCGTTGTCTCCCGGCCGGAACCGGAGCGGCGCCGGGCAAGGAAAAAACATCCGGCAGTATTGCCACAAAACCGGATTGGGATTTATGACCGGTGGCGTAGGCCGTGGAGGCCGGAGCTGAATCGGCGATCGGCGCATCGGCCGAATGAGTGCGCACCAGGCCGCAGACATGAGGATCCCAGGCCAGCGGCCGGCCGCCGTTGTACCAGCGTGCCAGGGTGGCGCCCTCGATACTGAGCCCGTCCGGGATCATCAGGATTATGCTGCGGATTTCCTCGTGACCGGTGACCTGGTCTTTGCTGTACAGAGGGGGCAGGATGAGGAAAAGGATTACAATGACCACTGAGGTTTTCATGTTTTTTCTCCAGTTTCAGTTGATTCCGGCTGGGGAAAACCCGGTTTTCGAATCATTGTAACATGGGGCAATCCCGTTGTCTGCAGCGGGAAGTTTAATTCTCGATCCGAGGCCGGCCGAAGTCAGCGTATTTGCCTGTTCTGATTTTCCGATTGACTTGCCCGGCTGATTCTTATATAAGGAAGGCCGGAGGTCGGAAAAAATGCGCGCCCTGTTCATTGCCGTCGGTTCCGAGTTACTGCAGCAGGACCGTCGGGACACCAATTCACTCTACGTACAGCGGAGATTGCGTGAATACGGAATTCTGACCGATATGAAAGTGGTGGTCGGTGATCAGCGTGAACACCTGGTCTGGCTGGTGAAAAAAGCTGCTCCCCGGTTTCAGCTGGTAGTGCTGTGCGGCGGCCTGGGACCGACCGAGGATGACATAACCCGCGAATGCGTAGCCGGCGCTCTCGGCCTGGATCTGGTTTTCGATGAATGCATCTGGCAGGGTATCAATGAAATGTTTCAAATCCGCGGACGCCGTCCGGCGGAAAACAACGTCCGCCAGGCTTTTGTAATTCAGGGCGCCGAAGTGCTGGACAATCCTAATGGTACCGCTCCGGGGCTTTACCTGGAAAACGGGGACTGCCTTTTTTTACTGTTGCCTGGGCCTCCGGCTGAATTGATACCGATATTTGAAAAGGTGCTGGAGGAAAAAATCGCTCCCTTGTCCAATTACTTCATTTTCAAGAAGCGGCTGGTATTCAGCGGCATTGGTGAATCGGAACTGGACAAGCTGGCGGCCCCGGTTTACGGCAGGTACAGAAATCCGCAGACTACGATCCTGGCAGAGCGGGGCCTGGTGGAAATTCACCTGCTGGGCCGCGACCGGCGCAATCCTGAAGAAACCAGGCGACTGACAGATGAACTGGCGGAAAAACTGAAAAACTTGCTGGCTGACAATTTCCTGTTCGAGGGAAGCGGCAGCCTGGAAGAAAGCCTGGTTTCAGAGCTTTCGGGGCAGGGCCTGACCCTGGCCCTGGCTGAAAGCTGCAGCGGCGGCTGGCTGGGCCAACGCATCACTTCGGTGCCGGGCTGTTCGGCGGTTTTTCGCGGAGCTGTGATCGCCTATGCCGATGATGTCAAGCGGGATCTGCTCCGGGTTGATCATGATTTATTGCAGGCCGAGGGAGCTGTATCCGGCCGGGTGGCGGAACAAATGGCCCGCGGAGTGCGGGAACTGTTTCATGCCGACCTGGGCCTGGCTGTAACGGGCATAGCCGGACCTGGTGGAGCCAGGCCGGGAAAACCGGTCGGACTGGTTTTCCTGCACCTGTCGGGTCCTGAGTTCGAGGAGTCAGTCCATTTCGTTTTCCCGGGTGATCGTGACGGAATAAGGCAGCGCAGTGTCAATGCCGCCCTGGCCCTGGCCCTGCGCCGGCTGCGCGTCCAAAATGCCTGCTGAACTGAATAACGGGGAGTTCAGCCGCGACACTTTTTTCAACGGCCGGGTGGTGGTCTGGCAGAAAAAGAGAGGCTATCGCTTTGCCCTGGACGCGCCCCTGCTGGCATCTTTCATTGAAGGCGGCCGGGAACCGGCGGTCGAATTCGGGTGCGGCTGCGGTATCATATCACTGTTACTGCTTTTTTCCGGTAAATTCAAGCGGATCAGGGCTTTTGAAATCCAGGAGGATTTGTGCCGCCTGGCCCGCTTCAACGCTCAGGAAAACGGATTCCAGGATCGCCTTGAAGTGGAACATGCCGATTTCCGCCGGGAAGCCGCCAAGCTGGACGGAGTACAAAACCTATTCGGCAACCCGCCCTTCTTCCCCCAGGACCGGGGTCTGGTCAGCCGTAACCCGGAGGTGCGGGCGGCCAAGTTTGAAACTTTCCTGGGGCTGGCTGAATTACTGGCCGCGGCGGCCGCGGTACTTGGCGCTGACGGCCGGCTGAGCCTGGTTTACCCGGCCGACCGATTTGACGAACTGGAGGTTGAGGCGGAAAAATGCGGCCTTTACTGGGTTTGTCGGCGGGCGGTCAAGTCTTTTGCCGCTGGAAAGACGGAACGATTTCTGGTAAAATTGCAAAAGTCTTCTGCCGGCCGGATCGATCTGGATCCACTGCACATTTTCAGCCGCAAAGGAGTGTATTCTCAGGAAATGAAAGAGGTTTTAACAGGAAAAAACGATGCTGGTTAAACTGAAAGAGATCGTTCGCCATCGCCAATTGATCCAGACACTGGTGTCCAGGGAACTGAAAGCCAGGTACCGGGGGACGGTGCTGGGTTTCCTCTGGAGTTTTTTCAACCCTCTGCTCTTGATGGTCGTGTATTCGATAGTCTTTGGTTTTATCATGCCGGCCCGCTTCCCCCAGTTCGAGGAAAAAGCCATTTACTATTCGATTTTCCTGTTCACCGGCATTCTGCCCTGGACCTGGTTTTCTTCCTCGCTCAACGAATCCGCCAACGTTTTACTGGTGCACGGAGCACTGATCAAGAAAATCCAGTTTCCCATCGAAGTTTTGCCGATCATGGTGGTGACCACCAACATGATTCACTTCCTGCTGGGCATTCCCATTTTAGTGCTTTTTTTTATCATCTTCTTTCCGGCCGCGATCAGTTGGTGGATTCTTTTCCTGCCGCTGGCCGTTATCGTGCAGGCAATTTTCACCATGGGACTCGCCTTTCTCATCTCGGCCCTGACCGTTCATTTCCGGGATATAAAGGACATACTGGCCAACCTGCTCACCCTTTGGTTCTTTTCCACCCCGATCATCTATCCCTTCGACGCTCCCCAGATACAGAATTCATCAGCCCTGAAGACCCTGCTGTCACTGAACCCGATGACCCACATAGTCGAAGCTTATCATTTCGCGTTTTTTTACGGATCCCTGCCCCATTACAAGCGCCTGTCAGTGACCGTACTGGTCGGCGCCCTGTTTTTCTACCTGGGCTACAAGATATTCGACAAATTGCGTGATACTTTTATAGAAGAGGTCTGATCGATGTTTTCCGTTGAAGCCAGCAATCTGGAAAAATGCTATAAGAGATATTCCAACCGATTCAAGTACCTGACCGTAAAAAGCGCCCTGGTCAACAAAACCCTCTTCGCCGATTTGAAGGAAGAAGACAAGTTCTACGCCCTGAAGGGAGTCAGTTTTAACCTGGACCGTGGCAAGACCCTGGGCATAATCGGGGAAAACGGTTCGGGCAAGAGCACCATGCTGAAGATACTGGCCGGGATCAGCAAGCCCACTTCGGGTTCCATCGTCACCCACGGCCGGATCTCGGCCCTTATCGAGCTGGGAGCCGGTTTTCATCCGGAAATATCGGGCCGGGAAAACATTTTCATCAACGGTATCATCCTGGGACTGAGCAAAAAACAGATCCAGGAAAAGTACGAAGAAATAGTGCGTTTCGCTGAACTGTCCGACTTCATAGAAAACCCGGTAAAAAGCTATTCATCCGGCATGTACATGCGCCTTGGCTTTTCCATTGCCATCAACGTCGATCCGGACATCCTGCTGATCGACGAGGTACTGGCAGTGGGGGATGCTTCTTTCGTGCCCAAATGCCTGGATAAGATCAACGAGTTCAAGCGTAAGGGCAAGACCATCATTTTTGTTTCCCATGACCTGAGCACGGTGGAAAGAATCTGTGACGAAGTCATCTGGATGAAGAACGGACTGGTTGAAATGAGCGGCTATCCCAAGCGGGTGGTGGATGCATATCTCGAGTACGTCGGTCGTCGCGACGAAGACAAGGCACTGGCCGCGCATCATCAGGAAGCTGCGACTGAAAAGAACGCCGAAAAGAAATGGGGCGGCAAGGAAATGGAGATCAGCGGCCTGCGCATGTTTGACGGCCGGGGTGTCGAGAAATACGTTTTTGATCCTGAGGAGCCGCTGAGCATTTCATTCGAGGTCAGTGCCGCGGAAAAACAGGAAGACTTTGTTTTCGGAATCGGGATATTCAACTCGGAAGGGTTGCAGTGTTACGGCAGTAACACCCTGCTCGAAGAATACCAGTCGCAATCATTCAAGGGCCGCGGCCGGGTCACCATCAGAATACCGGCCCTGAACCTGGTCAACGGCACTTATTTTCTGGACGTTGCCGTGCACAAGCGTGACGGCTATCCTTTCGATTATCACCATTTCTGTTATTCATTCAGGGTGGTTTCACGTTTCCAGGATGTCGGAGTCAGCCGCATCGCCCATGAATGGGATTTTTCCCGGAGTATCGGCATTGTCAGAAAAAAAAATCTGCAGTGATGTCGCGGGGGTGCGCAGGCTGCTCGAAGCAGCGGCTCCTGCCAGGGTGGTTTTCAGCAACGGGGTTTTTGACATCCTGCACCCGGGTCACCTGGCCCTGTTGAGCTTTGCCGCCCGGCAGGGTGATTTCCTGATCCTGGGTGTGAACGACGATGATTCGGTTGGTCGGCTGAAAGGACCTTCCCGGCCGATTTTTCCTTTGGCTGAACGACTGGAAATCCTGGCCGCCCTTGAATACCCGGATGCCGTGGTCCCCTTTTCCGAAGACACCCCCCTGCGCCTGATCAGGGAACTCGACTGTGTAGACGTTCTGGTCAAGGGCGCCGATTACGAGCCGGAAGCAGTGGTCGGCCGCCGGGAAGTCGAAGCACGGGGAGGGCGCCTGGAACTGTTTTCTTTCCAGCATGGCTATTCAACTTCCGGAATCATTGCCAGGATTCTCGAGCAAGCAGGTCAAGCCGATCAGCGTACTTGAGAGTTCTCCTTTTTTTTTCCGGTTATTAATACAGTTATTCAGAAAAACAGGTTGTTTTTGTTGACAATCGATTTTTTCTTTATTATCATAAAAAAAATGCTTGACAGAATAACTCCTTGTCTTAAAGAACTGAGCTGGCATTGCTTTAAATGTCAAAACTTTTTTTCTATTTTTTTTAAGTTTTCAGGAGGTGTGACATGCTGAAAAAAAAGCCGGTTGTGGTATTTGCAGGGCTTTTGTTTCTTTTTTCGCTGGCTTCCTTTGCCGCCGGCACGGACCTTTATAATCTCAATCGCCGGCCCTTTGTCAAAGGCGGAGCCGAAAACGAGCAAAACTTGCGCGAGTTACTGCTGAAAAATGCAGATGACCTGAAGGCAGGTTTTGAGCGGGCCGGAATGGTTGAATTGTTTGAACCCTTCATGACCCAGCTGGCCGAAGCGGAAATCGCGATTGAAGTCATCCCCGCCTTTGACCGCAAGAGCGGCGAGGATCCCATGCATGTCCAGTGGATGTTGTTCCGGTCTTCAAACGGCAGCATCAAGGTTCTGGAAGACGTCAACTGGAAGGTGCGCCGGGATGAAAAGGTTTTCCGCCTGACTGTAAAACACAATTGCCGGGATTATCATTTCCTGGTGCCCGACAGGTGTGTCAACGTCTCCCTGATGGCTCACAGCGCCTCCCGGGCGGTCTGCGTCATAAATGTCAGCCCTGATAAAGTTGATTTCGGCGAACCCTTTGCCATTGACATGAGCAATTCGATTTGTGTCGATGTCCTCAAGGTGAAAGTATTCGATGCCGACGGCAAAGTGGTCAAGGAAGGTGAGATCAAGGCCTCTGATCCGACCATGACCATAACTCTGGATGAATCAGGAGACTTTACCATCGAGGCCGTGCCCTACAACGTGGAAGGAGTGGAAGGTGATGCCTGCACGGCCAAGGTGCACGTCAATTTCCCGCCCATTCCCGAGCCGGTTGAACCGGTGGTTGAAGCTGAAAAGCGATTCTACGGCGTGCTGGAAGCCGGCCCCATGGTGGTGCGAGGCACTTACAGCGGTTACCTGTTTGCCCGTTTCGGTTTCATGTACAAGATAGTGCCGGACAGTCTTGACCTGGTGGTAAGCGCCGGCCCGGCCCTGACCTTGACCGGAGCCCCTTTCAAGAGCTTCCTGATGGGTAACGTGTTGCTCAATTACAACATCAACAAGTTCTTCCTGGGCGGCGGCCTGGCTTATACTACTCAGGTGAAGGATTTCGAGTACGATGAAAGACCGGATTGGAACGCCGGACTCAACCTGGTACTGCAGGCCGGTCACGAGATCATGCGCTGGCTTAATTCCCGCAGTTCGATTTTTGTTGAATTCCAGATGCCCATGCATGACAGCCTGAACGTATCTAAATACCACATGTTCCTGCTCGGATTCCGTTACAATTTCTGATCGACAGAACCTGAATTAAGATTGCCTGCGGCCCGTTCCGAAAAGGACGGGCCGCTTTTTATTCCCAGTTTTTATTAATTGAAATTTTTTTTACTGCCTTCAAGACCAGGTAAACCAGGGTCAATCCCGCCAGCACGAAAAGGAAAAACCGAACCCGGAGAATCGCTTCAGCCTGTCCGGCTTTCCAGGCCAGGACCGCCAGGAACAGAGCCGTGGTGTTGAAAATGGTGTCTATTTCCTGCCAGATTACCCCCGGGCCCCGAAAGGCATTGCCGGGGCGCCGCCATTTAAGAGGGTTGGGCAGCAGGCGGGGCACCGTGGAGCGAAAAAGGCGGAATTGTTCACCGTACTTGCCTGCCAGGTAGTATTCCTCGGCGAGAATGATGAAATGATACTGGGCGGTCAGCAGGATCACACCCAGCAGCAGGGCCCGGGGATTGCCGTAGCTCAGCAGTATCCCGGCCATCATCAGCAGGTTGCCCAGGTAGAGAGGATTACGGCAGATCGAGTAAAACCCGGTGGTATTGAGATCATCGGCCCGAAAAGAACTTTCCCGGCCCGAAGTGCCTCCGGCGGCATGACCGCAGCTGTGAATGCGGATGCTTTCTCCGGCCAGGGCCAGCAGCAGGCCGCAAATCAGCGGCCAGGGCTCAGCTTCGGTGCCCGGAGGAAAGAAAACGAAAACAACGGCAATCAGGGGCAGGGGGGTGAAACTGCGGTATTTAAAAAGAAAAGCACCGATTTTCTGTGACCTGGTCATGCGCCTACTCTAACCCGGACCGCCCTGCCTGTCAAGGCGTTAAAAAGATGTTTGACCGCTGCAGGGGGCATGGGGTAAAATCTCAGGACGATGATTAACTGCGAGGAAAGTCATATGGACAGAAGAAAGTATGAAGCAGAAATAAACGAATTGAAAAAAAAGCATCGGGCGGTTATCCTGGCCCACAATTACCAGAGTCTTGAAGTTCAGGCCGTGGCTGATTACTGCGGCGATTCACTGGAGTTGAGCCGTATTGCCGCCCGGGCGGAAGCTGACACTATAGTGTTTGCCGGTGTTCTTTTCATGGCTGAAACAGCCGCGATACTCGCTCCGCAAAAAAGGGTTCTGTTGCCGCGTCTCGACGCCGGCTGTCCGATGGCCGACATGGTCACGGTCGGGGAATTGCGCGATTTAAAGTCTGAATACCCCCGGGCCGCAGTAGTCAGCTACGTCAACTCGGCGGCGGCCATCAAGGCCGAAAGTGATGTCTGCTGTACTTCCGCCAATGCTCCGGCCGTGGTTCGGGGCATTGAGGCTGAAGAAATCATCTTCGTTCCGGATCGCAATCTGGGCTATTATGTCCAGAAAAAAGTCCCCGAAAAACGGGTGCATCTTTATTACGGTTACTGCTATGTGCACGACCGTTTCAGCTTGGCCGAACTGCGGGAAGCGAGGCGGATGTTTCCCCGGGCCCGGGCCCTGGTACATCCGGAAGTGCCGCCCGATGTGCAGGAAGAAGCTGACGAGATCCTTTCCACCAGCGGCATGATGCGTTACATTGCCGCTTCGGCTGAAAGAGAATTCATAGTGGCCACCGAGGAAGGCCTGCTGGAAAAGATGCGGCTGGAACACCCGGACAAGACCGTTCATTCCATGGGCCGGCCCAAGATCTGCGCCAATATGAAGAAAACAGGCCTGGTGGATATTGTAAGAGCCCTTGAATCCGGGGTTTACCGGATCAGCGTGCCGGATGAGATCGCCGTTTCCGCCCGCCGTGCTCTCGACGGTATGCTACGATTCTGATCATCAACAAAAAACCAAGTAACCCGGCCGTGATATCCTTCAAATGCGCTGGAAATCGTCCTGAAAGCGGGTGATGTCGTCTTCGCCGAGGTAAGAGCCGCGCTGGACTTCGACGAAAACCAGGTTTTCATCACCCTTGTTTTCCATGCGATGTCGTGATTTGCCTGGTATGAAGACCCCCTGGTTCGAGGTAAGTTCCTGTTCCTTTTCGTCCACCGTGACCACGGCCCGTCCCTGGACTATCACCCAGTATTCACTACGCTGTTCATGGCTTTGCAGGGAAAGTCTTTTGCCCGGGAACACCGTTATCTTTTTTATCTTCAGCCCGCATTCCTGGTAAAGTATTTCGAAACAGCCCCAGGGGCGATCTTCTCTTTCATTCACTTTTTTTCCCTCTGCAGTGCAGCCAGGTCGGCATCTACCATCATTTCCACCAGTCCGCGAAAGGAAACTTCAGGTTCCCAGTTGAGATCCTTTTTGGCTTTGGCGGCATTGCCGATCAGCAGGTCAACTTCGGCCGGACGTAAAAACCTGGGGTCGCAGCGCACGAAATCGCGATAATCCAGTCCGAGGTGCTGAAAGGCGATTTCAACCAGTTCGCGCACCGAGTGGGTTTCACCGCTGGCGATAACGTAATCCTCCGGGTTTTCCCGCTGCATCATCAGGTACATGGCCTTGACGTAATCGCCGGCAAAGCCCCAATCGCGCTTGGCTTCAAGGTTGCCCAGCAAAAGCTCATCGGAAAGGCCGAGCTTGATGCGCGCGGCCTGGTGGGTGATCTTGCGGGTTACGAACTCCATGCCCCGCCGGGGTGATTCGTGGTTGAACAGGATGCCGGAGACTGCGAACAGGTCATAACTTTCCCGGTAATTCACCGTAATCCAGTGCCCGTACACTTTGGCAACGCCATAGGGACTGCGGGGATGAAAGGGAGTTTCTTCATTTTGGGGGATTTCTTTCACCTTGCCGAACATTTCCGATGATGATGCCTGGTAAAAACGGATCTTGGGGTTGACGGCCCGAACGGTTTCCAGCACCCGGGTGACCCCCAGGGCGGTGTATTCTGCGGTCAGCACGGGCTGGTTCCAGGATGTAGGCACAAAGCTCATGGCGGCGAGATTGTATATTTCATCGGGCTCGACCTCTTCGACCAATTTGATCAGGGAATACTGGTCAAGCAGGTCGGCCTGCCTGATTTCTATTTTTTCCTTGATGTGTTCGATGCGGTCAAACTTTTCCATGCTCGAACGACGCACCATTCCGTAAACCCGGTAGCCTTCGGCCAGCAGTAATTCAGCCAGGTATGAACCGTCCTGTCCGGTTACACCGGTGATCAAAGCAGTTTTTCCCATTTAAGCTCCTTATGAAGGACATTTTAGCTCAGGCCCGGGCAACAGTCAATCTGGAAGCGCCGGGCTCGTCAATTGACAAGCTTGAGACATTTATAATACAATCCTCAATGTTCCCCGGGCCTGCAGCAATCGGCCCGCATGTTTTATGCTGATCAAAAAGCATTGATTTGCTGGAGGTTTTACATGGCAGGCGATCAGGATCAGGTCGGCTACGTTCCGGATGACGAAGTCCAACCTAGTACCGAAGCAAATGACCGCCCGGAGGAAACAAGTTCTTCGAGGCGCCGCGGGCCGGTCAAGGATTTACAAGGCAGGTTGCGTCGCCTGCAGGAGAGCCTGAGCGCGGCGGAACAGGAGCGGGATGAAATCAAGGACCGCCTGTTGCGCAACCTGGCCGAAATGGACAACTTCCGTAAAAGAGTAAAAAAGGAAAAGGAAGAATACCAGAAATACGTGCTCAGTGATTTTCTGCTTGACCTGCTGGTCGTGGTGGACAACCTGGAAAGGGCTGTGAATTCAAGCAAGATGAGTGCTGAACCGGGCATACACTCTGGCGTTGAATTGATTTACAAACAGTTCAACGAGTTACTTAAGAAATACCAGGCGTACGAAATAGACGCCCTGGGCAAAAAGTTTGATCCCAACCTGCACCAGGCGCTGCTCAAGGAAGAAAGGGCCGGGATCGCCGATCCGGTGGTGGTCGAGGTTCTCCAGAGGGGTTTTCTCTACAGCGATCGCCTGCTGCGACCGGTCATGGTCAAAGTGGCCCTGCCGCTGGAAGTGGAAGACACCCAGCTGGAAAGAAGTTGAGCATGGCCCGCAGAATTGGGATTGATCTCGGCACCACCAACTCCTGTGTCAGTTACATGGAAGGCAGTGAAGCCATGATAGTGCCGATGCCCGAAGGATCACGCATCGTCCCTACGGTTATCGCCCTGGCCAAGGACGGCAACCGGATTTACGGCAATACCGCCAAGAGACAACTGGTGACCAATCCGGAAAACACTTACTGGGCCTTGAAAAGGCTGATCGGTCGGAAATACGACTCGCCCGAGGTCCTGGAAATGTCCCGGCGGGCCTCTTTCCCGATAACTTCCTCGGCCAACGGTGATGCCGCAGTTCGCTTTGCCGGCAAGGTCGCCTCACCAGAAGAGGTTGTTTCCGGTTTTCTGGCTTACCTCAAGGAAGTAAGTGAGAATTACCTTGGTACAGAGGTTCAGGACGCGGTGATAACCGTACCCGCTTTTTACGATGACGCCCAGAGACAGGCTACCAAGGTGGCCGGGGAAATCGCCGGTCTGAACGTGATCAGGATAATCAACGAGCCTACGGCGGCCCTGCTGGCATATCGCCGGCAAATGAAAAAGGACGGCTTGTACGCGGTTTACGACCTGGGAGGCGGTACTTTTGACATTTCCCTGGTCGAGGTGCAGGGAGATGTTTTCCAGGTTCTGGCCACGGCCGGGGATACCTTTCTCGGCGGCGGCGATTTTGACGCCCGGATCTGCGAGTGGATTCTGCACCAGATCGAATTGGAAACAGCGGTTGACCTGCGGGGAATAGGCATGGTCCAGCAGAGACTGCTTCAGGCCGCCGAAAAAGCCAAGATAGAGCTTTCATTCAATGACGAAGCGTTGATTTCCATTCCTTACCTGCATCATTTCGATGACGGCACCAACTACCATTTCCAAAAAAAGTTTTCCCGGGCTCAACTGGAAAACATGACCTCCGAGTTGGTTGAATCGACTCTGAGCCTGGTGCAGAAAACCCTGGAAGACGCATCCCTGAAACCTGGGCAAATTGAAAGAATAGTGCTGGTCGGCGGGCAGAGCCGCATGCCGCTGATCAGGCAGAAAATGAGCACTTTTTTCGGCCGTGAACCCTACACCGATCTCAACCCGGAAGAAGTCGTCGCCCAGGGAGCCGCCATTCAATCGGAGATCATCAGTGGGAAAGTCAGGGATCTGCTGTTGCTTGATGTGACTCCGCTGTCACTTGGAGTTGAAACCAAGGGGGACAGTTTCACCAGGATCATTGAACGCAATACTACAATTCCGGTAAAAAAATCGATGATCTTTTCCACAATTACCGACAACCAGACCACTGTCACTATTCACGTTCTGCAGGGAGAGAGGGAACTCGCTTCCGGGAACGTTTCACTGGGGAAGTTCAACCTGGTGGGCATCCCCCTGGCGCCCAAGGGCCTGCCCCAGATAGAGGTGCTGTTCGAAATTGACGCCAACGGCATAGTCAAAGTTTCAGCTGTGGACACCCAGACCGGCTTGTCCCAGTCGATGAAGGTCAATCCGTCTTCAGGCCTGGCTCCGGAAGAGATCGAAAAACTGGTGAACCAGGCCAGGGAATTCGCTGATCAGGACCGGAACCTCCTGCAGTTGAACAAACTGAGACAGGAACTTCGCGATGAGGCCGAAGCAGTCAGGATCTACCTGAGACGTTTCGAGGAAAAACTGACCGAACAGGATGTGATGGAAATAGAGAGCCTGCTGGAAAAAGTCGCTGAATCCGGGGATAAGGAAGACCGCAAGCACTTGGCAAACTTGTTGAACCGGCTGCAATCAGTTCGACTGCGCCTGAATACCATGCTGGTCTCGGAATTGGAGCCCGTATGAGCCGGAATAAGAAAGATTACTATGATGTGCTCGGAGTCGGGCGCAAAGCCTCGGCCGAAGAAATAAAAAAAGCTTACCGCAAACTGGCCCTGCAATTTCATCCGGATCGTAATCAGAACGACCCCCAGGCCGAGGAAATGTTCAAGGAAGCTTCCGAGGCCTATGCCGTGCTAGGCAATGCAGAAAAAAGAAGTATTTACGATCAATACGGCCATGAAGGCCTGAAAGGCGGAGGTTTCTCCGATTTCAGCTTTTTTTCCGATTCCATTTTTGCCGATTTCAACGACATCCTGGGTGACCTGTTCGGTTTCGGTTCGGTTTTTTCCCGATCAGGCGGCCGGCGCACCGGCCCGCGCAAGGGGCGGGACCTGGGACTGGAAGTCCGCTTGACCATGGAAGAATCATTCCTGGGCTGTGAAAAGGAAATTCCCCTGTCCAGGGATGAAGTCTGCCAGGATTGCCGGGGCAGCGGCGCGGAGGCCGGGCATGCTCCGGAAACCTGCCGTCGTTGCGGAGGCAGCGGCAGCGTTCGTCACAGCCAGGGTTTCTTTTCCATTTCCTCAACTTGCCCTGAATGCCGCGGTCAGGGACGGAAAGTCACTCATCCCTGCCCGGCCTGCCGGGGGCGGGGCCTGGTAAACAGGGAAAAAAAAGTGAAGGTTTCCTTCCCCGCCGGGATAGATTCAGGGAACCGGCTCCGACTCCCGGGTGAAGGAGAAGTGGGAAGCCATGGGGGGCCGGACGGAGATCTGTTTCTGCTGGTCGCGGTTGAGGAGCATGAACTATTCCGGCGCCGGGAAAACGACCTGCTTTGCGAATTGACGCTGACTTTCGCCCAGGCTTCACTGGGTGATGAAACCAGGGTTCAGACATTTGAAGGTACTGAGAAGGTTCGGGTGCCTGCCGGTGTTCAGAACGGCCAGGTACTGCGGATCAAGGGGAAAGGGTTCAAGAATCTCGGCCAATGGGGCCGGGGAGACTTGTTGCTTGAAGTCAGGGTCATGACCCCGGTTAACCTTTCCAAGCGCGAAATGGAACTGCTGCGGGAATTACGCGAGCTGGAAAAAAAAAAGAGCCCGGCTGCTGTCATTGAAAACCAGACACTGTTTAACTGATGGCACATCGCAGGTTTTTCTGTTCCCGGCTCAACAGCAGGGTCTTTCTGGATGGTGACGAGTTTCACCACATGTTCAAGGTCATGCGGGTCAAAACCGGCGAAGAAGTCGAATTGTACGATGCCGCCGGAGGTGTCGGCCGGGGCCGGGTGACGGCCTTTGAACCCGGGCGGGCTGTGATTGAACTTGAGGATTTGTCTTCATTTCCCCGGCCGGAGCCCGGAGTGATTGTCGCCGCGGCTCTGCTGAAGAGTGCGCTCATGGACTGGCTGGTTGAAAAACTCTGTGAAATGGGCGTGGATGAAATAAGGCCGATTGTCTACACCCGAACCGAAATAAAAGCCGGGGAGTCAATGCTTCAGCGCTGGCAGCGCATTGCCAGACAGACGCTGAAAGTCAATCACCGGCACTGGGCGACAGAAGTCTTTCCTCCGCAGGGCCTCGTTTCTTTTCTGGAATCCTGCCCCGGGCATTCAGCCGGGTATTTCCTGGATCTGGCCGGCAGCGAGCCGCTGCGACCGCCTTTTCCCGGTCCTGTACTGGTGTTGATCGGCCCTCCCGGTGATTTTACTCAGGAAGAAAGAAGCAGGCTTTTACAGGCGGAATTCCTGCCCCGCCGAATCAACGATGCCGTGCTGAAGTCAGAAACAGCCGCCCTGGCTGCAACGGCCATACTGAAAAATGGTTGACATCAGCGGCCAGATCGGCAAATACAAGATAATTAAGAAGCTGGGCAGCGGCGGCTTCGGATCAGTTTACCTGGCTGAAGATACTTTACTGCAATCCCTGCGAGCCTTGAAAATTCCTCATCGAGTTTCTCCCGGCAATCAGAAATTGCACCAGGAGTCCAGCCTGCAGACCCGCCTGCTGGATCATCCCCACATAGTCAAGCTGCTGACCGTTGATATCATCGACAACATGATTTTGATGGTCATGGAATACGTCGATGGAACTGATCTGGAGAAACTGATTGACAAGCAGGAAAAACTGTCGATCCCGGTTGCTTTGCGTTACCTGACTCAGATACTTTCGGCATTGGAATTCGCTCACAATCACCACGTTATTCATCGCGACATCAGGCCCTCAAATATCCTGATCAACCTCAATGATGATGTGAAGATTGCCGATTTCGGCACTTCCACTTTGCTCAAGGATCGGCAGTTCGCCACCACCCGAATCGGTTCTCCACCTTACATGGCTCCGGAACAGTTCGAGGGCAAGGCGGTGTTCGCTTCTGATATCTATTCAACCGGTTGCCTTTTTTATGAGATGCTGACCGGTTTTCCCCCGGTGGTAATGGCCAATCCCATGGAAATATATCGCAAGGCCAAGGCTGGTGATATAGTCCCTCTCAACAGGAAAAATCCTGTTTTACCGGCTTATCTGAATGCATTGGTGATGAAGATGCTGGCACCGGCGGTCAGCGATCGTTATACTTTCGCCGGAGAGGTATTGCAGGATTTACAGGCCAGGCAACAAGGCTGCCGCGAAGATCAGATCGAAATGGCCGACATAAAAAACCGCATCCAGGCCCGCGAATCACGCCTGGAAACCTGTTGCTGGAAATGCCGCAAGGAAATTCCCGGCCGGGTCAGTCTTTGCCCTTATTGCGGGGAAGAGCAATGAAAGGCGAAGCGGAGCGTATCAGTTTCAGCCCGGTGGCCTTGACCGTCGCCGGTTCTGATTCCGGCGGCGGAGCCGGTATCCAGGCGGATCTTAAAACTTTTTTTGCTTACGGAGTTTACGGGGCCAGCGTGATAACAGCCCTGACGGCCCAGAACCTCAGCCGGGTCGCCTTGGTTGAGGCCGGTAGTGTGAATATGGTAAAAACCCAGATGGAGACAGTCTTTGAGGGTTACCAGGTTGCTGCGGTTAAAACCGGTATGCTTTTTTCCCGGGACATAGTTCAGACGGTGGCTGCAGCAATGCCGGCCTCAATCCCCCTGGTGGTGGATCCGGTTTTCGCCGCCACCAGCGGGGCGCTGCTGATTGAAGAAGACGCTGTTAAAGCAATGATGGATGAGTTGTTTCCCCTGGCCGCCCTGATCACCCCGAATGTTCAGGAAGCTGCCTGGCTATCCGGCCTGCAGATCAGGGAGCAGGCTGACCAGGTCCTGGCCGCGGAAAAATTACTGGAAAGACATGGCATCGCGGTGCTGGTCAAGGGCGGAGATCTGGGCGCCGGATCAGCCTTTGACGTGCTGGCCATGCCCGGAAAAACCCGGATTCTAGAATCTGAACTGCTGGCCGGAGTCAATACTCATGGTTCAGGCTGTACCCTGGCCGCGGCGATCACCGCCGGCCTGGCCCTCGGCCTAGACCTCGAAGTTGCAGTTGAAAGGGCCAAGAATTTTGTTTTCAGGTCTTTAAAAGACCCACTGGTCCTGGCTCCCGGGATAGCCGTTCTCAATCACCGGCATCAGCCGCGATACTGAATGGAGGCGATCATGTCCAGAGAAGATTTTTTCAGGAAGATTTCCCTGCAGACAGACACAAAAATAGTCCTGGTAGTGCTTGACGGATTGGGTGGACTGCCCATGGAAGGGAGGACCGAGCTGGAGACCGCCGCCACCCCGAACCTGGACGAACTGGCGGCCCGTTCGGAACTGGGCCTGACTCACCCGGTAGGCATCGGCATAACTCCGGGATCAGGGCCGGCCCACCTTTCTCTTTTCGGTTACGACCCCTTCAAGTACGATATCGGCCGGGGGATACTGGAAGCCCTGGGGGTTGGAGTCCAGGTCGGAGTCGGCGAGGTCACCAGCAGGGGTAATTTCGCCACCCTGAGCGGGGGCCAGGTGACCGATCGGCGAGCCGGCCGCATTTCAAGCGAGCGCAACCGCTTGCTTATCGACAAACTGGCCGCTGAAATCAAGGAAATCCAGGGAGTAAGAATCAAGCTTTATCCCGGGGAAGAACATCGTTTCGTACTGGTCCTGCAGGGAGAAGATATCGATGATCGCCTCAGTGACGCTGATCCGGGCGCAGTCGGATTGCCTGTGCCGGCCGCCGAAGCCCTGACGGAATCGGCCCGTAAAACGGCCGGGGTAGTGAACGAGTTCTTGATGAAAGCGGGAGCCGTCCTGGAAGATTGCCATCCGGCCAATGCCGTTTTACTGCGCGGTTTTGCCAAGCCACCGGATATTCCATCGATTCCCGACCTGTTTCGATTACGGCCTGCCGCCATCGCCACTTATCCGATGTATCGCGGCCTGGCCAGGTTGGTCGGAATGACCGTTCTTGAGACAGGTCATACCGTCTCAGATGAAGTCGCGACCCTGAAAAAGCATTACCGGGAATTCGATTATTTCTTTTTGCACGTGAAAAAAACAGATTCATACGGAGAAGACGGGAATTTTGCCGCCAAGGTTAAAGTCATAGAAGAATTTGACTCGGTATTGCCGGACATTCTCGCCCTGCAGCCTGATGTGCTGGCGATCACCGGAGATCATTCCACGCCGGCGCTTTTGTCCGGCCATTCCTGGCATCCGAATCCGCTATTGCTTTTCAGTCGCTTTGTCAGAAGCCAGGCCGGGGATAGCCGGCCCTTCAACGAATACTCTTGCGCTGAAGGAATTCTGGGAAGTTTTCCGGCCATGGATCTGATGCCGCTGATGCTGGCCAACGCCATGAAACTGAGAAAATACGGAGCCTGAGATGGCGCAGTCCTGGAAAAGATTCATCGCCGGTGTACTTGAAACCAACGTTTACTTTTGTTACTCAGTTGAGAGTGGCCGGGGAGTAATCATCGATCCCGGGGATCGTTGTTCTGATTTGATCGATTTTATAAAATCAAGCGGCATTGAACCCGGAGCCATTCTGCTGACCCATGGACACCTTGATCACTGCGGCGGAGTGCAGTGGTTGCGGGAGTATTACCAACTGCCGCTCATGGTCGCCGCCGCCGATGTTCAACTGATGCAACCCGCAAATTGTCGCGATCTGGCCGCCATGTTTGCCGTTGCGGCACCTCCGCCTCCGGATCGCTTCCTGCAGAACGGTGAAGACCTGGCCGAGCTGGGTGTGCCGCTGAAAGTAATGGCCACACCCGGGCACTCGCCTGGATCAGTGGTTTTCCTGGCGCCGGGACTGGCTTTCACCGGTGACACCCTTTTTCAGGGAAATGTGGGGCGGGTCGACCTGCCGGGAGGTGACGAGGAAGAGCTATACCGGTCGCTCGAACTGCTGGGGCGGCTGCCCGGCGAAACCCTGGTACTGCCCGGACATGGAGATTTCAGCACTATTTCAAGGGAAAGAGCTGAAAACCCCTACCTCGATTGATGGAAATTGCCGACCCCCCGGTCCTGCTGGAAAACTATCTTGCTTTCCTGCGCCTGGAAAAGGGTTTGGCCGTCCTGACCATTGAATCATACCGCCGGGAACTTGAGAAATTCCTGAATTACCTGCAGGCAGAAAAAAAAAGCCTGCCTGATGCTGCTGAAAATGAGGTTTACCGATACCTGAGCCTGCAAGCCAGGGCCGGGCTGGCGGTCAACTCCCAGGCTCACGCCCTTTCCGTGCTGAGAGGTTTTTTTGCTTTCCTGGCCGCCGAGGAACTCATAGACAACGACCCATTGTCAACGGCAACCTTTCCTAAAACCTGGAAAAAACTGCCCCGCTATTTGACCCTGGCCGAAGTTGAACTCATATTGAGTGCGCCCCCGGTTTCAACCATCAAGGGCGGCCGGGACAAGGCATTGCTGGAATTGCTCTACGCCACCGGCATGCGGATCAGTGAGGCGGTCAATCTGACTTTGGAGCGACTCTATCTTGATGATCGTTTTGTCAAGGTGCTTGGCAAGGGGAACAAGGAAAGGCTGGTTCCCCTGGGGCGGAGTGCCGCTGAAAGCCTCGAAAGTTACCTTCGCGAAAGCAGACCCAGGCTGCTCGGTGCCGGGGCGGACCAGGGGCGGTTGTTTCTGAACAGGTCCGGAAAAACCCTGACCCGCCAGGGAGCCTGGAAAATAGTGAAATTCTACGGGTTGAAAAGCGGGTTGGCTCACAAGTTGACTCCGCATGTTCTGCGTCATTCGTTCGCCACTCACCTGGTGGAGAAGGGAGCCGACCTCAGATCGGTTCAATTGATGCTGGGGCATGCCAGCATTTCCACCACCGAAATATACACCCACGTGGCCAGGGAGAAAATGAGGGAAATTTACGACCTCTATCATCCCAGGTCGGGTAAATAAGGTTCGCCTCGGTTCACGGCCGCTTATTCTGTGGTTTTGCTGCGCCTGTCGATGGCCAGGTAGAGAAAAGCCGCCAGTCCGATCAAGTATTCCCAGGCCTGGGTGGTCAGGTGTATTACCAGGCCGACCAGGAACGGGTTATCCATAGGCGCGGCAATATGGGTGAACACCAGGCTGAAGACTGCTTCCCAGGTGCCTATGCCGGCCAGTCCCTGGACCGGGATGAGTGTTGAAAGCTCGGTGGCCGCGAGGCCGAAGGTGAAGTCGGCAAAGGCCTTCAGGCTGAATTCAACCGGGACCAGCCTTTGAAACAGCAGGAAAAGCGAAAGGTACTTGATGCTTCGAATGATCAGGCTGAGAGTGAAAACCAGCCATCTTTCACCGCTTTTATTTCTTTTTTGCAGGTATGCCGATACGGCCAGCAGCAGGGAATGCAATTTTGCCGATTTCCTGGCCAGGCGCCAGGAAGCAGCCAGTTTCAGGATGGGCTGAGATAAAAAAATAACCGCTGCTGAAACAAGAAATATCAAAAGGGTGGCCGTCAGCAGAAGCTTTGAATTCAGGTTGCCTGAAACGTAAAAAAGCAGCCCGCCGAGTAAACAGCCCAGGGCCAGGGTGTCGTAAAAAAGGGAAATTACGAAGCTGGAAGCCCCTTCCTCAAGGCGGATGCCGTGTTTTTTGGTGAAATAAGAATAGAAGATCAATGCTGCGCTGCGGGCCGGCAGCAGGTCGACGCTGAAGTTTCTGACCAGGGTGATGAGAAACAGCGTGCCGAAAGTGATCCTGCCGTCGAGCAGGATGCTGTATCGCCAGGTGCGCAGCAGAGTGGCCAGCATAGCCAGGCAGATGAAAACCGCCAGGGCTTTGAAACCAAGAGATTTGAAGGCAGTGATGATTTCAGCCGGCGGGGTTTTTCTTAAAAAAAAGAAGAGGATTGCCGCGGTAAGGCCCAGGGGCAGTATTATGCGCAGGAATATTTTTTTCATATTTTATTATTTTATATTTTATTATATATAAAGCGCAAGTGAAAAACAGCCATTATGTGACAAGAGGGGGCTCATATATTTTTAACTGAGTTGTTGTCATAGGGTTGACATCCGACTGCTTTTGTTGTATAAATAACTTGCAAAAAAAGCTAAATGCTCAAAGGAGGCAAATATGAATTTACAGCCATTGGATGACAGGGTAGTGGTCGAACCCATCGAACAGGAAGAAAAAGTCGGTTCAATCATTATTCCCGATACGGCGAAAGAAAAGCCGATGATCGGTGAAATCAAGGCCGTGGGAACCGATGAAGAATTGCAGAAACTGGTTAAAGTCGGAGACAAGGTTGTTTTCGGCAAGTATTCCGGTACCGAGATTCGCATTCAGGATCGCAAATACCTCATCATCGCCCGCGCCGACCTGCTTGCCAAGTCTGTTTGAAGAAGACCGTCGGACAAGCGATTTGAGGGAAAAGGAGGATAATCAATAATGGCAAAAAGAATTACTTTGGGAGAAGAGGCAAGACAGGCTGTTCTCAGGGGAGTCAACCAGCTTTCCAACACGGTGAAGGCCACCCTGGGACCCAGGGGACGCAATATCGTGCTGGAAAAGAAATTCGGTTCCCCGACTATAACCAAGGACGGCGTCACCGTTGCCAAGGAAATCGATCTCAAGGATCCGCTGGAAAACATGGGTGCCCAGATGGTCAAGGAAGTTGCTTCCAAGACCTCTGATGTGGCCGGCGACGGCACCACCACCGCCACTGTTCTGGCTCAGAGCATTTACACCGAGGGGCTGAAAATGGTCGCCGCCGGTGCCAACCCGATGCTGATCAAGAAAGGGATTGAAATCGGCGTTGAAAACGTGACCAAGGAGTTGAAGAAGATCAGCCGGAACGTTTCCGGTAAAATGATCGCCCAGGTCGGAGCCATTTCAGCCAACAACGATCCGTCGATCGGGCAGATCATCGCCGAAGCCATGGACAAGGTGGGCAAAGACGGTGTTATCACCGTGGAAGAAGCCAAGTCGATGGAGACCGTGCTCGACCTGGTTGAAGGCATGCAGTTTGACCGCGGTTATCTTTCTTCCTATTTCGTCACCGATACGGAAAGGATGGAAGCCGTGCTGGAAAGCCCGCTGGTTTTGATCCATGAAAAAAAGATCAGCAACCTGCGGGAAATGCTGCCCCTGCTTGAACAGATCGCCAAGTCGGGTCGTCCCCTGCTGATCATCGCCGAGGACGTCGAGGGCGAAGCCCTGGCTACGTTGGTCTTCAACAAAATCCGCGGCATGCTCAACACCGTGGCCGTCAAGGCGCCCGGTTTCGGTGACCGGCGCAAGGCCATGCTCGAAGACATTGCCATTCTGACCGGCGGCAAGGTTATTTCCGAGGAACTCGGGGTCAAGCTGGAAACCGTGACCATGGACTGGCTCGGATCGGCCAAGAAGATCGTCATTGACAAGGACAACACCACCATAATCGAAGGCGTGGGTACCGAGGACGACGTCAAGGCCAGGATACAGCAGATCAAGCGCCAGATTGAGGAAACCACCTCGAGTTATGACAAGGAAAAACTGCAGGAAAGGCTGGCCAAGCTGGCCGGAGGAGTTGCGGTCATCAAGGTCGGTGCTGCCACCGAGACAGAACTGAAGGAAAAGAAGGCCAGGGTTGAAGACGCCATGAACGCCACCAAGGCCGCGGTCGAGGAAGGCATCGTGCCCGGCGGCGGTGTGGCCCTGCTCAAGTGTATCCCGGTCCTGCGCAAGCTCAAACTTCAGGGTGACATGGCCATCGGCCTGGATATTCTCATGAAGGCCATGGAAACCCCATTGAAACAGATTGCGGTCAATGCCGGACTCGAAGGGGCGATCATCATGGAGAAAGTCAAGAGATCGCTGAAAAACAAGAATTTTGGTTTTGACGCGCTCAATGAAAAGTACACCGACATGATCGCCGCCGGAATCATCGATCCGACCAAGGTGGTGCGTATCGCCCTGCAGAACGCCGCTTCAGTGGCTTCCCTGCTGTTGACCACCGAAGGCCTGGTTTCGGATATTCCCGAAGAGAAGCCGGAAACCCCGCCCATGCCCCACGGCGGCGGCGGCATGTACTAAAGCCTGAATAGAGTAATAAAGAGGCCCTGCTTCGGCAGGGCCTTTTTTTTTCGGGGCCGGGCCGCAAATCGCTGCATCCTATTGCAATTCGCGGCTTTCTGTTGTAAAATGTAATCCAATTCGGCTGGAATTTGCAGTTCTAGGAGCAATACAATGGAAACGAAACAAGATGCTTCCACTTTAGATGGATTAGAGAATCAAGATCCCGGACAGCCGCAGAGTAATCCTGCCGCTGTTTCCGAAGACAAAGTCAGCCCGCGCCGGGTGAGTGTTCCCGGTTTGATTGAGACCAGGACCGATTTGCCGGAACTCAGAACCGGCGATGAAATCAAGGTCTTTTACCGGGTTATAGAAGGCGGCAAGGAAAGGATACAGGTTTACGAGGGCACTATCATCGCTTTCAGCGGGTCGGGAATAACCAAAAACATTACTGTAAGAAAAACATCTTTCGGTATTGCCGTGGAGCGGATATTCCCCCTGAATTCGCCCCTGGTGCAGAAGATTGAAATCAAAAGGCATACCAAGGTGCGGCGGGCCAAGTTGTACTACTTGCGGAAACTCAAAGGGAAGGCGGCCCGGCTTAAAGAACTCAGGTAATGGCTGATTTTTCGCTCGAAAGCGATTTGCTGGCGAGCGGGTTTAAATACATTTGCGGGGTTGACGAGGTGGGCAGAGGTGCTTTGTTTGGGCCGGTCGTGGCCGGCGCGGTTATTATGAATCCCGATTGTCTTAACCGCGAAATAAATGATTCCAAAAAATTGAGCAAAAATAAACGGCGTGATTTGGCCTGTTTCATTTACGAAAAAGCATGGTCCTGCGCCATCGGTTGGAGCTGGCCTGATGAAATAGACCGGCTCAACATCCTGCAGGCCACCCGGCTGGCCATGCGCCGGGCGGTCAGTGCTCTGCCCCTGGCTCCGGATTTTTTACTGGTTGACGGCCTGATTCCGAATTTTCTGCCTTTGCCCGGAAGAACCGTGATTCAGGGTGATCAGCAGAGTTATTCGATCGCGGCTGCGTCCATTATAGCCAAGGTTTTTCGTGATCAGCTTCTAACGTCATTCGCCCGATTTTTCCCGGATTACGATCTGCAGAGCAATGCCGGGTATCCTACAAAAAAACATAAAAATGTGATATTATCCCGCGGGATGACAGTTTTTCACAGGAGATCATTTTACTGCCGTCATGAGCGTTGAAAACAGGCTGAAGTATTTTAAGCTGGCTGACAAGTATCTCAAACAGGGAAAAAAGGATTACGCCATACTTGAATACAGCAAGGCGCTGGAAATAAAACCGGATGACCTGGAAGCCAGGAGAATCATCGGAGATTTGCAGCTCAGCCTGAACAAGAACAACGAAGCGATTAAACAGTTCGAATGGATTGCCGATTTTTATACCAGGGAAGGTTTCCTGACCAAGGCCATAGCCATGTTGCGGCGGGTCAACCGGATAGATCCCGAAAACGAGAGAATATCTTACAAGTTGGCGGATTTGTACTCCAAGCAGGGTCTTATCCTGGAAGCCAAGCAGATTTTTCTCGAAATGATCGAGGTTTACAAGAAAAACAACGACAATAAAAAAGCGCTGGCCATATACAAAAAGATCCTCGAGTTTGACAAGAACAACGTCAAAATGCATCTGCTGCTGGCAGAGAATTATTTCAAGGAAGGCATGATCGAAGATGCGGTCAATGGATACCTGACCGCCGCCGACGTGCTGATGAGGAAAAAAGAATTTCCCCAGGCCGAAGAATTGCTGTCCGAAGTTCAGAAAAAGATCAATCATGAAAGAATAGCAGAAAAAATGGTCTCCTGTTTCGTGGCCCGGGGTGATGACGATCAGGCCATTGAAACCCTGCGCAGCATGGGAGAAAAGATATTCGCCAACCGCGGCCTGATGAAACTGCTGGGCGAACTTTACCTGAAAAAAGAAATGGTTGAAGAAGCAGAGAGAATTTTCCTGAGGATAACCCGCAGTGATGCCTCGGAAATTGAAATACTGATGAAAATCGGCCGCATCTACCTGCAGCGCGAAGAATTTGAACGTGCTTACCAGCTCTTCGCTCCGGCAGTGGATAATCTCATGAACCAGGAGAAATACGACGATGCGGCATCATTGCTGCGTTTCATCATAGCTTCCAACCACAATTACCTGCCGGCCCTGCACAAACTCGGAGAAATCTTTCGAATCACCGGCAAGACCAGCAGTTTGATAGCCCTGTACGAATCGCTGATACCAGTATACGAGCAGCGGGAAATGCGTGATGAACTGATCGATCTTCTGAAAGAGCTGATCAGCCTGAGTGATTCGCCCTTTACTTACCAGTACCAGCTGGAGAAAATTCTTAATGAAGGCCAGGATGAAAAGGGCAAGGAACGCGAGTTCATCGATTTTCATCTGCGCAATATCGATGAAGCCTTACAGGTAAATGATTTTGAAAAGGCCGTTGAATTGTTGAAAACCGCAAAAGGTGCTTTTCCGGATAACCTGGAGATAAGGGAAAAACTCTTTGACGTCTACCAGTTGAAAAACGATTTGCCGGCTCTTATGGATGAAGGAATTGAGCTTTTGCAGATACTGCGGGACAACGGCCAGGAAAACAAGTTCAATGAACTTCTGTCCAACCTGAACAAACTTGATCCCAATGACAATCGCCTGCTTGAATTGTCCGGACATTCCGGAACCATGATCGACATCGAATTTGACCAGGACATGATCAAGGAACAGATGGAGGAAATCGATCCCGGTGCTGAGATCAAGGAGCTTCAGCTTGATTCCGAAATACAGGAAAACCAGGAATTATTGGTTTTAACCGGCGAAGAGAACCTTGCAGACCGGCAGTCGGGCAAACCAGATGAGTCAAGACGCGGGCTTTCCTCGCAACTGGTTGAACTCGATTTCTACATAAGTGACGGATATTTCGACGATGCCGGTCATTTGCTGGAAAAACTGCGGCAAAGCTATCCCGAAAGCAGGGAAGTGGCCTCCCGGATAGCCCGTCTCCAGGAATTGCGCGCCTCCCAGGTTGAGCAAAAGCAGGCGGAGAAAGTTCAATCCCAGGTTGAGCCGGAAATGGAAATCAATTTTTCCATCTCCGATGAGAGCAGTAATGTCCAGGAAGCGGAAGACTCAAAGGTCAACCTGACCTTTGATCCGCGCAGTATTGAAATGCCTGATTTCAGTTCGGCTGAATCCGGTTTTGAAATAGAATTGAAACCTCTTGAAATCGAAATGGAAAGGGACCTGGAACCGCTGGTTCCGGAAATGCCGATCGCCCCTCCGGAGAAAGCCCGGGAACCGGTCACCGAATGGAAACCGGAGCAAAGCGGGGCTTCAGATTATTTCAATATAGACGATATCCTGGAAAGCCGTGAATCATCTCAGTCAATGGATTCACCCTTCAGCGACATGGACGAGCAGGGGCTGTTTTTCGAGGAAAACGAACTGCTCGACAACGGCCAGGAAATCTTCCAGGCCGAGAATGCCTTCCTGGAAACCGAGAAGAACGTTCCCGGTGAACTGGCGGCCATAGCCCAGAGTATGGACGAGCTTGAACTGCAACGCACCTCAACCATAGAAAAGAACATGATGGAAATATTCCGCGAATTCAAACGCGGCGTCGATGAGAAGATCGGCCACGAAGATTTTGACACCCGTTATAACCTGGGTATCGCCTACAAGGAAATGGGATTGATAGAAGAAGCGATTCACGAGTTTCTCATATCGGCCAAGCATCCTTTAAAGTTGTTTGATTCGGCGGGACTTCTCGGGATTTGCTTCAGGGAAAAGGGCATGCTCGAAGAATCATTGAACTGGCTGGAAAGAGCTCTCGAGGTGCCCGACCGCAAACCGGAGGAAAGGCTGGCGGTCAAGTATGAAATCGTACTGAGTGCCATGATGAAGGAAGAATTGGAACTGGCCATGACCATGGCCGGGGAAATCATGGAAATCAATCCCAATTACCGGGACATCAGTACGTTAAACGAGGAAATCAATTCCAAGTGATCAGTGCCGTTGATTAAATCCGGACAAAGATTCAAGTCTATAGGTAAAACAATTCTCGACACCTGGACCGGCCGGGAAGTAATCCAGGCCGTTATTCCGGCCGATGCGAAAAACAGGCGGCTGGTTGAAAAAGCATTCATGGTCCAGGCGAGTTTCCTGCAGAACCTGGTGGCCGGATTTGCTGATGATTTTGAAATCAAGCTTTTTCTGGAACCCTTGTTTAATGGAAGCAAGTCGGCGGGGCCTGCTTCAGCCTGGCTGAAATGTGTTGAACAATTGAGGAATTCACTGGATTTATCTGCCTTTGATTTAAGCAAATACTCTGTTCTGGGAGGAGAGCAGCCCCGTTTCGCCTCGCTTTTCAACCCGGAAAACGGAGCGCAATCAGCCGGCAGTAAACATCATGAGCTTGAAAAATACTGTTACGATTTGCGGGAATTTGCTTCTTATGCGCTTTCTTTGCCGGGTGGAAAAAACTTACCGGCCGGGGCTTTGTTGAAAATTCACGTGCAGGCGGCGGATGAAATCCAGACGCGGATACTGAGCAATGTGTTTTATAGAAAACTCCAGGGCCGGGAAAACCTTTTGCTGTTCCTGAAGGGAAATGCTGCTGCTTCGATGGCGGCCTTGCTGGGATTAAAAAACTTTGATCATGACACTCCCTGGGAAATACTGGAAAAACTGACCCGGGCAGTAAAACTGTCTCATTTCAGTGCTGTTTATATCCTGGTGGACCACCTTGATTCCCGGGAGGATGAAGAAACAGTCCGCTGCCTGCTGGATTTTTCCGGAATCAGGCCGCTGGTGGCCATCGTGTTCAATCGGCCGGACCTGCTTGAATACGACATGGAACTGGTTGAAAAACCGGTTAACCTGCTTTTGCCTTGCTGTAAAAACTCGAGCAGGAATGAAACAGATTTGAACACGGATGAACGGCGTTTACTCAGGTTGTTCAAAACGGCCGGAGGCAGACTCAATTCGAGGCAACTGGAAAAGCCGGCTGCCGCCCGGCATAAAAAAGCCCTGGCCGGGCTGCTGAAGCGGGGCTGCCTGCATCGGGCCGGGAATCAGGATGTATTTGTTGACAAATCCTGGCTGGACAGCATCCGCCTTTCAGTTGAAGAAGAACGTGAAATAGCCCTGACCGCGGCCGAAGATCTTGACTCTTCTGTTTTAAAACTGAAAAAGGCTTTGCTGGAATCCGATCCTGAACTGCTCAGCGAAGTTCTTGTCGAATACCCGTTTTTAGACCGGCAGACGAGAGCCTGGCTTCTGGAAAGACAGCTTGAAAATCCCGGGGAAACGGAACTTTTGAAAATACTGATCGATTATGCCGGACGTTGTTCCGATCTCGAACTGCTGAACGGATTGCTGGAAAAAGCCGGGCGCCTGCCTGAAAGCTTCCGCTTGCTTAAATACGCCCTGCTGTTGAAAAAGAAACGTAAGTACCTTGACCTGGACCGGATACTGGATCAGCTGCAGGGCAAGCTGCCGGTTGAACTTGAAGATGAATACTTTTTTCTATGTTTCATCAGGCATGAAAAACGTTCCGAGCACTTGCAGGCAGACCGCTATCTGCAAATGATCAGGGGGGAATACTATCAAAGAGCCTCTATGCTGCAGTACAGCGACAGGCTGATATACGGCGGGCAATTCGATGCCGCTCGAAAACTGCTGACCGATATCAGAACGTACTTTAAAAAAAACCGCTGTGAACTTGAATTTCTTGAAGCTGAATCCCAGGCAGCCAAACTGGCCAGGGAAGAAGGTCAGCTGGCTTTCGCCGAAAGTGAATACAAAAGGATCTTCCTGCAGGCGGAAGTAAAAAATTTCTCGATTTTTTCCGCCTATGTCTGTGTTGACCTGGGAAACTTACTGCTGCAGTCCGGATTGCACCTGCAGGCTGAAGCCTGGTACCTGAAAGCAGAAGCGGTTTTTTTACACGAGGGTGATGAAAACGGCTTGCATCTGGTTCTTTCAAATCTATTCGACGTGAGACTTATCAAGGGGGAATGGAAAAAAGCCGAAGAAGCATTGCATGAGGTTACCGCCTATGACCGAAGGCTGAACCTGAAGGCTTCGCTGGCCGTGGATCTTTATAACAGCGCCTACCTGAAGTTTTTGCGCCTTGATTTTGAGGGAGCGGCAGTCGTCCTGGATGAAGCCCTGGCTCTATTCAAGGCTCAGCAAAACCAGGCCGCCTTCAATACCGCCAACTTTCTGAGGGCCATGATTTTCGGAATGCGGAACCGCCAGGCTGGCTTGAATGAAATTGAAAGAGAGTTCGGTAGTTTTAACGGCAGGGAAAGAACCAGGAGCAGGAAGTATTTCTGTCTGGGATCAGGATCTGGGGTTAAGCAGGATGCTTCCGTTTATGCCCCGGTTTCAGATTCCTTCTCCGCCCTGGCATATCGCATCTTGCGTTCGGGAGACCGGGAATTACTGCCCGGATTGGCGGAAAAAGCACGGGAGCTTTCCCAGGGCAGCAAGAACTATTTTCATTTCGAATACCTTTTCCTGTATTTCCTGGTGCAAGGAAAAGAAATCAACGAGTTGACCGAGCGTGAAAAAAAGGATTTCCTGGAAATGTGCGATTTTTTCCTGCTCAACCGGCGGCGCCTGCCGGCTGAATTCAGCCGGCTCAAGAACCGTATTGAAAGTGATTATTCAAACGATGTCTTTGGAACGGCCAGACTGGCCGAAGCAAGTCGGGACTGGTCTCTTCCTGACGATTTCTTCCGTTCTTTCAAGGCCGAATTGAGTCGTGAAGATCAGGCGGGCTTTTTCCGCCTGCGGATTTACCATGAGCGGGAAATGCTGTTCGATTTTTACAGTGATAAGTCCTACGAGGGAATCAGTGCTGAAATCATGGAACAGTGCGGAAATGCCGAATCAGGCGCGGTGCTCTGGAAACTGGAACATCTGAAAAAAAAACTGCGCCTGCGGGGAAAAAACCTTTATCTTTTCCCGGTTACCGTGGTATTGCGGGAGTCCTTTGCCAAGGGTCTTGAAGGCCGGTTGTTGGTGGCCAGTGAAAGGGAGATACAGCGCCAGTCATTTTTCCTGGAAAGGATGAAAAGCCTGTTGCGCCGTTACGGCCGTCTTTTCGCCAATTATTACGAAACCAGGTACAGAATCAATGAAAAAATGGCTTTCCTGGTGGGGGAGTCAGAGGCACTGGTGCAGTTGAAGCGGGACATCGCCAGGATCGCCAGGGTGGATTTCAACGTCCTTATCTGCGGAGAAAGCGGCAGCGGCAAAGAACTCGTGGCCCGGGCCATTCATCTTCTCAGCAGCCGGGAAAAGGGGCCTTTTATCACCGTCAATTGCGCCGCTATACCGGAAAACCTCCTTGAATCGGAACTTTTCGGTTTCCGCCGGGGCGCCTTCAGCGGAGCCAGCGAAAACCGTCACGGCCTGCTGGCCGCGGCCGACAAGGGTACCTTGTTTCTCGATGAAATCGCAGACCTGCCCCTGCCCCTCCAGGCCAAACTGCTGAGGGTGATCCAGGAAAGGGAATTCCGTCCGCTGGGGGAAAACCGGAGTTACAGCGTTGACCTTCGTTTCCTGGCGGCCAGCAACCGGGATCTGGAAACAGCCATGAAACAAGGAACTTTTCGGGAGGACCTCTATTACCGTTTGTGCGATATCGCTGTCAAGGTGCCGCCCCTGCGCGAAAGGATGGATGATATTCCCCTGCTGGCCGGGCATTTTTTCCGCAAGTACGGGTTTTCATTTCCAGACCAGCTTTCCGAGGAAATTGTTCTGCATGAACTGCAAACTTCCTGCTGGCCGGGCAATGTGCGCGAACTGGAAGCCAGGGTCAAGCGCATCATAACTTTTTTCCCGGATAAACCGGATAATGACGTCAGCCCTTGCTCATTTTCACTGCACAATGCCCGAGAAACTTTTGAAAGGAGAATGCTGCAGAAAACATTGCGCGAAACCGGTGGGAACCGGGCTATGAGCGCCCGCAGGCTGAACATCAGCCGGCCGGCGCTTTACAAACTGCTGAAAAAACACAAACTGGAGAGATCATGAACGAAAACAACCCCCTGGTCGGGATAAGTTCCTGCCTGCTTGGAGAAAAAGTGCGCTATGACGGTGGTCACAAGCTGGATCGTTTTCTGACCGATACCCTGGGAAGGTATTTTGCCTATTTCCCGGTTTGCCCGGAAAGTGAATGCGGTCTGGGCATTCCCCGTGAAGCCATGCGCCTGGTGGAAGTTGGCGGGGAAATCCGCCTGCTGACCAGTCGGACCGGGATCGATTGTACCGGCCGGATGCTTGATTGGCTTCAACCCAAGCTGGATGAGCTGGCCGCTCTGCCGCTTTGCGGTTTTATCTTCAAGTCGCAGTCACCCAGTTCCGGGCTTTACCGGGTCAAGGTATTCCGCAACGGCCAGTCGGCTAAAACGGGCCGAGGCATATTCGCGGATGCTTTCCGGCGACGGTTCCCTTTGTTGCCGGTTGAGGAAGAGGGGCGGCTGAACGATCCCGTTCTGCGCGAAAACTTCATCGTCAGGGTCTTTGTCCAGCAGCGCTGGCTCGAGTTGATGGGCATGGAGAAACGGCCCGGCCGGCTGGTGGATTTTCATGCCCGGCACAAGTACCTGTTGATGGCCCATTGTCCGAAAACGCTCCGGGAACTGGGCGCCATGGTGGCCGGAGCAAAAAAAAACCCGCTGGAGGAACTGTACGGGCGGTATTGGGAAAAATTCATCAGAGCTCTGGGCAAAACAGCAACAGTTAAAAAGAATGCCAATGTCATGCAGCACATAATGGGTTATTTTAAAAAAAAGCTCGAAGCTGATGAAAAAGCCGAACTGCTGGAGTTGATCCGGAGATATCAATTGGGGCAGTTGCCTCTGATCGTGCCCATCACCATGCTCAACCATTACCTCAGAAAATTCGGTTCGCCTTACCTCGAACAGCAGTTTTACCTGAATCCCCATCCCCGGGAGCTGATGCTCAGGAACAATCTTTGAATGAAGTTATTCTCAATGTCGATATGGTAGAATACCCAAGACAAGGAGGTGGCTGATGACCAGGCAAGACGGAATTGAAATTTTCAAGGAAGCGATACTGCTTGAACACCGCGGCCGGGCCCTTTACGAATCTGCGGCTGCAGGCACTGCCTCGCAGGCGGTGAAAGAACTTTTCCGAACCCTGCAGGCCGAGGAAGAAAAACACATCGAGATTCTTTCCCAGCGGTTAAAAAGCCTGTTTGAAGGAGCCGATCCGGGTTCAGTTGAGCTTGGACCGGTTGAACCGGGCCTGGTCGACCGGGTATTGAACGACCGGGTGGTAAGCGAGATATCAGCGGCGGGATACGAGGCGGCGGTGATTTCCGCGGCCCTGGATTTTGAAAAAAGAGCGGTTACTTATTACGGAGAACAAGCCGATCGGGCTCAAGGCACGGAATCAGGCAAGCTTTTCCAGTGGCTTCATGACTGGGAGATCAGCCACCTTTCCATGCTGGCCGGCCTGGACAGCGCCTTGCGGGAAAAGATCTGGTACGATAACAGTTTCTGGCCTCTGGATTAGAGGCCGGCAGCAGGCGCCGCTGTTCCGGAATTCATTTTCCCGTTAAAGAGATGCAATCACTGAGCCTGGTTTCACCTGCCTTGATCCCGGGACGATAAAGCATTTCCTGCAATCAAAGCTTAAGCCAATCCGGCATTGGTCGGGGGGCTGGTTTACGCCCGTAGAAAAGATGATCCATGTGCAGGGCCAGGCGGCGGAAAAGGGGAGATCTGCGCACTCCGAAACGGATGGCGTCGTGCATCAGGTTGGCCGGATGCGAGTAAGGACAGACGCTGATACAGCGCCCGCAGTCCGTGCCGGCCTGGCACCAGTAGGTGAAACAGGCCTCGGAATCAATACGCCAGCGCAGGCTTCCCTGTTCCAATTCCCGGTCGCCGTGGGGAATGGCCTGCCCGGGACAGGTTTCGGCACATTTACGGCAAATGCGGCAGAAATCGATAACCGAGGGATCGCGGGTAAGCTGGTCGGTCAGCAGGGGTAAATCGGTGCTGACCACGGCGATGCGCACCCTGGGGCCGAATTGCGGAGTCATCAGCAAGCCCATGCGCCCTATCTCACCCAGACCGGCATCCCGCGCCACCAGGGGACAGATGACCCGGTAATTGCCGTCTATATGGGCCCGGGCCGGATAGCCCAGTTCCCGGATTATTCCAGCCAATTGCACTGCCAGGGCACCGCTGTTCAGGTACTGGCGGGCGGATTCCATGATGATGGGCGCGTATGGGGCGCTGGCAACGTTGTCGAAGTCCATTTCCACGGTCAGGGCGATGGCGAAGCGGTGTTCGAGTTCGACCCTGCGGCCGTAGGATTCGCCGCGACCGATGACGCTGTAGAGATGGTAATCCTGCAACTCAGTTATGCCGGCCGAGGCGGCTCCCATTTTTTTTAGCCAGGTTTTGATGAATCGGGTTGCCCGGGTCGGGCTGATTTCAGCGCCGGTTTTTGCTTCCGGCTGGTCATCCAGCAGGTGGTGAAACGCCTTAACCGCGGTAAAAGCCGCCCGGGATGAAGCGAAAGCCAAAGGTTCGGCATAAACGGCCCGGGGGCTCAACAATCCCGGTTTAAGTCGGAATAGATCGTCTTTTTGCCTGTCCTGGGGAAATTCAAGGTAGTAGCTGTGAAAACGCTCCGTGCCTGGATTCAGCTCCGCCCGGGAAAACATTATCCTTCGTTCATCGTATCCTGCGGCCGGCCGGCCGGGGCCGGGCTCGATTCTCCCGGCGCCGAGCGGCAGGATCGTTATAACCGTCAAGCTCAGGGCCAGCATGAGCAGGATCAGCGCCAACAGCGGGCGTGCCGGCACATTAAGCACGGCCACGACCAGGAAAGGCAGGGCCAGGAAAACACCCAGAATCACAGACCAGAAAAATGCCCGCCGCTGTTTTTCGCGCCGGCAGACAATCGCCGCATAAAAGAAAATCAGCAGGATTAAAAAGCCGGCCAGAGCGTTAAGTTTCAAAATCAAGTTGCTGGCAATCATTGCGCCTTCCTGTTTTACATGCAATTTCGTTAAAAGAGTTTCAGGAGCATTATAAATCTTTGTCAGCTTCCGGCAAAACCATTTGAATCTTTTTCCGGCCTGCTTGTTGCCGGTTGGGTGCCGAACCTGGCAGTTGATCCCGGGCTGAAGATAAACTAAAATCAGGTCATGAAAACTGGTGATTTTTCCCGGACCTGCAGTGCTTCCATGCAAAAGCGGTAATTCATGTCCAGATACCTGGTCAAAAGGATTCTGACCCTGCTGTTCCTGCTCTGGGCCGTTTCCTCCATGATATTTTTCCTGATTCACCTGGTGCCCGGCGACCCGGTATTGTCTATATTGGGTGAAGGCGCCAACCAGGCCGATATCCAGAGGATCCGCAGTGAACTCAACCTGGATCAGCCGCTCTGGCGGCAATACCTGGACTACAACAGCAGATTGCTGCGGCTGGATTTCGGCCGATCGATATTCAATTCACAGGAAGTCAGCCGCAACATAGCCCTGGTTCTGCCGAATACTGTGATCCTGGCCCTGGCGGCCATGCTGCTGGGGATCATGATATCCATTCCCGCCGGAGCCTGGGCCGCTTTCCGGGAAAACAGCGCCTGGGATTCATTGGTGACTTTCCTGACTTCCTGCGGACTGGCTGTTCCCAATTTCCTGCTCGGTCCCTTGCTGGTGATTTTATTTTCAATAAAACTCGGACTGCTTCCGGTTTCCGGATCAGAAACCGCGGCTCACCTGGTTTTGCCGGCCATGACCCTGGGGCTTTCCCTGAGCGCCTTTTTGACCAGAATCGTCAAAACCGCGGTCGCTTCTGAACTGCGCAGTCCCTATGTCATGCTGGCCCGGGCCAAGGGTTTAAATGAAAAACAGGTTTTCTTCGGTCACATCCTGCGTAATGCCATGATTCCCATCATCACCACCATCGGACTGCAGTTCGGGGCTCTGCTGACCGGGGCCATTGTCACTGAAACAATTTTTTCCTGGCAGGGCATCGGCATACTTCTTATTACGGCCATTCACCGCCGTGATTACCCGATGGTCCAGGGCGTGATCATCTTCGTGGCATTCGTTTACCTGCTGGTAAACTTCCTGGTTGACCTGACTTATTTTATAGTTCAACCCCGGATTCGTCATGAAATCAAAACAAGCTAAGAACTACCAGTTGCTCAGCGGCATGATCCTGCTCGGGTTATTGTTGTCGTTCATGCTCCTGGTGTCCCTGGGAGGCTTAAACGTTGATATAGACATCGAAAAACGCCTGCAGGCAGCAGGTCCCGGTCATCCACTGGGCACCGATGATCTCGGGCGCGATCTTGTATCCTGCATAGTCTACGGTACCTGGATTTCACTGCTGATCGGCTGTACTGTGGTTCTGCTGTCCATGTTAATCGGCACCGGTTTGGGGTTGGTGGCCGGATTGGCCGGCGGCTGGCTGGATACAGTTGTCATGAGAATCGTCGATGTAATCCTGGCTTTCCCCGGCATCCTGCTGGCCATCGCCCTGGTTTCCTTCTTCCGGCAGAACGCGGCCAACCTGGTCTTTGCCCTGGTCTTTTCGGGTTGGGTCGGGTATGCCCGCATCGTACGGGCTGAAGTTCTCAAGCTCAAGCAGCTCGATTTCATCACTGCAGCCCGTAGTTATAATGCTTCTTTCCCAAGGATCATCTGGCAGCACCTGCTGCCGCTGACCGCTCCCCTGATCGTGGTCCAGGCTTCCCTGGGCATGGCCGGGGTAATTCTGGCCGAATCCAGCCTGAATTTCCTGGGCATAGGTCTCGATCCCCGCCTGCCCACCCTGGGGCAGTTGATTGATTCGGGCAGGGGGCATATTTTCGCTAAACCCGAATTGATCTACCTGCCGGGATTAGTGCTGTTTGTACTGATCATCGCCTTCAATTTCCTGGGCGAAGGTCTGCGCAAGAGAGTGTCACTCTGAGAAAACCATTTGTTTCCGCAAATGGTTGGATTTAAACTGAAATGAAACTATAATAAAGCTGATTTGAAAATGAAAAAACACCTGGTTCTCCTGGTTTTACTGGCTTCAATTATACTGCCCGCTGAAGAAAACCGGATCGTGCTGGGTATCTACGACAATCCCCCCCATACTTTTTTGCTTAACAACCGGGAAGAAGGTTTCATCGTTGACCTGTGGCGGGACATCGCGTTAAACATGCAGTTTAAAATCGAATTCCGCCGCGATTCATTCGCCTCTCTTCTGAAAGCCCTGGGTGACGGTGAAATCGACGTCCTGGCTCCGATCGCCTATACCCTGGAAAGAAGCCGCACTATGGCCTATGGAACTGAGGCGGTCCTGATCGACAGCACTCACGTGATCGTTAAAACCGACAGCGGCATCAACGAAGTCCAGCAACTGGACGGGCTGTCCCTGGCCGTGGTCAGGGGAGATCACTACGCTTCTCTTCTGATCGAGGACTGGTTCAAGCAGGAGATCAACTGCCGGGTGGTCGAGTATGACGCTTTTCCCGAAGTGGTGGCCGCGGTTTCGAAGGGCGCGCAGGATGCGGGCTTGATCGGCAAGTTCAGCCTGCAAAGCATCTTGAGAGACAGCCCGGGCCTGCAGATTTCCATCATGCCCGGATCTTTTTTACACGAGCCGCTGTTCATGGCTTTTTCCCTGAAAAAAACCTGGCTGGCTGAGCGGGTCGATTCCTACCTGGCCCGGGCCAGGCTTGATGAAACCAGCGCCCTGAACCGTTATCGAAGAAAATGGTTCGGTGAAGCCGAGGATTCTCCCTGGATACGCTTCCTGGTCCGTTACAAGTGGCTGCTAATTTCAATGGTCATTTTCCTGATCGGCCTGGGATGGACCTTCAACCTGGTGCTCCGTTTTCAGGTTCGCCGCAGCACTGCGGAGATAACCAGGCAGAAAGCTTTTTTTGAAAATCTCTTCCGTACATCTCCGGTGGCCATTGCCATACTCGATGAAATAAACCGTGTTCTGGACTTGAACCGGGAGTTCACCAGGCTTTTCGGCTATTCCTTGGATGAAAGCAGGGGACTGGATCTTGATTCCCTGATTCAGACCGAGGAAACCGCCACCCAGGGACGAATCCTGAGAGAAATGGCCATAAGCGGCCAGAAAATCGACCAGGAGGCTCAGAGAAAGACTAAAGCCGGTGAAATGGTCGATGTCCAGATTATCGGAACACCGATCATGCTGGAGGGCAGGCTGGCCGGAATAATCGCCATTTACGTTGATATTTCCGAACGCAAGAGGATGATGGCCGAAATAGGGCAGATGAATCGCATGGAATCGCTTTCACTGCTGGCCGGCGGCATCGCCCATGATTTCAACAACATGCTCACGGCCATAATCGGCAATCTTTCCCTGGCCAGAATGCAGGCCGGCAAAGTGAATTTCCTCGAAGCTCTGCAGAGATCGGAAAAGGCCGCTTTGAAGGCTCAGGGTTTGACTCAGCAGTTGATGACCTTCGCCAAGGGCGGACAGCCCCAGAAAAAGCATCTTTCAATGCCTGATGTTTTGAAAGATGCGCTGGCCCTGGTTTTGAGCGGATCAAACGTACGCTCGGAGCTTTCCCTGGAAACCAGCAGGGTACTGTGTGAAGTCGACGGCAACCAGATCATGCAGGTTTTCAACAACATTCTGCTCAATGCCCGCCAGGCCATGGACAAGGGCGGCACCATCCACATCCGCTTTTACGAGTATTTGCAGGAAATTGAAAGCTCGGTATTGCTTCCCGGAAAATATCTCGCAGTCAGTTTTGCCGACGAGGGCCCCGGAATATCACCATCAAACCTGGAAAAACTTTTCACTCCCTATTTTACCACCAAGTTGAAAGGCAGCGGCTTGGGCATGGCCATTTCCTACGCGATAGTCAGGAAACATCAAGGCACAATCCGGGTGGAGTCGAATCCAGGTCAGGGAGCTGTTTTTACCGTACTGCTGCCCCTGGCCGCAGCGGTTTCTTGAAATCAAGGCTTTTACCGTTTGTTTTCACTCAATTGCAGGTAGAGTTCTTCCTGGCGCCGCACCATGTTTTCCGCCCGCCATTCGGCAAAATCACCATCAGGATAATCGGCCATCCGTTTTCTGAGGTTTAAATCCTCAACCAGGCACAGAATGGCCTCTGCGAATTTCTCGTGTTCCTGAACCGGGATCAGAAAACCGTTCCCGCCGTCATGCACCACTTCAGCATTACCGGGAATGTTACTGACCACCAGGGGTTTTTTCATCAGCCTCATCTGGACCAGGCTTTGCGGCAGGCCTTCCCAGAGAGCGGTTGAAACTCCCAGGTCAAACAGGGCGATGTAGCGATGGACATCACGGCGGAACCCGGGCATGATGAAATTTGACAATATGCCGAAATCGGCAAGTTGCCTGCGGAAATCGTCTTTCAGAACTCCATCGCCGAGAAACAGAAAACTTACATCTCCTCGTTGCCTGAGTACCAGGGCGGCGATCCGGGCCAGGTGGTCAAGGCCTTTCTGCGCTTTCATGGGAGCGATGATGCCGCAGACCAGGTTTTGCCCCGGTATTCCCAGCTTCTTTTTCAGTTGATTCTCAGGCTTGCTTTCCAGGAATGGTTCACAGGGGAATCCGCTGCGGATCAGGGAATTTCCGGTTCGCCCCAGCCCCATTTCCCGGGCCAGCCGAAGATCATGCTCAGCAACGAAAACCAGGTGGTCGGTGACCAGGGAGGTTATTTTTTCAAGCCAGGCGTAGCAGATCCTGGTTGATCGGGAATGAAAGGGAGAAAAGGAAAAACCATGCACCGAGTGAACGATGAGCGGCACCCGGGCCAGGAAAGCCGCCCAGCGGCCGATTATTCCGGCCTTGGCCGAATGGGTGTGCACCAGGTCCGGCTTGATCCGGCGCAGGCGGCGATATACCTGAACGAGAGCGGCCAGGTCCAGCAAGGGGTTGAGCCTGCGGCGCAGGCAGGTCAGCAGGTGAAAGTTCTCTTCTTTTTCAACCTCGGCCGTCAAGAGTCCTCCCGGGCCACTCAGCAGGTGCACCTGGAACCTGTTCCGGTCGAGGCTGCGGAAAGTGTGCATGGTGTTGACCTGGGCTCCTCCGAGTTCAAGCTTGGTTATCAGGTGGGCGATCACCATTCGTTTCATGTTCCGCCGGCAATGATCTTTTTTGCCGTTTTTTCGGCCTGGATTATATCCGCGCTCATCGAGCTGTAATTCCAGGTGGCAAAACGGCCGCTGCAAAAAACGTCTTTTTTTTCGAGATCAGCCAGAATGCCGGGCACGCATGATTGCCAGTTGTGGTCAAAAACGATGTAGGATACAGGTATCAGAACCGGGCTGAAAAGAATCAATTCATCGCTTTTTTCAATCAGGCCAAGTCGCCTCAGTGTTTCCAGGGCTTCCCGGCGTCCGGTTTCCGGGTTCAGCGGCATGTCCGGGCTGACCGTTTTTTCCAGGTAGCAGGCCGTGTAGTCAGCATAGGGATAGAAGCCGATCCGGTGACCGAACAGGTCTTTCTCCGGCAGGTAAAGCCAGTGAAACCTGCGCCGACGTCTTTTCAGCACCATGTTGATCACCAGGGTTGATATATGGCGCAAGCGGCGGCCGGCCTTCTGTAAATCGCTGTTCCGGCAGAGTCCCAGGAAATCGTTAAGTGGAATGGTGTTGATCAGGGTGGAATAATCGTATGACTTTTTGCTTGAATAGACTTTTTTTCGGTCCGGATCTACTTCCAGTATTTCCTCTTCCCGCTTGATGTATTTCACGATAGGCCGAGCGTAGGCTTCGATGAAATGCCTCAATCCTTTCCGGGGGTAAAGAAACGATGCATTGTAGCCCGTTTCACTGAAATCCTTCCCCGCGGCCCCGGCCAGAACCTTTTTTCGGTCGGGAACCGGAATAGTTCCCTTGTCCATATCGGCGCTGATTTCTTCGAGGGGGAGTCCGTAAAACTTTTCAAGAAAGGGGTAGAAAAAATAACTGCAGAGTGTCGGGCCGAACTTGGCGGCCAGGTCCAGGCGCAGGTTGGCGGCTTTGTCCGGCGGAGAGGCAAGCAGGGCCATCATTTCACTGACAACGTTTTTTCGGATTCTTCCCGGCAGTCTTGAGGAATGAAACTGAATCGGGTAGGGGATCAGCCGCTTGCCGGCCAGGACCCGACTTCGCCTCTGGAAAGAACTGAAGGGATAAATCGTATTGAGTTCTGCGGCCAGCCGGGGTTGATTCTGGAAATGAAAATAATGACCGCCGTAATCGAAGTGATGGTTCCCCTGGCTGTATTGGGTTGAAAGGCCGCCGTAATACTTGTTCTTTTCAAAAACCAGCAGGTTTTGCCGGCCGCCCAGTTCCCGGGCCAGGCTCAGCCCGGAAATCCCGGCTCCGATTACTATGATCATGGCATTTTCAGCCTGGCCAGCCAGATTGCCGGAATCAGGAGCAGCAAGGCGGCCGCGGTGAACAGAGCCGGGGTGATTCCCGGCCTGCTGAAAACAGTGGTCAAAGCGAGCAGCGCCAGCAAAAACTGCAGGGTGCAGATCAGCGTGACCGTTTTGGCCGCGTCCAGGGAAAGCTTTTTGCGCAGCCGGAGGGCAAAGTGATCGGGACTGCCTCGAAAAGGTGATAGTCCCAGGAAAAGCCGGATAACGATCACGTAAACCAGGTCGAAAAGAGGAAAGCCCATGACCAGGAAGGCGGCCAGGAAAGCCAGGTTGTTGCCGGTGGTATAGGAAACCATGATGCTCATCGACCCGATCAGCAGGCCGAGCAGCATGCTCCCGGCATCACCCAGGTAAATGCGGGCCGGCTGCCAGTTGAAGCGCAGGAAGGCGGCCAGGGCGGCGGCCAGGCTGAGCGCCATTATGGAAATGAAGAAGTCCCCGTTGTTAAATGCGATCACAAGTATGGTCATGGAAGAAACCAGGCCGATACCGGAAGCCAGCCCGTCCATGATGTCTATGATGTTGAAGGCATTGATGGCGGTTAAAAGCCACAGGAAAGACAGGGCGGCATTCAGCCAGGGTGGAATGAAAATGAGATTTATATGAATACCGCTCTTGATCAGAATGTAGGTGGCGATGATCTGAAAGGTGAATTTAATGCCCGGGGTCAGGGCCCTGAGGTCGTCGAACAAGCCGACCAGAAGCAGGATGGAACTGGCGAAAAGAATTCCCAGCAGGGGTTTGTTGAATTCGAACATCAGGCTGATCGGCGAGATGAAGGCGAAGTAAACTATTACTCCTCCCAGGTAGGGAACCGGTTCTTTCTGCTTTTTCAACAAGCCGTCCGGATTGTCCAGAATGTTATAGCGTATGGCCACCTTTCTGGCGATCGGGGTGCCGTAAAAAGCCAGCAGAAAAGACAGCAGGCAGGTCAGGAAAAGTACTATTTCATTCATGGCTGATGTTCACGGCGCGTTTTTTCATGGCCGCTCTGAAGAGAGAGCGGGCCTTGAACATACGGAACAGGATCTGCGGGGCGGTAATCGATATGATGCTCACCCAGATCAGATCGTAGAGCATTATAAAGGGCAGTGCTTTCAAGTGACGCCGGCGGAAATTCTTGACCAGGCAGAGGTAGCGGTTTTTCAGAAGGTGGTAGCGGAGCAGGGGCGGTCTGCTGAGGCCAAGTGAAAAGCGGCGTAATCTCGATCCGGTGCTGATGGTGCCGCCGCGGTAATGATAGGCCACGGCCCGGGGAGAAAACATGATTTTCAGGCCCCGGTTATGGGCCCGCCAGCCGATGTCGAAGTCCTCCCAGAACATGAAAAAATCTGAATCGTAGTATTCTCCGTCAAGGGCCAGAGATTTCAAGCTGGCGGAACGGAAAACGGTGACTGCGCCGCAGACTGAAAAAATACTGCCCTGAACCGGGGAATAATCTTCCAGGGACCGGCCGTATGCTCTTTCCCTGGGGTGATAAGCGGCCGAAGGATACTGTCCGGCTGAGTCGATGGTCTTACCGTCGAATCTGAGCAAAAGTGGAGAAAGCAAGGCCAGTTCAGGGTCTGCGGCAAATAATTCCTCGCATCGGGCGATGAAATCCGGAGCGAAAAAAGTATCGGCATTGGCGATAATCGTCAGTTCCCGGTCGCAGGCGGAAATGCCCAGATTGGCGGCCGCGGCATAGCCCAGGTTGTCGGCGGTGGAAATAATCCGCACCCGGCTGAATTCTGCCGCCCGGGCCAGGGTGTCGTCGGTTGAGCCGTTGTCAACTACCACAATCTGCTCGGGGGGACTGCTTTGCCTGGCCAGGGAGTCAAGATTGCCGGTTATAAAGGCGGCCGAATTGTAAGTGATGATGACTACCGAGCTAGCCATGCCTGTTGGCGGTCCAGCCGCCGGAAATCAGAGCCGGTCTTTTCAGCGTCATGGCAGGGCGGATTTCAGATTATTCCCAGAGCCTTGCCCCCCTGATAGAAACCCTTGAGAATGAAGTCGAGGTCTTCATCGGTATGAGTAGCGGTGAAAGATGTTCTGACCAGGGCATCCTGGGGCGGCACCGCCGGGGCGATTACCGGGTTGGTGAAAATGCCGTAATCACGCAGGAAACGCCAGAGCATGAAAGTTTTTTCCACGTCGCGGATAAAAACCGGAATGATCGGAGTCTGGGTGTTGCCGGTATGAAAGCCCATTGAGGTCAACTCCCGGTTGATTCTCTTGGTTATTTCCCAGAGACGCTGTCTGCGCCAGGGCTGAGTCTGAATGATTTCCAGGGCCTTTTCGGCCGCGCCCAGGGCGGCCGGAGTTATGGAAGCGGAAAATATCAGGCTGCGCGCGGTATGCTTGATGAACTGGATGATTTTTTTGTCACCGACGGCATAGCCGCCGAGTGAAGCGAATGACTTGGAAAAAGTGGTCATGATCAGGTCGACTTCTTTCAGCAGGCCGAAGTGCTCGCAACTGCCCCGGCCGCCGGCCCCCATGACTCCCACGCCGTGAGCGTCATCCACCATGACCCGGGCCCCGTATTTGCGGGCCAGGGGAATGATGGCGGGCAGGTCGGGCATGTCTCCTTCCATGCTGAAGACGCCGTCGACTATGATCAGTTTTCCCTTGTCTTCCGGAGTGCGGGCCAGCTGTTTTTCCAGGTCATTCATGTCGTTGTGCCTGAATTTAACCACCTGGGCATGCGAAAGCCTGGTGGCGTCGACAATGGAGGCGTGTACCATGCGGTCAATGAATATAACGTCATTGCGGCCGGCGATGGCGGAAATGACGCCCAGGTTGGTCTGGAACCCGGTGGAAAAGGTAAGGGCCTCGTCTTTTTCCATGAAGTCGGCAAGTTTGCGTTCAAGCTCGACGTGCAGGGAGTAGGTGCCGTTCAGCAATCGCGATCCGCAGGTTGAGGAGCCGTATTTCTGAACCGCCTTGACCGCGGCTTCTTTTATCTCCGGGGCGTCAAACAAACCGAGGTAGTTGTTGGAGCCGACCATGAGAATTTTTTTACCGTTCACCCAGACGTGGTTGCCCTCAACCTTTTCTATTTCCGTGAAATAGGGATACAGGCCTGCTTGCTGGGCTTCCTCGGAGCGGGTGAAATCGTAACATTTTTTAAAGATATCCATGGGACACTCCTGTTTGCAATTTGGCGTACGTTTTTATAAAATCCTGATCATGAAAGTACTGATAACTGGAAGCACCGGCTTTATCGGCAGCCATCTGGTCGCCGGACTCAGCGGCGGGGCGGAAGTGTTCGCCCTGGTCAGGGACAGGAAAAAAGCGGCTCATTTCCCGCCCGGGGTGGGAATCATCGAGGGTGATCTTTTCCAGAGTGAACCCTGGCCTGAAGACATCGAGTACCTGGTCCACCTGGCCGCAGTCACCAAGGTGGCCAGGACGGCCGAATTCTTGAAGATCAATCATCTCGGCACCCTGGCCCTGCTGGAAAAATGCCGCCGACTCCCGGCTCTGCGCCGCTTTGTTATGCTTTCTTCGCTGGCTGCGGCCGGTCCTTCATCCTGCCATCGGGGGTTACGGGAAGAAGAAGAGCCCGGCCCGGTTTCCCGGTATGGGATGAGCAAGTTGCTGGCTGAAAAAGCCCTGATTGAATCCAGCCCGGTTCCTTTCGTGATCATCAGGCCCCCGATCGTTTTCGGTCCGGGGGATTTCGACCTGCTGACCGCGTTGAAAACCAGCAGGAGCAGGCTGGTTCCGGTTGTATCAGGAGATGAAAGCAGGTATTCCATAATTCACGTCAGAGACCTGGTCAGGGTGATCGAACTGTGTCTGTCGGCCGAATGTGAAAACGAAATCATCTATGCCGCGCACCCCGAACCGGTTGAATGGCGCAGTTTTATCGCCGAAGCAGGACGTATTCTCGGCCGTACCGAAACCAGGTTTTTGCCGGTGCCCGGATTCCTGGTCAGCCTGGCCGCGCTCGGGGCTGATCTGTTCAATCGGCTTGCGGGCCGAAAAGCGATTTTCAACCTGGACAAGGCCCGGGAAATGAAGCACGGATGCTGGCTCTGTGATACTGAAAAAATGAAGCGCCTGCTGAATTTCAGTCCGGAAAAACCGATTTTTGCCGACCTGGCTGAAACCATCGCCTGGTATCGCGGGCAGGGGCTTCTTTAACGAGACCGGTTGGAGAAGTATCGCATTTTTAGCTGCCGGCCGGCTGGATTCTGAAAGTGATGAACGATGCTTCATTCACTTCCTGGGAAGACTGGTGTTTCTCAGTGAAGTGAAATTTGTGGAAAATCTCTGGAAGGTCTTGATCGACCAATTGTCTTGAAATAGTGCTGTGTAAACAATTTCACCACTGATTACCTGGCGGCCGAGCAGGGCGGTATCACTGACTTTGAAAGTGATTTCAATTTCCCGGTCGAAATCGAGATAAATTCCGTCTTTTTCCTGAACGGTTTTAAAACTCAGCTCAGAACCGGTAAAAAAGAACTTGGGATATACCAGGTTGTTGTTGGAGTCGAACTTGATCATGAATTCCGGGTTGGCTGAAATACGCAGGGATCCGCGCGGCATTATCCGTATTTTCAGAACTCCTTCATGTCCCTGCCGGATTCCGCTGGGGCTGACCTGGGCGATAATGTCGAGGAAAGCGTCCTGGCTGGTGACCTGGGGTGCCGTGGTAAAAAAAATGATCAACAGTAAAAAAAGGGCTGTCTTTTGCATTTATGGTTTTAATATATCATTACGGATTGCCGCTGTCAAGAAGAGTTCACGCTCAGTTTTCATCGCTTTTTGCGCTATGTGAGTTAAAACTGAGGCTCATGGGGCAGGTACCGCGCAGGGCATTGATCAGGGTCAGGATGCCCAGAAAACCGAATGGATTGCGATGGATTAAACCGAGCACCATGATCAGCAGGGAAAGAACTATCCTGATCCACATGGTAATCCTGCTGGTGGAACAACTTTGTATCAGTTTCATGTTTCAATTATAAATCATATGGGAAAAATAAGAAAGCTCTGCCGCCCGCGCTATTGACATTTCCTGATCCGGCCGATAATATTTCAGAGCGAGGTGTTGATGGAAGTATCGACAATTGCAGGCCTGGTCATAGCCGTGGTCTTCATCGGCCTGGCCATCCGAGAAGATATCGCCGCCTTTGTCCACATCAACTCGATGATGATCGTCCTGGGAGGGACCCTTGGTTCCCTTTTGATCCGCTACCCGGTAAAAACGGTTCTGCGAATCATCTCCCTGGTCAAAAAGACTTTCCTGACCAAGCTGGAAAGTCCTGATGAAATGATCCGCACTATCATCAACCTTTCGGTTGAAGCCAAGAAAAACGGCATTCTGGGCCTGGAAAAAGTCCAGATAGAAAATCCTTTTCTTAAAAAAGGCATTCAATTGGCCATCGACGGGGTTGAACCCGAATTGATCGACTCGGTGCTTTCGATTGACATCGCCACCACCACCCAGAGGCATGAAAACGGCAAGGCCATCCTGGTTTCAGCCGGAGATGCCGCCCCGGCTTTCGGAATGATCGGCACCCTGATCGGCCTGGTCCTGATGCTGGGTTCCATGGACGATCCCAAGGCCATCGGCCCCGGCATGGCCGTGGCCATCATCACCACGCTTTACGGCTCCCTGATGGCCAATGTCATTTTCCTGCCCCTGGCCGACAAGCTAGGTTATTTCCATGAACAGGAAATGGTCTTGAAACAACTGATACTGAGCGGCATACTTTCCATCGCCAACGGGGATCATCCGGCGGTGGTCCAGGAAAAACTCTCTTCGTTCCTGAACCCGGCATCCAGGCGGGTTCTGGAAGAAAGCATCAGGAAATGAAAAAGGATTCACCCGCCCCGAAAAAATGCGAGAAAGGGGCGCCCAAGTGGATGGTCACCTACGGCGACATGATGACCCTCCTGTTGACCTTTTTCATCATGATGCTTTCCTTCGCCAACATGGACGTCATCAAGTTCCGTGATGTAACCGGATCTGTCGAGAAGGCCTTCGGAATTCAGCGTGTAATCAAGGAACCCAGTCCCCAGGCCGGAATGCCCATGCCTATTCCCATGGAAGCCGATCCCAACCGCCGTGAAGCTGAAAAGGACCGCCTGGTCAACCTGTTGCAGGCCATGGCTACTGAAGAAGGAGTTGACCGCACTATATTCATAACCAAGGATCAGCGCGGGGTCAAGATGGAAATAGCGGGCAGTGTCATGTTCGCACCGGGTGATATCCGCCTGCTGCCCGAGGCGGAAAGGCTGTTTCGCAGGATGATGCCCATGATCAGGGAAACTCCCTACAAGATCATAGTTGAAGGTCATACCGATGATCTGCCGATCAGGTCGGAGCGATTCCCTTCAAACTGGGAGCTTTCGGCGGTTCGTTCCGCGGTGGTAGTCCGTTTTTTCGTTGATGACGGCGGTATCGAAGCGCGCCGCTTCATGGCCCAGGGCATGGCCGAAACCAGGCCGATCGTGGAAAACCTTGACGCCGAAAGCAGAGCCAGGAATCGACGAGTCAACCTGGTCTTCGAAATATTCTGATTCTTAACTTAAACTGTTTTCAGAGAAAAAAAAGAGAGGAAACGGAGCCGAATAGTTTCCTTATTCGGCTCTTTCCAGAGCGCGCATGTAGGCTTCGGTTTCCAGCTTGCGCCGTCTCAGGTCGTTGAAGCGGGTGACCATTTTGTCCGCTTCGGCGATCAGTGCTTCGCGATTCAGATCCTCAACCTTGGCCTGTTCACGGTAAAGCAGTCCCTTGTAGGCCCAGGGCTCCGGGTATTCCGGGCTGATCTCTGAAGCCTTGTTCAGAACTTCCATGCCCCGCTCCACCAGGCCAAGTCTTTCCTGGGGCGACATCATGTCCAGCGGAGTCTGGAAGGATTTGCTCCAGAAAGCCACGCCCAGGGCGTAATAAGCTTCGGAAAGCTTATGCATGCTGTCCGGATCATCGGGATTCTTGGCGGCTTCCATGAGTTCGATGCGCTTTTCGTGGTTGAGTATCGCCTCGTCGAACTTTCTTTTGAGTTGCAGGTAATGGGCCATGAAGTAGTAACCGTCGGGATTTTCCGGATCAACGGCGATACGGCGTTCGTACATTTCAATGGCCTTTTCAGTTTCCCCGAACTTGTCGTAGAAGTCGGCGATGATCTTGAAGTTGTTGGGATTGTCGGGTTCGAAATCCAGGATACGCAGGAAGTACTCTTCCGCTTTTTCCTGGTTTTTCATCTTGTCGTAAATGTCGCCCAGGGCCAGGATTATATCCTTGTTATTGGGTGAGTTTTCCAGGGCCAGGTTCAGGTATCTCAGGGCGTTTTCACCGCTTTCCAGGTTGCGCGGGCTTTCGTCTCCGGGACGATAGAGCGCCGAGTAACTGGTACCCAGGTAGAAATAGGCCACCTTGAGGTTGGGGTTGAATTTCAAGGCTTCTTCGTAATCCTCGATGGCCCTTCTGTATTTTTCATCGGCATAGTTCTTGTTGGCGTTCTTGAAGTGATAATTGGCCTTGAGGTTGTCTACTTTGAGTTTTTCACAGGCGGTGAAAGTGAAGAGTAAAACCATCAGCAACGATATGGCCATGGTCGTGGAAGTAAGCTTTTTCATTCAGACCTCCTAAAATCAAACTATCTTATAATTTATGATGCGAAAAAAGTCAAGCTTCCGGACCATTTTTTTTTTGCCGGATCGGAGCAGCTCCAGGCAAAAACACATCAATTACCAAATCTTAACACTTTTTTCAAAATAAGTTTAAACAAGACTGTTTGAATCAGCGCAGGAGCAGTAATGAAACAACAGTATTCAATGCTTGACGAAAATCCGGACCAGGATTACCTGTCCGGACTCGAACTCAGATTGGCCCGCTTTACTTTGCCCCTGGACTTCAATTCATTCATGGCCGTAGAAATGCAGTACCACGATGAATACATGTGCCGAAGATCGACAATCAAGAGAGGGGCCGCCGGCGACAACTGAGCTTTACTACCGGCCCGACAATAAATTTTCTGAAGCGAAACCTTTTTCCCTGAGGCCGCGTCTAACATTTCTGAAGCAATGAAAGAACTGATAGAATCCCTGCGCCGCAAGGATGAAAAGGCTCTGCGCCGGGTACTGGAAATGTACCAGAACCAGGTCTGCAACTACCTGACCTATCTACTGTCCGACCGGGCCCGGGCCGAGGAACTCACCCAGGAAACCTTCGTCAGGGTTTACTTCAAAGCGCATGGCCTGAAGAGCGACAATCTGAAGAGCTGGATTTTTACCATTGCCACCAACCTGGCCCGCTCGGAAGCTCGCAAGAAGAGTTTTCGCCGCTTTCTGTCCCTGAGCGAAGTAAACCCGGCTGAACTGGCTTGCCGGCCCCGGAATGAGCAGCAGCTTATGCTGGAAAACACCTTGGCCGCGGTTCCGGAAAAGTACCGGACTGCCTTGCTGCTGAGGCTGGTTGATGATTTTTCCTTTGCTGAAATAGCCGAGATGCTGAACAAGCCTGTGGGCACGGTGAAAACCCTGGTTTTTCGCGGCAAGGCCTGCCTGCAGCAAAACTGTGTCGCCGGCCGAGGAGGAGGAAATGGAAAAAATTCTTGAATCATTAAAACGGGAACTGCAGGCGGAAAAGCTGGATGCCGGCTTTCCAGACCAGGTGCTGAACCGGGTCGGACGGATCAGGCGGCGCCGCAAAGCAACCCTGCTGGCCGTCGGAGTCTGCGGCATGGCTGCCTTGCTGGCATTCCTGTTGCCTTTCTTCGCCGCCCGGGCGCAGTTGCCGGTGGTCAAGGAAGAGATCCATCTCCTCGAGACCATTGTTTTCAGCAGTGCCGACGACCGGGGCCTGTATTCCGCCGACGGCGCGGTTGAGCCGGAAAACGGCGGCATGGACATTTAGGAGGTTTTTTATGAAAAAACAAGTAATAAAGCCGGCTGCAGCGGGAATGAGCCTGTTGCTGCTGATTCTGCTGCCGGCGCTTTCAGTTTCACCGGTTTTCGCGGATGACGCCGACCAGGCCCTGAAGGTCATAAGCCCTTCACTTTTCAAGGTGGTCGCAGATAACGGCCGGCGTTACGTGGCCAGCGGGGTGGCCCTGGATAAAAAACACATTGTTTCGAGCTACCTGCTGGCTTCCTACCCGCATCAGCGGATTTTTGCCGAAAACAGCAAGGGCGAGAAAATCGAACTGAAAATGGTCGGCCGTGATCGCGTTTCCGGGCTGGTTTTTCTGCGTACGGAAAAAAAAGTGCTGAAACCAGCCAGGCCGGCTGAAAAAGTCGATGCCGGAGAATGGGCCGCCCTGGTCGGAGTTTCCTACCATCGTTTTCCAGCCGTATTCCAGGGACTGGTCAGTGCCCCGGGGGAGCGGGATATCCTGCTCAACGTTCCGGTGGGACCGGGTTCATCCGGCGGCGCGGTGGTCAACCGCCGGGGGGAACTGATGGCAGTACTGCGCGGCAGTATGTCCTTTGCCGATGTCAGGAGAAGCAAGGATTTCTCCGCTGACTTGTCCGTTGTTTTCCCCGGCGCGGGTTTGCACGAATTGGCCTATGCCATTCCGGTCGCCAGGGTGCAGGAACTGCTCCGCCGACTGCTGGAAGGCGCCGATCAGAGGGGGTCCTGGCTGGGAGTGCAATTACGGGAAGAAGAATCAGGCCTGTTGCTGACCGCGGTTGTCCCGGATTCCCCGGCATGGAAGGCCGGCCTGCGCCGGAATGACCGGCTGTTGAGCTTTGCTGGATCACCGGTCGGTTCGGCTGAGCGTTTTTCAGCCATGGTTCAGGCCGAAAAGCCGGGTCGGGAAGTGCTTTTAACCGTGGAACGCGATGGAATGAAAAAGGATTTCAAAATACTGTTGGCCGAGCGCCGGGCGCTGGATCTGTTTTCTGAAACTGAACTGGAAAGGGAAATCAAGATCAGGGTGCCGCAGGCACTGGAACGGGTCAGGGAAAAACTGCCGGAACTGCGGGAATTGAGACGCTTTGTCCTGCAGTTCAGGGAGACCAGGACCATAGGCTTGGAAGTCCTGGAGCTTTCTCCTGAACTGGCAGAAAAGATGAAAATCAGGGAAGGATACGGATTGCTGGTGGCCCGGGTGGCGGCTGAATCGGGAGCGGCCCGGGGCGGGATCCAGGTGGGAGATGTTGTGCTGAAGGTCGACGGAACTGAAGTTAAAACCGCGGCCGAACTGAGACGGGCGGTCCAGAGAGTTGAGGACGATGCCGCGTTGACCCTGGAAATCCGGCGTAACGGCCGGGTCATGCAAATAAAAGTTATTCCCGAAAAGAGTGGACATCGGGAATGGTTCGCCGATGAAATAGAAGCGCCTGCCGGTAAAACGATTGATTCGTAAAACCGTTGACCTGGTTTTTCAGGCTTTGAGAGCGAGCAGGTCGCCGCGCTCGCCCAGCACCAGCAACTGGTCTCCCGGCAGGATGGTTTCTTCGGCTCCCGGCGGCATGATGCGGAGTTGGCCGCGCAGTATTCCGAGCACGTTGAGATTGAATTTTTCCCTGATATTCAGCTCATTTATTTGCCGGCCGGCAAAATCTGAACCTGGAGTTATTTCTATCGTTTCAATGGCGAAATGCACGTCTTCCGTTGCCTCGGCATCTGTCTCGCTCTGCTGCAGGTGAATGCGGGCCTTTTCCAGGTCTTCGTTCTCCCCCAGCAGTACCAGGCGGTCTCCCGGAAAAAGCAGGAAACCCGGGTGCAGGTCGAAAAAACTGCGGCTGTCACGGTCCACGGCCACGATGGAAACTCCGGTCAGGGCCCTGAGGTCGACCCGGCCTATGGTTTTGCCGCTGGCGAAAGAATCGGGGCGCAGTCTCACTTCAGTCAGGTTGAAGGGCCAGGGCGACTGCCGGATGATTCGATCCAGGGAGTTGTTCAGGAATTCCACCGCGTGCTCGGCCGCGTCCACGTGCGGACGCAGTACTTTATCCGCGCCGGCTTCCCTGAAGGAAACACTCTCGGCGTAATTCTGGGCCGTCAGAACGGTCTGGCCGCTGAAACGGTTCTGTTGCAGAAGTTGCAGAACGTTCAGGTTGAGTTCCCGTCCATAGATGGTGTTGACCAGCCAGCGGGCCCGGTTGAGCGGCAGGTGGCTGAAGAGCTCCGGATCTTCTATATCGCCGTAAAGGCAGGGCCGCCCCTTGGCCCGCCAGTTTTTCAGGGTTTCCGGGTTGAAATCCACGGCCAGCACTTTCTTGCCGCGCCGGTGCAGGTTGCGGGCGATGTTGCGGCCGTAGCGTCCCAGGCCTACCAGGATTACATCGGCCGGTTGTTCGGCGGCATCGGCTTCGCCGTGTTCTTCCAGGTGTCTTCCGGAACGCTCGAACAGTCCCAGCAGGGAGAAAACTCTGCGGTAAATGGACATGGCGTTGACCATCAGGTGTGAGGAAAAACCGATGGTGATCAGGCTGATCAGGATGACCAGGGCCAGGGTGCGCTCGTCGATCAGGTTGAAGCTGACTCCCATAGCGCTGATGATCAGGGAAAACTCGCTGATCTGGGTCAGGCTGACGCTGGTCATGAAGGATGTGTGGCGCCGGTAGCCCAACAGGCCCATGACCGCCATGGAGAAAATCGGCTTGCCCAGCATAACAAAGGCTGACAGGATCAGGGCCGGTCCGACCAGGTCGTTCAACTGACCCGGGCTCAGCTGGGCGCCCAGGTTGATGAAGAAAAAGAGCAGCAGGAAATCCCGCAGGTCGTTCAGGCGCAGGCTGATGCTTTCCCGGTATGGAGTCGAAGCCAGGGAGATACCGGCAAAGAAAGCGCCGATTTCGAGGCTGAAGCCCAGGATGTCGCCGCCCGCGGCCAATAGCAGGGCCCAGGCCACTGCGAACAGGGAAAGCAATTCCTGTGAGCTTGCCAATACGTGCATCAGGGGGGAAATCAGGTAACGGGTCAGCACGTAGATGCCGACTACGAACATGACTCCCTTGGCGGTCAGTAAGGCGAAAGAGGACATGATTTCCGCCCCGCCGATATTGCCCAGGGTGGAAATGAAAATCAGGATGATCAGGGCGATAATGTCCTGAATCACGGTTATTCCTATGGTGATGCGGCCGTGCAGGGAATCGATTTCCTTTTTGTCGGCCAGGATCTTGATGATTATTATGGTGCTGGAATTGGTCAGGGCAATGGCCACA
>CAYWEM010000016.1:0-42582 GCA_964457225.1 uncultured Clostridia bacterium
GGAAATTCCAGGGGCTGGAAATCGAGTTGCGGGCCGGGGCCGAAAATCCGGTCGCGCAGCAGGAAGACCACGGTGCCGGCCACCAGGATTCCCGCTCCGGCCCAGACCCAGGGAAATCTTTTCCCGCGGCGGCCCTCGGCTGGTTTTTCGTCTTCAACCTGGCGGATCACCCTGGGGGAATCGTTTTCCGTAACCGGCAGACCGGCGGATTGTGACGGGCGGCCGGGAAGGTCCGTTGCCAGTAGAACTAAAATGGCCAGGACCGCCGTTACGCAACGTGAAAAACTTTCAGACCGGATGCCTGTATTCATGCCGGGAATTGTAGGCCTTGGCGAATTTCTTTTCAACCCGTATTGGAAAATTATAAGCCGGGGGATTCAAACTAATCCCGGCTGGAACGATTTCATCCAATCCCCGATGTGAAAGATGAAGGTGATATCAAGCAGGGACTTGACCCGGCGGCCCGGTTGTGCCAAACTTTTCTCTCCGAAAGCGAGTATAACCGACTTATAAGCTCGAACAATTTTCCAGGAGGATGAACATGCGCTGGATAAACTTTTGTCTGTGCCTGTTGCTGTTTTTCCCGCTGGCGGCCGATGAACCTGAACTGCAGAAGAAAGCCGGGGAAATCCACGCCCGGGTCTGGACCGTGGACACCCATGTTGACACCCCGATGCGCCTGGAGCGGGGCTATGATCTCGGGGCGCACAATACCCTTTCGCCCCGGGGCGGCGGCCGGGTGGACTTTCCCCGCATGGTCCAGGGAGGGCTGGATGCCGTCTTCATGGCCGTTTTCGTCGGCCAGCGGCCCCTGACCGCGGAAAACTACGCCCAGGCCAGGGAACGGGCTTTGAAAACCTTCGATCTGCTGGATCGCGAACTGGAGCGCCTGGCCGAGCAGGCCACCCTGGCCCTGGGCTCCGACCAGGTTGAAGCCATCAGGGAAAGCGGCAAACGGGCCGTATTCCTGGGACTGGAAAACGGTTTTCCCATCGGTGAGGACCTGGACATGGTCGCCGAGTTCTACCGCCGCGGTGCCCGCTACATCACCCTGGCCCATTCAGCTCACAACCAGATCTGCGATTCCTCCACCGATCGGGAAGAGCCGTTGCACATCGGTCTGAGCGAGTTCGGCCGCCAAGTGGTCAGGGAGATGAACCGCCTGGGCATGATGATCGATATTTCGCATATCTCCGATGCCGCCGTACTGGACGTGCTCAGCCTGAGCCGCGCCCCGATCATCGCTTCTCATTCCTCGGTGCGCGCCCTTTGCGACAACCCGCGCAATCTCAGTGACGAACTGATCAAAAATATCGCTGCCAATGGAGGAGTGGTCCAGATCTGCATGCTGAGCGGCTACCTGAAGGAACTGGCGCAGGACGAGCGCCGTGTGCAGGCTGAACGTGATCTCTACCGCAGGTTTCGTGATTACGACAAGCTGGCCAGGGAAGAACAGCTCAAACTGGAACAGGAATGGGAAGAACTTGATGCCAAGTACCCCCGCAAAATGGCCTATATCAGCGACCTGGTCGACCACGTTGATCACGTGGTCAAGCTGGTTGGTGTCGATTACGTGGGTTTCGGCAGTGATTTCGACGGCGGCGGCGGCCTGGGCGACTGCCGCGATGTCTCCGATTTCCCCAAGATCACCCTGGAACTGGTGCGCCGCGGTTACAGCGAGGCCGATATCGCCAAGATCTGGGGCGGCAACCTGCTGAGGGTCATGAAAGCTGTCGAGCAGGCGGCCGCAGGCTGAAAAGGTGGCTTATCCGCCAACTCAAATCCCCCGGCTGTCAATCGTTTTTCAGCAGGTGAATTGCACTGTTGCGATGCTTAACAATTGGTCCGGCTTTAGTTGCTGGATTCGGTGGAATTTATCTTGCGGCCGGTCAGCTTTCCGGGCATTCTGACAGCAAATCCGCGTCCAGTAAATCCTTGGGCCGGCCGGTCGAGCGTTTGTTCCTGATGAGGTCGTTTTTGGATATAAGAGGAATGCTCACTTCTTCGACTTCAACGCAATCCCTGTTCTGAAAGGCTTGGGTGAATTCCACGCCGTCGATGCTGGTGATTATGTCGATGCGCCGGGGAGCGACGCCTATTTGCAGGATGATGCCTTTTTCAGAGAAAGTGGCTTCGGAAATACCGGAAAGCGGGGCGCCAAACCGGGCCAGAGAATAATAGACTTTTCTTGAGTTTTGCAGGGATGGTTCAACCCAGATATCCAGATCTCCGGTGGCCCTGGGATAGCCATGGGCGCCCAGGGCGTAGGCCCCGACAACAAGGAAGCGAACCTCATTGCCGAGTAAGATTTGTAACATTTCGCGGTAATCTTCGTTCAACATATTCTGAACCTTTCAACGACCATATTTCGGCGGTTAATTCCCATATAAATGAGATTCTTTCGGCTGGAGAAGCTTTCACGAAGGAATCATCTTTACTATTGTTTCGGGTTAATGTTATCCGCTGGCGTTGGACTTTCATGGAGTAATTATATCATGGTTTCCAGGGTTTTTGCAGTGAAAAATGACCCCGGGGGATGCGGCCGGGGCCGGCTCAAGTGTTTTTCAGCAGGTGTAGGGCGTCCAGTTAGCCTATTTTCTCATAGGCTATTTTTTAGCGGGTACTGGCCGCAGGCCGACCTACAGAGTTTTTTTCGCTGGCTAAATGAAAAAGTAATTTATTTAAAAAAAGCATTGACAATCGATTACATTTTATTTATGATGGTGCGCCTGATAAAACAAGAAAATGGATAAGGTAATGTGCTTTATATACTTTAACGAAGGGAATGATGATTAAAAAATTAAATGTTTTGTTTTTTGCGTTTTTTGTATTTCTAAGTATGAGCAATTGGTGTTTAGTTGCACATGACTCAAATCCATGCTATGACTGCAACGTTTGTTATTGCTTTGAGGCATGTGTGATTACACATGAAGTTCATATTCGAGTTACATGTGGTGCCCTTGTTCCAGGTTCTATAGCACATCAAGTTTGCGTTCAAAGAGCTGATACCGATAAAAGAACCTGTGAGATAGCTTGCTACGCTGAGTATGACAGTTTATGTAATAATACTGGATATGATTGGATGGGCGATTATGATGTCTGGAATGATTGGTTCTGGAGATGGTATAACTATATGATATAAAAAAATTATCTTAGGTCGAAAAGAAGATAACTGAAAAGCAATCAATTGTATTAGCAATAAATCGTTTCAAGGTGGTTTGTGCTTGCCTTGACAACTTGATTGGAGGTCAATAGTATTCAATCATGAAAACATTAGGATGGGCGGTTTTTTTGAGCTTGTTTGTCTTGAGTGTTGTTTTGTTGCCCGCGGTTAAGAACAAGATAGTCGATGCCAGTGAATTCAAGGTTTCAATGGAGCAGACACCGGATTTAATGATTGGCGGCGAGGAAACTGAACATCTTTTTCAAATCAGTCAAGTGGCAGTTGATGAAGATGGCTTTATTTACGTTACAGACTTTCACACTTATTTCCTGACCAAGTTCTCACCGGACGGCGAGTTCATAGCCAAGACCGGCAGGCAGGGCCAGGGACCGGGAGATTTTCCAAGTATACCTCGATTGCTCAGATACTCAAATTCTTCTCTTTACGTAATAGGTCGAAGTGGGTCTGATATTCACCTGTTTGACAAAAATTTAAAGTACAAAACTACTTTGAATCCTTTTCATTTTAGTTACATTATAGCCGAGTTTAAAGCAATAAATAGTCGCTTGTTTTTTAACTTGCCCTCTTTAGAAAGACCTGTTTCGATAATCGAAATCGAGATAAAAGATGATTATTCGATTAAAAACCTCAGTGATTATTTTGATCCGGCGGCTATGGCCTCTGGGTATAACTTGGACTATTGGATTGTTTTTTGCCTTGACAATCAGGGTGATATGATTTTGGCCAAGAGGTTTCATGACAAAGTGGAGAAAAGAAAGCCTGATTTTTCCCTGGTCTGGGAAAAGAGTTTTATTCCAGGTCATAAAACTGAGTATAGTATTAATACATTTGGCGAAAAAGTTCCAAATCACAAATCGATGACTTACCGGTCTGTCCAAGTTGACAGGTTCGATAACATCTATTTGCTCCGAGGTTGGGAAATAGGAGTTATTTCTCCTGGAGGAAAGCTTATATCGCTGATTGGATTACCCAATTTCACTCCTTTTATCCTTATAGACCGGCACAACTATATTTACATGCGGGGGCCGGAAGATTCGCTGGTTCGCTACAAGCTGATTATTGAGCGTAACGCAGGCCCCGAAAAGTAGTTTTTCCGGTCAGTATGAAGCAGGTTGCAATATTCGGCGGAGCTGACAAGTGAAGACACGGTGGCCGTAATAAACCAGTTGCGGAGCACTTGAAATGGCGGTGAAAAAAGGGGGACAAATGGCAAGAAAATTCAGGGTGATACTTGGGCAAGTTTTATTGGCATTGCTGTTGTCTTGGCCGCTGGTTTTGCCCGGCCAGGAAATTGAAGTGATCAAGTCACCCCAGCCTAACATGCAGGAGCCGGGTTATACCAGGCCGGAGATAGTGGCCGAGATTCCCGAGGAAGTGGCAAAGGACGAGTTTCTTTTCGGGCCGATTGCCCTGGTGATTGACAACGAGGGTAATCATTACCTGTTTGATTACCTGCGGACCAAGGTGATTGTGCTGGATAAGCAGTTCAAGTTCCTGCGCTCTTGGGGGGGAAGCAAGGGCCAGGGGCCGGGAGATTTCTCAGGTCAGCTTCGAGGCTACGAGATGCAGTTGGGGCCTGATGGAGACCTATATATCGCCGATTTAATGAAAAACTCCATCCAGCGATTTGACCGGGCGGGCGGGTTCAAGGAGGAGTACAAGGACTGCATTCGGCCGAGAAAAGCCTGGTTTGTCGGCCTGGATAAAGAGAGCAAGCAGGCGGTGTTCTTTATTTCGGTTTCGGAAGAGATGGAAATCCAGGTTGTCGACAGTAAAGACCGGGTCATGTTCAAGGCTCCTTTTAAAGTAAAAAAACGCTATTTGTTTAATGAGCCTTTGTTTCAAAATCCCAACCGCCCCAGAAGGTCGGTCCAGACGTCAGACATAATGTTCAGCTTGTCAATGTCTATGCAAGTAGCCGTTTTCAAAAACAACCGGCTGGTAATTCTCGATTCTGATGCAAGCACGGTTCATGTTTTAAAAGACGGCCGACATGAAAAGAGTTTTGAGGCCTGGCCCAAAGATGCTATTTTTTCCACCGCAAAGTTATTTAATGAGAGAAAGGATCCCGGGATGTTTGCTACTGTTTTTTACAAGATTCTTATTGATTCCTTTGATGATGATCATTTTTTTCTGCGTCATACCAGAAGTGGAAATGAAGAATATCGGGATTGTCTGTACAAGTTCACACTCAGCGGTGAACTGGTTGAGGTGATTTCCGTTTCCGCCAAGGAGCGGAGTGAGAGAACGAAATTCATGTTTGTGCACCAGGGGCGATTCTACGCCCTGAATGACGATAATAAAGTATTGATAATGGAGGTGAAAAAATGAAAAGCAGGAAAACCTTTGTCTTGCTGCTCGCGGCCATCGTTTTAACAGGTGTCTTGGCCGTTGATTCTTTTCTTTTTTCGAGACCCTACTATTGTTTTTGTCCCTGCCCAAGTTATGCGATGGAGGAAGACTGCATTTCTAGCTGTTACTGGGCATATGGCGTGGATTGTCTTTATGCCTCTACGACGAGTTACTATGGAGTTTGCCTGAATCTTTCACACCCGATCTGTCATTGGGATCTAGTATATTATTGTGAGAATGGCGGGCGTTTGTACGGCAGATGGTGCCAAGTTAACTGCTTCATGTGCGATGATGGGTTTGACTGGTAAAAAACAAATAGGATATTTCGTTTTTTCCATCACAGCAGGTGCAGGGCGCTGCTCTTGAATGAGGCGTAAACTTCCGTTCCGGGTCTCAGGTCCAGGACTCGTCTCGAAGCCGGGGTGACGTGGCTGATCAGTTCAAGCTCTCCGCATTGCAGGTGCAAAACGTCCAGTTCGCCCATTTCCTTGCAGGCCTTTTTTCGGCGGGTACTGGCCACAAGCCGTCATGGCAGGGCTTTTTTTATCTGTTTTAAAAATTAAATTTTTTTTTAAAAAAAAGCATTGACAATCGTTTTTTTTTTTTTATGATGGATATCCGGATTGAAAAGGTGGAAAATACAAATGGGATTTGCCAGGGAAATGGAAGTAAAACAGGTTGATCCAAATCAGGTCATATTACTTGTTAACCCTGTGGTCGGGTTGACAATACTTTTGAAAATATAAGGAGAATGCTATGAATAGCAGCCAAATCTTCTTGCGAGGAACAATAAAACTAAAACGGATATTTTTACTTAATTTGCTTATTATATACTTGTTGGCCTGCTCTTCAAATAGCAATGCCAATGATGGTGGATCCCTTTCTATTTTTGAGATGAATAAAGATAGTTTCAATATCTTCATGTCTGAAAGCGATTTTGAGAAAAATGGCATATACAATGTTTGTGAATTGAATGTTGCAATTGCTTTAAGTGATAAATTTGTTTATCTGTTAGCTAAAAAAGAAAGGGTAATACTGAAAACAGATAAGTCAGGCAAAGTTTTAAATAGATTTCAGGCCAATGAAGGTCAAGGGCCTGGAGAATTAATTGATCCAAAAGATTTTGCTATTTATAAGAACAATGTAGCTATTCATGATATTACGAAAAGAAGGATTCTACTATTTGATTCAAATCTTAATTATATAGACGAAATTACTCCTCCGGATGGGGTTGAACGAATAATACCGGATTTGCATGGAGGTTGGGTGGCTTGGCAGGAAGGCGAGGGAAATGTTTTTGCAAGATATAATGATAAATGGGAAAAGGTAAGTAGTTTTGGGGAATTCAAGGAAACTGTTGCGCTATCTAATATAATGCCTGCTGCTTTAAAAAGGGGATATCTTTCGTCGAGTGCGGCTATCGTTTCGTCTTGGGCATTTTATAATCCTAAATGCCGGGCCGTGGTCTATTTTATTGATGAAAACAAATCACATTTAGAATTAACCTGGGATAACAAATGGAAAATAAATCAAAATGACGTTAATGAAAGGAGAAAAATAACAGAATGTAGAGGGTTCTTCGCTTATGATCATAAAATTGTTGGGTTTTTTGCTTTACACGAAAGAATGGGCAGAAATCCTGAAAAGGAAATAATTGTGTTTGATCGTGCTGGGAAAATTATATTGCGTAGAGTGGTGGATTATGACTTGTTGCCTGTATACTACAGCGGAAATAGTTGTCCCATTTTTGTGGCATTAGATAATAATATTTTGATTAATTCAAATGATTAGAACTCAGAACAAACCAATTGCTCTGTATTTAGTTCTTCTTTTATCACTACTGTCAAATCTATATCTTATTAAGATTTTAAGCAAAGGTAGAGTAGGCAATAGAATTAGATTTGAAGAAAGCGGACATCAATTATATTCATTTAGTTCAACTGGATTAAATCAAGTGTCAATTACGTTTACAGCATATAATCCAATTAATTATATATTTATAACCGTTTCAGCCAATTGTAAATATTGCCATGACGTGCTGAAGATATTCCAACAGGATGATTTTAGCGATTATAGTAATTTAGAAATATATGCAATAACCTCAGATGCTAAAATTAAAGATGATGAAATAATGAATAAAGCAAAAGTAAGTGTTCTCAATATTACTAATGATGACATGATTCAATTTGGAAGAACTTATCCAGCAATACTGCTTGTTAATGGAAAAGGTCAAGTATTAAGTAAAATTGATGGTTATAGCCAAACTATTACAAATCAACTTGTTTATCTTATAGACGAAAAAATAATTTCTTCCTATAAATCGAAGCAAAACTGATTTTAAGCGCAATTATGATAAAAATAAAGTAGAAAAGGAGGATTTATGACAAAGTTTGAAAAAGTCCTTGTTGCTATTGTTCTTGCAGTTAGTGTTTTAGGGTTCTCAGTGGGACTATTCTCAGATGTTTACAGTGAATGTCACCAAAAATGCAGGCATTATGACGATTTCGGTCAATACTTAGCCTGTATGCATGGATGCTTGCCCCCGAAAATATAAAAGACTGATCAGATAGTCACTTAATTCATAATTGCGCTTATACTTAATTTTGAGGAGAAAATCTCAATTATGGTATTCAGAAATGTAAAAAGGCGCATACTTTTACGCATAAGCATAAAGATGCCGTTTTTGGAATGTGGGTTTTTATGACTGAGCAAATTTCGATCCATACCTTTGGCATGCCCCCGGCTCTGGGCATCTTTTAAAAGGAAAGGGAATATCTACTGCTATAGCCGGCGCTGCGTAATACGGGAGAGCTTGTCCGGCTTTGTCCATCACAGCAGGTGCAGGGCGCTGCTCTTGAATGAGGCGTAAACTTCCGTTCCGGGTCTCAGGTCCAGGACTCGTCTCGAAGCCGGGGTGACGTGGCTGATCAGTTCAAGCTCTCCGCATTGCAGGTGCAAAACGTCCAGTTTGCCCAGCTCCTCCACGGCCTTAACCCGGGCGGGCAGGGAATTGCGGGCGCTGGAAACCAGCTTTTCCCGGCTGAGCAGTACGTCTTCCGGCCTGACCAGTATCGTCGCCGGACCCGGCTCATGGCCGCCGGCCAGCACCAGGTCTAATCCGCCGCTCCGGAACAAGAAGTCGTCACCAGACTGGTATATTTCACCGGAAAAAACGTTTTCATTTCCGGAAAACTCGGCCAGCTCCAGGGAAGTCGGTCCGCAGGTCAGTTCTTCGATCGGCCCGCTGCGGTTGATCCGGCCCCGGCTGAGAAAAATGAAATTCCGGCCCAGGCGCCGGGCCTGGAAGAGGTTGTGGGTGGTGAAAACCACGGTGCTTCCAGCGGCGGCCAGTCCGGCGATTACGTTTTCTACCCGCTTGCGGCTCAGCGGATCGAGGTTGGCCGCCGGTTCATCCAGCAGGTAAAGGCGGGGCTCGATCAGCAGGGCCCGGGCCAGTTGCAGGCGTTGTTTTTCTCCACCCGACAGGGAACGGGCGGCTTGTTTTTCCCGGCCCGGCAGGTCCAGCAATTCGAGTATTTCCTCCAGGCGGGCGGCATCGGGTCGCAGGCCGCGCAGTTTGAGACCGTAAAGCAGGTTCTGGTGCAGACTGCCGCGGAAAAACAGCGGGTTCTGGAAAACGGTGACCATGGAGCGGCGCAGTTCAAGTTGAGCCTGGCGGTCCAGCCCGGCGGGATCCCGGCCTTCGTAAAGCAGTCGGCCCCGGTCCGGCCGGCTGAGCAGGCCGATCAGGCGCAGCAGGGTGGTTTTTCCCGAGCCGTTGGGCCCGATCAGCGCGGTCACTTCTCCCCCGGGCAGGGTAAAGGAGAGATCCCGGAGGATTTCCCTTCCGGAAATAGTCTTGCTGACTCCAAGCGCCTCGACCTGCATCATTTCCCCTGCACGAACTGCAGCAGCAGGTTGACCAGCAGGGCCACCGCGATCAGTACCAGGCCGAGGGCGATGCCCAGTTCAAAATTGCCTTTCATCGTTTCCAGGGCGATGGCCGTGGTCATGACCCGGGTATGACCGCGGATGTTGCCGCCGACCATCATGGTCATGCCGGTTTCACCGATGACCCTGGAAAAGGCGGTGATCAGGGCGGTCAGGAAAGCGAAGCGGGCTTCCGAGAGCAGTGAGCGGATCATCTGCCAGCGGCCGGCGCCCAGGGCATAGGCCAGGTCGCGGGTCTCGGCGACCTGCCCCTTGACCGCGGCCAATGACAGGGCGGTTACTATCGGCAGGGCCAGCAGGGCCTGGGCGATGATCATGGCCCAGGGAGTGAAGAGCAGGCCGGCCGCTCCGAAGAGGCCGTTGCGTGATAGCAACAGGTAAACCAGCAGGCCGATCAGCACAGCCGGCACGGCCAGGGCCGTGTTGCAGACTCCGATCAGCAGGCGGCGGCCGGGGAAATCACGCAGGGCCAGGCCCAGGGCCAGGGGCAGGGCCAAGATGCCGGCCAGCAGGGTGGCCGTGCCGGAAACCAGCAGGGAAAGCAGTATGATTTCCAGCAGCTGCGGATCCAGGGAAGTCAGCAGGCTGAAACCCCGGCTTACTCCATCCAGTAAAAAATTCATTTTCCCTGGTCAGCTGCGCCCGCCGGCACGAACAGGGCCGAGCCGTAACGCTCACGGCCGAAGGAGGCTATAAGTTCACGTCCCAACGGTCCAAGCAGGAAAGCGACGAATTCGCGGGCCAGGCCGTGATTGAGATGGGGGTGTTTATCCGGGTTGATCAGCAGGACCGAGTAGTCGTTTTTCAAATCAGGAGCCGAGCTGATCAGGGCTTCCAAGGCGTCGAACTCATGACGGTGCACCAGCCAGGTGGCCAGGTCAGTCAGGCAATAGGCTTTTTTTTCATTGGCCAGGCGCAGAGTTGCTTCCATGCCGGAACCGCCTTCCAGGTAGGAGCGGCGTCCGGGCGGGCCGCCGGCGGCCTGCCAGACGGCCAGTTCTTTCTTGTGGGTGCCCGAGTCATCCCCCCTGGAAACGAAGGCCGCGCCGGATTGCCTGATGCGCTGAAAGGCTTCGGTAGCGTTGCGCCCGCTTATATCCGCCGGATCTTCACTGGGGCCGACGATCCAGAAGTAATTGTGCATAACCGGCAGGCGCTCCAGGGCCAGGCCGTCGCTGACCATTTTTTCTTCGCCGGCCGGATCGTGAACCAGCAGTACATCGGCATTGCCGTCACGGCCCAGGCGCAGGGCCTGGCCGCTGCCCACGGCGATCAGTTTGACCCGGCAGGCGGCCTGCTTTTCAAAAGCAGGCAGAAGTACGTCGAAAAGGCCGGAATCAAGTGTTGAAGTAGTAGAAGCCAGGGTCAGACTGCGGTCCTGGCCGGGCAGAACCAGGTAAAAACAGAGCAGAGTGAATGACAGTAATGGGATCAATTTTTTCATTCTCATCGATTATATCCTACCTTTTGTTAGGAGGCCAGGGCCGTCCTGAATAAAGAGACGGTCCTGGCTGTTTGTTGTCTTTGTTTACTTTAAGAGCCGGTCCACTGCGGAGCTGTCCAGGTGAATTAGATGGGATAGTCCCCAGACACAGCGGTCGACGAAGAAATCACCGCTGGCGGCCAGGGACCAGCCCTTGCCGGCATCAATCCGGTTTTCCAGCAGAAGGCGCGCTCCGGCTCCGTGTTCGATTATCTCCCATCCGGAAAACAGGGTTCGGTAACCGTCTACGGCCACTACCAACAGCAGATCGGTCGACTTGAAATCGGGCACGAATCGGCGCAACAGGGTTTCCAGGTGCAGGCCGCTGACGGTTTCAGGTCTCACAGATTTGAGTCCCTGGCCGTGGCCGATGCGCCGCCAGTCGGATACGTTTTTTTCCGGCAGTCCCAGTTCCGAGGGACGGCCCCGCCAGATCACCCGGCTTCCTGAAGCGATCACCAGTTTTTCGGGAACAGTAGCTCCCTTGCCCGGGGTTTCCATGGTCGGAGTGTCCGGTGGGCAGGGCCAGGCGGGGCGAACCAGTTTCATGGTCTTGACATCGTCGAGATAGCGGAAGGTATCGAAGTCGCGGGGAGCAACCAGGCGCAGGCCCTGGTGCGGCCCCTGCCAGCGGTTTTTCTTGTATTCCTCCGGATTCTTGGTGGGCAGGAGCTGTTCGCGATGAAAGGCCAGCAGGGTCGGCTGGTCGTCACCGGCCATGGTCAGTTCGCCGTAACTGAAGCGGCGGCTTTCTCCCTGGCCGTTTTCCAGTACTACCAGCATGTCAAGAGGCCGGTCGAAGGGATCACCGGGACGGTTGGCCGGGACGATGATTTCCAGCAGGTGCAGCAGGGGAATGCCCTGGTAAATGTAAGCGCCGTCAATGGTGCCGTCTGAAGACACTTCAACGTTGCGCAGGCGGGTGGCAGCCATGGCCCCGAGGTCCCGGGAACTGAAGATACGTTCTTGATTAATCCGGCCGCTGACTTTCAGGCTTATTCCTCCAGGCACCGGGATCCGCAGTATCGGGGGGGTGGCACTGCTGACCGCGTCGACCGGTTCCCCTGCTCCGGCTTGCAGGCTCAATCCAGTCATTGCCAGGAACAATCCCGCGGATAGCGACAGGATGATTTTTTGATACTGACTTTGATTGCGCTTTTTCATTTTCCTTCCAGGCGCAGGCGCAGGCCGAGGAGCAGTGTGCGGGCGCGCATCGGGAAACCTGGTTCAGGCATGTACTCGGCGTTGAACAGGTTTTCTATCTTGATGAACAGCGAGACCAGTGGGAAGGCGCGCTCGATAATGGCATGGGCCACGGTATAGGCCGGCACCGTGTAAGTACTGCGTCCGTCGTCGAAAACGGCATTGCCGGCATGCTGACCCCAGATGGTCAGGCTGAACAGCCGCGGATCGTGAAAGCGCAGAGTGGCGCCGACCTGGGAATTGGGCACCCCGGCCAGGCGTTCATCTGTTTCCAGGTTGCGGGTGTGCAGGTAAGTGTAATTGAGTGAAAACAGGAAACTGCCGAAGGCCTTGCGACCCTCGATTTCAAAACCCATCAGTCTGGCGCTGGCCACGTTGATGTTCAAAAAAGTTCCATCGCCCAGCATGCGGCGGTCGATCAGGTCGCGGATCTTGTTGTGAAAAACGGTTCCACTGAGCATCAGGCCGAGGTCGTAGGTGAAGCCGGCTTCCACGTTGGTGCCGCGCTCATCGCGCAGGTCAGGATTGCCCCCGGTACTGCTGTAGAGATTGCGCATGGTCGGGAAGCGGGATTTCTGGCTGGTGGTCAGGTGCAATTTGAAATGGTCCGCCGGAGTGTACTTGATGCCCAGGATGGGATTCAGGGAAGTCTTGTTCACACCGTCCTGCTTGCTCAGGTAGTCCAGGCTGGCGCCCAGTAGCAAACCTACCTGTTGGTTCAACTGAAAATGATCTTCTACTCCAACGGAGTAAACCTGCTGGTAGTAGTTTTCCCATTCGACTCCCAGGTCGCCCTGCTGTTTGACCCGGTCGTCGCGGGCGTTCAGGCTGAAATGCAACTGGTGCTGTCTGCCGAGAGGGATCATGCCCAGGGCGAAGGCGCCGATGGCGTAGTTGTCGTAGGTGGAAACCCACTGCAGGGTGGTAAAAGTGTTGTTGCGATAAGCGTCAAGAACGTTGAAATGGCTGACGTAGTAGCCCCTGAGCTTGAAATAGCCTTCTTTGGCCAGCGGCATGGAGGCGCCGACATTGGCCATGACCCGCTCCCAGTCACTGAATCGCCAGTAGCGGGGACGGTTGAAGACCGTGGCCGGGGTAATGCCGTATTCGGCCTTGTAATAGCCGGCTTCGGCCATCAGCTCGACTCTTTCAGCCGGGTAATAGAAAAACTTGGCCACCAGGTTGCTGCGCCAGGAATCACTGTTTTCCCGCAGCAGCCGCTCTCCTTCCTCGAGGTAGTCGAAGCCATCGCTGGTTTCGTAACTGGCGGCGGCACTGAGACTGAAGCGCCGGCCGCTGATTGATCCGCTGCCCTGCAGGTTATAGCTTTTATTGGCCCCGTAGGTGGCCAACAGAGCCAGGTTGTTTTTCTTGGGCCTGCGGGTGGCGATATCGACCACGCCGCCCAGGTTGTTGGCTCCGTAGAGGATAGAGGAGGCTCCCTTGACCACGGTCACTGATTCGACCAGGTCAGCCGAGATTGAGCGGAGGTCAAAGGAATTGTAATAAGGTTCGTACATCGGGATGCCGTCGTAAAGCAGGGTGATCCGGCTGCTGCCTATCCCCCTGATCTGGATGCCCCATTCGTTCTTGTTGCCGCTGGAAACGTAGGTTCCGGGAACATAGGGCAGGATATCGGTCAGATCCCGGGCCGCGGTGGTCAGGACCAGTTCCGGAAGCGCGGCGCTGGTGGTGGCGAAAGGCAGTTCGCGCGGAATACGGGCTGTAACCGTGACCGCCTCGGTGATGATGGGCGGCTTTTTTTCCTTTTCTTTTTCGGGATCCTCTTCAGCGCGGGCCAGGACCGAGCTGGGGCTCAGCAACAGCCCGCAGAGCAACGTTGACAGGAGAATTTTTTTCATCTGTGGTAACCTCCGTTTTGAAATGTGGAGTTCTCCTGCCCGGGATGTCAGCTGAAGTGATAAAATCGTTCATGATTGCCTCCTTTTCAAGAATGGAAGGCATGGCCGTTTCCCGCCATACCCTGGCGGTCCCGCGACATGGCTTTTAAGCTTTAGTCCACGGGACTCGGAGAACTGTCAGACATTAAACAATTCCTCTTGGCCTGTCAAGGTAGTATTCAGGCTTGACTTTTTTTTTGTTTTGCCGATAATCAAGCTGATCATCGTTGTTTATTTTTCTTAGAGGAGAGCAAATGCCCGGTAAAAAGGGGAAAACACCGAGCAAAAACGGCGCTGTTGCGAAAAGGGCGGGAAAAAAGAAAAACAATTCCGGGAAAAGTGCCAACGAGGAAAGACTGGAATACGCGCTGGATGCAAGCCGTATCGCCGTCTGGGACTGGGACCTGCAAAACGGCCGGGTTTATTTCGATCCCCTTTATTACACCATGCTCGGGTTTGAGCCCAATGAATTCCCGGCTTCTTACCGGAGCTGGAGCGAATTACTGCATCCCGAGGACCGGGAGGCCACTGAAAAGTGTGTCCAGGAGCATCTTGATCAGCTCAAGGAAGGCTTTGACGTCGAATTCCGCATGCGCACCAGGGATGGCGGCTGGCGCTGGATACTGGGCCGCGGCCGTATCGTGGACCGGGATGAACAGGGCAAGCCCCTGCGCATGATCGGCACTCATACCGATATCAGCGAGGTCAAGCGGGCCGAGGAAGAACTGCGCCTGAAATCGCTGGTCCTGGACCAGATCAACGACATGGTCACGGTTACCGACCTTGACGGTTTTATCACCTATGTCAACGACGCCGAGGTGCGCAGCCTGGGCCGGCCGCGCTCCGAACTGCTGGGACAGAGCGTGCGGAGCTACGGCCAGAAGGAGGGCCAGGGCGGCACCCAGCAGGAGATCATCGAACGAACCCGGGAGCAAGGAAGCTGGCGCGGGGAAATAGTCAATTACAGCGCCGACGGCCGGGAGATTCTGCTTGACTGCCGGGTGCAACTGGTCAGGGACGAGCAGGGCAGGCCGCTGGCCATGTGCGGTATCGCCACCGATATCAGCGCCAACCGCCGGGCCGAAGAGGAACGCGAAAAACTCTACGTGAAAATGCAGCAGGCCCAGAAACTGGAATCCCTGGGCTTGCTGGCCGGAGGCATAGCCCACGATTTCAACAACCTGCTGACCGCCATAATGGGCCACCTGGAACTGGGCCTGATGAACATGCCCGTCGGAGCCCCGGCCCGGCGCAACCTGGAGCAGTCGCTGGTTTCTTCCCGGCGGGCCGCCGACCTGGCGCGCCAGATGCTTGCTTATTCGGGCAAAGGACGTTTTGTCATCGAATCGATCGGGATCAACGATGTCCTGCGGGAAATGCTGCAGATGCTGGAAGTGTCTATTTCCAAGAAGGCCAGGCTCGAACTGAAGCCGGCCGAAGGGATACCGGCGGTTGAAGCCGACATCACCCAACTGCGCCAGGTGATCATGAACCTGGTCATCAACGCTTCTGAATCCCTGGAAGACCGGGAAGGAGTTATTCGCGTCAGTACGGGAAAAAGGAAATGCTCGGCTGACTACCTGCACCATGTCTGGAACCCGGACGAACTGCCGGCCGGGGAATACGTTTATCTCGAAGTGGCCGATGAAGGCTGCGGCATGGAAGCCGCTGTCGTTGAACGTATTTTTGACCCTTTCTATTCCACCAAGTTCACCGGACGCGGACTGGGTCTGCCGGCAGTGCTGGGCATAGTACGGGGTCATCGGGGCACGATCCGGGTCAAGAGTAAAAAAGGTCGCGGTTCGGTGTTCACGGTGCTGCTGCCGGCATTGGAAAAAGCCACGGGCAAGCCGGGCGAAACAATGGAACCCAGCCCGGAATGGCAGGCCCGGGGCCGGGTTCTGCTGGTTGACGATGAAGAGGCGGTTTTGGAAGTTACCCGGGAAATGCTGCAGCGGCTGGGGCTGGAGGTGATCACCGCCCGGGACGGCCTGCAGGCCCTGGAAATTCTGAGAACCGGCCGGGATTTCGCCTGTGTCGTGCTTGATTTGACCATGCCTCGGCTGGACGGCGAAGAAACTTTCCGCAGGTTGAAAACACTGCGGCCCGGGCAAAAAGTCCTGCTGGCCAGCGGTTACAACGAACAGGAAGTAGTCCAGCGCTTCCTGGGCAGCGGCCTGAACGGATTCATTCAGAAGCCTTTCCAGTTCAGTACCCTGCGCGATAAACTGCGAGCCGTACTGGAAAGCGGCGAATAGCCGGGCAGCTTTGCCGCAGTTTTCATTCACTGCGTCAATATCTTGACGGATCAGATTCGGTTGGCCGACCGCAAAAGGGCTCTACAAGGGGTTTTTAATCAAAAAAAGCCGCTTGGAACGAGCCTTGCTTTCCAAGTAAGCGGAGGCAGGCTTGGACATAGCAACTTTTCTCGGCATCATCAGTGCTTTCGGGCTGGTTACCATCGCCATCATCCTGCAGGGCGATTTTTCCATATTTTTGAACGTAAACGCCCTGCTGATAGTCCTGGGAGGTACCCTGGGCGCCACCCTGATCCACTACCCGCTGAAGGACGTGGTCAGGGTGTTCAACGTGGCCCGTAACGTCTTCTTCTACCGCGAGACCGAGGCCGATTTCGCCGGCCTGATACCACTGCTGGTACGCTATGCCAAGCTGGCCCGGCGTGAAGGCCTGATCGCCCTGGAACGCATATTGCCGGAAATCGATGACCAGTTCTTTTACGAGGGTATGCGCATGGTGGTGGATGGTTTCAGCCCTGATACCATGCGCCAGATCCTGCGCAATGAAATAGACTTTCACGCCGCCCGGCACCGGGTCGGTATTTCAATTTTCCGCACCATGGGCCAGTACGCGCCGTCTTTCGGCATGATAGGTACCCTGATCGGCCTGATCTTCATGCTGCGTTCCCTGCAGGATCCGGCCGCTGTGGCCTCAGGCATGGCCGTGGCCCTGGTGACCACTTTTTACGGGGCCATGCTGGCCAATATAGTTTTCCTGCCCATAGCCGGGAAATTGCAGGAACGCTCCAAGTCGGAACTGCTCAAAAAGGAAATGGTGCTGGCCGGTATTCTCTCCATTCAGTCAGGTGAGACCCCGGGCATGGTGGAACAGCGCATGATTTCCTTTCTGCCCACCGGGTTCCGCCGGATCTACGGTGAAGAGGTGCTGAAGTGATGGAAGCCGCTCCTCTGATCGATTCCGGGGAAAACTCGGCAAACGAGACCGGCTGGCTGCCGCTCTTCATCTCGCTGATGCTGGTTCTGCTGACTTTCCTGGTGTTCCTGGTGACCTACAGTGAACCGGACCCGGAAAAGGCGGAAAGCTTTCGCGGTGAATTCCGGCGCCGCCTGATCGTCAACCGGGAAGGCCCGGGCGGCCCTTTGCCGGCCGCTTCCCAAGCCGTTGCCGACCCACTGCAACTGGTGGTCACCAGGCTGAAAAGCGAGGGCCTTTCGGTCCGGCTGATCGACGAATTTTTGACACTCAGCCTTGTCAGGGATTTAATGGTCAGTGAAATCAAATCGGGAGTGGCCGTGACCCTGCCGGAAGTTTTGCTTTTCGCCGGTAACGGGCGGGAGTTGACCCGCAATTCGAGAAGATTAATGGAGCGCTTTGCCTTCCTGGCCGCGGAACTGCCTTACCTGGTGGAGATCAAAACCTTCATGAGGGTGACTGCTGCCGGGAATGAACTGGCCGGCCTGGAAGAAGGGGGCAGGCGTTCCCTTGGGCTGTACCGGGAAATGCTGGCTCGGGGGGTGGCGCCGGAGAAACTGAAAGCCTCGGCTTTCCTGCTGGTTCCGGCCGATTCCGGTGCGGCCCGGGTGGAAATTGAATTCAAGGAGCCCGAGCTGTGATCGAAGTAAAGCGGGATTGGCGGGTCACTTTCGCCGACATGCTGACCCTGCTGCTGACCTTCTTCGTTTTCGTACTGGCCGTGGCCAGGTTTCGCAGTGATGATTTCAGGCGTTTCTGGCGTCAGCCGGACGGTTTTCGCACGGAAGAACAGCCCGGAGGCAGCCTGACCAGGTTTCCGCTGATTCCTGGAATCGCGCCCCCATTTTTACCGGTGGCCGCCGAGGAATTACTGCGGGACCTGGTTGAAGAGCTTGAACAGGGCAGCGGCCGGGGTGTCCGGTTTTACTACGATGAAAGCAAGCTGGCTCTCTGGATTCCGGAAGAAACCGGCTTTGCCCTGAACGAAATCAAACCCTCGGGGCAGTTACTCGATTTCCTGCTTAACCTGGCTCCGCGCCTGGCCGGGGAAAATTATCCGCTCAGGATTGAAGGGCACACCGACAGTCTGCCTTCCCGCGGCCTGGACAACTACGAAATATCACTGCTGCGGGCCCTGGCCGTGGCTGAAGTACTGCTGAACCAGGGGATACCCGCGGAAAGACTGGCCGTGTCGGCTTACGGACCGCATCGCCCGGCGGCCGACAACGCCAGCGAAGCCGGCAGAATGATAAACAGGCGTGTTGAAATACACGTGATGCTCAACTATTGAAGGAGGAAAAAAATGGCCATATCGGAAGACAAGCAAACTCCCGAATCGGATGTCTCGCCGCCCAGGGGCAAGGGAATCCCGAAAATCGCCATATACCTGGCCATAGCCCTTTTTGTCGCCGGGGCCGGATTCTTCGTCGGCAAAATCATCTTCGGCGGCCCGGCTGAACCGGCAGCCGAATTGCCGGTGATCGAGGCCGGGACTGAAGTGAAACCCAGTGAGGATGCCAGGCCGCCCCAGGAAATCAGGCCGGGTATACTACAGCTCGACGAATTCACGGTTAATCTCAATGACCCCTTCGGCCGCCGTTACGCCAACCTGCACATCGGACTGGAAATCGAAAACCGGGACCTGGTTTCCCGGATCAGGGAAGATGAACTGCTCATGCCGAGAATTCGCGACATGGTGTTCATGATCGTGTCGGCCAAGGGCTACAACGAACTGAATACGGTTTCCGGCAAGATCACCCTGAAGGAAGAGATCCAGATCCGTCTCAACGAAATAATCAAGCCGGTGCTGGGTCGGGAACCGGTTCGCGACGTTTATTTTTCAAAGTTCTTAATCCAATGAAAAACCAGACCAGTGAAGCCCAGGCCAACGAAGTAAAGGATGCTTATGAAAAAGTCTTCAGCAAACTGAGCGGTGATTTCGAGGATTTCCTGGAAATTCCCATCCCGGTGAACGTGCTGATCGGCATCCGAAGGATCAAGGTGCGTGAACTGCTCGGCCTGCGTCCGGGCACAATAATAGACCTGAAGCGCTCCGCCGGGGAAAGCCTGATGATCTTTCTGCATGATTCATACCTGGCCAAGGGGGAAGTGACGGTCATCGAGGATACTTTCGGGGTGCGCATAACGGAAATAAACGATCCCAGGAAGGTCTGAATGGAAAACACCGCCGTGAACGTGGCCGATTCTTTCTCGTTGTTCAAGATGTTTATTTCCCTGGGTTTTGTCCTGGGCCTGATCCTGGTCAGCGCCTGGCTGCTCAGGCGCTGGCAGGGAGCCCGGGTATCCGGGACCGGTTCCGGCGGATTGGCCGTGCTGACTTCCCTGCCGATCGGAGACCGCAAGTACCTGATGGTGGTGGCCGTGGGTGAAAAATCCTTCCTGGTCGGAGTTACTCCGCAGTCGATATCCATGCTGGGCGAGGTTGACTTTTCAACATCGGCCGCGCCGCCGGCCGGGGAAGATTTCGCCGGACTTTTGCGCCGGGCCTGGCCCCTGGCCAAAAAGAAAAAATGAAAAAAATCCTCTTTTTTTCTGCTTTCCTGGCACTGGCGGCGATCGCACTGCCGGCCCAGGAATTTCCCGCCCTCAGTGTTGAAATAAGCGGCGGCGCGGCCGAGGGACAGCTTTCCTCGACTTTGCGCATCGTACTGCTGATAACCCTGCTGACCTTCCTGCCGGCCATTCTGATGATGATGACTTCCTTCACCCGAATAGTCATCACTTTTCATTTTCTCCGCCAGGCCATGGGTGTGCAGGGAGTGCCGCCCAACCAGGTGCTGATCGGCCTGAGCCTGTTCATGACTATTTTCGTGATGTCGCCGGTGGGTATGCAGATTCACAGTGCCGCCGTCCAGCCTTATCAACAGGGGGAGGTCAACGAGATGGACGCCCTGCAACTGGCGGCCCAGCCTCTGCAGGAGTTCATGCTGAGGCAGACCAGGGAAAAGGATCTTTCCCTTTTTTACGAACTCAGTCGCAAGGAGAGGCCCAAGAACCGTTCCGAGGTGGAAATGGTGGTCCTGGTGCCGGCATTTATCCTGTCTGAATTGAAGACCGCTTTTCAAATCGGCTTTTTACTGTTCATACCCTTCCTGATCATCGATATAGTGGTGGCCTCAATCCTGGTTTCCCTGGGCATGATCTTTCTGCCCCCGATCATGGTCGCCCTGCCTTTTAAAATCGTGCTTTTTATCCTGGCCGACGGCTGGCACCTGATAGTCGGCTCGATTCTGAAGAGTTTCAACCTGGGAGGCGGCTGATGGACAGCATGGTGGTTTTGACCGTTTTCAAGCAGGGGTTCTACACCGCCTTCCTGATCGCCGCACCCATTCTGCTGGTAAGCCTGGTGGTGGGCGTGCTTATATCTATTTTCCAGGCCGCCACCTCGATTTCCGACGCCACCCTGAACTTCGCGCCCAAGGTCCTCGCCGCCGGAGTCACCCTGATCCTGCTGTTGCCCTGGATGATCAACAAGGTGGTTGCCTTGCTGACCGGCCTCGTCGAAAACATACCGAGCCTGATAAAATGAGCGTGCAAAACCTGATTGAATATCTGCCGCATTTTTTCGTGGTTTTCGTCCGTATCGGTTCTTTTGTCATATTCGTTCCTTTTTTCAACAATTCAGCCTTTATAACTTTCATCAAGGTCGGGTTCGTGGTTTCGCTCACCCTGCTGCTCATGCCGGCCCTGCCCCTGGCTTCCTGGGAACTGCCCCAGACCACGGTCGCTTTCACCCTGGTCCTGGCCGGAGAAGCAATGGTCGGTTTGTTGACCGGCTTTGCTTTTCTGACCGCCCTGACCGCCATGGAAGTGCTGGGCAATATGGTCGGCTTTCAAATGGCTTTCTCCATGGCCCGGGCCGTGGATCCATCCATGGGGGAACAGAAAAACATCATCAGCGTGGCTCTGATTTTCTTTTCGGTTTACCTCTTTGTGGTTCTCGGCGGCGATCGCTACCTGATCAAGGTGCTGGCCGAGAGCTTCCGCATCCTGGAACCGGGGCTGTTCGTGGTTACAGACAAGTTGATTTACAGAATGGTCGGCCTGCTGGCGGCCTCTTTCGTGGTCGGTTTCAGGCTGGCTTCGCCGCTGGTGTTGCTTTTGCTGGCGATTGACGTCACCCTGGGCGTAATCGGCAAGACCTCCCAGAAAATGCAGATCTTCTTCGTCGGCCTGCCCCTGAAAGTAGGCCTGGGACTGCTTGGCCTGACCCTGCTGCTTGATTTCATCCGGGCGCTCTGGTCGGGCGAAACCCTGTTGGTGCCTGAACGGGCCGCTGAACTGATCGCCGGTTTGAGAGGATAAAACATGGCCGGGGACAAGCAGAACAAGACCGAGAAACCGACGCACTGGAGGCTGAAAAAGGCCAAGGAAAAAGGTAATGTGCCTCGTTCCCGGGAACTGGCCATGTCTTTCTCCCTGTTGATTTCGATTTTCTTTTTCGCCCTTTTCGCCCCGGTCATGGGGCGGACCATGTTGAACATGACCCGTTTCTACCTCGGCTCGGCCGCTGAAAGGGAAGTGACGCTGAGCAGCCTGCAGTTGATCATCAACGACGCTTTTTCAAATTACCTGGCCATCGTCGGCCCTCTTTTCCTGATCCTGATCTGCGCGATTTTCCTGGTCAACGTGGTGCAGGGTGGTTTTCGCATCGTGCCTTCCAACTTGAAACTGAAGTGGGAAAAACTGAATTTTTTCAAGGGACTGAAAAAGGTTGTTTTATCAGTGGAATCGGTCTTTGAACTGGTCAAATCGCTGGTCAAGGTACTGATCATAGGCCTGATTGCTTATTATTCCATAAAAAGCGATCTCTTCCTGTTTGTCAGCATGCCCAGTCAGAACGTTGAAGAGATCCTGGTTTTGATGGGCCGGATTTTTTTCAAGCTGATTCTGAACATAGTGATATTTCTGCTGATACTCTCCGTTTTCGACTACATCTGGGTTAAATGGCGTTACATCCAGGGCATGAAGATGAGCAAGGATGAAATCAAGGACGAATACAAGATGCATGAAGGTGATCCCAAGATCAAGAGCAAGCGGCGCTCCATTCAGATGCGCCTGGCCATGCAGCGCATGATGGCCGCCGTGCCCAAGGCGGACGTGGTGATCACCAACCCCGATCACTATGCCGTGGCCCTGGCCTACGAGTACAAGAAGATGGCCGCGCCCAGGGTGCTGGCCAAGGGACGGGGCCTGGTGGCCAGGCGTATAAAACAGATCGCCCGGGAAAACAAGGTGCCCCTGGTGGAAAACCCGCCCCTGGCCCGGGGGCTTTTCGCCGCCGCTGAAGTAGGCGACTTCATTCCGGCTGAATACTTCAGAGCCGTGGCTGAAGTGCTGGCTTACATCTATCGTCTCAAGGGCAGGAAGGTGGCCTGATGGATTTTGGCGCCCTGATGGTCCGGATGCGTGAGCATACCCACCTGGTCGGCCCGCTGGCCGTGCTGGGAGCTGTTTTCCTGATACTGGTGCCCCTGCCTCCGGACATCCTGGATCTCTTTTTCACCCTGAACATCGTGGTGGCCATCACCATATTACTGCTGTCCACCTACATAAAAAACCCGGTGGAATTCACGGTTTACCCGACCATCCTGCTGATGGCCACATTTTTCAGGCTGGCCCTGAATGTTTCCTCGACCCGGCTGATCCTGACCCGCGGTGATGAAGGCATATTCGCCGCCGGCAAGGTCATCGGGTCATTCGGCAGTTTCGTGCTGGCCGGCAGTTTTCTCATCGGTATTGTCATCTTTGTAATCATCATCGCCATCCAGTACATGGTGGTTTCCCACGGCGCGGTCCGGGCTTCGGAAGTCACCGCCCGTTTCACCCTGGACAAGATGCCGGGCAAACAGATGAGCATTGACGCCGACTTGAACGCCGGTCTGATCACCGAGGCCGAGGCCATTGAGCGCCGGGAAAACATCGAACGCGAGGCCGAATTCTACGGCTCCATGGACGGCGCCATTCGCTTCACTGCCCGTGAGGCCCTGGTTTCAATCATCATCACCATAATCAACATCATCGGCGGTATCCTGATCGGCATGTTTGAGAAGGGCATGGATTTTTCCAGCGCCGGCACGACTTACACCATCCTGACCGTGGGCGATGGCCTGATGGCTTCCATCCCTTCGCTGCTGATCACCTATTCCGGAGGCATCATCGCCACCCGGGCGGCGTCCAAGCAGACTCTGGGCGATGACATCATTACCCAGACCCTTTACAATCCAAGGCCCCTGATGATAGCCGCCGGCGGTGTCGTGGCCCTGTCTTTCATTCCCGGCCTGCCCAAGCTGCCGTTTTTCCTGGTCGGCGGCCTGCTGTCAACCCTGGCCTGGCAGGTCAACAAGGAACAGTTGCGGGAAAAAAGCAGTGCCGAGGTGATCGAAAAGGAAAAAGAGGCGCCTCCAGAACGCATCGAAAGCCTGTTGAAAGTTGACCTGGTCGGCCTGGAAATCGGCTATTCCCTGATTCAGCTGGTTGACGGCGCCCAGGGCGGCACCCTGCTGCAGAAAATCAAGTCATTGCGTAAACAACTGGCCATGGAAATGGGAGTCATAGTGCCGCCGGTGCGCATCCGCGACAATCTGCAGCTGGGAGCCAGGGAATACGCGGTGCTGATCAAGGGAGTACAGGTTGTCCGCGGAGAGGTCATGCCCAGCCAGTTCCTGGCCATCAACCCGGGCAATGCCACCGGCCGGTTGAAGGGCAGTGAAACCAAGGAACCGGCGTTCAAACTGCAGGCTTACTGGATTTCCGAGGAAGAACGTGAAAACGCCCAGTTCTTGGGCTATACCGTGGTTGACGCGGCCACGGTGATTTCAACTCACCTGACCGAAGTGATCAAGAATCACATGCACGAACTGCTCGGCCGGCAGGAAACCCAGCACCTGCTGGAGACCCTGGCCGCGGCTTATCCCAAGGTGGTTGAAGAGCTGGTGCCCGGCATCATGACCCTGGGCGTGGTGCAGAAAGTACTGCAAAACCTCCTGAAGGAGAAGGTGTCTATACTCGACCTGCGCACCATTCTTGAGGCCCTGGCCGATTACGGGCCCACGGTAAAAGACCTGGGCACCCTGACCGAACTGGTGCGCCAGACTCTGGCCCGCTCCCTGGTCAAACCCTACCTGACCGCCCAGAACGATCTGCCACTGGTCATGCTGGGCGGCGAACTGGAATCCCTGCTGAACAACCGGGTGCAGAGAATCAACAACATAGATCAGCTGGTGATCGAGCCCCAGGAAGCTCACCAGGTGATCAACAAGATTCGCTCTTTCATCGATCAGGCCGGGCTCCAGGTCCAGCCGATACTGCTCTGCTCCTCGGTCGTGCGTCAGCATCTGCGCAGGCTGTGCGAACGTTTCATTCCCGAACTGGTGGTTTTGTCGAGTGCCGAGATTCCGGCCAATGTAAAAATCGTAACCCTGGGAGTAATTGAATGAAAATCAAGAAGTACGTGGTCAAATCGGTTGATGAGGCGCTTTCCCAGATCAAGCGGGATCTCGGGCCCGAAGCCTACATTCTTTCAACCCGCCAGGTGACCCGCCGGGGAGCCCTGGACCTGGGCGGCAGCAAGGCGGTCGAAGTGACCGCGGCCGTGGACCGGCAGCAGGAATCCTCCCTTTCGGCCGCGCTGCTTGAAAAGAAGTACGCCTTCAGTTCCGATTTCCGTTCCGAACGACCGGCGGAAGCCAGGAATAACCTGTCGGGATTGGCCGAACTGCGGGCTGAACTGCTGCCCCTGCGCAGTGAAATGGAGGAGATCCGCCTGTTGCTGCGCCAGGCCGGCTTAGATGCGGGCAACGGAAGTGCCGCCGGCCTGCAGGGTCTTTACCTGGAATGCTACCTTGAACTGCTGTCCCGGGAAGTGGAGGAAGTCCTGGCCCGCAGGATGGTCAATGCCCTGCAGCAAAGCGTCTCCGGTCCCGGACTTCCGGATCGGGAGAGCCTGCGCCAAAAGCTGTTCAAGATCATGGTAGCCGCCCTGCAGAATCCGGCTCCGCTCAAACTGGTCCGGGGGCAAGGCAAGGTGGTGGTACTGGTCGGTCCGACCGGGGTGGGCAAGACCACCACCATAGCCAAGTTGGCATCCTATTTTCACTTGCTGGAAGGCTACCGGGCGGCCCTGCTGTCGCTGGATTCATATCGCATCGGGGCCGAGGAGCACCTGCGCACCTATGCGGAAATAATCGGTTTGCCTTTCATGCCCCTGCGCAATCGCAGTGATCTCGGCCTGGCCCTGGAAAGATTTCGTGAGCAGGATGTACTGTTTGTCGATACCACTGGCCGTGGAGTGGCCGATGAGAACGAGCTGGCCGCAACGGCCGATGTACTGAAAGCAGTACCTGAAGAGCGCCGGGAAGTCTGCCTGGTGGTGAGCGCCACTACCCGCAGGGCGGATCTGCATAGAATAATGAAGGGTTTTTCGATTTTTCAGCCCCGGAGAATCATCGTCTGCAAACTGGATGAAACGGCTCTTCCCGGAAACGTCTTCAGCATGAAAGCCACAGCCGGGATACCGGGAGCCTATTTTACCACCGGGCAGAAAGTCCCGGGTGATATCGAGGTGGCCAACCCGCGTAAACTGGTACGCCTGGTCCTGGGCGACCTGCAATAGGAGAAAAGAATGGAACAAGCCAGACAATTGACTGAACTCAAAACAGAAAAACTCGGCCTGGGCTTGGGCAAGGTACGCACTGTGGCCATCACTTCGGGCAAGGGCGGAGTCGGAAAAACCAACGTGGTGGTGAACCTGGCCGTGGCCCTGGCCAGGCGCAAGGTCAAGGTGGCCGTACTCGACGCCGATTACGGGCTGGGAAACATCGACATCCTGCTCGGGCTGGAACCGGGGCGGGATATCGCCGACCTGCTTCAGGAAAAAGCCACGCTTGAAGATATATTAGTTGAAAAGGATGGGATGCTGATCATTCCGGCCACTTCCGGAATTCAATCCCTGACCAGGCTGACTCCCAGGCAGGAAATGGTCCTGCACCGCGAAATGGCCAAGCTTGAACGCCTGGCCGACATTTTAATCATCGATACGGCGGCCGGTATTTCCGATAACGTGATTTCCCTGTTGCTGGCTGCGGACGAGGTGTTCCTGGTGGTCAGTTCCGAACCGACTTCCATCGTCGATGCCTACGCCGTGGTCAAAGTGGTCGGTGAAATCGACGTTTTTAAGAAATTTGCGGTAATCGCCAACCAGATTCGCAACCAGGAGGAAGCGGACGAGATATTCCGCAAAATTTCCACGGCCACCCGCAAGTTCCTGAACAAGGAAATATCCAGCTTCGGAGCGGTGCACCACGACCGCATGCTGACCGAGGCGGTCCGGGCCCAGAAAGCAGTTGCCCAGTATTTCCCGGACAGCCGCAGCGCCCGGGATTTCGACAAGCTGGCCCGCATACTTTTAAACCGGATATACATCAGGGAAAACAGGAGCCGACAGCCGTCCCAGGCCGAAAAATGAACCAGAAAGAGTATCAGCAACTGGTGCTTGACCATCTGCCGACGGTCAAGATCATTGCCTTGAAAATCGCGGCCAGGTTGCCGGCCGGCATAGAGTTCGCCGATCTGATTCAAAGCGGAGTTGTCGGCCTGCTGAATGCCGCCGCCAGGTTTGATCCCGGCCGGGGAACGAAATTCGCCACTTATGCCTCACCGCGCATCAGGGGCGCCATTCTCGATGAATTGCGCAATCTCGACTGGGCTTCCAGGAACCTGCGCCAGAAGATAAAGGACGTGGAGACGGTCTTCCAGGTGCTGGAAAAGGAATTGAGCCGTCCGCCCAGTGAAGAGGAAGCAGCGGCCAGGCTGGGTATGGAAAAGGACGAATTTTTGCGTTTGCTGGATGACGCCAGGGGAGTGGGTACCGGTGTGTACCGCATGCCCGCCGCGGACGGTGACGGCCTGGACGAAGGACGCCTGGTCAGGATAGTTTTTTCCGGACCTGAATCAGCCCCGCCCCAGGTGCTGGAAAACGAGGAAATGAAAAAAATACTTTCCGGGTTCATCAGCGCCTTGCCGGATAGGGAAAGGACTGTGCTGGCCTTGTATTACCAGGATGACCTGAACCTGAAGGAAATAGCCCGGGTGCTGGATTTAACTGAATCGAGGATATCCCAGATCAGGACAGCGGCCATTATCCGTTTACGAGGCAAGATAGCGGAAATCGCCAGGAATCAGCAGGTAACCGAGCGGGAGGTTCTCTAAGGAGGCAAAATGGCCAAGATATTGTCACAGGAAGAAGTCGATGCCCTGCTTTCGACGGTAAGCGATGAAGAAAAGGAGCAGAAAGCGGCTGTGGCCGAGCGCACCGCGGCCAAGGAAAAAGGCGGGGATAAAAAAGTCTCGGTCTACAATTTCCGTCGTCCGGACCGGGTTTCCAAGGAACAGCTCCGTTCACTGCATTACCTGCACGACCGTTTCGCCCGCAATTTTTCTTCTTCTCTTTCAGCCTACCTGCGTGCCCTGACCGAAGTCAACCTCGTTTCAGTGGAGCAGTTGACATATGCCGAGTTCATCCTTTCCCTGCCTGATCCGACCTATTTCAATGCCGTTTCCATGCAGCCCCTGGAAGGCAATTCAGTGCTGGAAATCAATCCCCAGATTCTCTTTCCGATGATAGACAAGATTCTGGGCGGCAAGGGGGAAAACTTCGGCGGCGGCCTGCGTACCATCACCGATATAGAACGCACCCTGATTGAGGGTGTGGTCAAGCTTATTCTCAGGGACCTGGAAGAAGTCTGGAGACAGATTGTGCAGTTGAACATGGGGATTGCCGCGACCGAAACCTCCCCCCAGCTTATTCAGGTGGTGGCCCCCAACGAAGTCGTCATCCTGATAGTCCTGGAAGTGAGAGTGGCTGATTCCAAGGGTTACATGAATTTCTGTATTCCTTCGATCGTGCTGGAACCCATTGCCCATCGCTTCGCTCAGGATTGGTACGCTGACCGGGCCAAGACCAGTGTCAATGAAGTACAGAAAATAAAACTCAACCTGATGCGTACTTTTGTCAACTGCGAGGCCGGGATTTACGGCAACCACATCTCAACCAGGGATTTCCTGGCCTTGAGGCCCGGCGACGTCATCAGGTTGCAGCATAAGTCGGCTGATGAAATCGGGCTGCGCCTCAACGGGGTGCTCAAGTACGGGGTTTACCCGGTCAGCCAGGGAGAGAAGAAGTGCATGCAGGTTTTAAGATTGATTCCCAGGGAGTTTAAAAATGAGCAATGAAAAAGTATTCCAGGACTTACTGCAGGAGAACTGGCAGGGGGTTTTCGCCATGCTGCTGGGCCGTGAACCGGCCATAAGTTTCGGCGCGGTCGAAAAGCTTGACCAGGGAACGGCCCTGGCCAGGCTCGACCAGTCAAAGGTTTTAATCAAACTGCATTTCAGTGAAAACGAAAAAGATCGTCTGCTCCTGTCCGTAGAACGAAAACTGGTGTCCATGGTGGCCAACCTGATGATGGGCATCGAATCCTTCAGCGAAGAAGTCGGGGCTGATGATCTGGATGCCTTCGCCGAAGCGGTGAACCAGATGTTTTCGGCCTGCCAGGTGCCTCTGCTGGAAAAGACCGGCCGGAACATGAAATTCGGCGGTATATCCTATGTCAAGGTTGAAGAAGCAACCGGATTGGTTCTGAATGAGCCACTGTTGCTCTGGAACATCGGCTTTAAGATTCCCGGCATCGGTGATTCGTCTTTTTTCCTGCTTTCACCGCAACGTTTCGTCACGGCCGCTGACCAGCCCCAGGAAAAGCGTGATGAACCGGCCAAAACAGCAGGGAAAAGGGTCGTTGAAAATCTCAAGGGTAGTGAGACCAACATTGAACTGCTGATGGATGTCGAGTTGCCCATTACCGTGCGAATCGGCTCGACAGAGATGAAGCTGGTTGATATAATGCGGCTTGGCATCGGCAGTATCATCGAATTGGAGAAAATGGTTGATGATCCGGTTGAAGTTCTGGTCAATGATAAAATGGTTGCCAAAGGTGAAGTAGTTGTATACAATGGAAATTTCGCCATTCGGATACTCGATGTACAGAGCAGGGAGGCAAGGATCAAGTCTTTGGCTGATTGAACGGGGGTACCGCGATTAACAAAGAATTGAGTGCTGAAGAATTCACGGAATTAAGAGATTTCGTTTACCAGAAATCCGGTATGTATTTTCCGGTCAATCGCAAGTCATTCCTTGAAAAAATAGTTTTACGGCGCCTGCAATTACTGAGTCTGGCAGATTTTCCCTCTTACCTGAGAACCCTGCGCCTGGAAACACAACCCCAGGAACTACTGGCTCTTTTCAACGATGTGACCATCAACGAAACCTACTTCTTCAGAGATCAGCCCCAGTTGGACGCCCTGCGCGCCGAGGTGCTGCCCTCCCTGGCGGCCGCCGGCAAAAAGCGGATCAACCTGCTCAGCGCCGGCTGCTCCTCGGGGGAAGAGCCGTTCACCCTGTCCATAATAATGCGGGAATACTTCCCCCAGCTGGATTTCAGCATCCTGGGCCTGGATATTTCTTCACGCATGATCGACCTGGCCAAACAGGCCAGGTACGGTGATTATGCAGTCCGCTTCGTTCCCGAAAGACTGCTGAACAAGTACTTCATCCCTGAAGACAAAAACCGGGTCCTGCGTCCGGAATTCCGCGACCGGGTGAGGTTTCAGCAGATGAACCTGCTTGACCTGGAGACCAGGCTGGCGGGGAATGCCTTCGACATCATCTTCTGCCGCTACGTGTTGATATACTTTGACCTGGAATCAAAACGCCGGGTGGTCGAAACCATGCACAAGCTTCTCAATCCGGGAGGCTACCTGGTACTCGGGAATTCCGAGGCCCTGTTCATGGTTACCGGCGCCTTCAAACTGCTGCATTTACCTTCGGCCATTATCTACCGCAAGGAGAGCTGATCATGAAAAACGTCATGGAAAAAGCCCGGGTCGTAGCTGACAAGGTCGGCGACCTGCCGCCGATTCCGGTGGTGGTTATGCGCTCGCTGGAACTGCTGAACGATCCCGAGACAACGGTCAAGGCGATCCAGGAACAGATAACCCTGGACCAGTCCCTGACCGCCTTCATTCTGAAAATCGCCAATTCAGCCCTGTACGGCCTGCGTTCAGAAGTGAGCACCATAAGTTATGCCATCAACCTGATGGGTTACAATACCACCCGTTCCATCCTGATGTCCTACCTGACCCGCCAGTACTTTCAATCCCGTGGTTCCCGCAGTCTTCAACAGGTTCTTTGGAAGCATTCCCTGGCCAGCGCTGTTTTCGGCAAACTCCTGGCTGAAAAAAGCGGCCGGGTTAACGCAGAGGAGGCTTTCATCTCCTGTTTGCTGCACGATATCGGCAAGGGGGTCCTGCTGCTCAATCACACCGCGGAGTTTGAGAGGATAGTTTCGCTCTTCTCTCCGGAAGAAAACTCGGCTCAGTGGCTGGAAAAGGAGTACGCCCAACTTGGGTTTTCCCACGTGGAAGTCGGTTTCCTGCTGATGAAAAAATGGCGTTTTGCCGAAAACATAATAGAATCCGAAGTTTTCCATCATTCCCCGGAAGAGTACAACGGACAGAATCTTTTAATCCCCCTGGTCAGCCTGGCCAACAAGATCAGCAACCGTAACAACTATTCTTTTTTCCCCATCCGGGAAGACGTTTTTGAAATCAACCGCCTGGGCCTGAGTGAAAATGCCTTGAATGACCTGGAAAGAGATGGTCTGTCCATGCTGAAAACTTACCTGGAGGTTCTCAATTGAGTAATCGGCAGAGTATACTGGAAAAGTTGTTTTCCGCTGAACGCCAGTTGCCGACACTGCCGGTTATTTTTACCGAATTGAACGAAATGATCAGGAATCCTTTTGTTTCCAGTCGGCGTATCGCCGACCTGGTGATGAAGGACCAGGCCCTGGTGGCCAGGATACTGAAACTCTCCAACAGCGCTTTTTACGCCAAGAGGCAAGAGATAAAAGACCTGGCCAACGCGGTGACTTTTCTGGGCAGTGAGGCGTTGCGCAACCTGGTGCTGCAGCTTTCCCTGGTCAGGCTTTTTCCTCGCCTGGATCCGCAGGTTCCCGATTTCAGGATCAGTACTTTCTGGGAGCATTCCCTGGCCGCGGCTTATTTTTCCACCATCCTGGCCGCCAAGCTGAAACTGCCCCCGGATGAATCTTACTACGTTTCCGGCTTGCTGCACGATATGGGCAAGCTGGCGCTCTGCCATTTTCATCCCGAGTTGTTCAGCCGGACGGTAATGCGCCAGATTGAGCTCGGTGAAACGGATTACCGGGCCGAGGCGGAAGTCATCGGTGTTGATCACGCCGAGATAGGAGCTTTCCTGGCCGAGAAATGGAAGTTCAGGTCTGAAACCATCAAGGCCATCCGCGAGCATCACCTCGCTTCGTTTACCGGTGCCGACCTGCATGCCCCCCTGGTGCGCATCGCCAATTTCTTCGCCAAGGCCGCGGGATTCAATTTCCCCTGGGATGCCGGCAGCATTGACCTGGTTGGTGACCGGGCCTGGGTAGTTCTTTCAGCCAGGTCGAAACAAAAACTGGACGTGGAAAGAATGACCTTTGAGATTTACGAGGAAAGCGACAAGGTCAGGGACCTGGTGAATACCCTGCTTTCATTGTCATGAACACCTGGATTGCCCCCTCCCTGATCCTGTTTGTACTGGGTTTCCTGTTGCTCGTCCTGATGATGAGGCGGCAGGCCGCCAGGATAAAACGCCTGGAAAAAATGGTTCGCAACCTGACCCAGGGCAGCGGACTTTTTCCTGAATTCCTGCAGCGGGGCGAGGCCCTGACCCGGACCCTGGCCGATGAACTGGCCCTGCGCCAGCATGCCGTCGGTAAGCTGATAGACGAGGCCCAGAAAGTGAGCGGCAAGCTGCAGCAACTGGAAGCCGGTCTCAAGGAAAGCCGCATGGACCAGAGGAAATTGCAGGAGATCCTGATTCTGTACAACCAGGGTTTTTCCAGCGCTGAAATCGCCGCCGACCTGCAATTGCCGGCCGGAGAAGTCGAGCTGGCCATCAAGCTCAAGCAGTACCTGGGGACGGAAGACCGGGAAACGCTGAGCGGATGAATATTTCCCTGCTGGTCGACTGGCTGCGGCATTCCGAGTTGGCGAATTTCTGGTTCAAGCAGCACGCCCTGAAAACCGGTGATCAACTGCAGGCCAGGGTGCTGGATGTTCGCCCGGACGGAAAAATTCTGGTTGACTTCGGTTCTTTTCGGGCCCTGGCTGAAGTCAAGTTCCCGGTCAAGGCCGGTGACCTGATTCCACTGCAGGTGGGGCACCGGGGGGAAAGACTGGAACTGGAGGTCAGGAGCCCGGAAAAGAGCGTCCTGGACGCGGCCGGGCGGCCCCTGGTCATGGAAATCAGGACCGGCCCGGCGACTTATCGCTTTCTCAACCTGGCCATGGAGTTGTTGCAGGCTGAAGGCAATCTGCCGGAGCGCATCAGCCAGGCCCTGCAAAAGGCGGCTGAAATACTGCAGCCCCTGGACCCGGGGCGTTCCCCGGCCCGGATATCCAGCCAGTTGAAGACTCTGGTCCAGGATTCAGGTTTGTTCCTGGAACAGAAGCTGGCGCCCCGGGCGGATGCGCCGGCAATGGAAACCATGGGCCCGGAACAGGCCGCCGGACGGGAAGTGATGGGCCGCCTGGCCGGGGACCTGAAATTCGAACTGGGCCTGATCAAGGAATACCTCAACCAGGAACGGGAAACAGGGCAGGCGGTGAAAACCAGGGCCGGGAGGGAACTGGCCGCCCTGATTGACGATTTGCTGGGCAAGGTGTCTGGCCGCCAGCAGGAAACGGCCGGCCGTGAACAGCCCGCCCAGGTGCTGGCTTTTGTACTGCCGGTGCGCGAACAGCAGGGCGAAATGGCCCTGAAGGTTTATCTGCCCCGCAAGGGCGGGAAGAAATCCGAAGCCGTTTTCCGGGTTTCGCTCTTGCTCGATCTTCAGCGGCTTGACCTGCTGAGAATCGACCTGCAGCAGGTCCAGTCCGACCTGCTGGTCACTTTTTACGCCCGCCGGCCGGACATAACCCGTTTTCTGCAGGATCACCTGGAGGAAATCCGGCTCCTGCTGCAGCCGGGCTTCAACACGGTCAGCCTGCGCGCCCTTACTGATACCGGCAAAGTGGAATCCTATGCCTGCGAAGATTTACTGACCCCGGAAAAAAAACTGGTCGACCTGAGCATCTGACATGCCTGAAAAAAACAAGGCGGTGGCCCTGAAATACGAACCAGGAAGGGGAAAAGCGCCGCGGGTGGTGGCCAAGGGCCGTGAGGCCGTGGCCGCCAGGATTCTGGAACTGGCCAGGCAGCACCGCATTCCGGTGGTCAAAGACAGTTCCCTGGTGCAGGTGTTGGAAGCACTCGACCTGGAAAGCGAAATACCCCCGGAATTGTACCGGGCCGTGGCTGAACTGCTGGTCTTCGTTTACAGAATGGACCGCGATTTTCCCGGCCGCGGAAAAAAAACCGGTTGATTTCTTAATTCAAGGCTCTGATTCTGGTATCATGCCTTGATTCATGCCGAAAGGGAATTCTGGACGCAACCAGGTGGTCGTGCTGGAATAAAGGCAACCGGCTTTGATCAATCGGTGATTGAGTTTTCCGGCTGTACCCGCAACAGGGGTAAAAACTGGAAATTCAATCCGTCTTTTTCAGCTTTTCCGGCAAAGGAAAAAAGCAGGCGCAACTGGTAGTGATGGTTGAAGCCGAAGGTCGTTTCATGCAAACGGCTTTTCGGCAAATGCAGGGGCAGCAGTATTTCCTGTCCCGGATCAAGACGAAGCCGGGCCGCCAGCTGGTCGAAGATCTTCACTTCGATTTCAAGCGCCGGGTTTTTTCTGCTGTTTTTCAATTCCAGCAACAGGGCCCCGGGCTCCCGGCGCAAGGCCAGCACGTAGGAAAAAAGCCCTGAATTGCCAACTGAGAAAACCCTCTCCGCCCTTTGCTGGGGGAAGGGGTTGACCGCGTAGATGTAATGCGGCAGAATGCCGGGCCTTTCCACCAGCAGGGGGTTATGCAGCCCGGGACGGGCTGAGAAAACGGCCGGAACGATCAGCAGCAGCATTAAAAACGGTGCCGGTCGCGATTTCAGGGGTTTCAACGGCAGCAGGGTCAGGATGATCATCAGGCCCAGCAGGCCCAGCCAGATGTAATTGGGCAGGTAGGCGTCGTTGTTGATCTTGATAAAGGACGGTAACAGGGGCGGCAGGTCCAGGTGCAAAGAACTCCATTGCTGGAAGAGCAATCCCGGCCTGAGCGGTGTGTCGTGCGTAGTCGGCTGGTACAGGGTGAAGGGCGACGCAGCCTGGCTGATCACGGTGAAAACCGCAAAAAGAGGCAGGTAAAGGAAGGCGCGGCGCAGGAAATGCCGTTTTGCCTGCAGGTACCAGATCACGGCCAGGAAGAGCAGGGCCCAGGCCACCGGGGCCAGGGGCCTGGCCTGGGGGGAATAGCCGCCGCGATGAGTCAGGGCCGCGTAATTGATGACGTAAAGCAGGGGGGGGATCAGCAGCAGCAGGGGTCTGGCCAGGCGGCGCCATGAACCCAGTACCAGCAGGAAACCGGGCAGGGCGAAAAAATACCAGGGATTGTAAAACAGCAGTCCGTCGCGCTGGTCGAGAAAGAAATTGGCCAGGGTTTCCAGGCGCCACTTCAGGGTGATGGTGCGGAAAATCGTATCGGCCAGGTATTGTTTCTGCTCAGGGGTCATAATCCCGCTGTAAACCGACATGGGTGAAAAGTTGCCGTAAGCATGGTAGAGATAGGCGAAGAAAAAACCCTGGCAGATCAGGGGGAAACACAATAAAGCAAACAGGCGGCCCCAGTCCCGGCGCATCAGGAAATAGACCGAGAAACCGGCGCAGTAGGCGTAGGTGAAGATCGAGTACTTGACTCCCCAGAACAGGCAGAGTCCCAGCAGGAGGCCGGCGGCCAGCTCGGGAAGAACGTTTTTCCGCGATCCGTAGATCAGCAGATAGAGAGCGGCCAGCAAAAACAGGGTGACCTGGATTTCCGGAAAAAGATGCACGGCGTGAAAAACAACCGGGCTGGTGAAGGAATAAACCCCGAAGAGAAACAGGGCCAGGGCCGGCCGGCGCCAGAAACGCAGGGCCAGCAGGTAAACGAAGAGACCGGCGGCCGCGGCGAACAGGCCGTGATACAGGCGCAGCAGGAAGTAGAGCAGGCGCGGCGGCAGGTCGTACAGCTGAAAGGGAACCAGGGTGAAAGAAAGCCCGGGCAGGTGCATTGAATAGATGTGGCTGTGGCCCTGGCGGCCGAAAAAACCGTGAATGCCGAGGCGTTCAAAATCGAGAAAAGCACGGTGCTGGTTTTCAGCGTGCTGGTTGGCGATGTTCAGGTCGCCGTCACGCGCCAAAGAACGGGCTATCAGCAGGTAATGCGGCTCGTCTCCGGACAGGCTGACTCCGCCCCGGACCAGGGCCAGGGAAAGCAGGCCGAAAAGCATACTGCTGACCAGGAAGAGCAGCAGCAGCCTTTTTTTCAGGGGCAGGCGGTGAAAGCAACGCGTTTTAAGCCCGGTGAATCCGCCCAGGCGCAACAGCCTGAAACCGATCCAGGCCAGGGAAAGGTAAAAAAGAAAACGCTGGCGGCCGGCCAGTTCCAGGGCGTCCCAGTAGGAAATGCTCAGCAGCGGGGCGGTCAACCCCAGCAGCAGGGGGTAAAAAGCCGGCAGCAGCCTGGCCCGGTTATGAGCCCAGGCCCGGAGCGCCAGCAGGAGCAGTCCTGTTAGCAGCAGGGGCAGTCGCGGCGCTCCGCCGTACAGAAAGCCCAATAATCCGGCGGCTGAACCGACATTGAACAAACTCGCTTTATTCATGTTTGCAGGTGATTCCGGGTGATTTTTTCGATTTTCTCACAAAGCAGGGCCGCGGGCAATAGGGAACCTGGCGCTCAGCCCGGTTCGGACTTGAGCATTATCCTCAGGTTTTCCTTGTCAATGGCCTTGTCCAGAGCTTCTTCGGCATTGACCAGGCCCGAGTTGACCAACTGGCTGAGATGGGTGTTGATCATCTGCTGGCCGTACTTTTTGCCGGTCTGCATAATGGTCGGAATCTGGTAGGTCTTGCCTTCCCGGATCAGGTTGGAAACGGCGATGTTGCTGATCAGGACTTCGTAGGCCGCCACCCGGCCGCCTTCCTTTCTTTTCAACAGCATCTGGGAAACCACTCCGATCAGGGCGTCTGAAAGCATGGTGCGTATCTGGGCCTGCTGGTCGGGCGGGAACTGGTCGATGATCCTTTCCACCGTGGCTACCGCGGTAGAGGTGTGCAGGGTGCCCAGTACCAGGTGACCGGTGACCGCCATTTCTATGGCAATGGCGATGGTTTCCAGGTCGCGCATTTCTCCGACCAGGATGATGTCAGGGTCTTCGCGCAGGGCGGCGCGCAGGGCTTTTTTAAACGATTGGGTATGGCTGTGCACTTCTCTCTGGTTGACCAGGGACAGCTTGTTTTCATGGACGAATTCCACCGGATCCTCGATGGTGATGATGTGCTTTTTCTGGGTTTTGTTGACATGATCGATCAGGGCGGCCAGGGTGGTTGATTTTCCGCTGCCGGTCGGCCCGGTTACCAGGATCAGGCCCTTGGGCATGGAACAGAGGTCGATGATGGCCTGAGGCACCTTCAGGGTTTCAGTGGACAGGATTTCCGAGGGTATAAAACGGAATACCGCGCCGACTCCGCGGTGGTCGAGGAAGATATTGCAGCGGAAGCGCCCCAGTCCCTTTATCTCATGAGTAAAATCCGTGTCTTTGCTGGTATTGAATTCTTCCTGGTTTCTTTTGGGAGTCACCTGCTGCAGTCGCTCCCAGAGTGAGCCGGAAGGTATTCCGGGCACTTCCGCCAGTAAAACCATGTCGCCGTCGATACGCAGGTAAGGCGGGCAATTACTGCTGAGGTGCAGGTCCGAGGCTTTCAAGCCCACCATGATCTTCAGCAGGCCGTCTATGGTCTGGGTGTCTCCCTTTTCGAGAACCGCACCGAGCTGATCTTCCAGGCGCGCCGCCGGCGGCCGGTTTTTTTCCGCCTGGTCTTCGGGCTTGTTTTCCTGTATTTCAACGGTTTGGGCGCTTTGGTCATAGCCGGGGGACGGATTGAGTATGATGGAAAAGCCATCCGCCTTTTTTTCCACCGCCAGCCGGTTGTCCTCTATGACAAAATGGTCGGCCCCGGCGGTGAAGGCTTCCAGTTCCTGGTTCAATTGAGCCAGTTCTTTTTCATCGAGACTCTTCTTGATCAGGGGGATTTTCCGCTGGTCCTTTTGGATGTAGATGGCTTCCTGCAGGGAAACCACCGCTTTTTCTCCGCGCCAGGTGATCAGTGCATCGGCGATACGCTTGATGTTATTCATGTTCGGTCACCTTTACTATGGCCCGCCGGTTTACGTAGAACAGGGATTTTTCCTGCAGAAAGACCAGGAATCGCTTGTCGAGATTGAGGTAATCCTGCAGGCGGGAATGACTGCTGGGCAGGTCGGCGATCATGGAAACGGTCAGGGTGCCGCCGTTGTTCAGGCTGACCAGGGCAGGCGGGCCGATTATCGGCCCGGTCGAGGCCAGTTCTTCCTCCAGGAACAGCAGTTGATTCCTGTTGACCTGGTAAAACAGTTCTTTTTCACTGTCCAGAAAGGGAAAGAAATCAGCCGGCCGGTGATTGAGAAATTCGTCCAGGCTTTCAATGCCGCTGTGGAAAGGGGAATTCGATTCCAGGAAAACCTGGCCGGCGATTTTGCCGGCCGCCTGGTTCATCAGGCTGATGAAAACCCTTTTGGCTACCTTGGGCAGTACGCTCGAGGTCATATTTCCTCCGGTTGCCGGGCCTGTTTTGCAGTTGTCTCGGCAACCCTGTTCAAGAGTGTAAGAGAAGCGGCGAGCTGTTGTCAATAGCGGGGAAACCGGTTGCGGGAAAGGTACTGTTGGTTATTTGCCGGGATTGTGGCAAAATGACCGTATCAAGGAGTAAAAGATGTCCCAGGCGGAAGACAGGCAGATAATTTTTTCCATGGTCGGCGTCAGCCGGGTTCACCCCCCGCACAAGCAGGTTTTGAAGGATATCTATCTTTCATTTTTTTACGGGGCCAAGATCGGGGTCATCGGGCTGAACGGTTCGGGCAAGAGCAGTTTGCTCAAGATAATCGCCGGCCTGGACCAGGATTTCCAGGGAGAGGTGGTGCCGGCCCGAAATTATTCGACCGGTTTCCTGGAGCAGGAACCGCGGCTCGATCCGGAAAAAACGGTCATCGAGGTGGTCTCCGAGGCGGTACAGCCGGTACTGGATGCGCTGGCCGAATTCGACCGCATCAACGAGGGCTTCGCTGACCCGGACCTGGATGAGGAGGCCATGGAAAAACTGGTGAACCGCCAGGCCGAAGTTCAGGAAAAACTCGAAGCCATGGATGCCTGGAACCTGGATCAGCGCCTGGAAACGGCCATGGAAGCTCTGCGTTGTCCGCCGGCCGACACCCCGGTCAGTACTCTTTCCGGCGGAGAAAAGCGCCGGGTGGCGCTCTGCCGCCTGCTGCTGCAGGAACCGGACATCCTGCTCCTGGACGAACCGACCAACCACCTGGACGCGGAATCAGTGCAATGGCTGGAAAACCACCTGCACCAGTACAAGGGAACCATCATCGCGGTCACCCATGACCGCTATTTCCTGGACAACGTGGCCCAGTGGATCCTGGAACTTGATCGCGGCGAAGGCATTCCCTGGAAGGGCAATTACTCGTCCTGGCTGGAGCAGAAGCAGAAAAGGCTGGAAGCCGAGGCCCGCGGTTCAGAGCGTCAGCGGCGCCTGCTGCAACGTGAACTGGAATGGGTTCGCATGTCTCCCCGGGCCAGGCAGGCCAAGGGCAAGGCCAGGCTGAACGCCTACGAGGAACTGCTGGCCGCTGAAACCAGGGTCAGCGCCGAGGAGGCGCGCCTTTTCATCCCGGCCGGCCCCAGGCTGGGCGAAATGGTCATCGAGGCGGACGGCCTGGTCAAGGCCTATGGTGACAATCTGTTGTTTGAAGATCTCAGTTTCAAACTGCCCCGTTCCGGCATAGTCGGGGTGATCGGGGCCAACGGCGCCGGCAAGAGCACCCTGTTCCGCATAATCAGCGGCCAGGAAAAACCGGATGCCGGGAGCCTGCGTGTCGGTGAAACGGTCAAGCTGGCCTACGTTGACCAGGAAAGGGCCGGCCTGGATCCGGACAAGCCTGCCTGGGAAATGATCTGCGACGGCCAGGAAACCATCCGCCTGGGCGGGCGCACCGTCAATTCCCGGGCTTACGTGTCCTGGTTCAATTTCAGCGGCGGCGACCAGCAGAAGAAGACGGGAGTATTGAGCGGCGGTGAAAGAAACCGCCTGCACCTGGCCCGCCTGGTGCGCAGTGAGGCTAACGTGCTCCTGCTCGATGAGCCTAGCAATGATCTTGACGTCAATACACTGCGCGCCCTGGAAGACGCCCTGGAGGATTTTCCCGGCTGCGCCCTGATAATTTCCCACGACCGCTGGTTCCTGGACCGGGTGGCCACCCATATGCTGGCTTTCGAGGGAGACAGCCGGGTGGTCTGGTTCGCCGGCAATTACAGCGATTACGAGGCCGACCGCCGGCGCCGGCTGGGAGGCCAGGAATTGAGGCCGGGCCGCATCCGCTACCGCAAGTTGAAACTCTGATCCAATCCCTTTCTTTTCCGGATGCCGGGCCGGTCGATCTCATTGCCGGGGGCATCCCGCGGCCGGCTTGCCAGATGCGGTGACTTCCTTTATAATCCGATTAATACCTTGAAGATAAGGATCAGGTTGTGTTCAAGCGCTGGAGAAACATACTGTCCGCTTTGCTGATCATGCTTTTGAATTTATTATTGCCGGCGCTCGATGACGGGGACGATCGCTTGAAAAACTTCGTGCTGGTCGAGGGCGGAAGTTTCGAGATGGGATCTCTGCATGAAAACGACGAAAAACCTCTGCACCAGGTTGAGCTGGACTCTTTTTACATCTCGAAATACGAATTGACCGTGGCCGAATACCTTCAGTTCCTCAATGAAAGCGGCGCACTGTACGAGCATGCCGGGGCCGAGCACTCGCGCATTCACGGGCGGCCGGGTGCGTACCGGGTAAGACCCGGCGAGGAAGGCTACCCGGTGGTTTACGTCAGCTGGTTTGACGCCCGGGCTTATATAGACTGGCTGAACCGCAGGACCGGCAAGCGCTTCCGATTGCCGACCGAGGCCGAATGGGAGTTCGCCGCCCGGGGCGGGCAATTCTCGCGGGGTTATCTTTACAGCGGCGGCGATGATGTCGACCGGGTGGCCTGGTATTTCAGAAACTCAGGGGGCTCCACCCAGGCGGTCGGCCTTAAGGAACCCAACGAACTGGGTTTGTACGACATGAGCGGCAATGTCTGGGAATGGTGTTCCGACTGGTATGAGCGGGATTACTACGCCGTTTCACCGGTCAAGAATCCCCGTGGACCTGGATCGGGATTGTACCGGGTCGACCGCGGCGGCAGTTGGAGCAGTGACCCGGCCTACCTGCGCGCGGCCAACCGTGGGTACGGCCTGCCGCAATTCCGGGTCAGCGTACTCGGTTTCCGCCTGGCCCTGGATGCGGATAAACTGCCATGATTCGGCCTTCATGCCGGTTGCATAATACAATTGCCCTGTCGGCGGCCGGACTGCAGTCCGCCTGAACCAAGAAGAATCAGTGGAAAAACGAGGGATAGAATGATCTTCATGAAAGTTGCCGTATCCTTGTTGGTCGGACTGCTGATCCTGCCCTGGCTGGTTTTCGCAACCGAAGCGCCGGCGGAAGACGACTCCGGCTGGATGGCCTACCGGGAAAGCAACCGGAAAAGGGAACAGGTCCGTCACCAGATCCGGGTTTTTGAAAAGCGCTTCGAGTTGAAAACCGAATTGCCCAACGGTTGGGAACACCAGGTCTGCCTGCTGGATGACACCGGCCAGACCAGGGAATGGACTTATTCGGACAGCAGTAGAGACCTGCAATTGCGGGCGGTCCTGCTGGCCGACCGCCGGGTTCATTTGAGCGGCAGTCAGCAGGGCCGGGCGGTTGAAAAGTACTTCCAGCTCAATCGTCAGCCCTGGAACCAGCGATTCCAGCACGGACTGGCTTCATTCCTGGGAAGCGATGAGCATAAGACCGTCTTCTGGGCCATCGGCACCCGGGGGCCGGGCGAGTTGAAAATCACCAGGTTCACCGTCAGCCGGGAATCGTCCGGCACACCCCCGGCCCGCCTGGCTGAAAGCGGCCGGCCCGGTCCCTACCAGCGGCTGAAGATTTCCCTGCATGGTCTGCTGGCCGCTTTCTGGAGTGGTCATTACTGGTATGATGCCGCGGATGGCGGCTTTCTCTTCTACCAGGGGAAAAGCAGTTACCTGGACGGAGAAGTCACTATAATGCGGGAAGACTGAAAGCCGGATTCCGCAGGTTTCGGATTCATGGGGTTTTCAGCCGGACCTGGTATTAAAAACACTTTTTTTTCGATGACCGCCAGGGGGAAAAGCGACCTGATCGCCGCCGGGTCAAAACCGGCATGAGGAAAAGCTTTGCGTCTTTCGGTTTTGCGGCCAAGGCTGTCCCGGAAATGTTTGCCAACAGGGGCGGTAATAGGGTATAATAAGCCGGTTTTCGCATGGAAAAACAGCAAATCCGCTTCATGAAGGCCGCCCTGCGCTGCGCCCGGAATGCCGGGGCCAGGGGAGAGGTGCCTGTTGGAGCCGTGGTGGTGTTTGCGGACCGGATAGTGGCCCGGGCCGGCAACAGCCCGATAAGCAGGTGTGATCCCAGCGCCCATGCCGAGATCAACGCCCTGCGCCGGGCGGCCCGCAGGCTGGGCAACTACCGCCTGCCCCAGGCCGATATCTACACCACCCTGGAGCCTTGCCTGATGTGTTACGGCGCACTGGTACAGGCCCGGGTCAGGAACCTGTATTACGGCGCCAGTGATGAAAAGGGCGGCGTCTTTTCGACCGGGGTGCATGAAGCTGGCCGGAAAGTATTCAACCACGCCGTCCAGGCCAGCGGCGGCCTGCTGGCTGCCGAGGCTGGCAAGTTGCTGAGTGATTTTTTTGCCTCGCGGAGGGGTGCCGGAGCGGTTGAACGGGACGGTCTCGAAAATCGTTGTGGGGGGTGACCCCCACCGTGGGTTCGAATCCCACCCCCTCCGATCTTATCTTGAGTTCTGATAGCATAATCATCCATTTGGG
>CAYWEM010000016.1:42682-62165 GCA_964457225.1 uncultured Clostridia bacterium
TCACTCATCCCACCCCCTCCGATCTTATCTTGAGTTCTGATAGCATAATCATCCATTTGGGGTGGGAACTGTGACCGCAGGTCACTCATCCCACCCCCTCCGATCTTATCTTGAGTTCTGATAGCATAATCATCCAGACCTCAAATATTTCGGGTTGAAAAACAGGTCAGGAATTTAAACAATTCGGGAACTGAAAAAAGGGCCGGCCCGGCCGCGGGAAAAGCTCGATATCGCCCGCGGCCGGGCCGGCGGAGGTTTTTAAGCGAGTAAAATCAGTCCTGGCGGCCGATCTTTTTCAGCACGGTTTCCTTGTCCACCTTCCTGGTGCAGAAGAACCAGTCGTGGCAGGTGACGCCCTCTTCCTTGCCGTCCATGCGATCCTTGGCCTTGCCGCAGGATCCGGCCGGGGGCACGATGAAATCATCGCCCGGTCTCCAGTCCGCCGGAGTAGCCACGCCGAAAGCATCAGCGGCCTGCAGGGCCACGATCACCCGGTGAAGTTCATCGAAATTGCGGCCCAGGCTGAGCGGGTAGTAGATGATGGTGCGGATGATGCCCTTGGGGTCGATCACGAAAACGGCCCGCACGGCCTTGGTCGAGCTCTCGCCCGGCTGCATCATGCCGTACTTGTTGGCCACTTCCATGGTGATGTCCTCGATCAGCGGGAACTTGACCTCGACGTTCTTCAGACCCTTGAATTCGATCTTTTCCTTGATGGTGCGCAACCAGGCGATGTGGCTGTAGAGGCCGTCCACCGACAGGCCGACCAACTTGCAGTTCAGCTTGGCGAACTCTTCCTCCATGGCCGCGAAGGTCATGAACTCGGTGGTGCAGACGGGGGTGAAATCAGCCGGGTGGCTGAAAAGAATGACCCAACTGCCGGCGTACTGCTCGGGGAAGTTGATTTCTCCCTGGGTGGTGACCGCCTTGAATGAAGGCGCCTTGTCGCCGATACGCGGCATGGGGGTTGGATTGTTCTGTTCCATTTTTATTCTCCTTGTTGTTTTTTATTGCCTTTCCGACAAGTGGGGCACATGCCGAACAGATCCAGGTTGAACCGGTCGATTCGATATGAACTCGAAGCCCTGGCCTGCTTCAGCAGGTCGGCGCAGGACAGGTCGAAATCGCTCACTCCGCCGCAGGTTTCACAGATGAAGTGGCTGTGGTTCTCCGTTACCGCGTCGTAGTGCTCGATGCCGTCGCAGAATTCCCGGCGCACTATCAGGCCGCCCTCGGCCAGGATGCCCAGGTTGCGGTATACGTTGCCCAGGCTGGCCGAGGGGAGCACATTGCGTACCTGCTCGTAGATTTCCTGGGCGGTTGGATGAGAGACTGACTGCCTGAGCAGCTGCAGAATTATCTGCCTCTGCCTGCTTTTTCGACGAATCATCTTATTATTAATAATCATTACTATTATTAATTATAATTCATTTATTTCTCCTGTCAAGTGTCCGGAGAGAAAATCAATTTTTTTCCAGAATGGAAAAAACTTCGAAATGATCTGATTGCGGGAAGGCGTCCAGGATGTCTATGTTCCGGGGCCGGTAGCCGTGCTCCTGTAAAATGGCCAGGTCGCGGGCGAAGGTGGCCGGGTCGCAGGAAAAGCAGGCCAGGGCCAGGGGCTTGCCGGAGCAGACGGCCTTGACCAGCCTCCGGGATAGTCCGCCCCTGGGGGGATCAATCAGGTAAACTTCGGCCGGCGGCGGTGCCTGGCGATAAAGATCGGCCGCCAGGAAATCCACGTTGTTCAGGCCGTTGGCCCGGGCGTTTGCCTGAGCGGTCCGGCTCTGCCCGGGAGACAGTTCCACGGCCAGCACCCGGGCGGCCAGCCCGGCCAGGGGCAGGGTCAGAAATCCGCAGCCGCTGAACAGGTCGGCGGCGCTGTTGATTTCCAGGCCGGCCAGGCCCTGTTCCAGCAGGGACCAGAAGAGAGTCAGCAATCCCAGGTTGGCCTGCATGAAATCTCCGGGTCCGCAGTTGTATGATTTTGAGCCGATTTTAAAAGTTATACTCCGCCGGGAACCAAGTAAGCGCGGTTGCGCCCCGGCCGGACTCAGCAGGCCGGCTGTTTCATGACCATTGCTCAGCAGGGCCAGGTTGCCTTCCGTAATTTGCCCCAGGCCGGGCAGTTGTTCGTTGAGAAAGGAGTTCATGGCCGGCGGGGCCAGGGGACAGGAGCTGACCGCCAGGAAATCGCGACTGCCCCTGCGCTTGAACCCGGGACGGCCCAGGCTCAGGCTGTAGTTCAAACGGCTGCGGTAATGCCAGGGCTGGGGAGAGGCATGGATCTTTATTGCCGGGATATCGGCCAGCCGCCCTATTCGATGCAGGCAGTCCAGGAGGATGCCTTTTTTTATGTCCAGTTGTTCGGCGTATGAAGCGTGCTGCAGGTTGCAGCCGCCGCAGTCGCCGTACCAGGGACAGGGGGCCTTGACCCGCCGCGGGGAAGGATCCAGGATGGCCAGCAATTCACCGGGGGTTTTTTTTGTTTCGATCCCGGCCGGGCGATAGAGAACTTCCTCGCCGGCCAAAACTCCGGGCAAAAGACTCACCCGGCCCTGGCAGCGGACCAGGCCCAGGCCGCCCTTGACCAGTTTCTCGACCCGGGCCCGGGCTTCAGGGCTGGAGGTTGAAGAGGACCCGGTCACCGACCTTGACCCCCAGTTCAGCGGCCAGGCCGCCGCGTATTTCCAGCACGTAGCGGGCCGGCAGGCTGGAAATGTAGGTTTCACAGGGTTCGGCCCGGCAGGGGGGGACATCGGCGATGATCTCGACCACGGTGCGGCGGGAGTCGATGAAGATCAGGTCGAGGTGTACCAGGGTGTTCTTCATCCAGAAACCGCGGATATCCTCGTCAGGGTAGGGAAACAGCATGCCGTAATCATCGGCGATTGAAGTTCGGAACATCAGGCCGCGCAGTTGTTTTTCCGGTGTGTCGGCCACTTCAACCGTAAAGCGCTGGTCGCCCAGGAACAGGGTGATGAAACGCGGCCGGACCGAGGCACCGACCAGCAGGGCCAGGGCAAAAACAAGAGCCATGGTTTTTTTCATGTTCACAACAGGGGTACGAAAGAAACGTACAGTTTTTCTTCAGTCTGCAGTTCGCCGCCGCGGCGGCGCAGGACCAGCAGTTTCTGCTGAAGTACGCCCACCGGGGCCACGGCCAGGCCGTTTTCGTCCAGCTGGGCGGCCAGGTTTTCCGGAAAAACCGGGGCCGCGGCCGTGACCAGGATGCGGTCAAAGGGGGCTTCTTCCGGCCAGCCCAGCTTGCCGTCGCCCTGGCGCAGGTAAACGTTATTCAGGGACAGCTCTTCCAACAGCAGGCGGCTTGCCCGGGCGGCCAGCTCGGGACGAAGTTCTATGCTGAAAACCCGGTCGGCCAGGGCGGCCAGCACCGCTGTCTGGTAGCCGCTGCCTGTTCCTATTTCCAGTACTTTTTCATGGCCCTTGAGTTCGAGCAGGGCACTCATGCAGGCTACTATGTAGGGCTGGGAAATGGTCTGGCCCCAGCCGATCGGGAGCGGGCGATCCTGGTAGCTGTTTTCGGTTTCCGCGGCGGGCACGAAGAGTTCGCGGGGGATTTCAGCCATGGCGTCCAGTACTCTCCGGTCGCTTATGCCGCGTCCGGCTATCTGGCGTTCGATCATTTCCCGGCGCTGGCCGGCCCGTTGGCTGGTTTTTTCCCGGTCGGTCATCAATAAGACTTGGCGAAGACCACGCTTTCCCTCGCCGGGCGGTCGCAAGCCAGGCAGGCCGGCAGGGCCGGATCTGCCTGGTCCTCGATCACCCGGATGGTGGCCGCGCAGCTTTCCTTGACCCGGGCTTCGCATTCCGGGGAGCCGCACCAGCCGCTGCGCACGAAGCCGCGTTTTTCCTCGATTATGGCCTGCAATTCTTCCAGTTTGGCGGCGATCCTGGTGTTTTCCTCGCGGAAACGAAGGGCCCGCTGGAAAAGCTCCTGCTGGATGCCATCCAGGGCGGCGCTGACAGCGGTGAAAACTTCGGCTCTTTTTACCGCGGATTTTTCCCGGTTCAGCCGGCTGACCAGCATGACCTGGTCCTGGCGCAGGTCGCGCGGACCTATTTCAATGCGCAGGGGCACGCCGCGCATTTCCCACTCGGAAAACTTCCAGCCAGGGGTGCTGGTGTCGTCGTCATCGAGCACCACCCGCAGTCCTTTTTCCTTGAGCTCGGCGGTCAGGGCCCGGGCGGCGGGCAGGACTTCCTCTTTCCAGTTGCCGACCGTGATCGGTACGATGACCACCTGGGTGGGAGCCAGGCGCGGGGGCATTATCAGCCCGGAATCGTCGCCGTGAGTCATGATCAGGGCTCCGATCAGGCGGGTGGACACGCCCCAGGAGGTCTGCCAGGCGTATTCCAGGGTCTGGTTCTTGCTTTCGAAACGGATCTGGAAGGCCCGGGAAAAATTCTGGCCCAGGTCATGCGAAGTGCCGGCCTGCAGGGCCTTGCCGTCGGGCAGCAGGGCCTCGATGGCAAAGGTTTCCACCGCACCGGCGAAACGCTCGCTGGCGCTCTTGCGGCCGCTCAGCACCGGGACGGCCAGCACTTCCTCGGCAAAAGTCCGGTAGATGTCGAGAATCAACAGGGCCTCGGACCGGGCTTCCTCGGCGGTGGCGTGCACGGTGTGGCCTTCCTGCCAGAGAAATTCGGTGGTTCTCAGGAAAGGCCGGGTGACTTTCTCCCAGCGCACCACGTTGGCCCACTGGTTGATCAGCAGGGGCAGGTCGCGCCAGGAATTGACCCACTTGGCGTACATCGAGCAGATGATGGCTTCCGAGGTCGGCCTGACCGCCCAGCGTTCTTCAAGCTGTTCACCGCCGCCCACCGTGACCCAGGCCACTTCAGGGGCGAATCCGGCCACGTGTTCGGCTTCCTTTTTCAGGAAGCTCTCGGGGATGAACAGGGGGAAGTAGGCGTTGACGTGCCCGCTGGCCTTGAACCTGGCGTCGAGCTGGTCGCGCAGCAGTTCCCAGACCGCGTATCCGTAGGGCCGGATGACCATCATGCCTTTCATCGGGGAATAATCGGCCAGCTTGGCCTTGCGGATTATTTCAACGTACCAGCGGGAAAAATCATCCGATTTCCGGGTGATTTCCTTGACGAAATCCTGCTCGTTTTCCATGAATGCTCCTTGCAATACAGTGGGGCTTTTTAAAGCTATTTTAGAACCAAAGCCCCGGCCTGTCAATCCGGCTTAACAAAGGACCCGGCCTGGTTTATAATGGGCGGGCATTCCATGAGAAACAAGCAGTTCCTGACAATCCGGTTTTGGCCGCTTTTGCTCCTGGTTCTTCTGACTGGGTTGCGCCTTGAATCACCGGCCGCGGTCCGGCAGGTTCAGGTCAAGGCCGGGTTCCTGGTCTACAGTTTTGATCACAACTACCTGCTGGGCCAGGGGGAAGTATTGTTGAAAACAGGAGCCTATGAAATCAGGGCCGGCAGGATAGATCTCGATCTGCAGGAAAAAAGCGCCCTGCTCAGCGGCCGGGTCAGTATCAGTGACGGTCGGGGTGAAAAGAACTACGACCTGGTTGAGATCAACCTGGACAGCCTGGCTTTCCGGGGCAGTGTCTTTGCGGATTCAATCCATGAAGAAAGCTCGTTTCTGGCCGCGGAAGCTGAATTTCAGCGAAAATCACAACGCCGCATCGATTTGAATACCCTGCGCGATTCCCTGCTTTATTTCCTGTGTACCGAAGTACAGCTCCGCGGTGACAGGGTTTACGGCCTGGGCGTGACCGCCTTTCTGGAAGGCGTGCAATCGGTAACCCTGAAACGCTTCCGGCTCGACGTGCTGGCCGGTGACAAACAGCCCCAGGAACGGCCCTTCAGTATTGAGCGTTTCTGGTATTACCAGTCCCAGGGTTTTATCCTTAACAGCGCCCTGCGCCTGGAAAAAGAGTGGGAAGGCGGAAGTTTGCGCAACCGCCAGACCCTGGGCCTGAATTACGATCCATTCGCCAGGAGTACTCCACGCCACCTGGGCCTGGATTTTCAGTCCGATACCACTATCAGGCTTTCCCCGAAACAAGCCTTGAACATCCGCGGGTCGCTGGTGGCCCGCAACCAGGCCGACCTGCGCCTGGTGCTGTCGCGCAGCTGGAACGAAAAGCTCAGCCAGGAACTGCAACTGGAATTGAAAAAACCCTGGCAGCGCCGGGGCGAGGCCTGGCTGGGCCTGCTGACCAGTTTCAACGACTTTACCGGCTGGGGCAGGTTCAACCTGAGTCTGAAGGCCGCGGAAAAACAGCACCTGGTCGACCTGCAGTACGGCAGGCAGATGCTGAAGGGCCTTGATTTTACCTTCCAGCAGGCTTTCTCCAGATTGCGCCTGAGCCAGACGGACGAAACCCGCCTGGCCAATTCCAGCGTGGCCCTGCAATACAACCATCATCTCTTTCAGATCGGGGCCGACTACGCCCTGAACCGCGATTTGATAAGGGAAACCAGTCGCAGCAGTCCTCGTCTGCAAATGCGGCTCAACCCGCTGAGCATGTACGCCGGCCTGCTCAAGCTCAACCTGCACTCCACCCTGCTGAGCAACCGGGTACTGCTGGCCGGCCGCCGGGAAGACGCCTGGAAGGCCAATTTCGGGCTGGGTCTGGCCACCGAGCCCCTGCCGGTCTGGACCGGCTTCACGCTCAACACTACCCTGGCCCTGGAACAGTTCCTCGATCAGAACCCCGATCTCAGCCAGCTGGCCAGCGGGGTCGTAGTCCGGGGCCGCCAGGTTTTCTCCTCGGGGGCCGGCTGGGAAATCATCTACAACTTCCAGTCGCGGCGTAAGCTCAGCGACTGGTTCGTTTCCGGTACCACCAGCCAGGACGCCAGCCTGCTGTTGTTCCTGGCCCCGGACAAGCACGTGCTCAACGGCCGGGCCTCGATTTCCTACGATGCCAAGCGCGGCCGCTTCAACTCTGGCTTCCTGGATGCCGACCTGCACCTGTTCAAGAACTGGCGCCTGCAGTCCCAGCTCAACTACGACTTCCTGGTCCGCCGCCTCAGTGCTGATTTTTTCCTGGTCAAGAAGAGCGGCCGCATCCTGTTCCGGGTTACTTACCGTACCCTTTCCCGGCAGTTCCTGATCGAACTGATCCCCGGTTGATTTATACCTGGCGCCATTCCTGTTTCTTAAAACCTCGAGTCAAGCGCAACGCTCCGGCTGCAGCTGGTTGGCGTGTAAAAAGCGCATCAGGGATCGGGAATGGGTAATGTCCCAGCCCTGATTTCTCTGACTTGTTGACAGCGAAGTATTACTGTGCTAATATTGTAGTACACATGAAAAAGCAAACTGAAACACTCAAGCTTGAGATCAACCCCAAATCAGCCCTGCCGGTATACGAACAGGTCAAACAGCAGATCAAGCTGGCTGTCTGTTCAGGCGCCCTGAAAGAAGGAGACCGCCTCCCCTCGCTGCGCGACCTGGCCTCCATGCTCAAGGTTAACCCCAACACCATCGTCAAAGTTTATTTCCAACTTGAAGTAGAGGGGTTTATCGAGTCAAAAGCCGGCACCGGCTTTTTCGTCAAGACATTGCCGGGCCGGGCTCAAGCTGAAACCGAAGCTCTTTTCAGGCAATTGACCGAGGATTACCTGTCCAGAATAATCGATCTCGGTTTCGGCCCCCGGGATGTTCGCGCCTACCTGGACAAAAAAACCGGTTTACCCGTCAATAAAAGTAAATCAGGAAAGGAGGAAAAATGATCAGAGCTGAAAACCTGCATTTCGGCTATAACGGCCGGCCGATATTCGAAAACTTCAATTTTCACCTGCCCCGGGGCCAGGTCTGCCTGGTTACCGGGATCAACGGAGTCGGCAAAAGCACCCTGCTGCGATTGCTGGCTGGAGTTTTGCGGCCCCAGCAAGGCAGCATAATCTATCACCCGGAACTGGGTAAGGAACCGAAGCAAAAAATCGGCTTTATCTCCGACAAGCTCAGCATTTACCAGAGCATGCGGGTTGACCGGCTGATCGGTTTTCATCTCTCCGCCTTCGGAGTCAAAGAATTCGACGATCGCCTGGTCAGGCATACCAAGATTGAGAGCTGGAAAAAAGTACGGGATCTCTCGATAGGCCAGCGAACCATTCTCCAGCTCTCCCTGATCCTTTCGGCAAAACCGGAGCTATTGCTGATCGATGAAGTAATCCACGATCTCGATGCCTACCTGCGCAAGCTCTTCATTGAAGAAGTGATCAGCCAAATGACTGAACGAAGCATGAGCGTAGTTTTCGTCAATCTCAATTTCCACGACATCGAAAACCTGGTTGAAAGGGTGGTTTTACTGAAAAACGGCAGAATTGCCGTAGATGAACCCATAGAAGTTTTAAAAGAAAAGGTGAAAAGAGTAATCAGCAATGAAGAATTGCCACCATCTATCCCCTATATCTACCGGCTCAGCCGCGAAAGCTGTGAAGAATACTTCATTTACCCTTATAACAGTGAATACGACTCCCAAATAAAAGGAAAAGCCCAGGACCTTAACCTGACTGAAATCGTTGCCGCTTTCATCGGGGGTGAATATGTTTAAAAAGGAATGGCTGGAGATCCAGGTCCCGGCCTGGAGCCGGATTGCGGTAGCCTTGTTTTTTCTGCTTTCCCAGCTTGCCTTCGATCGCGAGCGATCTTTTGCTGAACTGGCGCTCAGCCTGTACATCGGCTTTTACATCTGCTCCTTATGGGCCGCCAACTACATAGGGCTCAGTACTTTTCGGGCCGAATTCCGGGATCAGGCTTTTGAATACCTGTTCAGTTTTCCACTGTCAAAAGGCGGCCTGCTGCTGCGCAAGTTATTGCCCAGGATTCTGCTTCTGGCCGTTATTCTTTTATTTTACCTGCTGCTCTGGAAAAGCGCCGGGCTGGCCGCTGATTTCGACAGGTTGCCCTTTCAGTCACCACTCACTTATCTGTCTTGGTTTTTCTTCCTGTTTTCAGCCGGCTTCTTCCTCAGCCCGGTTGACTGGGGCAATCTGCGGTCGTTGGTTCTTCCGGCCGTCCTCATAGTTTTCGCCATACTTGCCGGCCTGTTCAACAAGGTCTTCGACCTGGTTGACTCGCAGGTCAGCCGGGAAATTCCGGCGGCGGCAACTATCCTGATCGCCGGCCTGGGTTTTTTCCTTGTCTATTGGGGCAGGCTGAATTCGCTCAACCAGGGAATTGTCGGCCGGTCAGATTTCTTTTCAAGAAGCAGTTTTCGTCTATCAAGCTCGAAGATAAAATCATATAATATCAGCACTTATCCCTTCCTGGTCAGGGAAATGAAATCAGCCCTGAAACCAATTCTGCTCATAGCTTTTATCACCTGGCTGCTCAGCCTGATTTCCTGCAACCTCGGAGCCGGCAGCATTGATCCTGGTGCCATAAAAACCCTGCTCTTCGGTTTCATGCTGCTCAGTTATTCCTTTTTCTCCGGACTGTTGGTTTTTTCTCAGGAACACACAGAAGGAGCGCTTGAGTACCTCATGACCCTGCCGCTGAACCGCTGGCGCCTGTTGGGGGAAAAAGCTCTGGGCAGGCTTGTATTTCTGCTTGCGGCCCTGCTGGCCTACCTGGTGCCGGCCGGGGCTTACCTGCAAAAAGTGGATCAGGCTGAAAACCCGATACAATTTCTTTTCACTCCGGGCGAATCGTTAACTCTGCTACCGATCATGCTCCTGTTGTTTTTTGCCTGCGGCCTTTTCCTGTCTCTCTTTGAAACAAAAAACACCAGCGCCCTGGTAAGCCTGGCTGTTTTTCCTCCGATTATCCTGGTGCCCCTGGCCCTGGCCAAGGCAATCGGACCAACTGTTTTTATTCCCCTTTCCGGTCTGGTCCTGGTCTGCCTTGTACTGGCCGTCTTCTTTTTCCGCCTGTACCCGAGGTTTGACCTGGCCAGCCCCCAACTTCAGGCTCGCAGTTTCAATTTCAGCGTTCTGGCAGTTATGTCCATACTCTCAGTATCGACTTTTCTCTATGTTATTTGAGTTTTGGCTGGCAGGCCGACGGCCAGGTCCCGGGCCGGCAATTCGCGCACCTGGTCACGGTTCAGAAGGACTGACTCTGGTACTGCTTCCTTTTTATGGCGACATAGCGTTTGGCTGACTGAACTAAATGCCGGGCAGGTTTCCTGGTTTTTGGGAGGCCATCACTGGCGAGATCTCAGAAGTTTTGTCTTCAGTTTTATTAAGGACAACTGATTCGCCTGGCTTTGATTCAGAATAAACGATGGTATATCGGCCATTTCAAGCCACAACAAAAAAGTCTCTCTATAGAGAGACTTATTGCGACTTCAAGAGCGCCTGTAATACAGGATATTTTTAGTCAGTCTCTCTATAGGAAAACTCGGTCTCTCTATAGAGAGATTATTTACTTGACGGGAAAACGACATTTTCCTGGATAGTGTTTACAGTCAAGCGTTTCCCAAAGCCGACCATCTTGGCACCATTATTGCTATATTAATCGCGTGTCGCGCGACACTGTAATCGAATTTGTAATCGACAAAATATAAATAAAGGAGTAACAGATGAAAGAAAAAATCAAGCTGACTGCTATCAGTAAAAGAGAAATGAATGCCATCCGCGGCGGTTCCTGCGGCTGTGGCTGTCTTTGGATGGGTCAAGGAGGCTCCTCAACCTATGATAATGGTAACGCTAATATGCAAGGCGGCTTGTGGACCCCCGGTGATGGACCCTGGCATATATTCGAACAGAGCAATGTCGCAGTGTAGTTTAAAATGGGGAATTTGATCTGAAGCAGCTTTCCTGATTTAGAGTTAGTTTCCCGGCCGTCTGCAATCGTTAAATGGTTGCAGACGGCTTTTTCCTCGAGATTTAGAACTGAAGACATGATTTGCAAAACAAAAAACTCTCAGCTTTACTTTTTCGATAAAAACAAAAGGACTTTTTTACTGCTTGTTCCGGCAATGCTTGATTTACTTAAGCTGAAAAATGAATCAGCTTGTAAAGCAACCAAAACGGAAGCCAAACAGGCCGGTTATGGATACTACGGTAAAAAAATAGAATACTTGCGTAAGCATGGTTTTTTTATTCCGGATCAGACAAAAAAGAATTACAGTAGAAAACTGCAGTCTGAAGAGATCGCATCTTCCCTTGCCAACCTGAGACAGCTGACACTTGAAGTGACTGATTCCTGTAATCTGCAGTGTGCCTATTGCGGTTACAGTAAGCTCTACAGCAATCACGACCATCGTGAAGACATTGCTCTCGATTTTTCCCTGGTGCAAAGCACGCTAAAATACTTGCAGAGTTTCTGGAATTCTCCGCGCAATCTGTCATATCGCAGGCGGATTTACATAAGTTTCTACGGTGGCGAGCCGCTTTTGAGTTTTCCTCTGATTCAACAAGTGGTTAATTACCTGCAGGGTTTAAAGACTGATCGAGTCAGGTTTGTCTACTCAATGACCACCAATGGTACACTGCTGAAAAAACACATCAGATTCCTGGTAGAAAATGATTTTCACCTGTTGATCAGCCTGGACGGCGATAAAAACAGCAACTCCTACAGAAAATGGAAAAACGGAAAACCGATTTTTGACTTTTTAACTGAAACGATCGATCGGGTGAAAAAACAATACCCAAAATATTTTGCGGAGAGAGTCAATTTCAATGCAGTGCTGCATGATCGTAATTCCGTTTCTGAAATATATCGATTTTTCAAGCATGAATTCGGCAAAACCCCCTCGATAGGCGAATTGAACACAACCGGAATTGCAGAAGACCAGAGGGAGAATTTCCGGCGAATGTTCAGTAACGCACGGCAAAGCCTATTTCAAAGCGAAGACCAGGCGGAAATTGAAAAGGATATGTTCATCAAGCTTCCTTCCGTGCAAAGCCTGGGTATATTTCTTCAGAACACCTGCAGGTTGGGTTTTCGGGATTACAACGAGGCAATGGGTGAAGTGTCTGATTTGCCTGGTTTTCCAACCGGAACCTGCATTCCTTTTCAGAAGAAAATGTTCATAACCGCCAGGGGCAAGATCTTGCCCTGTGAGCGCATCGGCCATGAACACGCGTTCGGCGTCGTTTCAGCAAATAAAGTGGAATTAGACCTGAATGCCGCGGCGGACAAAATGAACATGCTCTATGAGCGCATTAAGCCGCTTTGCCGGCAATGCTTTCGGCCGAGTTGCCCGCAATGCCTTTTCAATCTCGATTTACAGGCTCAAGAGCTGAAATGCAATGGCTTTATCACTGAGAGGCAGTTCAACGAACATATTGCCGATAACCTGCAGTATCTGGAAAACAATCCCGGCTTTTACCACGACATCCTCAGTAAGGTCGTGGTGGAATAATGAAATCGTACTGGTTGTGCCTGGAGCCTTACGTGCATTTGGCCGTAAAGCGGCAAAGTGTGCTTTTTTACAATACACTTGACGGCAAAGCCCTGGAATGTCGCAATTCCGTTCCGGTCAGTGCATTGGCCAGGCGTCTGTTGCACCCCGATAATCTTTACGTGGTCAAACTGACTGAAGCGGAAATCAGCAAACAGCCTATCAAGGGCATCATTGGCAGATTGCGCCGGAGTTTCATGGCGGATATCCATGAAGTCAGTCAAAGTTACGGCAAACCCCTGCCGCTCAAGCCATGTTACCAGGTTATGCGTGATGTTGATGTTTTGGCCGGGGATCCGGAAAGATCTGTGGGCGAGGATGTACTGAGATATCTTTTCAGAATAAACCTATATCTTGACGGCTCGTGTGAACTCGATTGCAATTACTGCTCCCGGGCTTTCCGGCAATTCGTTTTCTGTACCAGGTCCTTGCCCCGGATTTCATTTGATATGGAAGCATTAGAGCGGCTCATGAACGCCTTGCCCGTGGAAAACAAGGTGCGGATAAACCTGCTGGGAGGAAATGTTTTGCTTTATCCGGGTTTAGCCGAATTGCTGGAAGAAATCCGCTTGCGTTCCGGAAAACCTTGTCTTTGTGTTCATTACAAGAACCTGCAAAAAAATATAAAACAAGCGAAGACCCTGGCGAAAGCTGATTCCGCCTGGCGGATTGGCGTTGATTTTCCTCTCGATGAGTTAATTTTTACGGAATTGATTCGAGTGGAAGAAATACTTAAAAAAGAAATCGAATTTGTTTTTGTGGTGCAATCTGAAACTGAGTTCATGGCCGCCAGGGAAGCAGTGCTGAGATTCAAGTTGGAAAAATATCGTTTTCAACCTTATTTCAACGGGCGCAACAAATCGTTTTTCAGAAAATTCGTGTTCACCGACAGAAAGCAAGTGCTGGCTGAGACCGTCAGTCAGCGGGATATTTTTTTGCGGGGGAAGGTAAACAGCTTTCGCTTTGGTGAAATATCCGTTCTTAATGACGGTCGGGTCTTTGCCGGGATTAACCAGACCAGCCTGGGCAATCTGCTTGAATCATCCTTGCCTGAAATGCTTTTCAGGGAAATGAAATCAAGTAAAAGCTGGCTCCAGGTTCGCAGCAAAGTTACCCCATGCCGCGACTGTTTATTCTGGGCTCTCTGTCCTCCCTTGACCGATTACGAGCAAGCATTTTCAAAAAACAACCTGTGCTGGCGGAAAAATGAGCTTTGAGCGGCCCGATAAATGGCAGGTTGTTTTTGAGAACTCAGGTCGACTTTTTCTGTTTATTTTTGTATCATGGTTTGTGTTTTTGGAAAGGTTGTTGCGAATTCAAGGAGTTTTTCATGATCAGATTAATTTTGCTGTTGTTGTTACTGCTTGTTTTTACGGGCTGCGGAAAGGAAGAATCGCCGGCTGAACCGCCGACCCAGGCCGAACCGCTTGCAGTTGCGGTTGAGCAGGATGAGTTGGCGATTCCGGTTGAAGCAGAATCCCTGCCGCCGCTGGAGACCGGCCTGGTCGAGCTTCGGGATGATGTTTTCGGCGATATCATAGAATTAAAGGGCAAAAGCAGGCCGATCAATGAAGTGTTTTTAATCAAGGGAACGGAGTTGCTGCTGAAGGGCGGCTACCTGCTGCAGAAAAACCAGCCTGATTATGATTCCCGCTTTCGGGCGCTCAACGTGTTCAGACTGCCGGATTTAAAGCTGGTGGCTTCCTTCGGCCGGCGGGGCCAGGGCCCTGGGGAGTTTCTCTATCCTTCCCTGGTTTCAACGGATGATCCGGATATCCTCTGTTACATGTTTGAAAATACCTTGAAAATGCTGTACAGCCTGGATCGCAACCTGCGATTACGCGAGGTGCCGATTGAGCAGCATCATTGGCAGGGTACCGGCATGATGGAAACGCAGATGCATGTTTTCAACCCGCAGGATATCGTTTACCTGACCACTTATTACGAAAAGAGCAGGGGTATTCACCGTCTCAGGCTGGATGGTGAAAACATGGTTGACTGCCAGTTGATCGACCTGGCCTTTTCAGCCAGGCAGGGCAATTACAGTTACATGACCGGAACCCTGGCCGCCAGCGGAAGAAAGCAACGAGTGGTCTACGCTTATAAGTACTACAAGCGGATACTCTTTATGGACCTGGCTGGGGAAGAGCGCAGGACGGTGTACTTCCGGGTGCCTGAGCCGGCCGCGGGAGTCAGCGCGGCCGAGCGTTTTGATAAAAACAACGAGGTCGTTCATTACTGGAAAAAAGCAGAAGGAGATGATTTTGTTTATTTTTCCTACAGCGGCCGCACGCCCATCCATGTTTTTAATGAAAACAAAATTGATAAAGGCTATATTTACATTGAGCAGTTTGATTGGAACGGCAATCCGGTCAGGAAATTTCGCTTGGATCACTGGGGCCATTTCTGCATTGATGAGAAAAACGACAAACTCTACCTGATATCAAGCACAGAGGATGAGCCTTTCGTCGAATACGACCTGCCGCCGCTTGTGGATAAGACCGGGAATGATTGAGAGAATTGAAGGCAGGCAGTATCAGATCTGAAAGTAAATCGCCCCGTTTCGCTGGAGTATTGTTCATGGGATGCTCCTTTTGAAAAACAAATTCCCGCACATCAAGCAGCATGACGCCATGGACTGCGGGCCGGCCTGCCTGGCCATGGTGGCCAAGTATTACGGCAAGATCTATACCCTGCAGGGCCTGCGCGAAAAAAGCTTTATCACCCGCCAGGGCGTTTCCATGCTGGGGATCAGCGACGCGGCCGAGGCCATCGGTCTGCGCACCCTGGGCGCACGCCTAACCTATGAACAGTTACTCACGGAAGCACCCCTGCCCTGTATCGCCCACTGGCAGCAGCGCCATTTCGTGGTCATCTACAAGGTGAGCAAGGACCGGGTCTGGGTGGCTGACCCGGGCCACGGACTACTGACTTATACCCGCGAGGAATTCATGCGTTCCTGGGCCTCGACCAGGGCCGGCGGCCAGGACCAGGGCGTCTGCCTCCTGCTTGAGCCGACCCCGGAGTTCTACGCCCAGCAAGACGAAAAGAGCGATCGCTCGCGTTTTTCATTTTTGTTTCAATACTTGCGTCCCTACAAGAAATTCCTCTGGCAGCTGTTCATCGGGCTGCTCTTCGGCACCCTGCTGCAGCTCATCTTTCCCTTCCTGACCCAGGCCATTGTGGACAAGGGCATCAACAACCAGGACCTGGGCTTCGTCTACCTGGTGCTGATCGCCCAGTTGACCTTGTTCGTCAGCCAGACCGCCGTGGAATTCATCCGCTCCTGGATCTACCTGCATCTTTCCACCCGCATAAATTTATCACTCATATCCGATTTCTTGATTAAGTTGCTCAAACTGCCGATCGGCTTTTTCGATACCAAGAGGATCGGCGACATCATGCAGCGCATCGGCGATCATTCGCGTATCGAATCCTTCCTGACCGGCTCGGTGCTCAGTATCGTCTTCGCCTTCGTCAACCTGGTGGTCTTCGGCATCGTGCTGGCCTTCTACAATCTTTCGATCTTCATCATCTTTCTCACAGCCAGCATTGCTTACATCGGCTGGGTGGTCATATTCATGAAAAAGCGGCGCGACCTCGATTTCAAGCGCTTCGCCCAGATGGCGGAGAACCAGAGCAATCTCTATCAACTGATCACCGGCATCCAGGAGATCAAGCTCAATAACTGCGAGCGGCGCAAGCGCTGGGAATGGGAGCGCATTCAGGCCCGGCTGTTCAAGACCAGCGTCAAAGGACTGACCCTCAACCAGATGCAGAGTTCAGGCTCAGCCTTTATCAACCAACTGAAAAACATCCTGATCTCCTTCATCGCCGCCAAGGCGGTGATCGACGGACAGATGACCCTGGGCATGATGATGGCCGTGCAGTACATCATCGGCCAGTTGAACGCCCCGATTCAGCAGTTGATCGGCCTGCTGCACTCGGCCCAGGACGCCAAGATCAGCCTGGAGCGCCTGGCGGAAATACACCTGAAAAAGGACGAGGAAGACCCGGATGACCCCGGCCTGAGTGAATTGCCGGCCGAGCGCAGCCTTTCGATCAAGGGGCTGTCTTTCCAGTACGAGGGGCCGCATTCGGAAATGGTGCTTAAAGAACTGGACCTGTTGATACCGCAGAACAAGATCACCGCCGTGGTCGGGGTCAGCGGCAGCGGCAAGACCACCCTGATCAAGCTGCTTTTAGGTTTCTACAAGCCGACCGCGGGCGAGATCAGAGTGGGAGAACGCAGCCTGGCAGCCTTCAGCCAAAGCATGTGGCGTTCGCAATGCGGAGTGGTCATGCAGGACGGCTTTATCTTTTCCGACAGCATCGCCCGTAACGTAGCCGTTGGTGACGAGGTGATCGACAAGGAAAGACTGCACAACGCGGTCAGGATGGCTAATATAGATGAATTCATTGAAAGTCTGCCGCTGGGCTACAACACCAAGATCGGCATGGAAGGCCACGGCCTGAGCCAGGGCCAGAAACAGCGCCTGCTGATCGCCCGCTGTATCTACAAGAACCCGGAATATCTCTTTTTCGATGAAGCGACCAACGCCCTGGACGCCCAGAACGAGCGGGTTATAATCAGCAACCTCAGCGAGTTTTTCCAGGGCCGCACCGTGGTCATCGTGGCCCACCGCCTGAGCACTGTAAAGAACGCCGACCAGATCGTGGTGTTGGAAAAAGGCTCCATTGTCGAGCTGGGCAGTCATACCGAATTGATCGCCCGCAAGGGATCATATTACCACCTGGTCAAGGACCAATTGGAACTGGGGCAGTGAAGAAATGAGCGCAGAGCCGGGCAAATCTGACAAACTGGCCCTGCTGGAAATCCGCAGTGAGGAAATGCAGGAGATCATGGGCTATGTGCCCCGCTGGATAGTGCGCTGGGGCATCAGCGTGATTACGGTTTCGATCATACTGCTGCTGGCGGGTTCCTGGTTTTTCAAGTACCCAGACATCGTCAACGCCACGGTGGTGGTGCTGACCGAAAACCCGCCAGCCCCGGTGGTGGCCCAGGCTTCGGGCCGGCTAAGCCCATTGCTGGCTGTAGACGGCCAGCAGCTGCAGCAGGGCGAGCTGATCGGGGTGATCGCCAACCCGGCCGCCTATCTGGATGTGCTCAAACTCAAGGAACAATTGGCTGTTTTTCGGCCCCATATCGACGACCCACAATCAGGTCCGGTTTTAGCCCGCGACTTACAGCTTGGCGACATTCAGCCGTCCTATGAGCAGTTTTTCAAGACCTACAGCGATTTCATCCATTTTCAGCGCCTGTCTTACCACCAGGCAAGAATATCGGCTCTCGAGGGCCAGGTCTCAGGTCACCGGGAAGTCCTGGGCCGACTGGAAAGGCAGGCCGCCTTGCTGGCTGAAGAGTTCGAACTGGGCCGTCGCCGTTACCAGCGCCGGGAAGAACTGCACAGGCAGGGCATCATTTCTATCGCTGAAATCGAGAGCGCCCGGGCCGAGCTGCTGCAGAGGGAATACTCTTTGGAAAGCACCAAGAACAGCATAGTCAACGAAAAACTGCAGATTGCCCGCCTGCAGGAATCGAGCGCTGACCTGCAGCTGCAGTACCGCGAGCAGGTAAACCGCTGGGCCACCGATCTCAAGCAGGCCCTGGACAACCTGCTCAGCCAGATCGAGCAATGGGAACACCGCTTTCTGCTCAAAGCCCCGCTGGTCGGCCGCCTCAGCTTCACTACCTACTGGAGCGAAAACCAGTTCGTCCAGGCCGGGGCCACGGTCTTTACCGTGGTGCCGGCATTTACCGGTGAAATAGTCGGCCGCCTGCTGCTGCCCATTGCGGGCTCGGGCAAAGTCAAAGCCGGCCAGCAGGTGAACATAAAGTTCGCAAATTTTCCGCATACTGAGTACGGCATGGTAACCGGTCGGGTGCGTTCCATCTCCCTGGTGCCGGCTGAGCAGGCCTACCTGGTCGATGTGGAATTTCCCACCGGCCTGCGTACCAATTACGGTCGGGAACTTGATTTCTCCCAGCAGATGCAGGGCGGCGCCGAGATCATCACCGAGAAAATGCGTGCCCTGGAAAGAATGCTCCAGCCTTTACGCGCGGCTATTAAGAAATAGTAACGACCTGGTAATAACAATTGCTTCTGAAAAGAGCTTCGGGAACTAGGATCTTAAGTCTACTTGAAGACGAGATGGGGTTTTCAGCTGGTTGCGGGAGATGAAATTCATCAGGGTTTTGTATTCTTCATCTTGAAGATTCATCAGAGGGAGCATTCTTTTATAGCAACCATTGGTTTGAATGAGGCCCTTTTGTAAAATAAGGATGACTTCGCTTCGGCTTAGTTCTCTTCTCAGGAAGGGCTCCTTGACTGCCGCCCAGAAGGATTCGCCGTTTTTCAGCCTCTGCCAGGCTTTTTCCAGGCCTGCCTGGTTGCCGGCCGGGCTCCTGGCGCTCAGTAAACCGGCTATTTCAGATCCAATATCCGGCCCTTCCAGGTCCAGGGCCGCTTTTTTCAGTACTTGCTTCAGTTCCCGGATGTTGCCCGGCCAGTCATGGGTTTTCAGGATTTCCAGTGCTTTTGGGCCGAGAGTTTTGCCGGCCAGCAGTTGATGATGTTCTTCAACCAGTGATTCAATATCTTCAGGCCGTTCCCTCAGGGGCGGAATGGTGATGCTCAGGTGATTGAGCCGGAAGAAAAGATCGCGCCGGAAGCTCCGTTCGCTGATCATGGCCTCGAGATCACGGTTGGCGGCCGCGATGATCCTGACCTCGGCACTGCGCTGGCGTGATTCGCCCACCCGGTGATACTTCTTGGTGTCGATGAACTGTAACAGCTTGGCTTGTAATTCCGGCTCAATTTCGGCTATTTCATCCAGGAAGATGGTGCCGTTCTCAGCCCGGGCGATAAAGCCCTCGAATTCCTGGTCAGCCCCGGTGAAAGCGCCGCGGGCATGGCCGAAGAGATGGGTTTCGATCAGGTTGGCCGGCACCCCCGGGGTGTTGAAGGCCACGAAAGCTCCCGGTCGCCCGGAGAGGTCGTGCAGTATTTTGGCCAGGTGATTCTTGCCTACGCCGGTTTCGCCCAGCAGCAGGATTGGTTCGGCCTGGGCCGCATAGCGGGCGGCTTTGTCCCTGATTTCGCTCATCTGCCGGC
>CAYWEM010000017.1:0-57408 GCA_964457225.1 uncultured Clostridia bacterium
TCTTCTCATAGACTCATTGTAAGCTCAAGATGTCAAGATGGCAAGCACCGTCCCCATTTTATTTCCTTAAAAATCGGCCGGCCTTCATAGCCCCGGTTCATGCCGTGATGCATGGCTCCTTCGTACGTCGCCCTCGCTCTTCTCATAGACTCATTGTAAGCTCAAGATGTCAAGATGGCAAGCACCGTCCCCATTTTAGTCCTCAAGCTGAGCTCGATTCAGGGCTTGACCTCTTGAATTGTTTTCGGTTATCCTTGGCCGGGAAAGAAAAAATGAATCAGAAAAACAAAGAAACAATCATGCTGGTCCTGGTTTTATTAGTGCTGGGTTCCGCCTGCTCAACTCCAAGAAAGCCTGTAATGATGCTTGAAGCGCCCGGAGCGGCCTGGCGTGCCCTGGAAGGCGAAGCGGATATTGAATCTTTCCGCAATCATTACCTGGGCTGGCTGAAGGCAGAGGAACTGTATGACCGGGCCATGGCCGCGGGCTCCAGCCCGGAATTGCGCCGCAAGCGCCTGGTCAACCTGGCCCTGCTGGCCGCGCGCCGGCGTGAACTTGGTATTTCCATGAAGTCCCAGCCAGTTGATTTCGAGCAATTTCGACCCGCCGAAGATGATAAGATCGGCCTGGTCGCCTTTTGGCTGCTGCGTTATTACAATGCCTCGTTCCGCGCTGACTTCATGGAATTCATGCGTGCTCTTCAGAAGGAACCCCTGCTGGAGCCGGCTGAATTTGCCTCGGATCGTGATTTGTACCTCTACCACCTTTACTGCAGCAACCATATCTACGAACTCGAGGAGCGCCGGGCCAGGACCGATCCGCTTGAGCAGGCCATGGCCGCCGCTTATTCAGGCTCCCCACTGGCCATGTTCCTGGAGCGTACTCCGAGCAGTTCCCAGGAAAAGTACTACGAACTAGACCGGGATTTCCTGGAACCACGCTATTTTGACGCTCTCATGGCCCTGCAGTTGAATCAGCGCGGCCGGGCCGAAAGCCTGTTCAATTACGTGGAGGATCGCTGTCCCGGTATTCCCGGAGTGGAGCGCGGCCTGGGACTGATCAACCTGGCCTTCGAGGATTACGACCGGGCCGAGGCCTGCTTCCAAAAGGTCCTGGATTTCCTCCCCAACGATAACCAGTCACTCTTCGGCCTGGGTGCGGCCCGGCTTTACCGGAGGGATTACGAATCCTCCCTGGCCACCTTCACCCTGATGGTGGAGCGCAATTTACCCTACCAGGGCGAGGCCCGATACTACCAGGCGCTCAATCTCTATCACCTGGGGCGGTTGATTGAAGCCCTGGCCAGCGCTGTCTCGGCCGGGGAATACTTGCCGCAGTCCTATGACCTGCGGCAACTGGAGGGATTGATACATTTCCAGGCCGGTGATCACCAGGCCGCGGCGCTTGCATTTCAGCAGGCGGTCCGGCTCGGCCGGGGGCAGGAAGCACTGGCCCGGCATTACCTTGGCTTGTTGAGTGTCATGACCAGGGCGGATTATCGCGGAGCCCTGGAGCACTTCGAGCAGGCCGCTCTGCTGGACCTGGCTGATCTGGAGCGCCGGGCGGCGGGCCTGGCCGCTCAGGCTGGACCGGAAGAAGGCGGCGGTCGTGAAGCAGTCCTGAAAAAAAAGCAGTTTCAGCGCCTGGCCCGGGAAACCCTGGAGCGGCGAAAAAGCGCGCGGGAACTCCTGGCCGGGAGCGGCGGCCGACTGCGAACCGACCGGCTCGAAAACAGCTGGAAACAGGCGGCCGTGATCGAGGCGCGCTGGCTGAACCGGGGCGAAGGATGAGAAAGCCTCAAGCCCGATTTTGACCGGGCCTAGGGAATCAGGGCGGCGGTGGGTAGATCAGCGGCCAATCGCCCTGGCATTCATCGATCTGCCGGGCCAGGGGTTCACGTGAAAAGATCTTGTCCAGCAGGTTCATGACATCGACGGCGATTTTTTTCCTGGCGCCCAGGTCTTCCCAGTCCACATCACTGCCCTTTTCCGGGACGGCCTCGATGAGATCCCGCAGGGCCTGCAGCATTACCCGCAGGCCGGGTTTTCGGGGTTCGCTCATTTTGTTTCCTCCGGGGAAAACTGTGCCGCTTGTTCATAACTGACCGGGACCAGAAAGTCAAAAAATCGGCTATATTCCCGACTGGGTTAAATTTATTCCGCCAAACGTGTATAATCTCACCGTGACTCACATGCAATTAAAAACCGGTTCAGCATGATTTGTTCCAGGTGCGGCAACCGAAACCAGGACGGCAGTAATTACTGCGTGGCCTGCGGACACTCCCTGTTCGCCGGGAATGCGCCGGCCGGCGGCCAGCCCACGGAAGCTTTCAAAATTTCCCCGACGGGCGCCTTCCTGAAGACCGGAGAATTACTGGCCGGGCGTTACCGCATCATCGCCGAAATCGGCCGCGGCGGCATGGGCCGGGTTTACCGGGCCCGCGACCTGGAACTGGACGTGGAAGTGGCCATCAAAGTAATCCGGCCGGAGTTCCTTGACGACCCGATCATGGTCAGCCGCTTCAAGAAGGAAATACTGCTGGCCCGCGAGGTAAGCCACGACAACGTGGTGCGCATTCACGATTTTTCCGAATGGCAGGGGCTCAAGTTCATCACCATGGAGTACGTTGAAGGCACCACCCTGCTCGAAATGCTCGAAGAGCAAGGCGCCCTGCCCCTGGAGACAGCCCTGGATTACGCAGTCCAGGTTTGCCGCGGCCTGGAGGCCGCTCACCGGAAAGGAATCGTGCACCGAGATCTAAAACCGCAGAACATCCTGGTAGACCGGGAAAACCGGGCCCGCATAGTCGATTTCGGCCTGGCCAGGTCCGGTGACAATCCCGATTCACGCCAGACCGGCACCCTGATCGGCACGCCCCGCTTCATCGCTCCCGAGCAGTGGCAGGGACTTCCCGGAGATGCCCGGTCGGATATATACAGCCTGGGGGTAATGCTGTTTGAAATGGTTACCGGCCGCCCGCTTTTCGTAGCCGAATCAGAACTGGCCTACCTGCAGCTGCACCTGAATTCACAGCCGGCTTTCAACGCCCGTGAAAAAAGATGTCTGCCGGCTTTTCTGCGCCGGGCCGTCCTGCGTTGCCTGGCCAAGGAACCGGATGCCAGGTACCAGTCCGCGGCCGAGCTGGAGTCGGATCTGCTCAACCGCCAATCGACCGGTGCGCCACTGCGTTTCCGGGCCCGCCGCCTGCTGCGTCGATCCCTGGTCACGGTGCTGACCCTGCTGGTGATCGTTCCCGGGGCGCTGTTTCTGAAAGACAGGCTGGCCCGGGTGACTCCGGCCGGCGGCCGGCTGGAGCACCGCATCCTCATCCTGCCTTTCAGCAACAACACCGGCGAGGAACGTTTCGCCTTCTGGAGCAACGCCCTGGCCGACCTGCTGGCCAATGCCCTGGGCCAGTCGGGCTATATCCAGGTGACTCCCCAAGCCCGGGTCAGGGAGCTGCTCAGCGGTTTTCCCGAAGGTGAGCAGCAGGGTTTTCCCGATGCCGAAAAACTGGCCGCCCTGTTTGAGGCCAGCGGGGCCGTTTTCGTGCTGGCGGGGGAATTCAGCCGGGCCGGAGACCGCTTCAGGCTGGGTGCCAGGGTACTGCAGCGGGGGGCGCAGACAGCCGGAAGTTTCAGCACCGATGGACTCGGTGAAGAGAGTATCTTCGGCCAGATCGACAACCTGGCCGACAAGACCCGGCTGGCCATGAAACTGCCACCCGAAGTCATTCTGCAGGATTATCACAAGGACATCCGCCAGATAACGACTGCTTCCCTGGACGCGCTCAAAGCCTATTCGGCGGCCCGGGAGCTATTTTACCTGAACCGCAGAGGGGATTCACTGGTTGAGTACGAGCGGGCCGTATCCCTGGATCCGCACTTCGCCCTGGCCTACGCCTACGGCGCCGGACTGATGGTTGACCTGAATGATCCGCGGGCCGAGGGCTGGTTCGACCGGGCCCTGGCCGCCATCGACCGGGTTTCCCGGCGCGAGGCCTTCCTGGTCCGGGGCGAATATTATAACCTGATCCGGGGTAACCTGGCCGAAGCCCGGCGCCAATACGCGGAGATGCTGCAGGAATACCCGGAAGACGAAGAGGCGATCCTGAAAGCGGCCGTCACCAGCCGTAACATGGAAGATCTCGATGAAGCCGCCCGGCTGTTCCGGAAACTGGAACAACTGGCTCCCGGCCGGACCATGGTGCTGGCCAATATCTTTTACCTCGATTTTTTACGCGGCCGCCTGTCTGAAGCCCTGGAATTCCTGGAAAGAAAAAAGGGCGAGTTTGAAAGAATCGGCATTTATCATCGCAGTCGTTTTTTCATCTTTTTCGAACAGGGCCGGCTCGACCTGGCGGCCGAGGAACTGGAAGCGGCATTGCAGGCCGGGGAGGATCCCGGCGCCCTGGCTGACCTGCGGGGTGATCTTCATCTTTTACAGGATGAATTCGGGCCGGCGGAAGAGAGTTTCCGCCTGCTTTTATCGATCCGGGGCCGGGATGATCGCCGCAGATCAGGCTTGATGCGCCTGGTGAACCTGCACCTGCACCGAGGCCGCCTGCGGTCCGCCCTGGCTGAAACCGGCAGTATACTGCCCGGGGCTGGAAACGGAGAAGAACCATCCGCCCGCCGGGCCGGCGATTTTCAGCGTCTGCTGGTTTGCCTGCAGGCCTCCCGGCCTGAACTTCTGCCCGGGGCCGTTGAACTGGCCCGCCTTTGCCTGGACGAGTTGAAGGAAGACAAGCACCTCGGGGAGCGCCTGCGTTTCTTATACCTGCTGGGCCGGCTGTTGATAGAGCGGAGAGAATTGGGGGAACTGCCCGAGCTCCTGGTCGAGCTGGAAAACCTGGCGGCCGGCAGGGGACCGGCTTTTGCCCGCTATCCACTTCACCTGCGGGCCGAGGCGGCCCGGGTCCGGGGAGATTTCATCCAGGCCAAGAACTACTATCTCCGTGCCTTGAAGCTGTTTCCGGACCAGCGCAATCCCCGGGACCTGGCCGGTGATTTTCTGCTCTGCCTGCCGCGCATCGAGACCGGGCTCGGCAACCTGGCCGAGGCCGCCGCCCTTTTCGAGTCAATTGTAAAAAAAAACCGGGTCCGGACCAGGGCGGCCGGCGCCTACGTGCGGGCCAATGCCGAGCTGGCCGTACTGTACCGGTGGCAGGGCCTGGGTGATCGGGCCCGGGAAGCGGCGGGCCGGGTGTTGAAATGGTGGGCGGACGGAGACCTGGCGCCGGAAATCCTGGCTGAAATGAAGGAAATAGCGGCGGAAGGCGCTGTTGATTGAGGCGGAGAGCTGAGCCCAAGCTCCGGCTGAATCGATATAATTCAGTACTTGACCATATGAAGCTTGGTGAATGATAATAATGTTTTGCAGATTCCAGTTCAGGAGGCGAATGTGAAGATTGCGATTTTAACGATAATGGCCGGATTGTTGCTGTTCATGCCGTCCCTGGCCGCCGGGGACGGAGAAAAGCCCTGGACCGGGGAAATCGAGGGCGGCTGGGTTTTTTCCGGGTACAATGACGTGCGTATTCCCGGTGACAGCGGCACCCTGTTTTCCCTGTCCCGCGACCTCGAAGCGGAAAGCAAGCTCTATTACCGGCTGCGGCTTTCCCGCAAGCTGGGCCGCAGGCACGAGCTTTCCCTGCTCTACGCTCCACTCAGCCTGGAAGCCCGCGGCAACCTGCCCGGTCCTGTGTTTTTCGCCGGCACCCTGTTTCCGGCCGGCGCGGCGGTTCGGGGGGATTACAAGTTCAATTCCTATCGACTTACTTACAGGTACCGCCTGCTGGAAAAAACCCGCCTGAGGCTGGACCTCGGTTTCACGGCCAAGGTGCGCGACGCAAAGATCGCCCTGGATGCATCGGGCCTGCAGGACGCCAAAACCGATTTAGGTTTCGTGCCGCTGCTGCACCTGCGCCTGCAATGGGACTGGAGTTCTAAACTCGGACTGCTGCTTGAAGCCGATGCCGCCGCCGCCAAGCAGGGGCGGGCCGAGGACGTACTGCTGGCCGTTTACTGGCGCTTTTCCCCGCGGGCCGGCCTGCGCCTGGGGTATCGTTTCGTCGAAGGCGGCGCCGATGTCAGCTCGGTTTACACCTTTGCTTACATAAATTACCTGGCCGCCGGGATCTTTTTCAGTTTCTGAGGATAATCAGGATGCGCCGCACCAAGATCATCGCCACCCTGGGCCCGGCTTCCGGCGATGAAAAAACCATCCGGGCCCTGCTGGAAGCCGGACTGGACATTGTGCGGCTGAACTTTTCCCACGGCAGTCACCGGGAGCACGAAAAACTGATCGATCTGGTACGCCGGGTGGCCGCGGAGAAAAACCGGCACATCGGCATCCTGCAGGACCTGGGCGGGCCGAAGATCCGCTGCGGGGAAATTGCCGAACCGGGATTGCAGTTGACCGCCGGTGAAGAGGTTTTCATCAGCCGCGACCCGGTCCTGGGCCGTGATGGGCGTTTCAGCTGCCGGGTGCCGGAACTGCTCGATGACCTGCGCCCCGGGCACAGGATATTCCTGGACGACGGCCTGATGCTGCTGGAGGTCATCGGCCCCGCTCCCGGAGGCGTAACCTGCCGGGTGATCAACGGGGGACTGCTGCAGAGCGCCAAGGGAATGAACCTGCCCGATACCGATATCAGCCTGCCCTCGCTGACCGAACGGGACCGGGATGATCTTCGTTTCGGCCTGGATCGGGGAGTGGATTTCGTGGCCCTGTCATTCGTCAGGAAGGCCGATGATATCCTGGAGCTGAAAGAACTGATCAGGTCAGGACCCGGTCCTGAGCCCCTGGTCATAGCCAAGATCGAAAAACCGGAAGCCCTGCAAAACATCGGGGCTATCATCGAGGCCGCCGATGCCGTGATGATCGCCCGCGGTGATTTGGGTATCGAGATGCGGCCCGAACAGGTGCCGGTGATCCAGAAGGACCTGCTGCGTCTCTGCCGTCTCGCCGGCAAGCCGGCCATCACCGCCACCCAGATGCTCGATTCGATGATCCGCAATCCGCGGCCGACCAGGGCCGAAGCCTCGGACGTGGCCAATGCCGTGCTGGAAGGCAGTGATTGCCTGATGCTCAGCGGAGAAAGCGCGGCCGGCAGGTTCCCGGTGGAAGCCACGGCCATGATGGCCTCCATCTGCCGGGATGCCGAGGCCTACATGTTCGCCAACCGCATCAACGAAGTTCTGCCCGATCCGGGACTGGATCAGCTACGCTACCATGCCCTGGCTTCCGGAATCCGCGGTATCACCGCTGAAATCCCGGTCAAGTGCATTGCCATGTTCACCCAGAACGGTAATTCGGTGGCCGCCTTCAGCAAGTTCAGGCTTGAACCGCCCTTGACGGCTTTCACACAGAGCGGGCACACGGCCCGCAAGCTGTCTCTTTTCTGGGGGGCCGCCCCGGTGCTTACGCCGGGGCATTTCGATTGTGACCAGGTCTGGGAATTCGTGAAAGAAGAACTGAACCGGAGAAAAATGGTCGAAAAAGGAGACCTGGTTCTGCTGACTTACGGCCGGCCGGCGGCCGACGGCACCAACACCATCCAGATGGGTACCATTGAAAGCTGAGAGACCGGCGGATTGTTGAACCAGGTGCAGCGACTTTGTAACATTTTCGCGTTGAGGTCATCATGAAGCTTGAATTAAAAAGAATGAAACTCTTTCTGCCGATCATGGCACTGATCTGCTGCCTGGTGCCGGCCATGCCGGATGCCGGTCCAGCGGCGGGAGCGGCCAAGCCCGAACTCTGGCTCCGGGCGGTCGAATTGCAGCTGGCCGAACAAATCCATGAAATGATTCCCGGCCGCTACCGGGTTCTCAGTGAAAGCCTGGATCGCCGGGGCCAGGTCAAGGAAAGCGGGGAAACCTGGTTTGCCCTGGATGATGGCGATCAGGCCCGGCCCCGGTACGAAATCGTCCAGGCTTTCAAGGACGATCGGGACGTCACCGCCCGGGCCCGGGAAGAACGCCGCAAGGCCGCCGGTGAAAGAGGCCGGGAGAGAAGCGGGTCCTACCGGCTGGGCGATTCCCCGCTTCATCCGGATCGCCAGTCGCGGGTCCAAGTTGAGGAAAACAGGGAGACCCGCCTGATCGACGGCCTGGTCTGCCGGCGATTCGATTTCAGCATGAGCCTGGAAGAAGCCGGGGAAACGATGGTCCGGGGCAGTGCCTGGATCGCCCTGGAAAGCGCCAGGCCGGTCAGGATCGAATTGGCTCCGGAGCCCTTGCCCCGGATGGTCAAGAGGTTCAATGCTGAAATGAGTTTCCGGACCGATGAAAACGGCCGCTGGGTCCTGGCCGAGTTCAGCATCGATGGAGAAGGAGGCTTGCTGGTCTTTCGCCGGCGTTTTCGTTCCACGGTGACTTTTTACGACTACCGCTTCCAGGCCGGGACCTGAGCCGGGATCGACAGCGGGCTTTGCGTCCCTGAAGCTGTAACATCCTCAGCCGGGCCGGCGTATTAACACCGGAAAGGTTAACCGATTCGAAAGACAATCAGGAGGATCGAAATGAAAAAGATAATCTGGATTCTGATCATACTGGCTTTCATCTGCCTGTCTCATCTGTCGGCTTTACCCGGCTCCTTCAACCCTGACTGGCTGCCGGCCCACAGCAAGTGGGTGCTGCATTTTGACCAGGCCCGTTTCGCCGGGACCAGGCTGTATTCCCTGCTTGACCTGAAGAAGATAGGGGAAAGCGGTTTTCCCGTAGAGATCAACCGCCATTTGAATATCGACCTCAACCGGGATGTCAGCAGTCTGACTATCGCCGGTTTTGACAAGCAGGAAAAAGGCGATCAAATACTGGTGATTCTGCAGGGTAACTTCGACTCCAAGCGCATTGTAGGCAAACTCAGGGAAAAAGAGAAAAAGATGAAAACAAGCCAAATCGCCGGAATTACAGTGTACAGCTGGCAGAATGACAGCCACCTGTTCTTTCCGGCGCCCGGCGTACTGGTGTTCTGCGAAAACGGGGCGGGACCGGAAAACATCATAAACCTGTTCCGGGGGCGCAGCCGCGGGCTTTCGAAAACAAGCGCCCTTTACAAAATGCTCAGCGAGGCTCCGGCCAAAGCCTTTGTCCAGGCGGCGGCGGTCGACATTTCCGAACTGGCCCGGCACGCCCCGCGCACCATGGTGCTGGACAGTTCTTCCCTGACGTTTTTCATGGCCATGGAAGAAAGAGACAGGTTCAATGCCCTGCTCAAGCTGGCCACCGAATCGGCCGCCAAGGCCTATAACCTGCAGCAGGTGATCACCGGACTGAAGGCCCTGGCCTCCATGAAGTCCATGGGCGAACAAAAGGATAAAAACGATTTTAACTGGCAGGAATTGCTGGCTGCGCTTCAGGTTGGAAGCGAGGAAAACAGGCTGGTGCTGAGTCTAAGTTACCCGGTGGAAAAAATGGCCGGATTGCTGGGCGGCGGAAAAAACACCGGCCGGAAGAATTGAGTGAAACCGAAGGTTTTTTGCAGCGGCAGCGCGGAGAAGGAATTCTCCGCGCTTCTTTTTTGGGCGGGATTGGATGATGAGTGAAGCGGATAACGCCGGCCAATCCGACCAGGAACTGGTCAACCTGGCCCTGGCAGGCTCGGTCCGGGCCCTGGAAGAGTTGTGGCGGCGTTATCAGCAGCGGCTCTTTTTGTTCATCCGCCGCCGGGTCGGGCTTCAACAGGATGCCGAGGATTTGCTCCAGGAGAGTTTTATCAAGGCCCGGCGCTACCTCGACCGGTACGACGGCCGCTATCGTTTCAGCACCTGGCTCTACACCCTGAGCAACCAGCTGATCATCAGTCATTTCCGCCGCCGTAAAACAGAAGTGATGCCGGCTGAACTGCCTGGCCAGGGACCAGGACCGGCTGAGCTCGCCGAGTCGGATTCCCTGCGTGATACCATCTGGAAAGCGGCCGCCGGACTGCCGGAAAAGCAGTTCAGCATTGTCTGGCTGAGGTACGTAGAGGATATGTCCCTGCGCGAGGCGGCCGGAGTACTCAAGATTTCCGAGATCAACGCCCGGGTGCTGCTCTGCCGGGCCCGTACAGCCCTGGTCCGGATTTGTTCGCCGGCCGGGGCGAGGCAGGCTGACACGCCCCATGATAGAACCGGGACCCTGAAGGAGTTGGATCATGAAAGCATGTAAAATGCACCAGTTTTTTTTGAGTTCGGCCCTGGACCGCTCGGACCGTCTGCCCTGGCTGACCGCCCGGCACCTGCGTGACTGCGGTGAATGCCGGGAATTCCGGGCCGGACTGCAGAGGGTTCACCGTGATCTGCTGGAAACCGGCCGGGAATTACGCCGGGAGGCGCTCCGGCCCGGGACTGAGCGCTCCTGCCCCGGGCTTTTCCGACCACAGTCGACCAGAACGTTGCCGGCCCGCAGGCTCTCCTGGAGACCGCTGGCCGGCCTGGCCGCCGCCCTGCTGCTGCTGGTCGTGGGCCTGCGCTTTTTGCCCTTGAAACCGGGGCCGCAAATAACTCCTGCACCTGAACGGCTTGAAACCACCCGGGGACAACTGGCGCTCCTGCTCGAAGCCCGGGACGGCCGGACCCTGGAAAGCCCGCTGGAGGACGAACTGCAAGGCATGATCGCCTCGGCCCGGCTGGCCGCCGAATTCCTGGCCGCCAAGGCCGCAAAAACCAGGCGCCTGCTGGCCGATGAAGACCAGGAAAACACTCCGGATTCCAATTATGATCCAGGTAATGGTTTTTACTGAAAAATGCGTTTAAAACGGGAAATGGCTTCAGTGAAGGGTTATTGCTGTTTCGGATGGACCCGGTACTTGTTGATGGCTGAAATGAACCTCGAGTAATCCTGGTCCCTGATGTTGAGCGCCCGGGCCAGGTCTCTCAGGCTGCCTTGGTTTCCGGCAAAACTCCGCAGGAAAGTTTTCAGTTGAAAACGGTTGAGGTCCCGATCCAGAAAAGACTGCCAGGCTGTATCCCAGAATGATTTTCCGGATTCTATTTCCGAGCGCAGGAAGGATGCATGATCCGGACCGGCCTGGAGGTTGCCGGCAGTCTGGAGCTGGAGAGGGATGTCCAGGTAATCCGCGACGGCCGGGCCGATTTGCTCTTCCCGGTGCCTGATGCCGGCTCGTTTCAGCACGTTGATCAATTCCCTGACATTCCCGGGCCAGGAATGGGCATGAAGGATTTCCCAGAAGCCCGGGCCAATGGATTTTCCACGCAGCAAGTATTCGTATTCGGAAACCAGGGCCCTGATGTCGTCAGGTCTTTCCCTGAGCGGCGGAATGCAGATGGGCAGAATATGCAGTCGGTAGTAAAGGTCTTCACGGAATCTTTTGCCGGCTACTTCCTCTTTAAGATCACGGTTGCTGGCGGCTATGATCCTGACAGCAGCGCTTTTTTCCCTGCTTTGTCCCAGGGAGCGGTATTTGCCGGTTTCGATGAAGCGCAGGAGCTTGGCCTGGACACTGAGAGGCACTTCGGATACCTCGTCAAAAAAGAGGGTGCCGTTGGCCGCGGTTTCCACCAGTCCCCTGCGGTCCCGGTCGGCCGAAGTGAAAGCGCCCTTGACATGCCCGAATAACTCGCTTTCGAACAAGGTTTCCGGAATCGCCGGACTGTCAAAGATGATGAATTCCCCTTCACGGTCTGAGAGCTGGTGAATCATCCGGGCATAATGGCTTTTTCCGGTGCCGGTTTCTCCGAGCAGGAGTATCGGCTCCTCCTCAACCGCGTATTGCAGTACCTGTTGCCTCAGTTCGGTCATAACCGGACTGAAACCGGTCATTCCTCCCTCCGCGTTTTGCAGTTGGCGGACTTCCGCCACGATTTTGCGCAGGACATCGGCGTGATCGTGAAAGAAAGATATATCTTCGTCCGAGAAGCTGTCCTGGCCGCTGTCCACGTATAAAAGGAAATCCGGTTCAATCGGCAGGATCAGCAGGCTTTTAACGTAATACAGGGTCGCCGATTGGGGAAAAGTCGGATCGTGCAGGCTGACCATTTCTTCACCGCCCCGCATGACCTGGCCTGCGGTCAATGCTTTCCGCACCAGGGTCTTGGAGAATCCACGCCCATCATCCAGGTTTTTTCCCCTGATCGGCCGACCGGAATGCCAGAGAATCCTGCCGTCCCCGGCAAAAAGAACGGCGAGTCCGACTCTTTTCTGACTGATCTTGGCGGCCAGCTTTTCCTTGAAATGCCTGATCATCATTTACTCCCGCTCACAGGCAGGCCAGGCGGTGAAACACCTGGGGGCCGGCAGGCCGGGCGCCGGGTTCCTTTTCAAGCATGGTCATGATCAACATTTCCAATTCCGGAGGAAGTCCGGCCCGGTAAAAGCTTGGGGATGGCGGATGTTTTTCCAGTATCTGCTTGACTATATCCATGGGGTCATCGCTGAAAAATGGTTTTTCCAGGGTTAACAGTTCGTAGTAGACCACGCCCAGGGAAAAAATGTCGCTGGCCGGGCTCAATTCCCGGTGAGAAATCATTTCCGGAGCAAGATAATTGAGAGTGCCGATAATGCCCCCGGTTTCGGTCAGGCCGGTAACTGTGAAAGATTTGGCTATGCCGAAATCAACCAGTTTTACCAGGTTGGGATTTTCTGGAGATTTGGTAACCAGAATGTTGCCCGGGGTCAAATCCCGGTGAATTATGGCCTTCTCGTGAACGGCTGTCAGGGCCTGGATCGCCTGGCGCATAAGGTGCAGGCAGAGGTCCAGGGGAAGCTGTTCACCTCTTTGCGCGGCTTCTCTGATTATCCGGGACAGCGGCTTGCCGTCGAGAAACTCCATGGCTATGAACAGCCGGCGATTGGTTTCACCCCGTTCGAAAACCTTGATGATATTGGGGTGGTCCAGTGCATCGATTATGTTGCCTTCCTGGATGAAGCGGCGCCGCTGTTTTTCATCGGCCGACATTTCCTCGCGCAATACCTTGAGGGCCACTGGTTTATCCGGAGCGACCAGGTTCTTGGCCCGGTAGACTATGCCCATTCCTCCCTGGGCGATTTCTTCTTCCAGCCGGAAATGACCTATGTAATGCTTTTTTTTCCAGAACGCCAGCAGGTAGAGGAAGCGACGGAAAAACAAGATCACCAGGGTGATCAGCAGGGCGACCAGGGCCAGGCCCAGGAATAACTGCAGCCTGGTCCGGGAAAGCTCCATCTTTTGAATTTGCTCTCTCTGGTTGAGAATTTCATTCTGCTGGGCCAGTAATTTGATCTGCTCTTCTTTTTGTTCGCTTTCGTATTTTTCCCGTATTTCAATGAAAGCCAGGTTTTTTTCCCGGTTGAACAGTTCTTCCCTGGCCTGATCGTACCTGGCGTAATACTCCAGGGCTTTTTTATAATCTTTCCCGTTTTCATGAAACCGGGAAAGCCGTAAACAGAGTTTCATGCCGAGGTCAAGCAGTCCGTGTTCCTCAGCGATTCCGAGCGATTTCAGGAAATGCTCCTCAGCGGCCCGTCTGTCCTTCATCAGGTTGAAACACTTTCCCATGCTCTTGTAGGCCTCGGCCAGGTTGTCCGGGCTTTTCAATTCCGCGCTTATTTGGGCGTATTCCCGGAAATTGACCAGGGCTTCGGCATGCCGGTCACGGGCCAGCAGGTAGAGACCGATGTTGTTGCTGATAATCCCGGTCAGGTACTTGTTGCCTATTTTTCGGGCCAGGGGCAGTGCCTGGTTGTAGTACTCCATGGCCTGGTCGTGACGGCCAAGGTTCCAGTAATCACTGCCGATGTTGCCCAGGCTGCTGGCTATACCGAATTCATTACCCAGCCTGGAAAAAATCCGATAGGCCTTTTCGCTGTGCTGGAGCGCCTGCTCGTAATTTTTCATGGTGCTGTAAAGACTGCCGATGTTGTTTAAAGTGTTGGCGGCGAAAAGCTGGTTTCCGCTTTCTTCGGCTGCTTTCAGGGATTGCAGGTAATAATCGATGGCTTTTTCGTATTCTCCTTTTTTTTCGCAGATCAAGGCCAGGTACTGGGTGGCCGTGGACACACCCCGCAGGTTGTTTTCCCGCTTGTAGTAATCCAGGGCTTTTTCCGTGCAGTTCAGGGCTTCGTCGAATTCTCCCAGTTTTCGCAGGATAGTGCCCAGGTAAAGGTTGGAGCGGGCGATCTCACTTTCCCGGCCCAGGCTGGAATAAAGCATTAAGGCCGCCCTGAAGCTGTCCCGGGCCTCTGCGAAGTTTTCCAATTCCATTGCGGCGTTGCCGATTATCTGCCGGGCTTTGCCTGAAAGCTCTTTGTCATCGAGTTTTTGCGCCAGTTCCAGGGCTTGCCGGCCGAATTGGATTGATCTGCTCAGATCATTCATGGAAAAATGAATGCCCAACCCGATCAATAATTGCAGTTTTTCGGGTTCATCGGCGATTTCAATCCGGGCCAGGGCCTCTTCCGGATCGAAGGGCTTTTCGGCTGTACTGCAGATCATAAAATGAGAAAGCACTATGCAAAGAAATGAAAACAGCGCTGTTTTTTTCACTCCGACCTCCCTGCCAGTTTTCGATAAATGGAAAATCAATTATATCCATCCTGCTTCAATAAATGCAAGTCGGCCGGGTTTGAAAACAGTCAATCAGCCGAAGAGTTCAATCTGATCAATTGTCTTTTTTTTTCCGAATCGTTGAACATGATGTGCCCGCAGGCTCCTGGACAGGTTATGGTGTCCAGCCAGCCCAAGGTTTCCTTGAGTTTCCGTTCGGTGTTTATCAGGGCGGCGCCGTACAGAAAAGCACAGTCCCGATCAAGGCTGATCCAGGTGTGAAAGCCGAAATTCCCGGCACGGCGCAGGCATTTCCCGATGTCAGCGGGGTTGACCCAGGTGGCGAATTCCAGGTTGCAGTTCCGGTCCAAAAAGAATTTTTTCAGGTTATCACTGATGCCTCCGGGGAGAAATCCCCGGTAGTAATCCAGGAGAGGCAATCCGGATCCACCTGACCTGGCCGGCTGCTTTAACGGATAATCTGGGTTTTCCGCTTGACCGGGCGGAAAAGGCATTTGCAGGAGGTTCTTATCTTTCATTTATGCATCTGTTCTTCCAGGACGGCAGATATGCAAAATAGAAAACCGACCGGACCAGGAGCTATCTCAGCCAGGCCGGGTTGCGGCCGTGTTTTTGCCGCCAGGCCCTGGCCGCGGCCGCGGCCGCGACATTGATGTCAAGCGATCCGCTGCCGGGTGGATTCTGCTGCCGCCTGGCGTATTTCCCGGCCGAGACCCGATCGAAGGTGAACATGCCGCTGCAGGCTTCACAGACCAGCCAACCGCTTACCTGCATGGCTTGTTGCTGGACGTACATGAGCAGAAGATCATCAGTGAATCCATGGTTTTCAAGCATGTATGTCCAGTAATTTTCATCCCCCGCCACCTGGCTCGTGGTCAGGGCATATCCCGCGGAAAAATCAAGGGGCCTGTTGCATATATCGCAAACACTCATATTGGTCCTCCTGGAAGATGATCAATTCCTGATTTTCTCCAAAGCGATTTTTGCCGCTTCGCGCACGTCTTCCGAGTCGTCTTGTTCGGCTTTGCGTTTTAAAACCGGAACGGCCTGCTCCGCCCAGGTTCCCATTTCCCCCAGGGTCAGGGCCGCCCACATGCGAGTGTTATCATCAGCGTTTTCCATGGCTTCCATGAGCGGCGGCAAAGCTGCCGGACCGATCTTCTGCAAAGCCAGGCTGGCATAGGCGTCGCCCTCGCCCCCAAACTGTCCGATCAGTTCTTTCACCACCGGGGCTCCGGTTTCCCGGTCGAAAAACAGCAATGCATACGCGGCGCCGGGGCCGTTCAATTCTCGGAGGCAGGCAGGCACCGCGGGTTTGCCGATTTTTTTCAGGGCCAGTACGGCGTAGGCGGCGCCGGGTCCTGAAAGCGAGCTGGCCAGCTCCGGAACGGCTGATGATCCGATGGCCGCGAGTTCAAGCGCGGCTTTTGCCCTTTTGTTGCCTGTAATCCATAATTGCCATCTCGGCGCGCTCAATCGCCTGATGTGGCCGGCTATGATTGCTTTTGACATTTTTCGGCTCCTCAGATTGCTTTTCCGCACATACAGCATTTACGGTATTTGCGCAGGTGCTCCCTGCCCCTGGAGGTGCAGACCGAGCAGATAAACAGGTTTATGCCTTCATAGGGCACTACGGCGCAGTCGGCCGGCCCGAACATTGAAGCCTGCACAGGTTTCTGACAAAAGCCGCAAACACCGCTCTGGTTCTTCAGCATCACCGCTGCGGCGTATTTTCCGCCTTTTCCATGACAATCCACTGAACAATAAGGTTCTCCAAGACCACCACGTTTCATTTTTCCTCCTTGTTTTAAAGCAGCCAGCGCAAACCAAAAGAAGCCTTGACCGGGGAATCCAGGTGTTGCAGTCGCCAACCGTATAGCAAGGTGGCGAGGAGTACCAGATCTGCATCTACGGCCAGCCGTGGGCCGATCCGGTAAAGAGTTCCCGCTGAAAAAGCCAGGCCTTCCAAGCTTGAATAATTGCCGCCCCCCCACTTGACAAAGCCCACCGTGCCGAAATGCAGGCCCAGGCGGGGGCGATACACTTTTTCCTTGCCCAGGGGGTAGATCCGCATGCCCAGTGAATAAGAACTGCCGGCCGGTCCTAATCCACTGCCTGCTAGAATGCTTAAATAATTTCTTATCTTGCCGCCGACGGTACCGGGCAGCAGGGGCGAAAATTCCAGGTTGACACCGAAACCACCGTAGGGAATGCCGGCACCTATTCCGATTTGCATGAATGCCGGATTCTGAGATTCTACCGACCCGGTCATGTGATCTCGGCGTTTGGTTTCCCAGTTGAATCGTGCTCCAAGACTGAACTTGAAACGCCCGCCGATTTCATCGTCTGTAAAATCATCAAAAATATGAAACAGGTAGAAAGCATCGGCCAAAAAACTCAGCGATTCATTCAGCCTGAATCCAAGGCCGCCCCCCAGGGTCAGGGCGTTCAGAGTGTCATAATCTTCTTCCCAGGTGTTCCACCGGTTGAGAATCCGGTCCATCTTGGTGTAATGAAATGAAAAACGCGGCGAAACCAGGCCGCTTCGTCCCAGGGGATAAAAATTGAACCCCATGGCGAAGAGAGGTGAATCCTGCTTGTAACCAAGGCCGAGTGAAAAACTGAGATACTGATTGGCCCGGTGCATTCCGGCCGGGAGCAGGGGATTCAGCTCCAGGTTGAGGCCTGTATGCCCGTAGGGTATGCCGTAGCCTGCTCCAACACTGAACAGGCGGTCTTCCGTTCCCGGCCGGCCGCCGGCTTTAACACCCGCCGGGACCAGGGTCAGGAACAAGATCGTCAAGATCATCGATTTCATTTTGCCAGCCTCCTTGCTTCAATTCTGATTGCTTCCCAATATCCTTCAGCAATTTTTCTGCCAAGCGGACGGGGGCCGGAAACATCAGTTCAATGGAGGTTGCGAAAGTTGACCTGACAGGAGCATACCCGCCTGGGTATGGGTGATACCCGGGTTATACTGTCAGACTGCGGCTGATTCCGTTGAGGCTGAGGGCTTTCACCGGGGCGGAAAAGAACAAAAGCTTTGATTCAGTCGTCGACACCGGCCAGGAGGTCGCTGTAGATGGTGGTGCGGTTGCGGCCGGCGCCCTTGGACAGGTAAAGGGCCTTGTCGGCCTTTTCCAGGATTTCCTCGCCGTTGTCGCCGTGTTCCGGCAGGGAGGCAATGCCCAGGGAGAGTGACAAGCGTCCGCCGGGCTGAGTGGCCGCGCCCGGAAAATTCTCCTGCTCAACCGTCTCCCGCAGTCTCTCGGCGGCCAGGTAGGCGCCCACCTTGTCGGTCTGGGGCAGAATGATGACGAATTCATCGCCGCCGTACTTTGCTTTCAGGTCGGAAGCCCTGAATCTCTTCTTGACTATGGCTCCGATTCTCTTCAGGGTGGCCGAGCCCATGGCATGGCCGTTGTGGTCGTTGAAATTCTTGAAATTGTCGACATCGAAGATGATCAGGGAAAAATGCTGGTTGTAGCGCAAGGCCTTGTGGCTTTCCTGATCAAGCATTTCAAAGAAATGGGATTGGTTGTACAGTCCGGTCAGGCCGTCGGTGATCGAAAGCAGGCGGGTCTGCTCCAGGGTGCGGGCCATGAGTTGTTCGCTTTTATGAAGGCCGCGGGCCAGGTAGGCTGATATGAGAAAAGTGAAGATCAGCAGGGCTTCGAAAGTGATCAAGGCGGCCAGCTGGTTCTTTAGGGCATCAGGGTCGGAATCGGGCAGCAGCAGGATGACCAGCACCAGGAATACGGCCAGCAGGGTATTGCGCAGGGCCCGGCGCCAGGGCAGCAGGAAGGTGGAAAGGACCACGTAGAGGATGAACAGCAGGTTCAGCGGGCTGGCAAAGCCCCCGGAAAAGTAGAGCAGGCTGGAAATGAACAGCAGGTCTACGTCAAGTTGCAGGGGCATCAATCTCTGGAGCCCGTTTTCGCGTTCTTGACCGGCCAGGCGCTCAAGGCGGCGGATTTCCAGGCCCAGCAGCAGGTTGACCAGCAATGGAAGGCCGAAGAGCGGCCAGATTATTTTTATCGGCGTCGCTTCAATGAAGGGAGCGGCCAGCAGGAAAAAAGCCGGGGCAAACAGGGCCAGCACCCAGCGCACTTTGATCAACAACCGGTTCTTGGTCTGCAGGGTTTCGCCCAGGTTCTCCTCGAAGCTGGTTACTTCCTCCTGGGTCTGGTTTTCCTGGTTCATGTTCCTACAATATGAGCTTGAGGCTGAATTGTCAACTGCATTTCCGGGTTTTCTACATCGGCCGGCGCGGGTTCGGCCCCTCAGTCACTTTTTTTCTCTCGGCTGGTTTTGCTGCTTCTGGTTAAGGACTTCTCTTTTTTTTCCTGCCCGGCGGGGTGCGCTGGGGGCCGAAGTACTTTTCACTGCGGTAGCGCAGCCAGACCCGCAATTCCCTGTACAAAAGCTATCAGGTAAAGTAATCACGAACGGCCCGGGCAAAGAGCTCCGGTACAAAGAGCCCAATTTCCTCGGGTCTTCCCAGGAAAGGAGCGATATCCCGGCGGATCTCCGGAAACGACGTTTTCCTGATCAGAGCAAGCAGCATTTCCCGGAGTTTTTCCGGAGTGATGGTTTCTTCTCCGGGGTGAGTCTGGGCGATGGCCTGTGCCAGCATGGCCAGGTTGACCGGGGACCTTCGTGTCAAGAACCAGAACAAGTCGTAATAATCACGGCCTTTCCTGTAGTGTCGAAAGAGAACAGCGTGCAATTTGCCGGCAAAGAGAGAAGAAAGGTCGTAGCTCAAGGTCTTGAACATAAAGTTTTTGTTGATCAGGTGCAGTTCTGTGCGAAACCCGGCGGGAGGGTTGCCGTCGATCTCGATCTTGACACTGATTTTCTCTTTTTTGTGTTTTGAAATGCCGAGGGCGGAAAGCAAACCTTCAAACCTGACAAAAACAGCCAGCACATTTTTACTTCCGCCCGGGGAAAAACCCGGCCGAAAACCATGCAGTTCAAGCTCTCGTCCAGTAGCAGTGATCAGCTTCTGAAAATCAAACCCGGCATCGTCGATCAGGGAAAAATCGAGATCCTCCGAAAAACGGGGCAAATCATGGATGACGCGCAGTGCTGTTCCCCCGACGAAGGCTAAATTTCGGCTGAACCCACAGCGGTCGATGATCTGGAGAAGAAGTTCCTGCAGGAATTCCCGGCAGAAATTATAGCGCTCATCCGGTGTGGCCAGTTCCCTGATCTGCTTTTTGATGATCTCGATCACAGCAGTTCCTTCACGATCAGTTCCAGCTTCTTCACACCGAAGCGCCGGGCGTAGGTTTTTAACTTTCCGGCTTTCAGGATCTCACGGTTCTGCAGCCTGAGAAACCCGCTCAGCGTATCCTCACGACGGGCATCAAGACGACCAAGGTTGAGGTAAAGGAGATCGAGGAGGGCTTTTTCCGGCTCCGCCAGGAAGTAGGGGAGACCGTTCTCGTCCTGTTCCCTGGCGAAACCGAAATGGAGGGGGATTTTGAGAGAGCGATAGATAAAAGTTCCCATCGTTGTGACCAGCGTTTGAGTCTTCCTGGGAGTTACGGAAGTGATGGATTCCACCCTTTCCGGGATCAGGTTGTAATAGCTGAGGGCGCTTTCCAGGCTTATGCAGGAGGGTTGCACCAGGACGGCGGCGATGGCCTGTCTCGAGGGAGTCATGGTGCGTTCGTTTTCTCCGAGCAGGTAAAGCCCGCTTTTCAGCTGTACGATCAGGCCTTCTTTCTTCCAGCGGGACAACTGGACCCGTATCGCGGCAGGCGATCCGGCCAGGTAAGCGGCGGTATCGCGGTCGAAAAAAGGCATTTTTCGAACGGCTTCTTTGAATTCCCTGAATCTCATGTCATTTCCATTTGTTTACAAAAATGTTAATCAATAGAAATGATAGCGCGATTTTTTTAAACTGGCAAGTCCGGGCGGCGAGAATGAAAAACATGGAAAAACAGCACGGGAGAACAGGTTGAAATGACAGCAGTTTTAATTCTATCTCGGCTTGTTTTTCCTGCCCGGCGGGGTGCGCTGGGGCCCGAAGTACTTTTCACTGCGGTAGCGCAGCCAGACCCGCAATTCCTGGGGCACCAGCTCCCGTTGTTCCGGGCTCAGGCTCTCGTACATTTCCAGGGCCATTTCCCGATGGGTCCGGCAGGCCTTGTTCTGATGGGCCTGCCAGTAGGAACGGGCCAGGCGGATCAGGCGGTTGGTCTCCTTGACCGGGTCGGCGCTTCTTTTTACCGGCATGGGGCCATTATAATAAAAACCTGCTGAATGTGCAGCCGGTCAGCTCCTCCTTTAATCCCCGGGGGAAACGTCAAGCACCAGGCGCCATTTAAATTCCCTTTTCTCCCGGCCGCCGCGGGTCCAGGATTCACCCTCGTCTTTTCGCCCCTTGCCGTCCAGGGGCTTTTCGATCAGCCCTCCCCCCTCAGCTGTTCTGCGCCCTGACGAACGGGCCTTCCAGTCGGGATTCATCGGCAGGTCCTTGTCGAAGTCCGAAACTTCTCCGAAACCGAACTCTTCCTCGAGCTTGTCGCTTTGATCGTCTTTCCGATGCCGGTAATCGTAGCGTTCCCAGTCGGGATCGGGCCTGTATCTCAGGCGGCTGTTCGCGGTCCGCCGCATCAGGCCTTCCGCCTGGATGGTCACGGAATCCACGTTGATCCATTTTATGGTCCCGGTTCCCCGGTCGGCATAGATCCGCACTCTCAGGGATTCCTCCTTCAAATCATCCCGGCTTGTCCTGGAGAGATCTGATTTGTGCCAGTTTTCGTTGACCTGCCTGTTGCTTTCCATAATGACACCCTGGGCATCGGCGTCCAGGTCGTACCCGGAAAGCGAGATGGAGCGGCTGAAACCGTTTATCCGGGCGGCTTTGACCCGAAAGTAATAAACATTGCAGTTTGTGTTTTCATCAAAATCGCCGGCTTCGGGCCGCAGCATTTCAGCCAGGGCCCTGGCCCGGATCTCACCGGGCAGGCGGGCGGCCGCCCGGGCGGCATCAGCCTGGGTATTGTGGCGCTGAGGAACCAGGTCCAGCGTGAGTTCGATCTTGTGGCGCCATTGTTTGTCCAGCTTACGCTCTTTCCTCTCTCCCCCCCATTTCTTGGTCATCCGGTAGTTTTCATCTCCTTCTTCGCTGAAGAATATCTGCACTTGTCCTGACAGGCATTCCCGGTCCGAGTCGGGCATTAAGTCCAGCAGGAGTAACTCGGGCTCCGGATCGGTACTGGTGGAGCTTACGGCCAGGTATATGGCCTGGAAATTCTGCGATTCCATGGCCAGGCAGAAGATGCGCTCATCGAGATCGCTCCAGTCTTCTTTGACCGTCCTCAAGTCCCGGTATTCGATGACCGCCTGGAGACCTAGTTCGCGGCGGCCCTGGAATTCCGACAAGTCGAAACGGACGGTCGGCGCCATGGTTCCCCGGGCGCCGTTCGTGACCTGGTAATAGGAGATGCCCGTGCCCCGGACCTGGATTCCGGAGCGGGCAATAATTGTTCCGCCTTCGTCGATATGCCAGAGCCCCTGAAAACCGTGTATATCGGACAGCGGCAGGGGTGAATTCCCCCCGCAGCAGCCGACCGAATCCCTGAACTTCCCCTTGGCTTCACCCTCGTCCATGGTGTAGAAGGAGTATTCTTTGAAGAGATCGTCAAAATCTCCGCCCGCGGCGGACTTGACCGAGGGAAGCGTATCACCCCGGCTGGCGGCGCATGTTTCCCAGATCAGGCGCATGACGGCATCATTTCCCCCCGACCGGGCCTGGGTCAGGTATTTAAAGAACAGATACATGCCGTAGGCGCTCCAGCCGCTTTTTTCCTGGAGCCGGTTGTGTACTGAACCCCGGAAAGTTTCGCCTTCCAATCTGTCCTGTTCCGTGTTCCAGTCAGGACCGATGAAATCCTCGGCCCAGACAGCCGAGCCCTCGACCAGCCACTTCTCTTCATGGAGACTGAATGCGAACTGGAAAGCGTGGAACATCTCGTGAGCCAGGGTGGCCGCGAGATCGGGATCCTCCCCGGCTTGATCCGCCGAAACCTGGATCCAGGCGGAAGATGTCCCCGGTGCGAAACCGGATTCAGGTCTCCAGGAATCCGGCCAGCAGAGTCCCCTGGGTTGAAAGCTTTCTCCCTCGTCATCGCTGAGCTCTCCCAGTTCCGCCAGGATGTAGATGGACAGGGTCCGATCTCCGAAATCCAGCGTTTTCCGGCCAAGCAGTTTTTCAAGCCTTTCGTACATTTTGTGTTGAGCGATCAGGTCGCGCGCTTTCCGGGCCAGGGCGGCATCCGGCGGATCTGCGAAAACCTCGATGGTGTACCCGGTGTCGGTCCGGTAAACTTCCTTGACCGGGTCGGATGTCTCGGCATGGAGCGGCGCGGCCAGGGAGAACAGGGAAGTGGAGAGCGAAGTTCTTTGCTCATACAGGCGCTTATAATGAATGCTTCTCGGATCGCTCGGCCGCACCAGGTAGGGGATTAGTTCAGCGGCAGTTTCCGGCGAAAGCTCGGAAAACCTGATGGATGCCTGCAGAACATCCCAGGTGCCTGAGGTTGGAGCCCTTTGGTATCGGTATTTTTCCTGGACCAGGTCCGGACGGAAGAGGCGCAGGATTCGGCTGCGGCCGGCCTCGTCGAGCGTAATGGCTCCGCTTTCCAGGTCATCGGCCAGCATTTGGCTGGAATCACGCTCTGTTTGTCGCAGAGGCTGAAGTGGTTTTTGCCTCAGGCTTGCCGCTGTTCCATCCTCATCGGTCCCGGACTGGACCTGCTGCTCCTGTTGCCGGGGGCCTGCTTCTTTTCCGGGTCGGCAGGCGTTGCAGGAAGAAAAAAGACCGGAAATGACGAGGATGGTGAAAAGCGCTCCGGGAAGTGCCGGCGCTATGAAACGAAAGTGGTTCCGCCTCATTGAATTTTTCATGTCTCCCCCTGTCTTGGTTCCCGGAGAAGAATAAACCCGTGTATTTGCCTTGTCAATCTTTTCTTGCTAAGCCGGATGCCGGGGCGAAAAGCGCCGGGTTTTCGAAAAAAAAGCCGGTCAGCGGTGTTGGTGATCGGCGCCGTCGACCATGGCCGCTGCGTGCCGCATGATGCCGGCCAAAAGGCGGGCGTGGTGCGCGGCCCCGCGGCGCGAGCCGGGGAAATTGACGATGATGGTTTTGCCCTTCTGGCCCGAGTAGCCCCGGGACAGTACGGCGTTTTTCGTCTCGGCCAGGGATTCCAGGCGCAGCCACTCGCTGATCCCGGGTACTTCGCGGTCGCAGAAGGAGGCCGTCACTTCCGGGGTGATGTCGCGCGGAGCCAGCCCGGTGCCGCCGGTGGTGATGATAAAGTCCTTGTCCAGGTGAACGTCCAGGACGCGGCGCAGTTCGTTTTCCTCGTCAGCCACCAGGACGGTGCTTATTTCCAGCTCCAGCCCGGATGCCTCCAGCTCGGCCACCACCGCCGGGCCGGACAGGTCCTGGTAAACCCCGGCCGCGGCCCGGTCAGATACCGTAATCACAGCTACTTTCAACATTGATCAAACCTCCACTCAGCACCCTGGCGAAAACGCCCTGCCTGGGCATGATGCAGTCCCCGACAGCCTGGAAAATGGCGCAGGGACGGTGGCATTCCTTGCCGATGCGGCTGATTTCCAACTCGGCCGTACCGATACGCAGGCGGTCACCGACCCGGCACTTGCTCCAGTCTATGCCCCTGGTGGTGAAATTCTCGGCGAAATCACCTGGAGACAGTTGCAGGCCACGGGCGATCATGGTGTCGATCGCTTCCTTGGCCAGCAAAGAGACCTGGCGCTCTCCGGGAGCGGCATGGCCGTCATCCTTGAGACCCAGGCCGGCCAGCAGTTCAGCCTGGGTGACCGGGGACTTGCGTCCGCCCTTTTGCGGTGAAATGTTTATCGATACCAGTGAAAATTTCATCCCTTGTTTTTCTCCAAAAGTACGATTTCGCTGATGACCATGGTCTTGTCCACTGCTTTGCACATATCGTAAATGGTCAAACCGGCCACCGCGGCCGCGGTCAGTGCTTCCATTTCCACCCCGGTGCGGGCCTGGCAGGAAACCCGGGCTTCGATCATGACGCCGTTTTCCTCGATAGAGAAATCGATCGAGATCTTGTCCAGGGGAATCTGGTGGCAGAGCGGGATCAGCTCGGCCGTTTTCTTGGCCGCGTTGATGCCGGCGATACGGGCCACGGCCAGGACGTCGCCCTTGCGCATTTGTTCAGCCCTGACCAGTTCCAGGGTTTCCGCCTGCATCGTGACCCGGCCCCGGGCCACGGCCCGGCGGCGGATTACGGGTTTTTCACCGACGTCGACCATGTCGGCTTCACCGCGCCGGTTCAGGTGGGTCAGTTTCATGTCAGCCTCCTATCTGCCAGTTTTCCCGGGTCAGGCATTGAGAACCGTGCCGGGGCTTGGCTTTTACCGCCCGGCGCAGGCAGGCTCCCAGGTCCTGGAAATCCAGCTCGATTTCCTGGTCGGAAAAAAGGCAGGGTTTCAGGAATCCATCGCTGGTCAGCCTGATGCGGTTGCAGTCGCGGCAGGATCCGGGTCTTTCGGCGGCCCGGGCCCGGGGGCTGGTCTTGGGTTCATGCAGGGAATAGCCCTGGATGCGTTGCAGGATCAGTCCCTTTTCATGGCAAAAAAGACGCATGGCCGGCAATTCGTCGAGATTGAAGTCCGGCATCAGCACCATGTTCAGCTTGGTATTGACAAAACCGGCCCGGATGGCGGCATCGATCCCGGCCAGGGCTTCTTCCAGGCGGCCGACCCGGGTCAGGCGGCTGTATTTTTCCGGGTTGAGCGTATCAAGCGAAATGTTCAGCCGGTCCAGTCCGGCGGCTTTCAGGTCGGAGGCCAGGGCCGGCAGCAGGATGGCGTTGGTGGTAAGGGCTACTTCCCTGATTTCCGGGATCCGCCTGATCATGGCCACCAGCTCGCTTATCCCCCGGCGGACCAGTGGTTCGCCTCCGGTCAGCCGTATCTTGTCGATGCCCAGCTTGGCCGCGGCCTTGGTCACCAGCAGGATTTCCTCGTAGGACAGCATGTCGTGGTGGCTTTTCAGCTTGATGCCCTCGGCCGGCATGCAGTAGGTACAGCGCAGGTTGCAGCGATCGGTGACCGAGACGCGCAGGTAGTTGATGGTGCGGTTAAATGAGTCTAACATAAGCTTCGTCTCCGGCGTTCAGGGCGGCCACCCCGGCCGGGATTTCCAGCAGGGCGTTGGCCCGGACCAGGGCGGGGATATGGGCTGAACCGTGATAGGGCAGGGTGTTGATGCGGCCTTCCCGGAAGTCAACCGGCAGGAACAGGGTGCGGCTGCTGTTTTTTCTCCGCCAGGAATCCAGCATTATCCCCGTTTGCGGCGGCGGGTCGGGCGGCAGGTTCTGCAGGCGCAGTAAAATTGGCCGAATGAAAACATGGAAGATAACGAAAGTTGAAACCGGGTTGCCGGGCAGGCCGAAAAACAGGCATTTTTCATGGCGGGCGAAAAGGGTCGGCATGCCAGGCTGGATGGCCACCTTGTCGAAAACCGTTTGCGCCCCGGCCGCGGCCAGGGCGGCGGGCACGTAATCGAAGTCACCGGCGGAAACTCCGCCGGAGAGCAGGACCAGGTCATGGCCGGCCATGGCTTCTTTTACGGCCTTGACAGTTAAACTCGGATCATCGGCAACTATGCCCATTGGCCTGGGCCTGGCACCGGCCTGCTCGACCTGGGCGGCCAGGGAGTAAGTGTTGCTGTCGTGAATGGCGCCCGGCGGCAGGTCTTTTCCCGGGGGCACCAACTCGGAACCCGTGGTGATAATCGCCACCCGGGGACGGCGATAGACTCTGAGCCCGGCCTGGCCCTGGGTCGCGGCCAGGGCTATTTCCTGTGGTCTCAGCCGGGTGCCGGCTTTCAGCAGAAGATCGCCGGGACGGATGTCTTCACCTTTTTTGCAGACGTTGCTGCCGCTTTCCGGGCTGGTGATGTACATGCGGTCTGCTTCGATGCGGGTGTATTCACGGCGCACCACCAGGTCGGCGCCCCGGGGCAGGGGCGCGCCGGTCATGATGGCCGCGCATTCGCCGGGTCCAATCCTGACCTCGCTCATTACTCCGGCCGGGATGGTCGTTTTGATCAGGTATGAAGGTGAATCGTCCGCCGAGTTGACGGCATATCCGTCCATGGCCGATTTGTCGAAGGGCGGCATCTCGATGGCCGCCCGCAGGTCGGCGGCCAGGACCCGGCCCAGGGAGCGGGACAGGGGGATGGTTTCACGCCGGGGAGAAAGACTTTGGTCAGCCAGGATTTGCCGGGCTTCGGACAGGGAGATCAACGATTACCTCCTTTCTCCGGGGTGAAGGGAAAGGAGGCCTGTACTTTCTCCTTTCCTGAATGGGAGGCGAAACCGTTTCCCGTTTCACCCTGTCGGCTTGGCGGCCTGGTTCAACTTTAGCTCGGCAAGCTCGGAGAAAAAATATCTTAACAAATAAAGCAGGCGGCGGTCAAGCAGGGGATGCGGTCACGGCCTGGAAAATGACTTGTGATCAAGGTAATAGAGTATCTTTATCGAGAGGCTGTTGATCTGCGGCTGGCCCAGGAAAAAGCGGGCGTTGCGGAAATAATCGTGCAGTATCTCCGAGTGCAGACTGTCGATGGCGTTCTTCCAGACCAGGGACAACTGGCTGCCGGGAGCGAAATTCCAGGTCAGCTTGGTGTCCAGGGTGAAGGAGTTGAAGTTGATGTCCGGCAGTTCCAGGTCAATATCAGTTGCGGCCAGTCGACCGTTCGGGTTCAGGAAGAAGTATTCCCCGGGGTAGGCCACCCGGGACCAGTAGTGGCGCAGGCTGAAGGACAGTGAAAGCACGTTGCTGAAGATGTAACTGCTTCTGATGCTGTTTACGATGGTCGTTCCATTGCGCCTGCCGAAGTAAACCTCGTCCGGACCGCGCTGTTCGGCATAACCGATTTCGTTGCTGCTGGTGCCGTATTCGAAGCCCAGGGCCAGGTTCAGCCGGTCGCTGATCCTCAGGGTGGGGGTGAACTTGAGGCCCCGGAAATCTTGGCGGTAAAGGCAAAGAGTTCGGCCCAGGGTGAACTCCCCGTCAACGTAAACCCTCCTGCGGTAGTCACTCGAGTACATGACGAATAAATCCCAGGCTGAGTCCGTCTGGTAAAACCGACCGGGTACCCGGGGTTCGTAGAAATCTTTTTCACCCCGGGGCTGGTAATTGAGGCGCAACACCAGCATGAAACGGTCGCGGAACAGCAGTCTCAGGTTGTAGCCCAGGCTGAGCGAGGTAAACTCCCGGGGCTTGAAAAGGGAATTCCTGGTCAGGCTGAGACCGTGGCTCATGTTGTTCAGCTTCCAGAAGGGTGAAAAAACGTTGTGGCTGAAACTGATGCTGTCGCTGAATTCGTTGTTGCGCCGCAGGTAGCCCAGGTCGTTCTGGTTGTAGCTGTCGCTGACCAGGTTGCGGGTATAGGAATACTGCCAGGTTCCGGCGAAGCGGCCCAGGCTGAGCCGGTACTTGTAACCGAAGCTGTCATCAGTTTCCCGGCGGTACTGCTGGCTGAGAGCGGCGCTGCCGCTGATCCGGTAAGCCCGGGAGTTGTCCAGGAAGCGGAACTCGGCGCCGCTGACGTTCGAGGTGTAACCGTCTTCCAGGCCGGCCACGTTGGCGTTGACCAGGCTGATGAAGGAGTTGTTCCTCAGGCTCTGGTCCAGCACCAGCAGGCTGTAATTGCTGAACGGCTGGGTGACTATATGTCGTTCCTCTCCGCTTTCCCGGTCCCGGACCAGAGCCCGGGCCGGCCCGGTCATGGCGTTGAACACGCCTATCCCCAGTCCGCCCCGGGTGCGCCCGGTCAGCTTGGTGGCGTTTATCAGCCTGGTTTCCAGGGGATTGGCCAACAGGATTTCGTCCTCGCTCATTTGCGAGTACACCGCGCCGTAGCCCCTGGGACGGGCCCCGATGCGGCGCGAATAAAAAAGCTCAGCCTTGTTGAAAAGCTCCGTGCCCTCGGTGAAAAACTGTCTCTTCTCGTCGTACTTGACTTCGTAGGGACTCAGGTTCAGTACCAGGGCATCCGATTGCACCTGGCCGAAATCCGGGATCAAAGTGGTGTCCAGGGTGAAACTCTCGTTCAGCCCGTACTTGATGTCCATGCCGCCGTTGAAGCTGCCGGCCCAGCCCTGCTTGGCGCCGTTTTTCTCCAGGTAGGCCGAGGTGTAGGGAAAGAAGGCCAGGCGCAGGGGGGGGCGGACATCGCTTATTCCGGTCAGCAGCCCCATGGAAGCAACCCGGTCGGCGATACGCCGGTCAACGAAATTCCAGCTGGATGATTCCCGGCTGCGCCGGATTTCGCGCCAGAAATTTATGCCCCAGGCCTGGACCTGGTATCGCGGGAAGCGCAGGGCCGAATAGGGGATCCTGATTTCAGCCTGCCAGCCGTCCGTATTTATTTGCACCGCGCTTTTCCAGACCGCGTCCCAGTTGCGGTCACCACCCCGGCCGCTGGTGCCGTGGGAAATGTTGGCATCGCTCTGCACACCGGAAGCGGAGACCTTGAAGGAAAAACCATAGATACCGTCGTCGAAGGGATTGAGTTCTATCCAGAAAGTATCGGCGTTGAGGTTGTCATCGGCGTCTCGCAGGCCCAGTTCAGTGAGAATCAGTCCGGGCTCGGGATCGAACATCCGGGCTCCGATGTAGAGGTTGTTGTCGTCGTAAAGCACCCTGACTTCGGTGGTCAGCGAAGCGGCCCGGTCGTTATGCGGTTCGTATTGAAAAAAATTCGAGGCGGTTTCAGCCCGGAGCCAGGCTTCTTCATCGAGCCTGCCGTCGATATGCGGGGGTTGGCTGACCCGTATCGCGTTCAGACTGCGCCTTTCCGGCCGGGTTGAGTTGTTTTGCCCGGGCAGCAGGCTGTTGACAGAGGTCATGAAAAACAGCAGGCAGATCAGCAGTGGGGTGGTCAAGGGTTGGTTTTGCTTGAGCATTTTATATTATCCGGTCAAACTGTGATTATGTCAATCACCCGATACTGCCAAAATCCTCCACCTGCTTTTGAGTCTGGTTTTAATGGACTTGCAGGCGCTGAGCGCCTGGTTCAGGATTCAATTCTGGGATACTGTCTCCAGGCAATGAAAAAATACAAGGATTATATCAACTCAATATTACTGCTAATTGTTTGAATAAAATGGATTTCCCGATGTTAATCATGAAGTCAGGGCTGACTTGCTTGGTCGTTCATGCTTCAGGATTAACGGTCATAGACTGCTGAATCCTCGGTGGAAATGATATGTTGCGATCAATATTGCAAAACCGAAGTGACCTGTTTGAAAAAAATAAAACAGATGTTATAATAACCGGCATAATAATCAGATATAAAATGAATTGAGGTCGGTAATATATTAGATGATTGCCGGCGGGGAGGGAGTACGATGAAAGAGCTTATACTGCTTCAGGTAAAAAAACTGTTGAAAACAGTTGTTCAGCTGGGTGTCGTTCTGCTAATGGTGCCGGCCCCGGTCCGGGCTGATCCCGGCGGCGGGGCGGTTCTGCGTATCGCAGTGCCGGTATTCCCGGACAATCTGAACCCGGTTTACCTGACCGACGAAACTTCCCAGGCGCTGGCCAACAAGATCTATCACAGCCTGTTCAATTACGATCCGCGGGGCAGGCTGGTCAACGAGCTGGCGGCTGACTGGCGCCTGGTTCCGGAAGGAGTACTGATCAAGCTGAAACGGGGCTTTTATTTCTCTGACGGCAATGAACTAGGCGCCGGCGACGTGGCCGCCACCATCGGACTGCTCTGCGACCCGGTCTATGCCTATCCCTACCGCTCGGGCCTGGAATTCATCGCCGGGATACAGGAACTGGACGGCTGGACTGTTTTATTGCGCTTCCGGGAACAATTCGCCCCCTGGCGAAGTTACCTGACCTGTAAAATTCTTTCAGCCCGGGAAATAAGCGGCCTGGAAGCAGCCGAGTTCAGAAAGCTCCGGCCGCTCGGCTCCGGTCCCTTCATGATCAGCCGGGTCCGTGAACCGGTCGGGATCGAATTGGCCGCCAATCCCTTTCATCCTGAGAAAGCTTTCTTTTCCCGGCTTGAATACCGGGTGGTACTGAGCGGAGTCCAACAGTCACTCAAACTGCTGGCCGGAGAAGTCGATGCGGCCGAGCTGCAGCCCGAGGAAACCAGGGCATACCGGCGGAATCCTTCCTGGAGCGGTAAATTCCGGCTGGCCGCTTACCGGAAAACCGGCTACACCTATTTGGCCTTCAACCTGGCCCGGCCCGGTCTCAACTCCGAATTGAGACAAACAGTCAGGGATCGCCTGTTTCGCTCGGGCTTCCTGGAAAAATTCCTGGACGGTGACGGATGCCCGGTTTACAGTCCATTCCCTCCCCTGGCTGATGTGGGATATCACGGGGCTGAACCCGCCATGCGGGTTTTACCGGAAAAAGCCAGCCTGACCATCACCACCAACAGTGAAAGCAAGCTGCGGCGCAACCTGGTGCTTTTCCTGGTCAGGGAACTGGCCGAACTCAACCTTGAACTCAAACCGGTTTTTCTCGAATACAAGTCCTTTTTGACCGCCCTGCGCGAAGGACGTTACGACCTGGCCGTGTCGGGTTTTCTGCTCGATGCCGATTACGATATCAGCGAAATCCTGGGCCGGGATGGAAGCGCCAATTACTTTTCCTATTTTTCGCCGGCCATGGACGAACTGCTGGCCTCCGGGCGTCGGGAAATGGATCCGGAACGACGTCATGCCCTTTACCTGGAGGCGCACCGGCTCTGGGGCCGGGATTTGCCTTTCCTGCCCCTGTTCAGCCTTTATTATCACGTCGGAATCAGCAGGAAGCTGTTAATGCCGCCTGAACCGTTCAGCTGCATCTCGGCCTGCGGAGATTTTTTCGCCGACCTGCGGGGCTGGCGTTTTCGATCAAACCGGGGGCCTTAGGGATTTTCCCGCCTGGTGCTCAGTTTCCGGCGCCATTGGCTGCCTGCCGAGGCCGATACTGCGGCCAGGCTCAGCAGGGCGCACAGCCAGGGGAACAGGTAACCGGCCCTGGTGAAAAACGTTTCCTGGTCCAGAACCTTGAAAGAAGCGAGGAAGGCCTCAGCCCGGCCGTATGAAGACTTGTTCAGTACGGTCCCGGCTGAGTCAACCAGGGCGGATATACCGTTGGAAGTGGACCGCAGTAAAAAGCGCCGGTTTTCAACGGCCCGCAGTACGGCCATGGAAAGATGCTGGTAGGGAGCACTGGTATTACCGAACCAGGAATCATTGGAAGTGGTGACGATGACCTGGCCGCCCAGCCGGACCAGGTTGCGCACCAGACCGGGGTAAATCACCTCGTAACAGATCGGGGGACTGACATGCAACCCTTTCAGGCTGAGGTTTTTCAAGTTGTCACCCGGGGTGAAATCTCCGATTTCATCTGTGATGCGGCGCACGAAAAAGAGCAGGCGGCGAAAGGGAATGTATTCGCCGAAGGGAGTCAGCCTGACCTTGGCATAACTGTCCCGGCCCCCGGGATGAAAAAGGAACAGCGAATTGAATATCCGGTCCGGGGCCTGCAGGTCTGTGAACCCGGCCAGCAGGGGGACTTGTTCAGCGGCGAAATCATCCAGCAGTTCACCGTGGCGCCGGCTCTGGCCGGGGTAGATCGGCACCGTGTATTCGGGCCAGACCACGAAAGAAGCACCGGTGCGGGCCAGTTGCCCGGATATCTCCAGCAGTCTTGCCAGTTCCCGTTCGATTGAGCCGATGGTCTGGTGATCATCCGGGGTGACGTTGGGCTGGATAATGCCCGCGATCCGATCGGGCATCCCGCTTACCTGCTGTTGGTGCAGGCTGAGCAAAGCCCAGCCGGCAAGGTGCAGCAGGGGTATGAGCAGCAGCGCTGTCAAGCGTTTAAGGTTGCGCCTGATCCAGCAGCGATAGATCAGGACGTTGGCCAGCACCAGTAGAAAGGTCAGCAGGTGGACGCCGCCGGTTTCGGCCAATTGGCGGAACAGCAGGTTGTTGTGCTGGCTGTACCCCGCCAGGCACCAGGGAAATCCGCCGAAAATCCTTTCTATGATGAAATCCTTTCCCACCCATATTGTCGGTATCAACAGCATGGCCAGCCGTGATTGCGGCAGGCGGTTGAGCCAGGGCGCGGCCGCCATTCCAAACAGGGCGTAAAAGAAACCAAGGAATACGGATAGAGCGGTAAGGCCGATCAGGCCCAGCGGCCAGGTTGTGCCTCCGTAGAGAACCATGACCCTGGGAATCCAGTAGAGCAGCAGCAGGTTCAGCAGTATGCCGTAAAACCAGTACCGGACGAACTGCCTCCCTGAACCGGCCGGAGGCAGCAGGAACAGCGGCAGGAACTGGATAAAGGCCAGGAAAAAAAAGTTGAAAGGGGCCTGGGAAAGTACTCCCGCGCCGGCCGCGGCGCCGATGGCCAAAAGAGTTTTTCCGGTCAATTGGCGGAAACGATCGAGAACTTCTGCTTTTCCGCTTTTTCCAGTTTTTCTTTTTCCCGCTCGGCTTCAGCCCTGGTGGTGAAACGCCCGACCCTGACCCGGAAAAGGTCCCGGCCGCCGGAAACCGAGGAGTTGATTTCCGCCGAATAACCCATTTTCCTGAATCTTTCCGCGTACTGCCGGGCATTGGCATAATTGGCGAAGGCGCCGACCTGGACCTGGAAAACGGTTCCACCGGCCGGAGCTTTTATTGTTTCCGGTTCCGGTCTTGCCTTTCTTTCTGGTTCCTTGCTTTCCTGAAAACCGTGCAGGGAGAGCTCTTCCTGCAAGTTATGTTCGGCCGGTTCATTCCCGGCGGGCGGGGTAGAATCGGGCCGGCCCGGGTCTATCCGGGCTTCCCTTTCCAGGGCCGCCTGGGACCAGTCCGGGGCGCTCATGGAGGCTTTGCCGGCCCGGTAGCCAAGTACGAAAAGCAATACCGCAATCAACAGGATGGAACACAGGAATACCGCGATGTGCAGGAAAGTGATGCGGATTTCAAAATAAGGTTTTTCCATGGTCTTGGGGCTATTTCTCCTTGGTGAAGTACTTGAACAGGTCGATCGGCACCGGGAAGACTATGGTCGAGGTGTTCTCGGCTGAAATGTCGTTCAGGGTCTGCAGGTAGCGCAGTTGAATGGTGGTCGGGTTGCGGGATATGGTTTCAGCGGCATCGAGCAGTTTCTGGGAAGCCTGGAATTCGCCTTCGGCGTGGATGACTTTTGCCCGCCTTTCTCTCTCTGCTTCCGCCTGCTTGGCCATGGCCCGCTGCATTTCCTGGGGCAGGTCCACGTACTTGATCTCCACCATGGAAACCTTGACTCCCCAGGGATCGGTATGCTGGTCGATTATGTTCTGCAGTTCAGAGTTCAGTTTGTCACGCTCGGAAAGCAGTTCGTCCAGTTCGGCCTGACCCAGTACCGAGCGCAGGGTGGTCTGGGAGAGCTGGGAAGTGGCGTACAGGTAGTCCTGCACCTCGATGATGGCCCGCTGGGGGTCGATCACCCTGAAATAAACCACGGCGTTGACCTTGACCGATACGTTGTCCTTGGTGATTACGTCCTGGGGCGGCACGTCGAGCACGATGGTGCGCAGGCTCACCCTGACCAGCTTGTCTATGGGCGAGAGTACCAGGATCAATCCGGGACCTTTGGGCTTATCCAGGATACGACCCAGTCGAAAGATCACCCCGCGTTCGTATTCCTTGAGTACCTTGATCCAGTTCAGCAGGATGAAGGCGACGATAATGAGGATAGTGATCGGAAAATTGATCGGCGGCATTATTTACCTCCTGTTTGGGAAACTTTTAAAACCATGTCTTCCCGGGCTTCCACCCGGATCCGGGCACCGGACGGGATTTCCTGGTCGGAGACCGCGTTCCACCACTCACCGTGCACGAAAACCTTGCCTCCGGAGGGGGTCACGGCGGTCCGGGCAGTGCCGGTTTCTCCTACCAGTCCCTCGGAGCCGGTGGGTGTTTTTCTTTTCATGGCTTCGAAAACCTTGTAGGTCAGGGCCAGGGATAGAACGGCAAAGACGATTGAGACAGTGGCGATTAAGGTCATGGCGGGCCTCATTTCCGGGATCGGCGCATCGATCAGTATCAGGGAGCCAAGCAGGAAAGATATGAATCCACCCACTCCCAGCATACCGAACCCCTGCACCTTGATTTCAGCGATGAAAAAACCGAAGGACAACAGGATCAGCAAGACCCCGGTGTAGTTGATGGGCAGTATCTGAAAGGCCAGGAAAGCCAGCAGCAGTGATATGCCGCCGATCACCCCGGGTATGATGATGCCGGGATTGGAAAACTCCAGGTAGAGACCGATCAGGCCGAAGATCAGCAGGAAATAGGCGATATTGGGATTGGTTATAGTGCGCAGTATCTTCTGGCGGGCGCTCATTTCAACGGCGATGACCGCGGCGCCTGTCAGGTCGAGTTCGGACTCCGTCCCATCCGAGCGTTTTACCACCTTGTTCTGGAGCTTGAGCAGCAGTTCCTCCAGGTCGCCGGCGATGTATTCGATCAGGTTGTTTTCCAGGCATTCTTCAGCGGTATAGGATTTGCTTTCGGAAACGGCCTTTTCCGCCAGCTCGACGTTGCGGCCGCGGTTGCCGGCCAGGGTCTTGATATAGGAAACGGCGTCATTGGTGATCTTGTCCCGCATGGTCTGTTCGATTTCCGTGCCGCTGACCGAGACCGGGGCGGCAGCGCCCATGTTGGTGCCCGGAGCCATGGCGGCGATATCGGCGGCAATGGCAATGAAGAAACCGGCCGAGGCCGCCCGGGCGGCGCGCGGAGAAACGTAGGCTGCCACCGGCACCTGGCTGTTTACCATGGCCTTGATGATCGATCTCATGGAAGTGTCAAAGCCTCCCGGGGTGTCCATCAGCAGGACTATAAGGCGGGCGCCCGGCTTTTCGTTGATTGTCTGCAGGCTCTCGACCACGTATTCCTCAAGCAGGGTGTCGATGGGCCCCTCGACCCTGATTGTGTAAACCTCGGCTTTTCCCGGTAAAGGAGACAATAGAAGTGCGATCAACAGCAGGATTACTTTCATATAGTCATTATAAACAAAGCGAAAAAAAAAGCAAATCCAGAAAGCGGAAAGCAGTAATGCAGATTTACCTGGATCGGTTTTTTGCTTGACAATATCTCCGGTCCGGCCTAGAATCGCGTTATGACGAGATCAGCTCGGCGCTCTGCCGCCGGCCTTTATTACCGCCGGCGAATATGCCCGAACCGGAGGAATAATCATGAACGATTTTGAAAAACTGGGAATTTTTTACCTTGGCAAGGAGTACGATCAGGACAGCGGCAAGTTGCGGGAAAACCTGGTTCTGCTTGATTCCCGTGATTTGACCACCCACGGTGTGATCATCGGCATGACCGGCAGCGGCAAGACCGGACTGGGTATAGGCCTGCTGGAAGAAGCGGCCATTGACGGCATTCCGGTGATCGCCATTGATCCCAAGGGAGACCTGGGCAATATCATGCTGACTTTTCCAGATTTGCAGCCCCGGGATTTCCGCCCCTGGGTGGATGTGCAGGCCGCGGCCGTCGCCAACCAGAATCCCGATGAATTCGCCGCGGCCCAGGCCGGGCTCTGGAAGAAAGGCCTGGCTGACTGGGGGCAGGACGGCCAGCGGATTCAGCGCCTGCGCGATGCGGCTGAGACAGCCATATATACTCCCGGCAGCAGCGCCGGCCGGCCGATTTCCCTGCTGCGGGGGTTCGCCGCTCCGCCGCCGTCTCTGCTGGAAGACGGAGATCTTTTCCGCGAAAGGATTCAGACCACGGCTTCAAGCATCCTGGGCCTGCTGAACATCCAGGCTGATCCCCTGACCAGCCGGGAACACGTACTGCTGGCCACTATCCTGGAAAACACCTGGCGCCAGGGCCGCGACCTGGACCTGGCCGGCTTGATCGGCGCCATCCAGAATCCGCCGGTAACCCGGCTGGGAGTGATGGACCTGGACACGGTTTATCCCCCCCGTGACCGCTTCGGCCTGGCCATGCAGCTCAACACCCTCCTGGCCTCGCCCGGATTCGCCGCCTGGCTCGAGGGTGAACCCCTGGATGCTTCGACCCTGCTTTACAATGCCGCCGGCAAACCCAGGATATCGGTCATTTCCATTGCTCACCTGGCTGACTCGGAGCGCATGTTTTTCGTCAGCCTGCTGCTGGCCGAAGTGCTGGCCTGGGTGCGCAGTCAACCCGGAACCAGCAGCCTGCGTGCCCTGATCTACATGGATGAAGTCTTCGGCTTTCTGCCCCCCAGCGCCAATCCTCCTTCCAAGACGGCGCTGATGACCCTGCTGAAGCAGGCCCGGGCTTACGGGGTAGGCCTGGTGCTGGCCACCCAGAACCCGGTCGACCTTGATTACAAGGCCCTGTCCAATGCCGGAACCTGGTGGATAGGCCGTCTGCAGACCGAGCGCGACAAGCAGCGTTTGATGGACGGACTGGAAGGAGCCGCCGGAGGAGCAGATTTCGATCGCCAGCAGATGGGGCGCACTCTTTCCGGCCTGGGCAAGAGAGTTTTCCTGATGCATTCGGTTCATGCCGACCAGCCGACCATTTTTCAGACGCGCTGGGTGCTTTCCTACCTGGCCGGGCCGATGACCAGGGAGCAGATCCGCAGCCTGAACAACCAGGACCGGGCCCAGGCAGCGGAGACGTTTGTCTCCCAGGTACAGGCCGGTCCGACCCCGGCCGGGCAAGAGCCGGTCCCGGCGGTCCGGGCCGATGTCCCGGTACTGCCTCCGGAAGTGCCCCAGGTTTTCCTGCCCAGGAAAAAAGCCGGTACTGCTTTGCAGTACAGGCCCCTGCTGCTCGGAGCGGCGGATCTGCATTTTTCATCCGCCCCCCATGGAGTGCAGGAAATGCGGCGCTGCCTGCATCTGGCTCCGGTCATGGACGGCCCTGTTCCGATTGACTGGTCAACGGCGAGCTTGATTTCATTGGAGGTCCGGGAACTGGAACGGCGGGGTGAACCTGATGCCGTCTTCCTGCCGCCGCCTGCCGTTTTAACCCAGGCCCGCCAGTACGGAGCCTGGACCAAGCTCTACGAACGCCATCTGCGGGCCAACGAAGGCCTGGTACTCTGGCGCAGTCCGGTGTTGAAGGTCAACAGTCTTCCTGGTGAGGATGAGCGGGATTTCCGCATCCGCCTGCGCCAGATTGCCCACGAAAAGCGGGATGAAACGGTTGAAAAACTCCGTCGCAAGTACGCATCACGTTTTCAGACCCTGCAAAACCGCCTCCGTTCTTCCGAGCAGATCCTGTCCCAGAGAAAGACCCAGGCCGGCCAGCGCAAGCTGGAAACGGCGGTTTCCACCGGAACGGCCATCCTGGGAGCGCTTTTCGGCCGCGGCGCAGCCAGCGTAGGCACTGTTTCCCGGGCCGGAACGGCTATCAAGAGCGCCGGCCGCATGGGCCGGGATGCGCAGAGTGTATCCAATGCCCAGGCCAATGCCGAGGCGGTCAGGGCGCAGCTGGCCGAAATGGAAGCCCAGCTGGCCCGGGAGATTGAAGAACAGGCCGGTAATTATGATCCCCAGGCTGAAGCATTGGAGGAACTCCGCCTGGCTCCGCGGGCCGGGGGAATTACCGTGCATACCGTGGCCCTGGCCTGGGCGCCTTATCTGCCGGATGCCCTGGGGCACCTGCAGCCGGCCTGGTAGCCAACCGCCCCGGGATGGCGTGAACGGCCCTTGACACCGGGGTGAAAATGTTGTATTGTCAGGTTTCACACGGGCGGTTAGCTCAGCTGGTAGAGCGTCGGTTTTACACGCCGAATGTCAAAGGTTCAAGTCCTTTACCGCCCAGGCGATACGGTGCGGGGTCGTAGTTCAGTTGGTTAGAACGCATGCCTGTCACGCATGAGGCCGCGAGTTCGAGTCTCGTCGACCCCGCCACACTCCAAGTTTTGGGGGCGTCACGGTTTTGACAGCGATAATGAAGGTAAAGAGGCGGAATGAGCCGAGTATCTCAACAACTGCTCAAAACAACAAGTGCAAACGATTTTGCAATCGCAGCGTAGTTAATACGTTGCCGTCCGGCGTGCTTTCTCCTGCGGGGTGCGCCAGGGCGTCAAACAGCGGGATGGTTTCCGGTGACCCGCCCGCCCATCCGGAAACGAGAAAACAGTGGGTCTCTCCCGGCATCATTTGTCTGTTGATTGATCCGGGGGCAGTACAAAAACAGACTATTTCTGTAGAATCTTTATCGAATTTATCGTTGGACGCGGGTTCAATTCCCGCCGCCTCCACCATGCACTGAATCAATGCGCAAAACAATCATATTCTCGCTGGCCCTGCTCTTTACTCTTCCCATCCTGGGGCTGAACGTTTCCCTGCGCTCTTTTGACCATGACGGTTATACCAGGCTGGTGCTGGAGTGCAATGAGGAAATCAGTTATTCCTTCCGTAACGGCGGCAACAAACTCGAACTGGAGCTCAACTTCAGCGGACCGCTTGATCTGAACGATCAGCAGGCTTACAGGTCGTCCCTGATCAGCCGGATCACCCGTGAGAACAAGGGGGACAGCACCCAGTTGTCCGTTCTTTTCCAGCGCAATGTCGACCTGAAACGCAGTTTCGAGCTCAGGCAGCCTTTCCGGGTGGTCTTTGACTTGTTGCCCGGCAGCAATTCAGCCGCCTCCGGCAGACTGTTTCAGCCTGATAAAAAGCTTGAGGCCCAGGTTGTCGAAGAAACAAACGATTCCGGGCGACAGGCGGATGAGCCGCAACCCAGGCAGGTTGCCGGGGCCCCCGGGCTTTCCGATCCGCTGCGGCAAACCATTGACACCATCTGCATTGATCCGGGTCACGGCGGCGAGGATTTCGGTGCGGTGGGCAAGGCAGGCCTCCTTGAAAAAGACGTGACCCTCAAGGTGGCGAACAAATTGAGAAGTATCATTGAATCCCGCCTGGGACTGCGGGTGGTGATGACCAGGGAAAAGGACAGCGACGTTTCCCTGAATGCCCGGGCCGCGATCGCCAACAACCAGCGCGCCCAGTTGTTCGTCTCGATCCACGTCAACTCTTCTTTCCGGGCCAGCGCCCGCGGCTCGGAGACTTATTTCGTAAGTCTCAAGGCTACCGACCAGGAAGCCATAGATCTGGCGCGCAAGGAAAACAGCGCCCACATTGATCTCGATGAAGAACTCGAGGACGATGACCTGCAGATGATTCTCTGGAACATGGCCCAGACCGAGTACATACGTCAGTCCAGTATGCTGGCCGAACAGATCCAGCAGGAACTCAACGATCTGCTTGACACCCGTAACCGGGGAGTCAAACAGGCGCCTTTCCGGGTGTTGATGAGAGTCGCCATGCCGGCGGTGCTGGTGGAAGTGGCTTTCATTTCCAATGAATCAGAAGAAAGGAAGCTGATGAATGAAGCCTTCCTGGAAAACGTGGCCCTGGCGATTTACCGCGGTATAACCAGGTTCATCGCTTATCACAATTCTTCCCTGCAATGAAACGCCGCTCTCTGTATATCCTGCTGGGCCTTTCCTTTCTCTTTTTCGTGATTTCTCTGGCCATTTTTCTCAAAGTCAGTGGCCATGGCAGGCAGGCCGCCCTGGATCCGGAAATCGTTGATGCAATTGAAGAAGATTTGCGCCAACCGGAACTGGCGGTGCGGGTTTTTTTTTTGAACGAGTCGGGTTTGATGGTCCCCGGGCCGACCCGCCAGTTGCGCTTGCGGGAACCCAGGCTGGATGTCATGCGGGATTTTGTCAACCTGCTGCTTCGGGCTGACGGCCTGGTTCCGGTTCCGGCCGACACTTCACTGCGCTCGCTGTTCTTTCTGCCGGCCCAGGAAATGCTGGTGATCGATTTCAGCGAGGGCCTGCTGCATTCCTTTCCGGCTGGAACGGCCAGTGAGCGTGAATTCATTTATTATTTCGTCAACAACATCTGCTACAATTTCCAGGACGTCAAAAAAGTCCGCTTCCTGGTTGCCGGTAATGAGCTGTCATCTATTTCCGGGCATCTTGACCTGGAGAATCCATACTTTCCCGATTTCAACCTGATCAGGAATGAATAACTCCGCCATCGGCATGTTCGATTCCGGGATAGGCGGGCTGACCGTTTACCGGGCGCTGAAGGAAGCCGTTCCCGCCGAAAGCATCATTTACCTGGGTGATACGGCCCGCCTGCCCTACGGCAGTAAATCGGCCGAATCAATACTCCGCTTTTCCGAGGAAAACACTGATTTCCTGCTCGGCTTCGGAGTCAAGCTGGTGGTGGTAGCCTGCAACAGTTCTTCAGCCCATGCCGTGAATTTTCTGCGCCGTCGTTTCCAGGTCCCGGTGATCGGGGTCATAGAACCGGGCGCCAGGGCCGCGGCGGCCCGGCCCGGGAAGAGAATCGGGGTCATCGGCACCTCGGCTACGGTAGCATCCGGGGCCTATGAAAAAGCCATTCGTGAACTTCGAACCGAAGTGGAAATAGTTTCCCGGGCCTGCCCCCTGTTCGTGCCCCTGGCCGAGGAAGGCTGGCTGGACCACCAGGTCACCAGGCTGGTGACCGCGGAATACCTGGCCCCACTGGTGGCCGCCGGCATAGAGACCCTGGTGCTCGGCTGCACTCATTACCCCCTGCTGCGCCCCCTGATGGCCGAATACCTGGGTGAAGGAATCGCCATGGTGGATTCCGCCGCCAGCCTGGCCGCGGAAGTAAAGAAATTACTGGTTGAACTGGATATGGCCGCCGGAGATGCGGAATCGGCGGAGGATGCCTTTTATGTCACGGATTTTCCGGAACGCTTTCAGAAAGTTGGAGAGATATTCCTGGGCCGTAAAATTCCAGAGGTTTTTTCGGCCCAACTACCCGCAGGAGGAAAGTAATGCTGTCTTTAGTGGAAAAACTCGTTTTCAGCGGCGCTGTACTACTGGTGGCCGTTCTGGTCTTCCTGGCCGGCCGGGCCAAACTTAGACTGATCAAGAAGGGGCGCCCGGTTGACCGCTTTGACCGCCCGCTGAAGAGAATAATTGAAATGCTGCGCCAGGTGCTCTTCCAGATCCCGGTTTTTTCCAACCGGCCACTGGTCGGTTTTTTTCATGCCGTTATCTTCTGGGGCTTCCTGGTTTTCATGCTGGTCACGGTCAGTCACGTCATTGAAGGCTTCAGTTCATCCTTTCACCTGCTGGGGCCGGGATTCCTGTCCCAACTGGTGCTGATGGCCGCTCATCTGTTTGCCCTGCTGATCATCGCGGCCGTACTTTTCTTCTTTTTCAGGCGTTACGTTTTCAAAGCTCCGGGCCTGGACCGGCCTTCCTGGGAGTCACTGATCATCCTGTCCTTCATCTTCATGCTGATGGTCACTTTCATTTTCTTCGAAGCCTTCAAGCTCTACAACCAGGCTCCGGGCTGGGGCCTCTACATCGCCCGGGTCGCGCAGGAGCTGATACTGCCAGATTCCCTGGCTCCGGCCGCCCTGACTTTCTGGCTGAAGCTTCTCTGGTGGTGGCATATCCTGATCATCCTGGTTTTCGCGGTTTTCATTATGTATTCCAAGCACCTGCATCTGATTGCCGGTCCGGCCAATATCCTGTTCAAAAACAACGGAGTACTAGCCGAAATCGAAGCAGTCAACCTGGAGGAACAGGAATCCTTCGGCATCGCCAAGGTGACCGAGCTGACCCGCAAAGACCTGCTTGATCTATTTTCCTGTGCCGAATGCGGCCGTTGCGAGGACGTCTGCCCGGCTTTTCAATCAGGAAAAAAACTCTCGCCCAAGGAACTGCTGAATACCATCAAGGAAAACCTGCTACTGCAAAGCGGGGCCGGCGCGGCCGAGGCCGAAAAAAATCTCTATCGCGAAGTCGTGCCCGAGGAGGTGGTTTGGGACTGCACCAGTTGCGCGGCCTGCATGGCGGTCTGCCCGATGGACAACGAACACCTGGCCAAGCTGATCGGCATGCGCCAGTACGCGGTCATGATGGAGTCCAGTTTTCCGGATGAATTCCAGGTGCTGTTCCGCGGCCTGGAAAACCAGGGCAATCCCTGGGGCCTGAGTTCCGCTTCGCGTTCCGACTGGATCGGAGATCTGGAAGTTCCCCTGCTGGCCGATCGTAAACAGACCGACCTGCTGTTCTGGGTGGGCTGTGCGGCCAGTTATGACCAGCATTCCCAGAAAATCGCCCGGGCCATGGTCCGCCTGCTGAAAAAGGCCGGGGTCGATTTCGCCATCCTGGGCAACGAGGAAACCTGTTGCGGGGATTCGGCCCGCAGAACCGGCCATGAATACCTCTTCCAGATGCTGGCCGCCCAGAACATCGAAACCCTGGGGCGCTACAGCTTCAACCGCATAGTAACGGTCTGCCCCCATGGACTGCATGTACTGCGCCATGAGTACGGCAAAATGGGAACTGATCTGAAAGTCGTTCACCACAGCCAGCTTCTGCTCGAATTAGTGCAGGCCGGTCGCCTCAAGCTGAAACCGGGCGGCGCCGAGCGCATAACTTTTCACGATCCCTGTTACCTGGGCCGCTACAACGGTATTTACCAAGAGCCCCGGCAATTGTTGACTGCAGCAGGTGCCGGATCACTGGTGGAAATGAAACTCAACCGGAAACGCAGTTTTTGTTGCGGGGCCGGCGGCGGAGGCATGTGGAAAGAGGAACACAGCGGCAAGCGCATCAGTCATTGCCGCATCAGCGAGGCCAAAGCCTGCGGCGCCGATATCCTGGCCACTGCTTGCCCCTTCTGCGCGGTTATGTTCAAGGACGCCCTGGCCGAGACCGGGACCGAGAACCTGCGCAGTGCGGATATCGCCTTGATCCTAGAGGAATTGTCAGCCGATTAACAATTGTTGACTTTTTATATAATGAATTCTTATAATCTCACTTGAAACTTCAAAAGGAGTGCAAATGAGTAAACAAGACTTTTCCCTCAAGGATCTCAACGCCCTTTTTCCCTCATCCTTCAGCCAGGAACAGCTGGCCAAGGCCAAGACCATTTTTTTGAAAGAACTGTCCTTCTCCTGTCACAAGTTCTACGGCGGCAAGATCGCCACCGTGCCCAAGGCCGGCATCTATGGCTTCAACTGGTTCAACGTCTGGTATACGCCGGGAGTCTCGAGAATTTCCACCGCAATCCGCGATGACAATGACCTGTCTTTTGACCTCAGCAACCGCGGCAACCTGGTGGCGGTGGTTTCCGATTCAACCAGGGTGTTGGGCGACGGAGACTGCACTCCTCCGGGCGGCCTGGGCGTTATGGAGGGAAAGGCTTTCCTGATGAAGTACCTGGGCGGCGTCGACGGCGTGGCCCTTTGCGTTAACAGCTACAACAAGGAAGGCAAGCACGATCCGGACAAGATCATAGATTTCGTGAAAATGGCCGAACCCAGTTTCGGCGCGGTCAACCTCGAAGACATTTCCCAACCCAACTGTTACAAGGTGCTCGACACCCTGCGCGAGGAGTGCGACATCCCGGTCTGGCACGATGACGCCCAGGGTACCGGCAGTGTCACCCTGGCCGGACTGATCAACGCACTGCGCATAGTCGGCAAGGACATCGACAAGGTCAGAATAGTGCTGCTAGGAGCCGGCGCCTCCAACACCACCATCGCCAGGCTGATCGTCATGGCCGGCGGTGATCCGCAGAAGATGATCCTGTTCGATACCCGGGGCACCCTGCATGCCGGCCGCGATGACATCAAGGCCGATCCGGCCTTTTACCGCAAGTGGGAATTGTGCGAATCGACCAATCCCGGTCGGATTGAGGATATGGAAACGGCCATCAAGGGGGCGGATGTGCTGATCGCCCTGAGCAAGCCGGGTCCCGATACGGTCAAACCGGATTGGATCAGTCTGATGGCCGACAAGGCCATTGTTTTCGCCTGCGCCAACCCGGTGCCGGAAATATATCCCTATGCCGCCAAGCAGGCTGGAGCCTACATAGTGGCCACCGGTCGGGGCGATTTCCCCAACCAGGTCAACAACTCCATGGGTTTCCCGGGGATTCTCAAGGGCGCCCTGATCGTGCGGGCCCGCAAGATCACCGACGAGATGGCCATCGCCGCGGCCCGTTCCCTGGCCGACTATGCCGTTCAGAAAGGAATCAGTCCCGACTACATCATGCCGACTATGGATGAAACCGAGGTTTTCGCTCAAGAGGCGGCGGCCGTGGCCATGGAGGCGATCAGGAGCGGGGTGGCCCGGGTGAAAATGAGTTCTGAAGATGTTTTCAACAAAACACTGGCCGACATCAGCCAGGCCAGGGCGGCCATGGACCTGCTGATGAAAAACGATTTCATCGCCCAGCCCCCGCTGGCCCTGCTGGATGAAGCCGTGGCCAAGGCGGTCAAAGCCGTCCAGTAAAGCCCTGTCCAGCATTGAGATGCCGGCTTGTTTGACAAGCTGAGATCAGAAAGCTATAATGCTTTTTAATCAAAGTCCAAAGTGAATCCACACCGAGGCGTCCTTTGAATTTAAACAGGCTGCGCAATCGCATTGTAAAATTCCTGCTGTTGATGGGCATGTGGCTGCTGCTGTCCGGGCATTACGATTTCTTCCACATCGCTCTCGGGGTTTTTTCGGTCATCCTGGTCATCGCCGTGAATTCCCGGCTGGCCGAGCATCCCTTTTTCTCTCCGGCCGGCAGCGAGGCCCACATCAAGTGGTCCAGGCTTTTCCTGTACGTTCCCTGGCTTACCTGGCAGATAGTAGTTTCCAGCCTGCAGGTGGCTTACGCTGTTCTGCATCCGCGCATGCCGATTGATCCATCCCTGATCCGTTTCAAGACCAAGCTGCCCACCACCGCTTCCAAGGTTATCCTGGGTAATTCGATAACCCTGACTCCCGGCACCATAACCCTGCTGATAGAGGACGACACTTTCCTGGTTCATTCCCTGATGGATGCCTCCTTTTCAGGCATTGCCAGCGATTCCCTGCCTGAGCATGCGGCTCTGCTCTTTCAGAAGAGCACTGAAAAAGTAGTCACCGCTCTTGACGTAATCAAATCGGTGGAAGAGGTGTAGCGCTGATGGACAAGTTTTTCGTTTACCTGGCCGTGATCCTGACCGTGATCATTTTCATCCCCCTGTACCGGGTCATCACCGGTCCGACTCTCTTCGACCGGGTGCTTGGCACCGGTGCCATCGGCACCAAGACCATGGTGCTGATCCTGCTGATCGGCTTCATTTTCGACCGGGTCGACATGTTCATCGACATCACCGTGGCTTACGCCATACTCAATTTCATCGGGGTCATAGCCATAGCCAAGTACCTGGGTACTTTGCGGGCCGCGGTCAGCGATGATTTCACCGCGGTTGACCGTGACCGGGAGTTGTGAAATGGAATGGAAACTGCTGGCTCCGGTTATTTTTATCAGTTTCGGCGCTTTTTTCATGCTGGTAGGCAGTATAGGACTGATCAGACTGCCGGATTTCTATTCCCGCACCCATGCCACTTCGAAAAGTGACACCCTGGGAGTCATGCTGGTGGTTTTCGGTCTCATCCTTTACGAGGGTTTCACGGTCAACAGCGCCAAGCTTCTGATCATACTGGTTTTCGTGGCCCTGACCAACCCCACCGCCGCCCACGCCCTGGGCCGGGCCGCTTTTCTGTTCAGGCTGAAGCCCCTGCTGGGTAAAAAGAAGCCGGAAAAAACGGAAAAGGAGAAGTAAATGCACTGGGAACTTGAAATCGTCCTGTTCATTTTCCTGCTCCTGCTGGCGGTAATTGCCGTCACCGTGCGCAGCCTGCTGGCTGCGGCCGTCACCCTGACCGTCTACAGTTTTATTTCGGCCCTGATCTTCGTCTCAATGGGCGCGGTCGACGTGGGATTCACCGAGGCCGTGGTCGGGGCGGGCGTGACCGGGGTTTTCTTCATAGTGGCCATTTACCGTACTTCGCGCCGGAGTTCAGATTGAAAATCGTCAACGTTTTTTTACTGGCCGTCTTTTCCCTGTTACTGGTATTCGCCTCCACCGGGTTGCCCAGGCGGGGCGATGCTTCGGCTTTCCTCAACCAGGAAACCAGCCTGGCCGGCACCCCGGAAGCATCTGCTTATTACATCCGCAACGCCTACCGGGACGCGGCCACTCCCAACATGGTGACCGTGATCCTGGCCGATTACCGCGGTTACGACACTTTGGGCGAGGAAACGGTCATTCTGACCGCCGGCCTGATCTGCTACCTGCTTCTCGGGCGGAGAAAAAGAGGAAAAAAAGATGACCAGGCATGAAAACGACCTGATCGTGATCCTGGTTTCCCGGCTGGTTTCACCCTTTATCATGCTTTTCGCCCTGTACGTGATTTTCCACGGTCACTACAGTCCCGGCGGCGGCTTCCAGGGCGGAGCCATGCTTGCGGCCAGCCTGTTGCTCATTCGCCTGGCGGCCGGCAGCGAGGTGGCTGAATTCCAGTTCAGAAAAGCCTGGGCCACTCCCCTGGGAGCGCTGGGCGTGCTGATTTATTTTGTCACCGGTTTTGCGGCCATTATCCTGGGCGGCAATTTCCTGGATTACAGCCAACTGATTATTCCGGGGTTGAGCGGAGCCGCACTGCGATCAATGGGCATTCTGATCGTCGAAGTCGGCGTCGGCCTGGCGGTCATGGCCATCCTGGTCGGGATTTTCGACGATCTGCTCGGGGAGGATGAAGATGTTTGATTTCATCCTGGGGTACTACGCCTACTGGTTTGTTTTCGCCCTGATGTTCATCGGCCTGTTCGCCATGGTCACCAAGAACAACCTGGTGAAAAAACTGATCGGCATGACCATATTCCAGTCGGCCATCATCATTTTCTGGATAGCCAGCTCGGCCAAGTGGCACGCCACCGTGCCGGTTCTGGACCAGGCCATCGACCCTGCCCAGCAGGCCAATTACATCAACCCACTGCCCCACACCCTGATGCTGACCGCCATCGTGGTCGGGGTGGCCACCATCGGCGTGGCTTTTGCCCTGCTCATAGGAATTCAGAAGAACTATCATACCGTGGAAGAAGACGAACTGCTGGAGAAAATGAAACCATGACGCGGCAATTACCCGCTTTGATCCCCCTGGCCCTGCTGGCTGCTGCGGTTCTGATCCCCCTGCTGGCCCGCTTCCGGGAAAACCTGGCCTGTTTCATTGCCCTGGGCGCGTCGGTTTTCACCTTTTCGGCTTCCCTGGCCGCCCTGCTGCATGTATTGCAGCACGGCCCCATGCACTACCACTTCGGGGGCTGGATACCGCCCATCGGCATCGAATACGTGCTCGACAACCTGTCGGCTTTTTTCGTGCTGGTGATAAATGCGGTGGCCCTGCTGGTCATGATTCACTCGGTCCGCATGACCGGCTTCGATCTTTCCGGCCGCCGCTCCTCCTATTATTCGGTGGTCATGCTCCTGCTCTGCGGTTTCAACGGCATTGTACTGACCGGAGATTTCTTCAATCTGTACGTTTTCCTGGAAATATCATCCCTGGCCGGATACGGCCTGATCGCCGCCGGGGAAAAACAATCACCGGTGGCCGCCTTCCGCTACCTGATCATGGGCACCATCGGGGCTTCTTTTTACCTGCTGGGCCTGGGCTTTCTCTTCATGGTCAGCGGATCGCTGAACATGAACGACCTGAGGGAAATCCTGCCCCTCGTCCAGAGCCACCAGACGATCGTAGTGGCCCTGACCCTGATGGTGGTGGGCATGGCCATCAAGATGGCCGTTTTCCCGATGCACGGCTGGCTGGCCGATGCCTATACTTACGCGCCGGCCACTTCATCGGCCCTGATTGCGCCTATCGGCACCAAGGTCGGGGCTTATGTCCTGATCCGGTTGCTGTTTTTCGTTTTCGGCCGCGAATTCCTCAACCTGATGTTGCCCCTGGCCACCATCCTGGCCTGGCTGTCGGCGGCGGCCATTATCTATGGATCGGTGGCCGCCATGGCCCAGGATGAAATCAAGCGCCTGCTGGCGTACAGCAGCGTGGCCCAGATCGGCTATATCGGCCTGGGCATCGGCCTGGTAAACCCTCTGGGCCTGATCGGAGCCGTCCTGCACGTGCTGAACCACGCTTTCATGAAAGGTTGTCTCTTCCTGGTGGCCGCCAACCTGCGGTACCGGACCGGGCACTCCAGCCTGCGGAAAATGGATCACGGCCTGGGAAAAACCATGCCCTGGACCATGGCCGCCTTTACCGTGGCCGCCCTGTCGATGATCGGACTGCCGCCTGCGGCCGGTTTCTTCAGCAAGTGGTACCTGGTACGCGCGGCCCTGCAGCAGGAACAGTGGTTTTTCGTGGTGGTGATCCTGCTCAGCAGTCTGCTCAATGCGGTGTATTTTTTCCGGGTTCTGGAGCGGGTTTACCTGAAACCGATCCCCGGGAACGAGGCGGCCGGCCGGGAAAGCCAGGCCGGGCGGGAAGCTCCGGCTTTACTGCTGGCGCCGGTACTGGTGATGGCACTGGCCCTGCTGTTACTTGGACTTTTCAACGCCTACATAGTCAACCGGGTGCTGGGCGGAATCGTCCCGGCTGCCCTGGGATAACGGAGGCCGGAGCATGGCTGAAAACTATCATTCGATAATTCCCCTGCTGGCCGTGCTGGTGTCTTTACTGGCCGTGCCCCTGATCATGGTCAGCGGCCGCCGGCCCAACCTGCGCGAGGGCTGGACCCTGCTTGCGGCTCTGGCCAAGTTTCTGCTGGTTTTATCGCTTCTGCCCCGGGTATTGCAGGGGCAGAACGCCGTCATTGAAATCCTGACTATTTCCCCGGGTATCCGGCTGGCCCTGCGGGTCGACGCCCTGGGCGTGTTTTTCGCCCTGATCGCTTCCTCACTCTGGATTCTCACTTCTTTTTATTCCATAGGTTACGTCAGGGGACTGGCCGAGCACAAGCAGACCCGCTACTTCGCTTCTTTCGCGGTTTGCCTGTCAGCCACCATTGGGATCGCCTTTTCGGCCAACCTGCTCACTTTTCTCGTTTTTTACGAAGTACTGACCATCGCCACCTACCCCCTGGTTATTCACAAGGAAACCGAGAAGGCGATTCGAGCCGGCCGCAAATACCTGGCTTTCACCCTGAGCGCAGGCTTGATACTGATCGTGGCCACGGCCTGGCTTTACCAGTCTGTCGGCACCCTGGATTTCAGAGCCGGGGGCATAATAGATTCTGGGATTTTCAGCCCCGGGGCCGCCCTGACTCTTTTCGCGCTCTTTTTTGCCGGGGTGGGGGTTAAAGCAGCGGTCATGCCGCTGCACGGCTGGCTGCCCACGGCCATGGCCGCTCCGACCCCGGTCAGCGCGCTCCTGCACGCGGTGGCCGTGGTCAAGTCAGGGGTTTTCGGAGTGATGCGTATCAGCGGTTTTGTCTTCGGTCCGCAATGGCTGAAGGAACAAGGCCTGGCCGGTTTCTCAGTGGCCCTGGCCGCTTTCACCATCATCACCGCCTCCCTGCTGGCTTTCCGCCAGGACAACCTGAAAAGACGGCTGGCTTACTCAACCGTGGCCCATCTTTCCTACATAGTGTTAGGTGCCTTTTTGCTGAGTTATTCCGGTTACTTCGGCGGCCTGTTGCACATCGCCGGTCATGCCAGCATGAAAATAACCCTGTTTTTCTGTGCCGGGGCCATTTACGTCAACCTGCATCGCGAGAATATCAGTGAACTGGACGGTATAGGCCGCAAAATGCCCTGGACCATGGGCGCCTTTACCCTGGCCGCCCTGGGGCTGGCCGGGGTTCCGCCGCTCAACGGTTTTGTTTCAAAGTGGTTTCTCGGACTGGGGGCGGTTGAGGGCGGACACGGCGCGGCCTTGCTGGTGCTGGTAATCAGCGGCCTGTTGAACGCCGCTTATTTCCTGCCGATCTCCTACCGTGCCTTTTTCAAAAGCGGGCATGGACTGGAAAAGCACGGCGAAGCTTCGGTCCTGATGGTTGCGCCCCTGGTGCTGACAGCCTTTGTTTCACTGCTGCTGGGCCTGTTTCCGGATCTTTTCTTCAGTTTCTTCAAGCTGGCCGGCCTGGCCGCCGAAGCAGTATTCGCCGGAGGTGGCTGATGAACCGCTGGTTGCGCCTGTTTCTTTTCATCGTATTGAGCGGCACCCTGGTCTACGACCTGTTGGTCCGGATTCACTCCGCTTCAGGTCACTGGTGGGACGCCGTTCCCGGTTATTTCATCATCTTCGGCCTGGCTGGTTCCCTCGCTTCGGTTTATTTCGCCAAGTTCTGCGGACATCATTTCCTGCAAAAGAAGGTTGATTACTATGAAGATTGAATTCTTCATGATTCCCGGCCTCCTCCTGACGGCGGCCGCCCTGCTGCTGCCCCTGTTGCCCCGGCGCTGGCGCTCCGTTTTATGCGTGGCCGCCCCGGCCCTGGTTTTCCTGCTGGTGGCCCGGGCCGCGGATGGGGCCCAGGTCGAATTGTCTTTCCTGGGCTTCAACCTGATGCCCTTCCGCCTGGATGCGCTGAGCCGGGTTTTCGGGCTCATCTTCTGTTTCGTTCTCGGCGCCGCCGGGCTGTTCGCCTGGAACCTGCGTGACCGGGGGCAACAGACAGCGGCCATGCTCTACGGGGCGGCATCACTGGGAGTGACTTTCAGCGGTGATTACCTGACCCTGTTCATTTTCTGGGAAATCATGGCCGTGGCTTCGACCTTCCTGGTCTGGGCCAGGCGTGACAGTATTTCCCGGCGGGCCGGCTTGCGTTACCTGATCATTCACCTGTTCGGCGGCGGTATTCTCTTTGCCGGGATCCTGCTCCAGTTTTCAACGGCGGGGGACCTGCTCATCGGTTCCCTGAGCGCAACGGCAGCCGGAACGGCATCCTGGCTGATCCTGGCCGGCATCGGCCTGAACGCCGCCATTCCGCCCCTGCACTCCTGGCTGCCTGACGCCTATCCCAAGGCGACCATTACCGGGGCGGTTTTCATGAGCGCCCTGACCAGTAAGGTGGCGGTATACGCCCTGGCCCGCATTTTTCCGGGCTGGACCGTTCTGATCTGGCTGGGCACGATCATGGCTGTTTACGGTGTGATTTACGCTATCCTGGCCGATGATATGCGCGAGATTCTTTCCTATCACATAGTCTGCCAGGTCGGATACATGGTGGCGGCCATCGGCATCGGCAGCGAAATGGCCCTTGACGGGGCCAGCGCTCACGCGGTCAACAACATCCTGTATAAAACCCTGATGTTCATGGCCGTGGGCGCGGTGATGCAGGTGACGGGCAAAAGCAGGCTCAGTCAACTGGGCGGGCTTTACGGCCGTATGCCGCTGGTTTTCTTTCTTTACCTGGTGGGAGCTCTTTCCATTTCCGGTTTCCCGCTGTTCAACGGCTTCGTCAGCAAGGGCATGGTGGTCGGAGCCGCGGCCTACGCTCATCTCGACTGGGTGGTCATGCTTCTGCTGCTGGCTTCCCTGGGCACTTTTGTCAGCGTCGGCCTGAAACTGCCCTATTACTGCTGGCTGGCCGGGGATAAAAGCAATACAGCCCGGGATGTGCCGGCTGCCCAGCCTGCGGCCATGCTGTTGCTGGCCATCCCCTGCCTGGTTTTCGGTGTTGCCCCGATGCTGCTGGGCAGCCTCCTGCCCTTCCAGGTTGATCCCCATGCCTATACCACGGCCCATGTCCTGGAAAGCGTGCAGATGCTGGGCGCGGCTTTCATAGTTTTCTGGCTGCTGAAAAAAAAGCTGACACCAAAGCCTTCACAGTTGCTTGACCTGGACTGGTTTTACCGCCGTCCCGAGGCTTTGTCCCGGAGCGTTTTCGTGGAAGCTCCAGGCCGTTTTTTCGATTTCTGGGAAAAGCAGGTACAGGCCCTGACCGCCCGCCTGGTTGCCTTCAGCCGCAATCCCTACGATCTGTTGCGGCCGGGAAAGGTCCGCGCGTATTCGCCCGATCTGTATCGTTCGCCCAGTCAGATCCTGGTCATGGCCGTTTTTGCAGTCTTCCTGCTGATGGTGGCCATGGGCCTGTTTTTCAGCGCGGGCTGAATTGAAAAACTGGGTGAAAACCGCGCGGTCAGGTTGCAAATCGGGATTTAAAATGTTAGAGTAAAATCTAGTTCATGGAGGAGCAATGGCAGCCAAAGGATATGTTGAGATTTCCCGGGAAGGATGCAAGGGGTGCGAACTCTGCGTCCGCTTCTGCCCGGTCAAGTGCCTGGCCCTGAATACCAATGACACTAATACCTTCGGCCTGCACTTCGCCTATCAGGCCGAACCGGACAAGTGCATCGCCTGCGCCAGCTGTGCCGTGATCTGTCCGGATGCGGCCATCACTGTTTATCGCCGCGAACAAAAATAGAACGGGAGGGCATCGTGTCCGAAACCAGATTCATGAAAGGAAACGAAGCATTGGCCGAAGCGGCCATCAGGGCCGGCATGCAGGGGTACTTCGGGTACCCGATCACCCCGCAGTCGGAGATAATCGAGTACCTGGCCGTGGAAGAGCCCAAGCACAAGTACGTTCTGCTCCAGGCCGAAAGCGAAGTCGCCTCGGTGAACATGGTCTACGGGGCGGCCGCGGCCGGTTCCCGGGTCATGACCACCACTTCTTCTCCGGGTTTTTCCCTGATGCAGGAAGGTATATCCTATATCGCCTGCGCCGAACTGCCCTCGGTGTTCGTCAACGTCTGCCGCGGCGGCCCGGGCCTGGGCACCATTCAGCCCAGCCAGGGGGACTACTTCCAGGCGGTCAAGGGCGGCGGTCACGGTGACTACCGTTTGATAGTCCTCGCTCCCAATTCGGTCCAGGAGACGGTAGACCTTACCGTGCTCGCTTTCGAGCTGGCCGACCGCTATCGCAATCCGGTGCTGATCCTGGTTGACGGGGCCATCGGCCAGATGATGGAAAAAGTGGTCCTGCCTGAACCCTTGGAGTACAAGCCCGACAAGCCCTGGGCCACCACCGGTAAGGGATCCGGCCGGGAGCGCAATATCATCACCTCGCTAAACATCAAGTCGGAAGACATGGAGAAAAAGAACAACGAACTGCAGGCCAAGTACCGGGAGATTGCCAAAAATGAAGTTCGTTTCGAGGAATACCGTTTGGAAGGCGCCGAAGTGGTAATAGTGGCCTATGGTCTCAGTTCACGTATTGCCAAGAAAACCGTTGACCTGGCCCGCCAGGAAGGCCTGGCCATGGGCCTGTTGCGGCCGATAACCCTCTGGCCTTTCCCGGCCGCCAGGATCCAGGAACTGGCCGGTATGCCCACAACCAGGCTCTTCGTGTCTTTGGAAATGAGTGCCGGCCAGATGGTCGAAGATGTGCAACTGGCGGTCAACGGCCGCAAGCCGGTTGGCTTTTACGGCCGCACCGGGGGGATCATTTTCTCACCCGAGGAAGTCCTGGAAAACATCAAGAGTCAGATTTCCTAAGGAGCGCCAGATGAAAGAAGGATACAAGCTAGTTTATGAAAGGCCCAAGACCCTGCTGTCCCGGCGCATGCATTATTGCCCGGGCTGTTTTCACTCGACCATGCACAAGCTGATCATGGAAGTGGTCGAGGAAATGGGGATCCAGGAAAAAACCGTCGGGGTATGCCCGGTGGGTTGCTCGGTCTTCGCCTACGACTACATGGATATCGATATGCAGGAAGCGGCTCACGGCCGGGCGGCCGCGGTGGCCACGGCGGTCAAGCGCATGCTGCCTGACCGGGTGGTCTTTTCCTACCAGGGAGACGGTGACCTGGCGGCTATCGGCCTGGCTGAAACCATGCACGCCTGCAACCGCGGTGAGCGTTTCACCTTTTTCTTCATCAACAACGGCATCTACGGGATGACCGGGGGCCAGATGGCGCCGACCACCCTGGAAAAGCAGAAGACCAGCACTTCACCCTATGGTCGCGATGTCGGCAACGTCGGCCAGCCCCTGAAAATGACTGAAATGGTGTCCGCCCTGGATGGCGTGGCTTATGCCGAAAGAGTGTCATGCAACACCCCGGCCAATGCCCGCAAGGCCAAGAAAGCCATCCGCCGGGCTTTTGAAATTCAGATGCAGGGGCTTGGCACCACCTTCATCGAGGTGGCCTCCAATTGTCCTTCCGGCTGGAAATGCACACCGCTGTCTTCGCTGGACTGGATCAACGAACGCGTCCTGCCTTACTTTCCGCTGGGCGTTTTCAAAGAACCGACTGAGTAAAGAGAGGAGGCCATCATGTTACAGGAAATGATCTTTGCCGGTTTCGGTGGTCAGGGCGTGCTTTCAATGGGCAAGCTGATCGCCTACGCGGCCATGAAAGAAGGCAAGGAAGTGAGCTGGATGCCCTCCTACGGGCCGGAAATGCGCGGCGGCACTGCCAATTGCATGGTCAACATCAGCGACGAGCCGATTTCTTCGCCCATAGTCAACCAGTACGACGTGGTTGTGGTGCTCAACCTGCCCTCCTTGAAAAAATTCCTGGACAAGGTCAAGCCGGGCGGCATCCTGATCTGGGAAAGCAGTACCATCAAAGAGACCCCGGTGCGTGACGGCATCCGCATCCACGCCCTGCCGGCCATCGAGCTGGCCACCCGGGATCTCGGTGACACCAAGGTGATGAACATGCTGGTACTGGGCGCCCTGGTCAAGGTCAACCCGATTGTGAAGAAAGAAAGCCTGCTGAATGCTCTCAAGGAAAACCTGCCGGCCCGTCACCACCACCTGCTGCCGCTCAACGAGCGGGCCATCGAAATGGGCATGAACCAGCTTTGAACGGGAGAACAACGTGAAAACGATCGATCTGTCGCTGCTGAAGGAAAAAGTCAGGCTGGCGGTTCAGGAAGCGAATTTCGAAATCGATCCTGATCTGCGTGCGGCGGTTGAGAATGCCATTCCAGTTGAGAAATCCGCGGCCGGCCGGGAAATCTGCCGGCAGATATTGACCAATGCCGAAATCGCCCGGGAAGAACAGTTGGCTCTGTGCCAGGATACCGGCCTGGCCCTCTTCTTCGTCACCATGGGGGAAGAAGTCAGGACGGTGAGAAACGGCTTTGCCGGAATCGCCGATGCCATCCGCCAGGGAACGGTCGAGGGCTACCAGGAAGGCTATTTGCGCAAATCGGTCTGTGATCCCCTGACCAGGGAGAATACCAAGGACAACACCCCGGTTTTCATTCACTGGGAAATCGTTCCGGGTGATGTTTTTGAAGTGGTTTTCATGGCCAAGGGGGGAGGGGCTGAAAACATGAGCGCCCTGAAGATGATGACCCCGGCATCGGGCCTGGCCGGCATCGAAGAATTCGTCCTGGCCACGGTTGAAAAAGCCGGACCCAATCCCTGTCCTCCGACCGTAGTTGGAGTAGGTATCGGGGGCAATTTCGACCAGTCGGCCCTGCTGGCCAAGAAAGCCCTGCTGCGAAAGCCGCTGGGCAGTCACCATCCCGAGCCTTTTTACGCCGACCTGGAAAAGCGGTTGCTGGAAAAGATAAACCGCAGCGGGATAGGGCCGATGGGCCTGGGCGGCACCTGGACCTCTTTGGCGGTCCACGTTGAAAAAGCTCCCTGCCACATAGCCTCGCTGCCGGTGGCCGTCAACGTCAATTGTCACTCGCACCGAATGCTGGTCATCGATATCTGAAAAACGTGTTTTCGGCTTGATTAATCCTGAAATGTCACGCCTGGTTGAGAAACCCGTCTTTTTCTAAGTGTCTGCATGAGCATTCGGAGCAATTCCACCCCAATAGATCTGATGTCAATCGAGTCTGATCATTGCCAATTAAAAAGGAGATGTTTATGAATATTTACGTCGGCAACCTGCCCTGGGAAATCCAGGAAGAAGATCTCAGGCAGCTTTTCGAACCTTTCGGCGCGGTTGATTCGGTGGCGGTCATCAAGGATAAGCTCAGCAACCGGTCAAAGGGCTTCGGTTTTGTCGAAATGCCGATTACCGCCGAGGCCCGTGAAGCCATCGAGACCCTGAACGGCAAGGAAGTCAAGCGCCGGGTGCTGAGGGTGAACGAAGCCCAGCCGCGCAAGGAAGATGGCGCTTTCAGGAGAGAAAGACGCGACCGTAACGAACGCGATTATTGAGATAAAAGACCGGGTGCAGAAAATCCCGGTTACCCCAGATAAATGATTCCGCGGGCGGCTTATCTCTGCAGGGCCCGCTCCAGTAATTCAACCGGACGGTTGCTGAGCAGTTTGACCAGTTCCTGGTCTCCTTTCTGGAAATTGTAGTAAGCCACCGCTTCGCCCAGCAGGCTGTCTTTCTGGAATACGTGCCTGCCGCGATGTTCACCGAGATAGGAATTCGCCGCCCCGAACTGGCTGATGTCCTGTTCCCTGAGGGCCAGGTACTCCTGGTTGAGCTCGGCCATTTTTACCTGGTATTTATCGTAGAGCGCCTCCAGTTGCGGAGTCAGGTCCTCGGGCTCAGGCTTGGCCGCGGCCAGTTCAACCACCTTGGCCACGCATTCGTCAAAAACTTCCAGGATCCGCTGGGCCAGAACAACGCCGGCGGTTTCAGGCACTTTTCCTTCAACCGGGGTCGTCATTTCACTGCTTTCATCCGTTTTGCCTCCGCAGGCCGGCAGGAAGATCAATCCGGCCGCCAGCAGAATCAACAGGAATAGTCTTTTCTTCATATTCAACCTCCTGAAAAGGTCACTGAGATTTGTCAACATCCCAATGTACCCCACGCGGTTTTTTTTTGCAAATAACCATGTTGTATAAGTTTTTTCAAAATAAAACACATACAAAACAATCTTTTTTAAGCGACTGCGATGGGGTAGGGTGTCTGACTTTTAACCAAAACCCATTTGAATGGGCGTGGAGCAAAAACAGGGCCAAAATCACTCCTTAGTTATCGATACTGTTTTATCTACGCCCCCTTGTGCCCATTAGGGATTGTTTGTTTCAATCCACGGCCCTTTATGCCCTTTGGGTATGCGCGAGGGGCGACTTGCCGAAATATGCGTCAGCCGTTGCAACGTCAGTTTCAATCCACGCCCCTTTATGCCCTTTGGGTATGCGCGAGGGGCGAC
>CAYWEM010000018.1:0-50214 GCA_964457225.1 uncultured Clostridia bacterium
TCGGCCGAGGAACTGGCCTCGGTCCAGAACGCCCCGGCCCCGGAAAAAGAGGAAAAAAAAGAGAAAAAAAAGCTGTGAACAACCAGGCGGAGGATAAGAAGAAAAAAAACAGGCCGAATCGGGATGAGAGCCGTGGAAGAAGTAAAACTGGGCCGGGCTGAATTCGAACGACTGGCCAGGTTCGTATACGAGGATTACGGCATCAACCTGACCCAGGGCAAGCACACCATGGTGGAAACCAGGCTCAGGAAAAGGCTCAGCCTGCTGGGCCTGAAGAGCTTCAGGGAATACACCGATCTGGTGCTGAACAGCAGTGACAACTCTGACGAAATCGTGCACATGATCGATGCCATTACCACCAACAAAACGGATTTCTTCCGTGAGCCCGCTCATTACGAAGTGTTGGTAAAAAAGGTACTGCCAGACCTGATGGTGGCCCTGGGGGCAGGCCTGCACAGGCCGCTGGTGCTCTGGAGCGCCGGTTGTTCGACCGGTGAGGAACCCTATACCCTGGCCATGGTCATCAACGAGTTCCGGCGGCAGATCCCGGGCATGGACTATGACTTCCGCATCCTGGCCACCGACATATCCACCCGGGTGCTGGCCGTGGCTGAAAGGGCCGTCTACCCTGAAAGCAGGATCGAAGTCGTTCCCCAGGAAATGAAGAAGAAATACCTGCTGAAAAGCAGGGATACCAGCCGCAGACTGGTCAGAATAAGCCCGGAATTGCGCCAGCAGGTGCGTTTCCGACGCCTCAACCTGATGAACTACGAACTCGGATTCAGGGAAAAACTCGACATCATTTTCTGCCGCAACGTGATCATCTACTTTGACCGTTCAACCCAGCAGAAACTGCTGCAGGGCTTCTGTGAACGCATGCAGCCCGGCGGTTACCTGTTCCTGGGCCATTCCGAGAGCACCAACGGCCTGGACCTGGCCTTCGAGACGGTGGCCCCCACGGTATACCGCAAACCGATGGCCGGGGACTGATGCTCAGGCAGAGTGATCATTTTCTGAAACCCGGTGAAGTGGTTTTCCTGGAAAAGCCGGCCGTGGTCGCGACCATTCTGGGTTCCTGCCTGGCCCTGGTCATGCGACACCCAAAAAGAGGCCTGGCCGCGGTTTGTCATGCCGTGCTGCCCCGTTGCCAGGTGCCCGGCGGCTGCAACGGGGACTGTCCTGATCCCTTCAAGTACGTTGACTGCTCCTTCAAGCGTATGCTGGACTGGTTCAAAAAACGCGGAGTCAATCCCCGCGAAATCGAGTTGAAAATGTTCGGCGGTGCTGAAATGATCAGCATGCCAGAGAGTCGGGTATTCAAGGGCGTGGGCTCGGGCAACATCGAGTGCGCCCTGGACCTGATCCAGGCCGAGGGCATGACCCTGAAAATCAGGGATGTCGGCGGTCAGGTCGGCCGCAAGATATTCTTCTACAGCGAAGACGGTACTGTCCTGCTCAAACGCCTGCAGCGCTTCGAGGACCGTCGGGACCTGGAAGCGATCAAGCAGGAATGGCGCCTGATGAAAAGCATAGTGAAAAAATGAAAGAAAAAATCAAGGTCCTGATAGTCGACGATTCGGCCGTGGTCAGGCAGACCCTGGAAAACCTGCTCCTTTCCGATCCCGAAATCGAGGTCATGGCCACGGCATCCGATCCTTTTGTCGCCGCTGAAAAGATCAGCCGCCGGGTGCCTGATGTGATCACCCTGGACATAGAAATGCCCCGCATGGACGGCCTGACTTTCCTGCAGAAACTGATGAGCCAGCATCCGATTCCGGTGGTGATCTGTTCCAGCTTGTCCGAAGCCGGATCGGAAACCGCTCTCAGAGCCATTGAGCTGGGCGCGGTGGATATAATAACCAAGCCGAAAATGGGCACCAAGGCATTCCTGGAAGAATCGCGCATCCGCATCTGCGATGCAGTCAAGGCCGCGGCCCAGGCCAGGCTGGAACCACTGAAAACGCAGACTTTGCAGGTAACCCCGAAACTCAACGCCGATGCCGTACTGGCCCCGTTGAGCTCGAAAGCCATGGTGCAGACCACTGAAAAAGTGGTCATGGTCGGAGCCTCGACCGGCGGCACCGAGGCATTGCGCGTATTCCTGGAGGCTTTTCCGGCCGACACCCCGGGGATAGTGGTGGTCCAGCACATGCCGGAGCATTTCACCCGGGCTTTTGCCGGCCGGCTTGACGGCATCTGCCAGGTGTCGGTCAAGGAAGCGGAAAACGGTGATGCCGTACTGCGCGGTCATGTACTGATTGCTCCGGGCAATCGCCACACCCTGTTGAAACGCAGCGGGGCCCGTTATTACGTGGAAGTCAGGGACGGCCCCCTGGTTTCCCGGCACCGCCCTTCGGTCGATGTACTGTTCCGCTCCGCGGCACGTTATGCCGGCAAGAACGCCATAGGCGTGATCATGACCGGCATGGGGGATGACGGAGCCAAGGGCATGAAGGAGATGTTCGATCACGGCGCTTTCACCCTGGCCCAGGATGAAAAAACCTGCGTGGTTTTCGGTATGCCCAAGGAAGCGATCAAGCTGGGCGGTGTTTCCCGGGTACTGCCCCTGGAAAACCTGGCCCAGGCTGTACTGCACAATTCATGAAATCAAGTGGTAGGTCAATTCCAAAGTATTAACAAGGAGACAGCATGGGAACATTGGACGGTATTGCCGAAAAGAGTTTCATCGACCAGGTGCAAATACTCAACAGCATAGAACAGCACAACGACCCGGCTGAAATAACCGGACTTTTTCCACTGCTGACCAGACCCCTGGCCGACCAGGCAGTACAGGGCATGGTGGAGGACGTACTCCGCAAACTGCTGGGCCGGAACGAGGATGAACTGCTCAAACTGCTGGCCGAGCCGGGACTGCAGAAGGCTGAAAAAATCTTCCTGCTGAAGGTCGTCCGCCGTTTCGCGCCGCCGGCCGCGGCCCCGGTGCTGGAAGCGATTTACCGAGAGGAGAATGAACCGGAAATCCGGAATGAAATCGCCTGGGCCCGGGCGGCCCTGCCCGATGACCGCAAGACGGCCTTTTTCCGCCCCCTGGTCAACGACCCCGATCCGGTTCTGGCGGCCAGGGCCATTGAACTGCTCGGCGCCGGAGCCGACCGCGACTCACTGCCGACACTGTTTGCCATGGTCGAAGCAGGCAACAGTGACACCAGTTACCATGAGTGTTCCCTGCAACTGGCCCAGGCCATTGAAAGTATCGCCCTGATCGGCAGTGAGGAGGCCGTTTCCTTTCTGACCACCATGATTCACCATCGCAATCCCACTGCCCGCCGTTTCGTGCATGAACAGCTGCAGAAAATCGGCGAAGCCGCATTTCCCGGGCTGGAGCGGGCATTTCTCGAAGGGGATGATGACAACATGATCATGGCCGCCAACATCCTGGGCCAGATCGCTGAGCGTCGCGGCGCGGACATCATGATCGCCGCTCTCGACGCCGGCCGGGCCGGTCACATCAACGTGCGCTTCGCCATTTACGAGGCCCTGGGGAAAATCAAGTCCATCAAGGGGCTGGTCTGCCTGCTCGACGCCATGGCCAGCGAGGAAGAACCGCTGGTCCTGCTGGCTGCGGTCAGCGGCCTGGAAGAACAGGTCAACCCGATGATCCTGGAACGACTGGCCGGGATATTCAAGGCCGATCCGGACAGGGCGGCCAGACTGGCCGGGGCCATAGTGTCAAGTGTGAGTTTGAACGTGTTCAAAGCTCTCTATGCCCGGACTGAAAACAAATCGCTTTTTCGGCAGGCTTTCCTGTCTTTGCAGGATAAAACCGCGATAGCCGCTTTTAGTGTTCTACTGGAGCAGGATCCTGATCCGCAGGCCGCCCTGGATCTGGCCGCCCTGCGCTCGGTGGCCGAAGCCAAAGGCTGCTGCCGGGTGCTGGCGGTAGACGATTCACGCTCGGTGTTGATTCTCTACCGAAACCTGCTGGGTGAATGCGGCTGCCAGGTTGAAACCGCGGAAAACGGATTGCAGGGCTGGGACCGCCTGCAGGATGAAGCGGATTTTCAGTTGATCCTGAGCGATCTTAACATGCCCCTGATGAACGGCATCGAATTGTTGAAAAAGGTCCGGGAACAGGAAAAAACCAGGGATCTGCCCTTTGTACTGGTCACCACCGAGGCGGACCAGTCCCAGCTCGACCTGGCCCGGCGCTGCGGGGTCACCGATTACCTGGTCAAACCTTTTAAAAAAGAGCAACTGCTGACTCTGCTGGAAAAGTACATTTCAGGATGAACCTTTTATTCAACTGGACGGCAGGCAATCTGAGCACAGTTTTCATGGGCCTCCTGCTGGCGGCTTCATTCTATTTGCTGTTTCGAATGTTCAGCTGGCGCCGTCGCGCCCTCAGGGCCGAAACCGAAACAAGAGAAACCTGGCACTGGCTCGAGGAATTGCTTGAAAAAGCTGGCATCGGCCTGAACATCATAGATGAAAACTTTCAACTGATTTACGTGAACAATTTTTTCCGGAAATCCCTGGGGGATCCGGCTGAAATAAAATGCCATGATTATTTTAAGAAAATGGCTGAGCCCTGCCCGGAATGCGCTATTCCCAGGGCCCTGAAGAGCGGCTTGACCATGAAAAGCGACGGCTGCCTGCTTGTCGGCGCCGAGGAAAAAGAGATCGAAGTTTTCACCATCCCCTTCAAATCACTTGAAGGACGGCGGCTGGTGGCCGAGTTGAAGCTGGATGTCACCCGATACCGCAGGGTGGAGAAAGAACTATTGCGCAGCCGCGAACAGTTTGAACTGGCCGTGCGCGGTTCCCAGGACGGCATCTGGGACTGGGATATACCAAGCAACAAGCTCTTTCTCTCTGCCCGCTGGAAGGAAATGCTGGGGTACAGCGATCATGAACTGGCCAATGAATTCAAGACCTTCGAGGAACGTCTTCATCCCGAGGACCGTGACCGGGTGATGTACTTTATCAGGCAATACCTGCAGGGTATGAACCCCTATTATTCAATGGAATTCAGGTTCCGTCACCGCCAGGGGCATTATCTCTGGATCCTGGCCCGCGGTGAAGCCCTGCGGGATGAACGCGGCGTGCCTTATCGGATGGCAGGATCGCACACCGACATCACCGCCCGCAAGCAAGCTGAATTGGAACTGATCCGGGCCAAGGAGGAGGCCGAAGCCGCTTCCCGGGCCAAGAGTGAGTTCCTGGCCAATGTCAGCCACGAAATCCGCACTCCGATGAACGGCATCATCGGCCTGGCCGCCCTGCTGCTGAGCGAGAACTGGCCGGGGCCGCAGCGGGAAATGCTTGAATCCCTGCATGCCAGCTCTTTGTCGCTGCTGCAGGTTTTAAACGATCTGATCGATTTGTCCAGGATGGAAAGCGGCCGCCTGGAACTGGAAAACCGCGATTTCAAGCCGGCAGAACTACTGGCCGAGCTGATCCTGCCTTTCCGGATCAGGGCTTCGGAAAAGAATCTTTCTTTCGATTTTTCATTTGACCCCGGGATTCCTGAAAAGCTCAACGGTGATCCGGGCCGTCTGCGCCAGGTATTGAACAACCTGCTGGACAATGCCTTGAAGTTCACTGAACAGGGTCGGATCGCTTTGCATGTCGGATTGGAAGAAACAGGTCCGGAAAAAACGGTTTTGCGTTTCGTGGTCGAAGACAGCGGCATCGGAATCGCGCCGGATAAAACAGGCCTGCTTTTTAAAAGTTTTTCCCAGATTGATTCGACCTTCAATCGTAAGTACGCCGGGGCCGGCCTCGGCCTGGCCATAGTCCGCAACCTGGTGGAAAAAATGGGCGGCCGGGTCTGGTTGGAAAGTGAGCCGGGTTTTGGAACGAAAATCTGTTTCACGGTCAAACTGGGCCGGGCCGAAAAGCTCGTCGAGGAAAGCCGATCAGATTGGCAGAACAAAAAAATGAAGGGGCGCATCCTGCTGGTCGAAGACAATGCGGTAAACCGCCTGGTGGCCCAGACCATGCTGAGAAAAATTGGACTTCAGGCTGACAGCGCCGAGGGCGGACCGGAAGCATTGCAGGCCCTGCAGAAAAATGAGTACGACCTGGTGCTGATGGACATTCAGATGCCCGGCATGGACGGACTCGAGACGGCCGGGCTGATACGAAACCTGGAAAAGAGCCCGGCAAGATCGGGACTCCAGGCCTCGGCACTGCCCATAATAGCGTTGACCGCCCATGCCCGGCCGGAGGACCGGGAGAACTGCCTGCGGGCCGGCATGAACGATTACCTGAGCAAACCTATAGATCCAAACGAGCTGGCCCGCCTGCTGGAGAAGTGGTTGCCGAGAGAAGCTCCTGTTGAAAAAAGAGATGGAGTGAAAGAGGAAAATGGCTGAAAAAAAAACAAGGGCGGTGACTTTACTCAGATGGAGGAAAAGTCGGCGCAAAATTTTGAAGAGAGAAGAACTTGCCAGCGAAAGCCTGTTTCGCAGTTTATATGAAAACGCCACCATCGGGCTGTACCGAACCACCCCGGACGGGCGCATCCTGATGGCCAACCAGGCCCTGGTCAACATGCTGGGTTTTGCTGATTTTGCCGAGCTGGCCGACCGCAACCTGGCTGAGGAAGGCTACGAGCCCCAGTACTCCCGAGCTGATTTTATCCGCCGCATCGAGGCCTCCGGTGAAGTCAGGGGCCTGGAAACCAGCTGGACCCTGCGCGACGGCTCCCCGATCTACGTCAGGGAAAACGCCCGCGCGGTCCGGGATGAAAAGGGATGCACACTTTATTACGAGGGCACGGTTGAAGATATCAGTGAGCGCAAGTCAATTGAACGAGAACTGCTGAGAGCCCTGGCCGAAGCCGAAGCTGCTTCCCGGGCCAAGAGCGAGTTTCTGGCGGTCATGAGCCATGAAATCCGCACTCCCATGAACGGAGTCATCGGCATGACCGAATTACTTCTCGACACGGAACTCGGCCCGGAACAAAGACAGTTTGCCGAAATAGTGCGTTCCAGCGGCCAGTCACTGCTGAGCCTCATAAACGACATCCTGGACCTGGCCAAGATCGAAGCCGGCCGCCTGGTATTGGAAGAAATAGATTTCGACCTCTCCACCCTGCTGGCCGAACTGGAAAAGAACTATACGCTTCAAGCCAGGCAAAAGGGTCTTGTGTTCAAATGCCTGCTTGACCCTGGCATCGAAGGAAAGCTGCGGGGTGATCCGGGCAGACTGCGCCAGGTGTTGAACAACCTGATCGGCAACGGCCTGAAATTCACCCACCAGGGCCGGGTTGATCTGCTGGTAACGATTTCGACTGAGAAAGAAGACGGCGGTCCCGGACTCAAGTTCAGAGTGCGGGATACCGGGATCGGCATAGATCCAGGGAAAACCGGCTTGCTTTTTAAAAGCTTTTCCCAGGTTGACACCACGGTGACCAGGAATTACGGCGGTTCCGGCCTGGGATTGGCCATTGCCAAGCAGCTGGTGGAAATGATGGGGGGCCGGATCGGTTTTACCTCCACCCCTGGCCTGGGCTCTGAATTCTGGTTCAGCCTGCCTCTGGCCGGAGTAAATAAAAGCCCGGTCTCTCAAAAAACCCCGGGCGGCCGTCTTTCCCTGAAACGGGCCCTGGTGGCGGCATCAGAACCATCCAGCCGGGAAAACCTGGCTGACCAGCTGGCCGCCCTGGGACTGGAAACGGTTAAACTGGCTTCCATACAAGAAATCACCTCTTTGCTTAGCCCGGCCAACACCACGGATAATCGCTTTGATCTGCTCGTCATTGAAAGTGATCGTCCCGAACAACACGCTGCAGAATGGCAGACTATCCGTACCGGGTTGGCCTTGCCGAGGCAGCTGACAACGATCATGATCGCCACTTCCGGCTGGCGCGGCGAAGCCAGGCAAATATCGGAAAACGGCTTTTCAGCTTACCTGTCACGGCCTTATTCCAGGGATGAACTGGCCGCCTGCCTGAGGATGCTGGAAGAAGGCGCCGCCCCCGGCTTTATAACCAGGCACGACCTGCCCGTTTCAGAAAAAGCCGATTCAATCAATAAAGAAAAGTTGATCGGCGCCGGATCCCGCAAAAAAAAGGGCCGGATCCTGCTGGTTGAGGACAACAGGAGCAATTTGCTGGTCGTCCGGACCATGGTGGAAAAACTGGGCTGGAAGACCGCCAGTGCAGTCAACGGCAGGCAGGCCCTGGATCTGCTTGAAAAAAGCAAATTCGACCTGGTGCTGATGGATTTGCGCATGCCGGAGCTGGACGGTCTGCAGGCAACCAGGATCATCAGGAACAAGGAAAGAGAGAGCAAGAAAAAAAGTAAGGTCCGGCGATTGCCTGTTATCGCCCTGACCGCCCATGCTCTGCCTGAAGACCGCCGTATCTGTCTTGAAGCCGGCATGGACGATTACCTGAGTAAACCGATAAACTTTTCTGAACTGGAGGCTGTACTGGCCAGGTGGCTGCCGGCCGGGACCGGGTTTGAAATTGAGAAAAAAACCTGAAAATTCTTCCCCGGCCAAGCACCAAAACGTCGACAGCGGTTCCGACCCGATCAATTCTGAGCTCAATCATATCGAAACTTCCTTTATGCTTTTACCCGGAGTGGATGATGCCCTGGCCAGGAACGAACAATTTCTGCGGGTGATACTGCAGACCAGCAGGGACGGCTTCTGGATGATTGATGGACGCGGCCGTTTTGTCGAAGTCAACCAGGCTTACTGCAGTATGTCGGGATACGATCGCACCGAAATACTGCAAATGAGCATACCGGATATCGATGCGGATGAAGAACCGCAGGACACGGCCGCCCGCATCAAGAGAATCAGAGAAAATGGGCATGAATTATTTGAAACCCGGCACCGGCGCCGGGACGGCAGCCTGATGTCAGTTGAAGTTTCCGCCACTTACCTGGAATACGACGGCGGCCGCTTTATCTGTTTTTGCCGGGATATTTCCGAACGTCTGCTGATCCAGCAGGAACTGACCTGGGAACTCAGGGTGAATTCGACCCTGGCCGCCATTTTCCCGGCCCTGTTTTCATCGGATGATATCACCCGGATGAGTCTGACCATTCTGCGCCTGGCCCAGGAGCTGACCGGCAGTAAAGACGGTTACGTGGGAACCATTGAGCCCCGGACCGGTTCACTGGTAAGCTACACCCTGCGGGAGATGATGAAGGAAGGCTGCGAAATCGAGGGCGAGGATCGCCGCATAGTCTTTCCCAAGGGGCCTGACGGCCGATACAGTGCGCTCTGGGGGGAAAGCCTGAACAGCGGTCGGGCCTTTTTCAGCAATGATCCCGGCCTGCACCGGGCTTCTTCCGGATTGCCCCGGGGCCATGTGCCTATCCGCAACTTTCTCGCGGTGCCGGTATTGCTTGATGCTGAGTTGGTCGGCCAGATAGCCCTGGCCAACTGCCGGCACGGCTACGAAGACAGACATCTCAATGCGGTTAAAAGAATAGCCGAACACTTCGCCATTGCCGTTCAGCGCAACCGGGACCTTGAAAGACTCCGCCAGGCCAAGCTTGAAGCCGAGGCGGCCAGTCGGGCCAAGAGCCTGTTCCTGGCCAACATGAGCCATGAGATACGCACCCCGATGAACGCCATTCTGGGGTTTGCCCAACTGCTTGAAAGTGATTCCAGCTTGAATCCGCGCCAGCGACGTGAAGTTGAAACCATCAACCGCAGCGGGGCCCACCTGCTGGAATTGCTGAACGACATCCTGGAGATGTCGCGCATCGAAGCCGGTGGGCTCCAGATAAACAATATACCTTTCAGCCCGGCGGAAATGGTCGCAGACCTGGAAAGTATTTTCCGGCCGAAAACCGAGGACAAGGGACTTGAGTTCATCATCAGCGCCGACAAGTTGCCGGCTTTTGTCCTGGGCGACCGGGCCAAGATCAGCCAGGTCCTGATCAACCTGCTCAGTAATGCCGTCAAATTCACCGACCGTGGTTTCGTTGCCCTGAGATTGTGGATTGAGCAATTGGACCAGGAAAGCAGTATGATAAACCTGGTGGGTGAAGTCGAAGACTCGGGGATCGGAATCAGGAAGGAAGATCGTGAATTGTTGTTCAAGCCGTTTCAACAGACTTCTGATGGCCGTAAAAGCGGCGGTACCGGGCTGGGCCTGGCCATCAGCGGCGAGTTGCTGAAAGCGATGTACGGTAGTATTACGGTGAGCGGTAAACCTGGAAAGGGTTCTCTTTTCAAGTTCAAAGTACTGGTAAAACTGACGGAAAGCGAAATCAGTGCGCCCCAGGTAAAAAAAGGCCGGATTATCGGCCTTGATACTGGTGCGAGTGATATGCGCCTGCTGGTGGTGGATGACAACGCGGTAAATCGTCTTTTACTGCGTTCTCTCATGGAGAAAGCCGGTTTCCAGGTGCGTGAGGCCGCAGACGGCCGGGAAGCCCTGGAAGAATTCAGCCGCTGGCGGCCAAGTGCGGTTTTAATGGACTTGCGCATGCCGGTCATGGACGGCTACGAAGCTACCAGGTACATCAAAAAATTGCCGGAAGGACGGTCCACCCCGGTTATCGCGGTAACGGCCAGTGTTGCCGAGGAAAAAAAAGCCGATGTCCTGGCTTGCGGCCTGGACGGTTTTTTGCGTAAACCGATCCGCCTGGAAGATCTTTTTAAGGAACTGGGCAGGCATCTGAATTTGAATTTCATTTACGATGATCCGGAAAAATCTCCGGTTAAAACGGCAAACGTTCAGGCGGCCCTGAAAAAAAACATCAGTCGGGTCCCGGATACAGTGCGCAGTTCTTTGCTGAAGGCGATCAAAATGGGTGATATGCAGGTTTTCCGGACCCGGTTGGAAAACCTGACCGATGACTTCCCTTTACTGGTCGGTCATCTGCTGGAACTTGCCGGGAATTACAACTATTCCGAGATTGTATCCATATTAACAAACGAAGAGGATTGAATGGAAAAAGCTACTATTATGGCGGTTGATGATAATCCAGCCAACCTCGGCCTGCTGGAAAACATGCTTTCCAGCCAGGGACACCGCGTGCTTTCTTTTCCTTCCGGGGAAATGGCCCTGCGTGCTCTTGAAGAAACAAAACCGGAACTGATTCTGCTCGACATCAACATGCCCGGCATGAACGGCTATGAAATCTGCGCCTGGCTCAAAAAGGACAATCGTTTTCAGGAAATCCCGGTTATCTTCATCAGTGCCGTAAGCGACTCGATGGAAAAAGTCAAGGCCTTCTCCCTGGGCGCGGTGGATTACGTGACCAAGCCTTTCAACTTCGCCGAGGTCAGGGCCAGGATCGCCGCCCACATTGAACTGCAACGCCAGAAAAGGAAACTTCACGATGCTTATCAAAGCCTGCAGGCCGCCGAGAAAATACGTGACAGCCTGGTGCACATGGTGGTGCACGATATGAACACCCCCCTGACTTCGGCCAGCGGTTTCCTGCAACTGGCCCTGGCCCCCGGACGGGAAGAAAAGGCTCACTATTATATACGCAAGGCCCTGGATTCACTTGACGCGGTTCTGCTGATGACGGCTTCCCTGCTCGATGTCAGCCGAATGGAAAGCGGTGAAATGACCTTGAGATTGAGTGCAGTGGATATCACGGACCTGATCGACGGCATACTGGAGAAGATCAGTCCTTTGAAGAAAGGGCGACAGCTTGAGTTCACCTTCCTGAAGAGACCATTGACTGTAAAATGCGATGCCCAGATAGTGGAAAGGATAATACAAAACATACTGGGCAACAGCCTGAAATTCACTTCTGAAAAAGACGGCCGGATATTCATTGAAGCTGCGGCCGGGAAAGGAAAGGTCAGGGTTTCAGTGAGCGACAACGGTCCCGGAATCCCGAAAGAATTCCACGAGCACATCTTTGATAAGTTCGCCCAACTGGCTTCGGCCAGATCAGTCCGGGGACATTCGGCCGGACTGGGGCTGGCCTTCTGCAAGATGGCCGTGGAGGCGCATGGCGGTCGTATCGGCCTGGAAAGCGAGCTCGGTCGGGGCAGTGTTTTCTGGTTTGAACTGCCGCTCCCGGAAACCTTTGCCCGGGATGAACAGGGGGAGGTGATGGATGGAGAATGAAATTCCGGTTTACGATCGGGAAGCTTTTCTCGAAAGGCTGGCCGGCGACCGGGGAATCGCTGATTACATCCTGGAAGTTTTTGTCGAACAACTGCCCGGACAAACAGGGGATCTGCTGGTTGCGGTACAGGCCGGCGACTGGGCGGGCGCGGCCGACCGGGCTCATTCGATCAAGGGCTCGGCCGCCAACGTCGGGGCTGAGCGGATCAGGAAACTGGCGTTGGAGGTTGAAAAGGCCTGTGAGCGTAGAGACCCGGCAGTTGTTGCAGATCTGGTCGGACGAATTGAATCCGGCCTGCAGGATTTTCGCCTGGCTGTGGCCGAATAAAGAAAACTACTTCCTGAAAGTGAAATAAACCGCCAGGACCAGGCAGGCGAAGGCCAGTAAGTGCCTGGGACGTAAAACCTCCCCGCGGAACAGCAGCATGCTCAGCAGGGAAAAAACCAACAGGGTGATGGCTTCCTGGAGGACTTTCAGCTCAACCAGGGAAAAGGGGCCCCCGTGGCCCTGGTAACCCAGTCGATTGGCCGGAACCTGGAACATGTATTCGAAAAAAGCCAGGCTCCAGCTGATCAGGATGACCGCCAGCAGGCCGGCCCTGGGGAACCAGTTCCAGTCCTTGAATTTCAGATGTCCGTACCAGGCCAGGGTCATGAAGACATTTGATATCACCAGCAAGGCTATTGTATAGAAAACTTTCATCGTGATTTCCGGGGGATGAGCTTGAATTCGAAGTCGCATTATACCACCGACGGTCTTAAAAGAGAAGCACCACGAACTGTTTTAAGCTGGTTTGCCCCCTGGTTCAGCTTGGTGTAGAATTCATTCATGCTTTCAAAAAAACCGGGATTAAGATGAAAATGAATATGACAGTTTTGCCGGCATTACTATGGGCCGTTCTGCTGATTCCTCTCTCAGCGCAGGAAATTGAAACAGACCTGGTTGAAATTCCGGCCGGCTCCTTTATCATGGGGTCCGACCGGGGCTGGTACGATGAAAGACCGGCCCGCCGGGTGAAGATTTCCGCATTTTTTATGGGCCGCACCGAGGTCACCCAGGGTTTGTGGCGGCAGGTAATGGGCGCCAACCCGTCACGTCACAGCTTGGGCGATCAGTACCCGGTGGACAGTGTCAGCTGGGAAGACGTCCAGGAATTCCTGCTTCGTCTGAATGCCCTCACGGGCCGAAAATACCGCCTGCCCACCGAGGCGGAATGGGAATACGCCTGCCGGGCCGGCAGCCTGGAAGACCGTTATGGCGACCTGAACGAAATCGCCTGGTACGGGGGCAATTCCGGCGGTTCGGTCCACCCGGTCGGACTTAAGGCGGCCAATGCCTTCGGCCTGCATGACATGCTGGGCAATGTCTGGGAATGGTGCTCGGACTGGTATGCCGAGGATTACTATGGCCGGGCGCCGGGTCAGGATCCGCCCGGACCGGGCATCGGTTTCCGCCGGGTCAACCGGGGCGGCAGTTGGTACTTTGATTCTGCTGATATCAGGGCTTCTTTGCGCCGGGACGATTACCCGGAGCTGCGTCATCCGCGGCTCGGTTTCCGCCTGGCCCTGGATCGCTGAATGACTTTTTGAGTATATCTCGAAACCTGCGGAGCGGCTTGACAAAAAACAATTCCTGAAAGAGAATTGCCAGAGGGCTCAGATGGGAAAAACAACAGGATTTAACACCCGGGCATTGAAAGGCGAGGCATCGGCCCTGAGCCTTGATGCTGCTGATCCCCTGGCCTCATACAAAGAACATTTTTTTCATCCGCCCGGCGGAATTTACCTGGTCGGCAATTCTCTGGGCCTGCTCAGCCGGGAGGCCGGGGAAAACCTGCAGCAAACGCTCGAAGAATGGAAAAGCCTGGCCATCGACGGCTGGTCGCGGGCGCCCCATCCCTGGATCAGCCTGGCCGAAGAAACAGGAGCCGCCGCCTCCGAACTGGTCGGGGCTGAACCGGAAGAACTGGTTATGACCGCTTCGACCACGATCAACATTCATGCCCTGCTGGCCTCCTTTTACCAGCCGAGACCAGGCCGCAGCCGTATTCTGAGCGAGAGCCTGGCTTTTCCTTCCGATCTCTACGCCCTGGCCGGCCAGATTAAACTACGCGGACTCGATCCTGAACGGGAATTGCTGCTCATCCAGGGGCGGGATGAACAAATTTCAGAAGACGAAATCATAGCGGCCATGGGTTCTGACGTAGCCCTGATCTTCCTGCCCAGTGTCCTGTACCGCGGCGGCCAGCTCCTGGACATGCCCCGCCTGGCCGCGGCGGCCAACGAGCGCGGTATCCCGATCGGTTTCGACTGCAGTCACTCGGCTGGAGTAATACCTCATCGTTTGTCGGCCTGGGGCGTTGATTTCGCGGTTTTCTGCAGTTACAAGTACCTGAACGGCGGTCCCGGAGCTCCGGCTCTCCTCTATCTCAACCGACGCCATTTTCGCAGTGAACCCCTGCTTGCCGGATGGTTCGGTTCCCGGAAAGACTCCATGTTCGCCATGGAACCGGTTTTCACCCCGGCCGAGGTTGCTGGGGGTTGGCAGATATCCTCGCCGGCCATCATGTCCGCGGCCCCCCTGGCCGCTTCACTGAAAATGATCAAACAGGCCGGAATAGGCGAAATCAGGCGAAAATCCCTGAGCCTGACATCCTTTATGCGTGAACTGCTTGATAAGGTCGAATGTCCCCCGGAACGGGGATTTTCCGTGAAAACCCCCTGTCCTGAACAGAGCCGCGGCGGGCATCTGGCCCTGAGTTTCGGAGAGAGAACCTGGAACGTATGCGCCGCGCTCAAAAAAAGAGGCGTAACCGCCGATTTCAGGCAACCTGACCTGCTCCGCCTGGCTCCGTCACCTCTTTACAACAGCTTCCACGAAGTGTTCCTGACCGTCAGCCGACTGCAGGAATTACTGGAGGCCGGGGAAGACCTGGAAACGATTTCCAGGCCGGGTGTCGTCACCTGATTCCGGCGGCCGGCGCGGATGCGCTTTTTAAGCTTGTTTTTCCGGTTGAATGTGTTATCATCGTCAATTCAGGAACAGAAACATGGCCAGGCAATGCTTGATAACAGTTAAATGCCCGGCTGGGCCCGCCTGGTTGAAAACCCGATGAAAAAAGGAACTGAACAGTCGATGGAAACCAAGCAGTCGGAAACCGCCGGACTGCAGCACAGGATAGAAGAATTAACCCGGTATGGAGAATTCCAGAAAAGCCTGATAGAAATGCTGTACTCCATGGCGGATGCAGTTGACCTCAGCGAGGTCATCGGCCGGGTGCATAGCCGGCTTGCACAACTCATCGAAGTGCATAACCTCTACGTTGCCTTGTATGATCCCAGGGCGGAGCGTTATGAGTTTCCTTATCATGTCGATGAAAAGGACCAGGTTCGCCGGCACCGTCCTGAAGAACTGAAAAAGAGCCTCACCGATTACGTTCGCCGCTGCGGCCGGGCCATGCTGGTAGATGAGCCGGAACACCAGCGCCTGATGGACGCCGGTGAAGTCGAGCTGGTCGGCACTCCCTCCCCCTGCTGGCTGGGCATTCCCCTGCGGACACCGGAAGGAGTGATCGGAGTCCTGGCCGTACAGAGTTACGAGCTGAACCGGGCTTACAGCGAAAGCGACCTCCAGCTGCTTCAACTGGTGGGAGACAGCCTGGCCGCGATCATGGAAAGACAGCACCGTGAAAAAGAACTGCGGGCCTATCGTCGGCATCTCGAAGATCAGGTCAACCAACGCACCCGGGAACTGGAGGAGACAAATCAGCGCCTGCTGCTGGAGATAGGAGAACGCCAGCAATCGGAGGCCCTGCAGTCGGCCCTGTTCCGCATCGCCGACGAGGCCAGCCAGGCACTTGACCTGCCGGCTTTTTACCAGGCCGTGCATGGCATTGTAAGTGAATGGGTTTACGCCCGCAATTTTTACATCGCCTTGCTCGATAAAGAAAAAAACCAGTTGACTTTTCCCTATTACGTCGATGAATTCGACCTGCCTCCCGAAGCTCCCGAGTCACTGGGAAAAGGAATGACTGAATACGTTTTGCGCAAGGGCAAATCGGTGCTTTGCGATGAAAAAAGGATACTGGAACTTGAGAAAGCAGGTGAAATAGAGCTGATCGGGACACCCTCGGTCGATTGGCTTGGCATCCCCCTGCAGAACGAGGGAGGTGCTTTCGGAGTACTGGTAGTCCAGAGTTACGATCGGAATAAAAGATTGAACGAACGGGACAGATCTTTGCTGACTTTCGTTTCCCAGCACATTGCCGCGGCCATCAACCAGTTGAACGCCCGGGAAACCCTGCGGATTTCCGAAAAAAAGTTCCGTACCCTGTTCGAGGAATCCCTTGACGGTATTTGTTTTATCGACCGGGAGGCCCGCTTCCGTGAATTGAACCCGGCCGGCCTGAGGATGTTTTCCTGTCGTGACAACCTCGAGTTCGCCGCGCTTGACCAGGATTCGGACTTGTTCTTATCAAGTGCCGACCGGCTCAAACTGCTGGATGAACTCCTGGTTTCGAACGGTGTTCAGGATTACGGCCTGAGTTTGCGCCGGCGAGACGGCACCCCGGTTCACGTACTTTTAACCGCCGGCCCGGAAAAGGACGACCAGGGGATGATAGTCGGTTTTCGCGGCATCATCAGAGACATAACTGAAAAAAGGGAACTTGAAAGCCGGGTGATGCAGGCTCAGAAACTCGAATCACTGGGTCTGCTGGCCGGCGGTCTGGCCCACGATTTCAACAACATACTCGGCTCCATCGTCGGTTACGCCTCCATATTGAAAAGAACCGCCGGTTTGGACGATCAGAGCCGGTCTCAGCTCGAAGCCATTGAAAGAAACGCCTGCCGGGCTTCTGACCTGACCGGGCAACTGCTGGCTTTTGCACGAGGCGGCCAGTACGACATCAAGCCGCTTGACCTGAACACAGTGATAGAGGGCATCAAGGGTATAGTTCAACCCACCTTCGGCAAGTCGATCGCCCTGCACCTTGATCTGAGCCCGGATCTGCCGGTGGTCGAAGCCGACTTCAACCAGATTCAACAGGTCATCCTCAACCTCTGCGTCAATTCCAGGGATGCCATCCCCGACAGCGGCCATATCACCATTCGCACCTGCTCACAGCAGGTGGATGCCCAACAGGCTGAAAAAAACCAGGTGAAAGCCGGGCTGTTCGCGGCCATGTCAGTTATAGACAGCGGCAGCGGCATTCCCGCCGAACTGCTCGAACGCATATTCGATCCATTTTTCACAACCAAGGGACAGGATAAGGGTACCGGCCTGGGGTTGGCCATGGTATACGGAGTGGTGAAAAATCACGGTGGATTCATCCAAGTGGAAAGCGACCAGGGCCGGGGGTCGACTTTTACGGTTTTACTGCCGGCCGGTTCCGGCGCGCCCGCCGAGTTGACCCCCGCGGTTGAAGAACACGAGGAATTAGCCAGGGGGAGGGAGACCATCCTGATCATCGATGACGAGGACGATATCCGGGAAATGGTCCAGGAAATGCTTCAGCTCAACGGCTACCGGACCATCGCCAGCGCCGATCCCCTTGCCGGGCTGGAACTCTATGCCGGCCGCCGCCGGGAAATTGACATGATCATTCTTGACCTGATCATGCCCGGCCTGGGCGGAGCGGAAACTTTTGAGCGCCTGCAGCGGATTGATCCGGGAGTCAAGGTGCTGATTTCTTCAGGTTACCAGGAAGATGAAACCGTGCAGAAATTAATAGCCAGGGGTGTACTGGGGTTCATTCAAAAACCCTACAACATGGAAAAGCTGACCAGCGCGGTGCGCCGCGTACTGGACCACGACCAGACATCCGGCTGATTTTCCAGGCTTGTTGACAACAGGGGGAACTGGTGTTATATTTTAGCCGGTGCGAACAAAATGCGAACAAAGATAACGGCCAGGCAACAACTCGTGTTGAGCAAAATAAGGGCCTGGACGGCTGAAAACGGCCGCCTGCCTACGGTCAGGGAAGTGGCCGCCGCCGCCGGCCTGCGTTCACCGGCTACGGCTCATGGTTACCTGTGCCGCCTGGCTGATGCCGGCCTGGTACAGCGCCGGGGGCGCTCTTGGCGGCTGGCGGAAAGCGACGATGGAGTGCCGCTGGTCGGCATGGTGCCGGCCGGTTCACCTTTGGAAATGTTCAGCGCTCTCGGCGAAGAAGTGGAAATTCCTGCCTGGATGGCGGAAAAGGGGGCGGAGGTGGTGGCTTTCAGGGTGCGCGGCGAGAGCATGAGCGACGCCTACATCCAGGAGGATGACCTGGTGGTGATCAAGCTTTGCCGCCAGGCGCAGAACGGCGACATGGTGGTGGCCTGGCTTGAGGAAGACGGCGCCATAACCCTGAAAAGACTCAAGAGCTGTGATAACGGTTTTTGCCTGGTGCCGGAAAATCCCGCCTACCAGGCGATCAACGCCCCCTTTCAACTGGTGGGCAAGGTGATCGGTGTATTGAGAAAATACCGATGAAGGCACCCTTTTTCATGCACATCGACATAGACGCTTTTTTTGCCTCCGTTGAGGTACTCATGGATCCGCGCCTGCGGGGATTGCCCCTGGTGGTCGGCGGGCTGGCCGAAGAAAGGGGAGTGGTATGCGCGGCTTCATACGAAGCCCGCGCCTACGGTGTTCATTCCGGCATGGCCCTGCGCATTGCAGCCCAGCGCTGTCCGCAGGCCGTTTTCCGGCGCGGGCGCCACAGCCTCTACAGCCAGGTTTCCCGGAGCTTCTTCAACTGCCTGCATCGCTTTTCGCCCCGGGTGGAAGAGATGTCGATAGACGAGGCCTATCTCGACTTGTCCGGCTCGGCTTACCTGGCGCCCTCGGTTTACCAGTTGGCCCAGGAGATCAAGGAAAGCGTACAGCAGGAGATCGGCCTCACTGTTTCCGCCGGCCTGGCCTATTCCCGGCTGGGGGCCAAGCTGGCCACGGAGGCGGCCAAGCCCGGCGGCCTCTTCCGACTGCATGATGAACGGGAATGGCTGGACCAGGTCAGCCTGGAAAAAATCCCCGGCATCGGACCGCATACCCTGGCGATCCTGCAGGGGCTGGGAGTTGCCCGGGGCGGTGAACTTCGCCGCCGGCACCCGCTTCTCTGGAAGCGCTTTATCGGCGCGCCCTGCGGTCCTCCGGACAGTTGCCGGGCGGTCAGGCCGGCGGCCAGTGCCAGCCGCGAAACCACTTTTCCCGATGACATAGCCGACCAGGAGATGATAGAAGCTCACCTGGCCTACCTGAGTGACCGCCTGGCCATGCACCTGCTGAGGGAAGGCATCTACGCCGGCCGGCTCGAGGTCAAGCTGCGTTTCAGTGATTTTTCCACCCACACCAGCCGCTGTTCACTGCCTTATCCGACCCGTTCCTGTTTTCTGCTGCGCCGCACGGCGACCCGACTTTGTCGGGCCCTGCGGCAAAAACGGCGCCTGCCCCTGCGTCTGGTCGGAGTCAAGGTCGATGATCTGCAAACAGATCCCAACCTGTTGCCGATTTTCTCAGGCAAAGATGAAGACTTGAGCGGAGGCATCGGCCGGGTCCGGGAAAAATTCGGCGGCACGGCCATCTGCAGCGGCCGGGAAATGCTGCTGGGCAAGCTTTATGCCCGGGAGCGCGAAAGCCTGGTTCTGAAAACCGCTTCACTGACCAAATGAATTACCTGCCCCTGCGGGTACGCTCGGTTTTTTCCCGCGGCCGGGGAGCGACCGTGCCGGCTGAACTGGCTCTTTACCTGCATCGTCAAGGTCTTTCCCGATTGCCGGTCTGTGACCCTGAAAGCTTGCTGGCCTGGGAATACTTCAGGGAGGAGGCCGAAAAGCACGGCCTGGATTTCATGCCCGGGCTGGAAGTCAGCGCGGGCAGGCAGGGGGAAATGCTGGTGTTTCCCTGCCGCGACCAGGGCCTGCCCGTCTTGCTGGAATTACACAACGGCCTGGCGCCGGATGACTTGCATGACTGCACGGTGGTTTTCCTGCCGGCCCTGCAGGATTACGATTTCATTGACCGGCTCCGGGCCCGGGTGGCCCCGGGGCGACTGTATCTGGGCCTGACCTGGAATTCCCGGCGCTGGCTGGTGACTGCCGCTCAAAACCTTGAACTGCCGCTGGTCTGGGCCAATCCCTGGTGCTGGCAGGGAGACAGCTCCAGGTACCGGGTGATTTGCTCTGTATTCCGGCACCTGCCCTGGCCGGAAGCGGCCCGAATGGAACTGAGCTTCGAAGGGCCGATCCCCGCCTCGGCCGTTGTTCGGCGCTGGGGCAGGGCCGGCCGGGAAGCACTGGAAAACACCCTGCGCCTGGCCCGCAGCCTGCATTTTTCGTTCAATCCGGGAACACAGGGCCGGAATGCCGGTGAACAGGAACTGATCGCCCTGGTAGGGCAAAAACTGAACCAGTGCCGGGCCGGCGAAGCCGAGAGAAGCAGGGCGGCCCGCGAACTTCAGGTCATAAACGGCCTGGCGGCCGCTCACGCTTTCCTGATCGCCGCCGACCTGGCATCCTTTTGCCGCTCGGCTGATATTTACTTCAACCTGCGCGGCTCATCGGCCGCTTCTTTTGTACTCCACCTGCTGGGGCTTTCCCGCTGCAATCCTTTGCGCCACGGGCTGATGTCCGAGCGATTTCTGAGCAGTCTGCGCGGCGATTTGCCCGACATAGACATCGACATCGAGGCCGGGCGCCGTGAAGAGGTGCTGGCATGGGTGGCCGACCGCTACCGGGGGCGGACCGCCTTCATCTCCAGCCACAAGTTTTTCGGCGGCCGTTCAGCTCTTTACGACACGGCCCGGGTATTCGGCTACAGCGCCGCCGAGGCCCAGGACCTGGCCAAAAAAGTGCCGATGTTTTCCAGGCCCGCCGATCTGCTGGAAGCATCGAACTGTGCTCCGGCTGAAATACTGCGGGCCGCCGCCCGGCTTGATGGAGTTTTTCGTGAACTTTCCCTGCACGTCGGCGGAGTGATTTTCACCCCCGGATCGGCAAACCGGGATTTTCCGCTTGACAACGCCCCTGAAGGATTCTGCCAGACTGTCTGGGATCGCCGGACCGTGGAAAGAATGCGCCTGTTCAAGATAGATCTGCTTTCTCTGAGAGGGTTCAGCGTTATCGCCCAACAGGCCTTGCACGGTAAACCCCGGCAAGGGCATGAAACAACCTGGCGGAACATAAGAGACGCGGCCACCGTCGGTTGTTTCCAACTGGAAAGCCCTCTGGCCAGGGAAAACCTGCTGGCCGCACGCCCGGCTGACCTGGTTGACCTGGCGGCCTGCCTGGCCGTGATCCGACCAGGCCCGGCCCGGGCGGGCATGAAAAAAGCTTACCTGGAGCGAAGAAGCCCGGCTCATCCTCTGCTGGGTCGTCTTTTCCCGCACACCAGGGGGACCCTGCTTTACGAAGAACAGGTGTCCCTGCTGTTGCATGAAACCAGCGGCTGGAGCCTGGAGCAATGCGAAGAAACCAGGCGCCGGCTCAGGCGCGGCGCCTCGCCGGCCTTGGCCGGAGATTACCTGAAAGCAGGCCTGGCCCGCGGCTGGCGCGCAGATGAACTGCAGCTGTTCTGGCGGCTGGCCGCCGATTTCTCCCTGTACGCTTTCTGCCAGGCCCACAGCGTCGCCCTGGCTTATTCCGCTTATCTCTCGGCCTGGCTGAAGAGCAACGATCCATTGACTTTTTTCTGCCGCCTTTTCAATGCCGGCGGAGGATACTATCCCTTGCCTGTATACATCGAAGAAGCTCGTCGCTGGGGATTGCAGGTGTTGCCTCCGGACGTATGCCGCAGCCAGGCCTGGTTTCAGGTCGAGTCCGGGGCCTTGCGCACCGGGCTTTGTTTCATCAGGGGGGTGGGGCAAAAAACGGCCCGTCGGATCATCGAGACCAGGAGGAACGGTTTTTCCGACCTGATGGATTTCATGCGGCGGACCCGCTGCAGTGAAAAAGAAGTATCCCTGCTCCTTTCGGCCGCCGCCCTGGATGAAATAAGCGCGGTCGATATTCCGCGGCCGGAAAAAGAAAAAAAATGGCAGGCCGCGCTCGGTTTTCAACCCGGAGAATCATTGGCTCCAAGCGCCGCTGATCGTGAAAAAGCGCCCTTGCCTGCCGCTGCTTGCAAAAAGAGCCGCTTTTCCCTATCATTATCAGATGAAGCATAATAAACGAAATATGCAGGAAAAACGAAAACAACTCGTTTTCGCCCTGGTATTCCTTTGCCTGGGCGGATTGGTCCTGGCCGATCAGCAGTCGTTTGAGCGCGGCCTTGCTTACTACCTGCTTGGCGACCTGGAAAAAGCGGCTGCCGGATTTCGGAGTTACTACCAGGGCAAGCGACAGCCTGCCCTGGAATCCGGATTCAGGCGCCTGCTGGCCAATGACAAGTGGGAATCGACCAAGATTTTCCGCGATGTGCTGGCCACCAATCCGCGTTCCCTGGAGGCCCTGATCGGCTTCAACCTGGCAATGTCGGACATCAGGGATCCCCTGGCCGTTGAGAATCTGCACCGCGCCCTGAGATTGAATTCCCGTTATGCGCCGGCATATCTCTGTCTCGGTTTTCATTACCTGCAGGAAGAAAACTTTCCGGCCGCGGAAAAAAACCTGAACCTGGCGCTGGGTTATACGAAACTGCCTGAAATAAAACTCTTCCTGCATCGGCTTTACCAGGAAATGGAAGAGCATGAAAAAGCCCTGGAGGCCATTCGCGGCGAAGCCGAAGCCCAGCCTGGCCATGTCGCCTTCAACCTGGCGGCGGCCAGGTCAATGCTCGTCCTGAACCGCTTCAACGAAAGCGCCCGGCACATCGATGCCGTGCTGACGGTTGTGCCGACGGACCAGGAAGCGCTTCTGCTCAGGGGCAGGATGCTGCTGCTGCAGGATGAACTGCGCAAGGCGCGCTCCGTACTTGAAAAACTGAGTTTTAAAACCTATCACCCTGAGCATATGCTGAGCTTGACTGAACTGTACGTGCGCCTTAAAGACCGCCGTGCCGAGCAGCATCTCCAGGAGTTGTTCCTGCAATTGCCCTGGAATTCCAGGCTGAACTACCTGCAGGCACTTTTCCAATCAATGCGGAAAAAAAGCGAATACCAGCCCTGGGTTTTGCGGGCCGCGATCGCCGGGTTTCCGGAGAATCAATTGAGACAAAACTTTCCCGGTTTTGATGAATTGAGGGTGCCGCCGGCGCTGCCTTTTTTCCGGGTGAACCAGATGGCCTGGCTGAGTGATTCCCTGCTGCTGGTGGTCGGGCTGGAAAAAAGCGGAGACAGGGAAAAACTGCATTTGATCGATCCTGTAAACCTCAAACTGCTGCGCTCCATGGAATACCAGGGGACGGCCGTGGACCTGCACACCTTTCCAAACGCAACAAAAGCGCTGTTGACTTCAACCGCTCCCGGAACCAACCGGGTTTACCTTTATCAACTGGTCCAGGCCGCGGGCTGGCAATTACAGCCGCTGGTCGGATACGCTCTGAATGCTCCATCTATGCTGGCGGCTTACAGTCAGGGCCGTGACACCTATTACCTGGTCGACCGGAGACTGGCTGACGCCGCCTTTGAATCTCCTTTTGCCACGGTTCTGCCGCCTAACCGCAGAGCTCCGCTTTTTCCCGCTTTGCCCCTGCCCGCTTTTTCCTTCCAGGCTCGAACCAAGGCTTTCCAGGAAATAAAAAGCCTGGATGCCAAACTCAACCTCCCGATCCCGGAGATAAAAAGATTCTCCTTGCTTCTGGATGCGCAAAAAGCTCACAGCCAGATCAGAAAACTGGTTGAAAAAGGCGAGGGACTGGATGTAACTTCAACCGAGGTCGTGCGCACTTTTTTCAGTGATGATCACGGATCGTTGATACTGTACCTGGCCGATCTCAAAAATGCTTTTCAGGCCATTGTCTATCAGAAAAAAGACAACCGAGCTTTCAATGTCGATGCCACTATGTTCCTGGGGCGCAACCGCTTTTCCGAGGTTGAAGTCGTTCATCTCGATCCCGACCGCCAGGAAATCGTACTGCTGACCAGGGACGATCAAAGGGAAATCATAGTTTTCAATTATTCTTCCCTGGTTTACCGTAAAATAGCCGGCTCGGTCAGATCGGTCGCCTTTGATCCGGATGAAAGGATTATCTATGCCGTCTGTGAGCGCGGTCAGAAGGGAGTGGTTTCCGAATCCATACTGGAAATAGCTTTTCTTGAACCCTTTCAGCAGAAGAAAATCGATTCCCGCCGTGATCTCAACCTGGTGCTGGGTTTAAACCTGGACGGACGGCCGCTTCTGAGTACCACCATGGGGGAATTGCTGCTGCTTGACGACCAGATGAACCTGAAAACGCACGGGGTTTCAACGGAAACTGTCTTGAACCAGCCAGCCCCGGACGGCAGCCGCATAGCCGCCTTTATCAACCGCCGCCTGTTTTTTTTTGAACGGCGGAGCTGATGCCGGGCTCCGGGGAGTGATTTGGGAGCAGTAAAAGAGTTTCCCCCGGTTTTGCCGTTTTGCGGCCTGATTTACCGGGAAGACTGCTGCTACGAACGGGCCAGGGAGGAATTGGAGAAAGCTTTTTCACATCTGTCACTGGAATCGCCGTCCATGTCTTTTTCTTCCACCACTTATTACGCCGGCGAGATGGGTTGGCCGTTGCAGAGAAGATTCGTGGTGTTTTCCAAGCTCGTGTCGCCGGCTTGTCTGGCCGCGGCCAAGCATACGGGAAATCGGCTCGAAGAACTGCTGGCCGAATCGGGCCGGCGCCGGGTCAATATCGATCCCGGTTACATTTCCCAGGCCAGCCTGGTAATCGCCACGACCAAGAACTTCGCCCATCGGGTACCGTTGCAGGATGGAATTTACGCCCATCTCGAATACATTTACCGGGACCGGGCTTACCAATTGCTGGACTGGACTTATCCCGATTTTCGCAGTCCGGAATACCGGGCTTTTTTCGCCCGGGCCCGGGAAATACTGCTGGAAAAACTCAGGGAGCAGGTTAAGTGAAAGCAGCCGTCCTGGTCCTGCTTATTGTCCTGGTCATTTTCGGCTGCCGGGCAGCGGAAGATGGAGGGGACAGCCTGGTGCTGGCCATCGACAATCACCCCCAGAACCTTGACCCCAGGGTGGGTACCGACATAGCTTCCCAGAAAATCCACCAGCTCCTTTTCAACGGACTGTTCCGCAAGGATGAAGACGGCAACCTGGTGCCCGACCTGGCTCTTGATCACGAGATAATCGACGGCCGGAGAATCGTTATCAGACTGAAGCCGGGAGTGGTTTTTCATGACGGTCGCACTTTGACGGCGGCTGACGTCAGGTATACTTTCGCTTCACTGCTCAGGGATGATTTTCGTTCATTCCGCAAATCAGCTTTTCAGCTCATCCGAGACCTGGAAGTAAGGGGCGATCTGGAAATCATGATTACCCTGGCGGAGCCTCAGGCTTCATTTATTGACAACCTGACCATCGGCATTGTTCCGGAAAACAGTCCGGACGATTTCAATCTGAATCCGGTCGGCAGCGGTCCCTACCGTTATCTCGGCATTCGGGGCAACCTGTATCGTTTCGCTCCTTTTTACGAAAACCAGGCCAATATCAACAATTTCTCAAACCTGCTCATCAAGGTGTTGCCGGATCCGGTTTCCCGTTCGCTCGAATTACAGCGCCAGAGCGTAGACCTGGTGGTCAACGACATTCCGCTTGACAACCTGGCCCTGCTGGCTGAAAAACCGTTTTTAAAGGTCCTGTCCCGCTCCGGTTCCATCTATCATTACCTGGGGCTTAACCTGCGCGACCCCCAGCTGCAGAAGCTTGAAGTCAGGCGGGCCCTGGCCCTGGGAATTGACCGGGAAGCGATCATCAGGCATCTCTACCATGGCTATGCCCGTCGGGCGGAAACGGTTTTACCGCCGGCCAACAGGTTTTTCCGCGAAATGCCCCTGCGTGAATACGATCCCCAACTCAGTCGCGAACTGCTCAGCCAGGCAGGTTTCCACGAAGGAAACCCACTGCGGCTGACTATGAAATGTTCTCATTCCGGGCTGGGCCGGAAACTGGCCCTGGCCTTCCAGGAGCAATGGCGCCGAATCAACGTGGATCTGAAACTCGCCATCCGCGATTTTTCGTCGTTCTACGCGGAAATACGGGATGGGAATTTCCAGGTTTATTACCTGGCCTGGGTGGGGGTTTCCGATCCAGATATATTCCAGTACGTGTTTCACAGCCGGAAAGTCCCGCCGCATGGCGCCAATCGAGGCTTTTACAGGAATCCCGAAGTGGATCTGCTCGGCGAACAGGCCGCGGTTACATACGACCATCAGGTCAGGCTTGAATTGTATCACCGGCTGCAGGAAATAGTGTACCGTGATTTTCCCTACCTTTCTCTCTGGTACAGTGACAACGTTGCCGTAGTCAACAGCAGGGTCAAGGGATTTCGTCTTTATTCCGCCGGTGAATTCGGTTCTTTGCCGCAGATCACCCTGGCCGGCAGGTGAACGGGAGCGGCCGGTTTACTCGGCGGCCCGGTCGCGAGCTCTGAAAAAGATCTTGTCTTCGCTGATCTCAGGATAAACCAGCCCGTCCTGCTCAAGCAAATCCAGGTACTTTCGTATTTCCAGCTGATGCATCGAGGTCAGCCGGGCCAGGTCGGCCAGAGTCAGCGGCCGGCGGCGCAGTGTATTCAGCAGGCTGTTTTCCAGGTTAAGGCTGTAAGCGTTCACGTCATCGCGGGACCTGACTCGCTTGATTATTTCCACCTCCGTCGGCAAGGACGACCAGCGTTGCCTGATTCGTTCAAGCTCGGCCATGGAGGGTGCTGCGGTGCCTCTTACCGCCGGCGGCCGGTCCAGTGAGTTCAACTGCACCCGGTCGGGCTTGATTTGAGTGATGGCTTCAGCGAGCAGGTCGAGTTCCCGGTCATTGTCGTTGATACCTTTAACAATGAAGACTTCCAGCCAGATGGCGGCCCGGCATTCCCGGCGCAGGGCTGCCAGGCCGTTCACCATCTCCCGGGGCTGCAAAGACCGGTGCGGCCTGTTTATGGCCTTGAAAGCCTTTTCGGAGACAGCATCCAGCGAAGGGAGGATCAGGTCCGCCTCGGCCAACTGGCGTCTTACTTCCGGGTCGGAAAACAGGGTGCCGTTGGTCAGCACGGCCACCGGGAAAGGGAATTCAGCCTTCAATGTACTGATCATGCGGCCGATTTCCAGGTGCAGGGTCGGTTCTCCTGAACCGGAAAAAGTCAGGAAATCGACTCTCTTCAGTGCGGCCATGGTTTTTCTGATTTCAGCCAGCACCAGGTCGGCCGGCACAAAAATCGAGCGCTCGGTCGTGAGTTCCGTGGTTTGACCGCATTCACAGTAAATACAATCGAGTGAACATGTTTTAAAGGGAGTTATGTCAATGCCCAGCGATATGCCAAGACGTCTTGACGGCACCGGGCCGAAAACGTAGCGGATCACGATTGCCGCTCCCTGAACCAGGAGATTAACGAGTCCAAACCTTTTTCGAGGCTGATTTTAGGTTTGAATCCAAGCAATTGGGCGGCCCGGGTGATGTCCGGGCATCTCCTGGGCGGGTCATCTCCGGGCAGGGATTTAAAGGAAATATGGGATGATGATCCACTCAATTCGATGGTCAGACGGGCCAGTTCCAGCATGGAAACTTCTTCGGGATTGCCCAGGTTGAAGACTTGTCCGGCCAGGTTTTCCCTGGTTGCCAGCTCAATGATTCCGTCCACCAGGTCATCGACGTGACAGAAACTCCTGCTCTGGGTGCCGTCTCCGAAAATGGTCAGTGGTTTGCCGGCCAGGGCCTGGTTGATGAAGTTGGGTATTACCCGGCCGTCATCGGCTTTCATCCTGGTACCGTAAGTGTTGAATATCCTGGCGATGCGTACGTCCAGGCCATGTTCACGGTAATAGGCCATGCACATCGATTCGGAAAAGCGCTTGGCCTCATCGTAAACCGACCGGACTCCCAGTGGATTCACGTGTCCCCAGTACGATTCGGGTTGCGGATGAACCAGGGGTGAGCCGTAGACTTCCGATGTTGATGCGAACAGGTAGCGGGCCTGCTTGGCTTTGGCCAGGCCCAGGCTGTTAAGCGTGCCCAGTGAATCGACTTTCATGGTGTGAATCGGGTGCATGGCGTAATCGACCGGTGAAGCCGGGCAGGCGAAGTGCAGAATGAGGTCGATTTCTTCCTGGAAATAAAGGTAGCGGGTGACGTCGTATTTGATGAAGGAAAATCTCTCTTGTCCGATCAGAGCGGCTATGTTGTCCACTGAACCGGTCAGCAGGTTGTCAACAACGATGACCCGCCAGTTACCCCCCAGAAAACGTTCGGACAGATGGGAACCGAGAAAACCGGCCCCCCCGGTTATCAGGACTGTGCCCGGCATCGGCAACCTCCGGCGAGATTATCGCATGAGCAAAGGCAGTGGTCAACAACCTTATCGGGGTTGACCGATGCCATAGAATTCAATAAACCCAGCACAGGGCGCATTTCAGATAATCAGATTGCCATAGGGGAAGAAGCACCGCGTGATCAGGCGGTTGGGCGTTGTAACGCAGGAGTTTTACTCGTCTCCCGGCATCGAATGCGGCACTTTCTATAACTCCGATAAAATCCTGCCGACTGAGAAAATGAGAGCAGGAACAGGTCAACAGGAATCCCCCGGGGGTGATCATTTTCAGGGCGCGCAGGTTGATTTCCTTGTAACCGCGCAGTGCTTCCCTGACTTTGTTGCGTGATTTGACAAAAGCCGGCGGGTCCAGAATCACCAGGTCCCACTTTTTATCCTGCCGGCTCATTTCTTTCAGGCTCTTGACAGCATCTTCACGCAGCAGTGAAAAAGCTGCTGCCGGAAAATCGTTGAGCTCGATGTTGGTCCTGGTTTGGGCCAGGTATTCAGTGGATATTTCTATGAAAGTCACCCGGCGCGCCCCGTAATGAAAAGCATGCAAGCCCCAGGCCCCGGCATAGGAAAAGACATCGAGTATCTCGCGGCCGGAACTGATCTCCTGCAGCAGCCGGTAGTTTTCCTGCTGATCAAGAAAGAAACCGGTTTTCTGGCTTTTTAAAAAGTCGAGTTGAAAACGCAGGCCGTTGATCTCGGCAACTGTTCCGCTGCAAGCTCCGGGGGTTACCAGCCGGTTTATTTCCGGCAGGCCTTCCTTTTCCCGGGCAAAGGAAATCGATTTTTCGACCAGCACGGCCCGGGGGTACATTTCAAGTAAAATGTCAAATATCCACTCCTTGCGGCATTCAATGCCGGCGCTGGTGATCTGGATGATGAGGTGGTCGGCGAAGCGGTCTATAACCAGGCCGGGCAGTAAATCGGCTTCTCCGTATACCATGCGGTAATTGCAGTTGCCCCGGTTCAGAGCCAGGCGCTGGCGGTCGGCCGCGGCTATGCGCCGGGCGAAAAAATCACGGTCTATGGTCGCCGCGGGATCGTCGCTCAACACTCTGATGGTGATTTTTGAACGGGGGTTTATGTAGCCGACGGCCAGGGGCCTGTGGTCATGGGTAAGCACGGTGACCAGGTCTCCAGCTTTGAAGGAATTTAGTTTGCCGGCGATTTCATTGTCATAGACCCAGAATTCTCCGCGTCGTATACGGTCCTCTTCACCTTTTTTGAGTAAAACAACAGGGTATTGATAATCCATTCAGCTATTATACTCCCTGATCACAGCCGGGCCAAATCCAGGCCTTCATGAATTGACTTCACAAAAGCTCAATGCTATTATTCCTGCACTCAAAAAAAAATCGATGAAAAAACTGACCGCTTTTAATTTCAGCCATGTCATGAAAATGATACATTCCGGTCCGTATCCGGTCGTGAATATCGGCATGGGAATTGCATGAGGTTTTTCAGGAGGGCTTTAATGAAAAGAAAACTGTCGATTGACGCGATTTGCTTCCCGGCTTTGATCGTTTTATCTCTGCTGATATTTCCGTTCATCAACCTTGAAGCTTCCCAGTACAAGTCAAACTGGAGCAGTAAGGGAGTGGAAGTAAATGCTGATCCGGCTGACTGGCAGGGCCTGCCCGTGACGGAAGACAAGAATTCCAAAACGGCATTTGCCTTTCAGAACGATTCGGAGAACCTTTTTATTCTTTTCGTATTCCGGGATTTGAAATCATTGAGTTCCCTGCAGGAAACCGGAATCACCGTCTGGATCAGCCCTGAAAAAGATAAAAAGCGTAATTTCGGTGTCTTCTTCAAGAGAATTCCCCTCAGCGTTGAGAACCTGATCGCGGTACTGGAAAAAGACGGCCGGGTTTTGACCGAGGAGCAGAAGAGCAACCTGCGTCGCCGCCCGGTTCACCAGATAAATCAGAATAAAATAATCACCCGGGGACAGGACCAGGAAATTCCGCTCCGTTTGAACGAAATGACCGCCCCCCAGTTCAGCCAGAAGATGGTCAATCAGGAACTTTACTTCGAGTTTCGCATACCTCTTTCGCTGCTGGCCGAGAAATTAACTGGCTTCACCCCGGGCTCAGCTTTAAACCTGGTGTTTGAATGGGGAGGCGCGACTCCGGAAATGCGCAAGCGGGCCATGAGCCAGCAGGGAGCGAACCAGGGATTCGGAAGTGATACCGGTTTGTCACTCGACACCGAAGGACGGGAAAGCGGTGATGCCAGGATCGCGCCCCAGCGCGGTTATCAGCCGCCCAAAAAGTGGACGGTCAGGAGTTCCGTGTTGCTGGCCGCGGCCCTGGATTGAGTATGCATTCCTCGGCTGGATTGAACAAGCACCGGCAGGCCGGAACAAAAGCTGATCCGCTTGCGTATTTCCTGGCGGAGGCTCAAGCATGAACACCATGAAAAAGACGATCGCCGTTTTGCTGGTCATCTTCCTGGCCCTGCCGGCTATTTTTGCCGTAACCTGGGCGGTGGGCCTGACCCGGGCCTTTCTTTCCCCGAAATTGTTGTCCGAAGTGCCGGCTGAAATGGCGGCCAGGCTGCCAAATTTTCTGAACGAGTTTCTGCTGGCTGTGGAAAGAGGTGAAGTCAAGGTCGATCCTGCATCCAGGGTCTGGATGGAAGCCGCTTCCAGGGTGTCCAGACGCCCGGCCGAACTCCTGGTCGAAACTGGAGTACATCACTGGATCAACCATGAACTGAGAGACACGCTGGACAACCTGGGTGCGGTACTGCGGGGTGAGGGCAGCGCCGATGAAGTCTACCTCGATTTTCGTCCGCTCAAGGAAGCCCTGCGTCATGAATCCTGGTTGAGTTACTTCACCGCCGTAGTGGAGCAATTGCCGGCCTGTTCCCAGGCTGATGAAGAAAAATGGGTCGGGGCCGCCTGGCAGATTAAGAATCGGAATGCACCCAGACTGCCGGATTGCCGGCCTCTTTCGGCCGGCCCGGAACTGATCGAGCAGGCCTTCCTGCAGATTCGGGAGGATGTAATCAAAGATATCCCCGAACGGGAATACCTGATAGGCGGACCTAATACCGGTTTTTGGCCCGGAGAACTGTCCCGTTTCGTCTCCGGACTGACTTTCATCCTGTTTCTTTTTCCGGCCCTGTTCACCGCCCTGGCCGCATTAATGGCCGGAGGCGGCTGGCCCGGGTTTTTCAGGTGGAGCGGCATAATCACCCTGACCGGGGGGCTGATTTCTCTGGGACTGGCCGCGCTGGTCGACCGTTTGTTTTTTCTGGGAGCTCCGACCTCATGGGTCTTTTCCGAGCTGGAAGGCACCAACCGCTATAATGAATTCCTGGGCGACTGGATCCACTCTCTGTTGGCTCCGGCGGCCAAAACCATGGTCGCTCCCGTGATTTCGGTAGCCCAGGCGGTATGCGTGGTGGGGATAATCCTCTTTGCTTTTTCCTATGCTTTTCAACCCGCCGCCAGGAGTGAAACTCCCGGTCGCACCGGGGAATGATCGGGACGGCAAAGTAACGCAGGCGGGGTAATTTGGCTGAAAACCAAGTAAACAATTCCGAACCTGAAATACTTCGAGCCGTTAACCTGGCCAAGGGTTTCCAGATGCCTGACAAAAGCCGGCTGCTGCTTTTCCGGGGACTTGAGCTGAGCTTGAGCCGGGCCTCGGTAACCGCGGTAACCGGCGCATCAGGAGCCGGAAAAAGCACCCTCCTGCACCTGCTGGGAACCCTTGACCGACCTGATGAGGGTGAAATTATCTATCGCGGAGAAAACGTGCTTCTTTTCGACCGCCAGCGCCGCGCTTTGTATCGAAACCGGGAAATCGGGTTTCTCTTTCAGTTTCACTACCTGGTGCCGGAATTGACCGTGCTGGAAAACGTGGCTGCCCCCAGCCTGGCCCTGGAATTCAAAAGGCGGCCGGCCATGGAAAAAGCCGAGATCCTGCTTCAGGAAGTGGATTTACTCGACAAGAAGTTTTGTTTCCCCTGGCAATTGTCCGGGGGAGAGAGACAGCGGGCCGCCATCGCCCGGGCCCTGGTCAATTCACCCCGCTTGTTGTTCGCCGATGAACCCACGGGCAGCCTGGACTGGCGAAACGGCATGATGATAATGGATTTACTGCGCAATATGATCGCCGAGCGAGGCCTGGCCGCCCTGATCGTCACTCACAACCGGCAGCTGGCCGCCATGGCCGACCGGGTTTTCCTGCTTGAGAAAGGTTTGCTGACACTCGAGGGCAAATCATGATTCCTGTTTTCTGATGCAGAAATCAAAGTACTCAGGTGTGATCCTGGATCTGGACGGCACCCTGCTCGATTCTCTCCCGGGAATAGCCCGGGCCATGAACCTGGTGCTGGCCTCCTGCGGGCGACCGTGGCATCCTGAAGAAGCATACCGTGACTACATCGGCAACGGTCTTGAAGAAACAGTAAGACGAGCCGCCCGGGCCGCCGGACTGCAGGAAGATTCGGGGAATCTGGTCAGCGAGTACCGCAGGCACTACCGGGAGGTCTGGCCGGATTTCAGCCTGCCTTACCCGGGAATTCATGCTGTACTGAGAAAACTAGCCGCCCGCTCCGCCGTTCAGTTGGCGGTTCTGTCCAACAAACACGAGCAGTTTACCAGGGACATGACGGCGTATTTTTTCCCCGACATTCCCTTCAAGGCGGTCAGGGGATCGATGGATGGAATTCCGGCCAAGCCCGATCCGCTGGTGGCCCTGGAAATCGCCGCATTACAGGGCCTGGCGCCTGAAAGGATTTTTTTACTGGGTGACAGTGAGATAGACCTGCAGACCGCGCGGAATGCAGGAATGCAGCCGGTCCTGGCTGCCTGGGGTTACGGGTCCCCCGGTTTGAGTTCAGCTTTTCCGGAGGCCTTGGTGCTGACAGAAGCGGGTGATTTGCTTGAATTGTTTCATTGAGTTCAGTTTTCTGAAAGGATGACTAACCAAGCCGAAAGAATTGCTTGACTTTTTTCTTTTCAGCGTGTTATGAAAAACTGGTTTCTCCAAAACGTCCATAATTCTCCGGGCGAATAAGTCCATCCAGGAGGATGACAATGAAAAGAACGGCGAATATTCTTTTTCTGGCCGGGATTCTCCTTTTTCCGGTCTTGTTTTTCCTGAGTGCTGAAACCGGCCCGGGGAAAAAGCAATTCAAGCTCGATGAAGAAGCTCTAAAGGTTTTTTCCTACCGGGCCATAGGTCCGACCAGGCAGAGCGGACGATTCATTGAAATAGCAGTTCCCGAGGGATCATCTCATACTTTTTATGCGGCCAGCGCCAGCGGCGGCCTGTGGAAAACCGAGAACAACGGAGTTTCCTTCACACCCTTGTTTGACCGGGAAAAGGTCTTTTCCATCGGGGCGGTAGCCGTGGCAAAAAGCGATCCGAGCATAGTCTGGCTGGGCAGTGGAGAAGCCAACAATTCCCGCAGTTCCTACTGGGGCGATGGAGTTTACAAATCAACGGACAGTGGTAAAACCTGGACCAACATGGGCCTGCCTGAAAGTCATCACATAGGCCGGGTGGTCATTCATCCGAAAAATCCAGACATCGTTTACGTGGCAGCTCTGGGCAAGCTCTATTCGGAGAATCCGGAGCGGGGCCTTTACAAGACCGTTGACGGCGGTAAAAACTGGGAAAAAGTTCTGGAAGTGATACACCGGGGCAGGCATATCGGCGTGGTCGACGTGGCCATGGATCCGCTTGATCCTGATATCATCTATGCAGCTTCATATGACAAGGTGCGCCGCCCCTGGACTTTTAACTTGGGCGGTCCGGGCAGTGGGCTGTACAAATCGGTTGACGGTGGGAAAAACTGGATCAAACTGGGCGGCGGCCTGCCCGGAGGAATGCTGGGTCGGATCGGTATCGCCGTTTTTGAACGAGATCCGAACATAGTCTACGTTTGCGTGGAGAACGCCAACAAGCCGGGCATATCGGATCGTCAGCGGGAAAAAGAACTGCTGGAAGGAAAAAGCAGTGCCGGCATGATCGACGGAGAAATATACCGCAGTGACGATCGCGGTCAGACCTGGCGCAAGGTGAGTCCGGACGGAGTCAGTATCGGGGGGAACCCGGGCTACTATTACGGCCAGATCCGCATTGACCCGAACGATGACCAGCGCGTCTTTGTCCTGTCGGTCGGGGTGCTGGGTACGGAAGACGGTGGACGCAACTGGAACATGCGTGCCCTGAGCGGTTTTTTCGGGGGTGATGTTCACGATTTGTGGATCAACCCGGCTGATTCAAAACACATGATCATCGCCTTTGACCAGGGCCTGAGCATAACCTATGACCGGGGAAAAAACTGGTTTCACCCCGATCATCTGCCCCTTGGTCAGTTCTATGCGGTAGGGGTGGATATGGCTTATCCCTACAATATTGCCGGCGGTCTGCAGGACAACGGCTCTGTCATGGGGCCCAGCAGCAAGCGTGATTTCGGCGCGATCAGGCTGGAAGACTGGCAGCGGGTCGGCGGAGGCGATGGTTTTTACAACGTATTCGACCAGAGCAACAACCGCTTCCTGTACAATGAATCACAGTTCGGTAACATACAACGTATAGACCTGTTGACCGGGGATCGTAAAAACATCGCCTACCAGGCCAGGCGCCGTGATCTTCGCTGGAACTGGATGAGTCCGATTCTGATTTCTCCGCACAACAGTGATGTTATATACCACGGGGCCAACATTTTGCTGAGGTCTCCTTTCCGAGGCGAATACTGGGAGGAAATCAGCCCCGATCTGACCAGCAATGACCGCCGCAAGCTGACCACAGGGAAGGGTGGTGACGGCAACATTCAGTATTGCACCATCACCACCATCGATGAATCCCCCCTGCTTGAGGGCTTGATCTGGGTCGGCACTGATGACGGAAACGTTCAGTTGACCCGGGACGGCGGGAAAAACTGGACCCTGCTCAACAACAGAATACCCGGCAATCCCGGATACTGGGTTTCACGGGTGATCGCCTCTGCGCACCAGGCCGGCCGGGCTTACCTGGCTTACACCGGGTATCGAAATGACGATTTTCGCTCCTTTCTGTATCGAAGCGATGATTTCGGTCAGACCTGGAGGTCGATAAGCAAGAACCTGCCGTCTGAGCCGATCAACGTCATTCGCGAAGATCATCGCAACCAGGACCTGCTTTTCGTCGGAACTGAATTCGCGGTTTACATTTCGCTTGACGGCGGTGAGTCCTGGACCAGGATGAAGAACAACATGCCCACCCAGCCGGTGCACGACCTGGTAATTCACCCCCGGGAAGCCGAGCTGGTGGTCGCTACTCATGGCCGCAGCATATACATAGCCAATATCGCCCCTCTGCAGGAATTGAAGCCGGAGGTGTTGGACAGCGACTTACATCTTTTCCGCATCAAGCCGAAAATCCGCTATCTTGGAGCAGCCTCCAATGTTTCCAGTTCCATCAATTTCGCCGGAGAAAGTGAAGCGGCAGGCAGTGAAATATACTTTTACCTGTCCCGGGAATGCCCGGAAGTGACAATAACGGTAAGCCGGGGCTCGGAAAAGATCAACGAATGGACCATGAAGGGAAAAGCCGGCATCAACCGTACTCTCTGGATGATGAACCGGAAAATTCCCCGAACTGCATCGGAGCGTAAAGAACTGGAAGAAATGTTGAAACGCTGGCAGGCAATGGGCTATTCCAGGCAGGTTGACCTTGATTTTCGCGAGGAAGCGGCTTCCGAGGGCGATTACACGGTAACCGTCCGCAGCAGCGGTCTGGAGGTTTCATCGGCGGCCACCATCCTGCGTGATTCCTGGTTTGCCGCTGAGCGATATTGATTTTCTGAAGGTGAAACAAGTGAAAAAAGTTTTGAAGTCTTTGTTTGTTTTATTGCTGTTATTAACGGGACTTAAATATGCTCCCGCCCGAACCTCGGCGGAGGAATTCAGGCCCGGTGTTCCTGAAGACAAGATTCTGCGGGCCATGCACTCGATTTCCAGTCACCCAATCATGGAATGGGTTATTGAACTCTGCTCGGAAAAGTACGAAGGCCGCCTGAGCGGCACCCCGGCCTATGATGCCGCGGCCGAATGGCTGGCCGGCAAACTGAGGCAGTGGGGGCTCAAGCCCGGAGGTGATGATAAAACCTTTTATCAGCACTTCGCCAATCCATACACCCTGGTGCTGCCCGGTTCGTACCTGGCCCTGGAACTGCCGGTCGGCCGGGGCGGATTTGTCAGGAAGCATTACCGCTACCAGGATGAATACTTTCCGGGCGCCACTTCGGACAGCGGTGAATTGAGCGCCGAGGTCATCTACGTGGGTTACGGCATCAGTGCCCCTGAACTTGGTTTTGACGAGTACCGCGGGATTGACGTCAGGGGAAAAATCGTGCTGGTGGAGACTGAAGTGCCGGTGTCCCCGGCCAGGGATCCGGAAAAATTCGCCGCCTGGCGCCCTTATTCATTTCACCAGTACAAGATGAAAAACGCCCGCGATAAAGGAGCGGCGGGCATGCTCTATAACTACCATATAGTGAATCCCAACGGGCTTTTCCAGGAAGGGTTCCAGATAAGTTACGTGGGCTCGGAAATAGTCAACGATATTTTCGCCGGCAGCGGCCGGGACCATGGCCAAACCAGGCAAAGCATTATCGAACGGCTGAAACCGGCTTCTTTTCGAACCGGGAAAAAAGTGAGCATGAAAAACCTGACCCGTCACCAGCCTGATGGACGCAGCTCAAACCTAATTGGGTTCATCCCGGCCACCGCCAAAGACAAAACCGATGAAACACTGCTGATCGGAGCCCATCTCGATCACCTGGGCCTGAGCCATGAACTGATGCCCGGGGCCAATGACAACGCCTCCGGGGTGGCGGTGGTGATGGCCGTTGCCGAGGCGCTGGCCGGCCTGGATATTCCCCTGCGCCGTTCACTGGCTTTCGTCTTTTTCGGAGCGGAAGAACAGGGCGTCAAGGGGTCGGAGTATTTCCTGACTGATATACCGCCGGGGATAGGAACTATAAAAGCTTTCTTCAACCTGGACGGAGTAGGGCGGGGCACCGGCCTGAACGCCCTGGCCGCCCTGAATTATCCGGGGCTCTGGGCCAAACTGGAAAAGAGCAACCGGGGCTACATCAGGCGGGAACTGAGGCCCCTGTCCTTTCACAATCTGGCCAGGCCGCGACTTGATGCCGCTCATTTCATGTGGGCCGGCATCCCCACCCTGTCATTCAGCGCTTTTGGATCAGAGAACCTGCCATACGCCACCTACCATACGACCCATGACCGCCCGGAGATACTCACTCCGGAAATCATGGAGGACCTGGCCCGGCTGCTTTTCCTGACCTTGCTGGATATGGCCCTGGAATGAGCTTGATTGACTGATTTCAACGGAGGGGTTTCAGCCTGTGCTATAATATCGATTCCAGTAAAGGAGCCGGACCTATGATCAGATTGATGAGAAAAGACGGAGTCGAAATACTCCTCAATACTGAAAAGATAAAAAGAATCGAAGAAGGCCCCTGCTCAAAAATAATCCTGATTGACGATGAAGTGTTGCTGGTCAAGAATTCTGCCTTTGACATCAGCACCAAGATCAAAGCTGCTGAGGCCGGCATAAAGGAAGAGCAGAGAATACTGGCCGCGGCTGTGGCCGAAGCCAGGAAAGCGGCCCGGGAAATGAATCAGGAAGAAGAGCCAAACCCAGTCAAGGATTGATGATTTCCGAAAAAACTGACAGTCTCTCCAGGCCTTTATTTGAAAACAAAGCGCACTCGTTGACAAGATTAACCAAAGCAAATATCATTTAAGAGTTCCACGGTCTGAGGAGAAGGTTTTTGATGAAAGAATCCGCGGGAAACTGTTTTACAAAAAAAACAAGGTGAACATCCTCATTGCCGTTCTCATTTCTCTCGGCCTTCTTTTCCTGTTCATTTCGGCTGTAGTTTTGTTCAACAAAAAATGGCGGATCCTCTTTTTCAAACTGATAAAAGACAGCGGCAAGTTTCCTGAAGAACCGGGGCACCGGCCAAATTGTGTCATAACTGACAGTCATGCGGTTCTGAAAGATTTGATTGGAGCTGAACAGCTTTTCAGGATTCTGGTTGAAAATGCTCCAATGGTGTTTTTCGTAGTGGATGAGCAGGGAGTTTTTCTCCTGTCTGAAGGCAGTGGATTGAAAAGACTTGGATTGAATCCCGGGCAGCTAGTCGGCCGCTCTCTGTTCGATGTATACCGTGATCACCCGGATATAAATGAAGCCGTCAGAACGGCGCTTTCCGGGAAAGAAATCCGATGTGAATTCAATCTTCAGGACATGGTTTTCGATACTTTCATCGCCCCGGTTTGCGATCAGTGCGGCCGGATAAGCGGTGCCGTCGGCATTGCCAATGATATCAGCACTTCCAGGGGAACGGAAGAAGCACTGCGGCAAAGCGAGGAACTGCACCGAAAATTCATGCGGACTGTTCCAGACCTTGTCGTCAGGACCGATATCGACGGCACCATAACTTTCTTAAACGAAAGGGGATTATCTTTTTTCCAGGGAATATCAAGAGAACAGGTTCTGGGCCGGAACATGCTGTCGTTTATCGCTGAAGAAGATCTGCCCAGGGCCATGCAGAACACCCGGCTGATGTTTGAAAAACCACTGGGGCCCAAGGAATACAGGATCAACCTGGGGGAAGACAGGTTTGTCCAGGTTGAGGTCAACGGGGATCTGATCAGAGACCGGGAGGGAAACCCGGCGGGCATGATCTACGTGATCCGCGATGTCAGTGAAAGAAAACAAGCCCTGGATGTTTTGAGTCAAAGCGAGGCGGCGCTCAAAAGACAGCACGAGCTCCTTTCAGCCCTGCTGGAAAACCTGCCCATCGGGGTGTTCATGGTCGAAGCTCCGGACGGCAAGCCACTGATAGCAAATAAGGCGGCCCGCAGAATGTTGGGGCAGGGCCTGGTGCCGGATGCGATCGGGGAGAGCCTGGCCGAGGTTTACCAGGCCCGCAAACTGGGTAGCGAAGGCCATTATCCGGCCCGGGAACTGCCGGTGATCAGGGCCATGCAGGGGGAATCGGCCTACGTCGATGACATGATTGTTGAACGTCCTGACGGTTCGGAAATCCTGCTGGAAGTGTTCGGCACTCCGGTCAGGGATGAGCAGGGGCGGATCTGGGGCGGATTGATCAGTTTCCGTGATATCAGCGCCATCAAATCAAGCGAAGCCGAAAAAGAAAAACTCCAGGCCCAGTTGGCCCAGGCCCAGAAATTGGAATCAATCGGCCGCCTGGCCGGTGGGGTGGCCCACGATTTCAACAACATGCTGGCCGTTATCCTGGGTCGCACGGAAATCGTCCTGTCCAGGCTGAAAGCCGAACCCGAACTGGAAGAAGATCTGCAGAGCATCCGACGGGCGGCCCGGCGTTCGGCCGAGGTGGTCCGCCAACTGCTGGCTTTCGCCCGGAAACAGACTATTAAACCCTGCACCATTGATCTGAACGCAATCGTATCGGACATGCTCGGCATATTGCAACGCCTGATCGGCGAAAACATCGAGCTGGTCTGGCAGCCCGGCCAGGAACTGTGGCCGGTCAGGGCGGACAAGAACCAGCTGGAACAGGTTTTGCTGAACCTCTGCGTCAATGCCAGGGATGCCATAAGCCACCAGGGACGGATCGTCATTGAAACCTTCAATCGAAACTTCGATCAAGCTGATTCCAAAATCAACCCGGACTGTTCCCCGGGTGAGTTCGCCTGCCTGCAGGTCAGTGACAACGGCTGCGGCATGGATGACGAAGTCAAGGCGCATGTTTTTGAACCATTTTTCACCACCAAGGCTCCCGGCCGTGGCACCGGCCTGGGAATGGCCTCGATCTACGGGGCGGTCAGGCAAAACCTGGGCTTTATCAACGTGGTCAGCGAGCCCGGTCGCGGGACCAGCATCCAGGTTCATATTCCCCGCGACTGGTCCGCGGTGCCGCAAGCTCATGCCGAAGAAAAGGCCATGACTCCACCGACCGGACGGGAAACCATCCTGCTGGTTGAGGATGAAGAGGAAGTAATGGAAGTGGTCAGGCAGCAGCTGCTTTTCCTGGGTTACCGGGTCCTGTCTGCGGCCTGTCCGGCCAGGGCCCTGGAACTGGCGGTCGAATACCGGTCTGAAATCGACCTCCTGTTGAGCGACGTGGTCATGCCGGAGATGAACGGCCGCCAGCTTGGAGAAAAGATCCTTGAAATAGATCCCGCTGTCAGGCTTCTTTTCATGTCTGGTTACACCACCGAAGTCATCGCCCATCACGGCATGCTTGACCAGGGAGTGAACTTCATTCAAAAGCCTTTTTCCATCAAGGAACTGGCCGCTCAACTCAGGCAGATCCTGGATGGGAAAAAAACGTCACGCGGCCAGGATAAAAAGGAACGCAGGCGTGGAGCCAATGATAAAAACTGAGCTGAAAAAAATCAGAAGGCTTTTTCCTATTCTGGTTGTTCTGGCCGCCGGGTTGTCCTTTGTTTGGCTGATGGCAGTCAGGATCGACCGGGAAATGCGCTCTGAACTGCTGAGGCAGGCCCGGCTGGTGGCCCAGATCATCAACGTCGAAAAGTTCAAGGATATGTTAAGCGGGAACGAGGAAGATCTCGGCAAGCCGGAGTACCTGCTTTTCAAGGAAAAACTCGCCTCGGTGATTCAAACCAATGCCCGGTATCGCTATATATACACCATGGGCCGGCTGGACGACGGCCGGGTGTTTTTCTTTTCCGATACCGGCCAGCAAGTCGACGAAATAGAGGCGGAGGCCAAGCCGGGAGAAATATACCGGGACGTTCCCTCCGGAGTGCTCCGGGTTTTTCTCCGCGCCGAGGCTGATACTATCGGTCCTTATGCCGACAAGTGGGGGAGGTTCATTTCCGCCCTGGTACCCATGCTCGATCCTGATTCCGGGGAGGTTTACCTGGTGCTGGGACTGGATGTCGATGCCCGCTACTGGTACTACCGGGTGGCCGCCCAGGCCGGCCTGCCGGTGGCTCTGATGTGTTTTGTCCTGCTGATCCTGCTTTTTCGCCACTTGCGGATGCAGAAAAAAACCAACCTGGCCCTGGCCGAGAGCGAAGCCAGGTTCAGGGAACTGGCCGGGTTGCTGCCGCAGACCGTGTTTGAATCCGATACCCAAGGCCGGCTGACCTTTGCCAATGAACATGCTTTCGTCGAATTCGCTTACGATCAGGCGGATTTCGACCGGGGCATTCAATGCCTTGACATGATCGCTCCCGAAGACCGGCTCAGGGCGGCGGTCAATATGGCCGCCGTTCTGAAGAACAACAGTTCCGGGATGAACGAATACCGGGCTTTGCGAAAGGACGGCACTACGTTTCCGATCCTGGTCGTTTCTTCTCTCATCTGCAGAAACGGTGTCAAGCAGGGCTTGCGGGGCATAATCATCAATACGACTGAAATCAACAAAGCACATGAGACCATAAAAAAACTGAACCTGGAACTGGAGCGGAAGGTGGCCGCCAGGACGGCTGAACTGAGTGAAGCCCTGGAGGAAATTGAAAAGGCCAATCTTGAATTGACGGTCATGAACGAAAACATGGCCGCTGAATCCAGGAAACTGGTGGAAATGAACGAAAAGCTGGCCCGCTCGGAAAGAGAACTCACCCAGGCCAATCAGGATAAGGACAAGTTTTTCTCGATAATAGCTCATGATCTGCGCAACCCCATAGGCGCCATCATGGGAGTTCTTGAAATAATGCTGGCCGGCCAGGCCGAGTTCAGCCCTGAAAAGAACCGGGATTTGCTGGCCACCGCCTTCAGTTCAGCGCAAAAGACCTACCAGCTCCTGCTCAACCTGCTGGCCTGGGCCCGGGCTCAGTCGGGCCGTATGCCTTTCGAGCCGCGCCTCAATCTGATCCTGCCCGAGCTTGTCAGGGCGATCGATACGGTTGAGGCAAATGCCCGCAAAAAGAACATCCGGATCAGTCATGATCTTGATGAATCTATAGAAGCTTATTTTGACAGCGAGCAGTTAAACACCGTCCTGCGTAACCTGATCGCCAATGCGGTCAAGTATTCCCGGGAAGAAGGCACGGTTGAGATACGATGTTATGAAAAAGCTTCCGCCCGGGGGGCCATGATCGTGCTGGCGGTCCGTGACAGCGGCCCGGGCATGAGTCCCGGGATGCTGGCCGGGCTGTTCAGCGAAGACAGGCTCCAGCTTACTCCGGACAGTTCCGGTGAACTCGGGTCGGGACTGGGCCTGCTCTTGTGCCGGGAATTCGTTGCTGCCCACGGTGGAGAAATCTGGGCTGAAAGTGAACCGGGCCGGGGGAGTACTTTTTTCTTCACCATTTCGAAAAGCAATTAAAATTTGCAATCCGGTCGGTTCTGCAATTGACAAAAAGTTTATATTAAACTAATTTATATGCATTCCCTTATCTCATTCTGGAGGTCGACATGAAGATGAGATTTTCCGATTTGTCCATTTCCCAGAAAATGCTTTCCGTGCAGGCGGCGATAGTGATAATACTGCTGGCCGCTTTCATCGTTTTCATCAGTTCCTACACGGCCGGGGCACTGGAAGAAATGGCCCTGGAAGAGCTGGCCGCCATCAACGACGGGGTGTTCAACACGGTGGACACCTTTGAAACCTTGATGCGGGAAAACAGTGACAAACTTCTAAGTTTGTTTTCTTCATTTTACGCCGCAGATTTCGTGATTGATCCGGTCCAGACCGTGACCATTGCCGACCGCTCAGTTCCCTTACTGCGTTCCGGCAACCAGCCGGTCAGCCTGAATTTCAGCGCCGTCGATCGGTTCTCCGGCTTAGCCGGCGGCGTGGCCACGGTTTTCCAGCGACTGAATGATGATTTCCTGCGCATCAGCACCTCGCTGAAGAACCAGGCAGGTGAGCGGGCCATGGGTACCCTGCTCGATCGGGGCCACCCGGCCTACCAATTGCTCTTGAGGGGCGAAAAGTACACCGGTCCGGCCCGGCTATTCGGCCGTGACTACATGACTTCTTACCAGCCGGTGCTCAGCGGCGGACGGGTGATCGCAGTGTTGTTCATCGGCCTCGATTTCACTGAAACCCTGCAGGCTCTGAAACAGAAAGTAAGAGAGATAAAAGTCGGTGACACAGGCTATGTTTACGTGCTGGACGCCAGGCCGGATACGGCCGGAGTGCTGGTTGTACACCCGGCCCAGGAAGGAGTTGATATTTCCGCCTCCCAGGATGCCTCCGGCCGCCCTTTCATCCGGGAAATCCTCCAGAACCGCAGTGGAACCATCCACTATCCCTGGATCAACCGGGATTTGGGCGAAACCCACGCCCGGGAAAAAATCGTGGTTTACCGGCATTACCCTGAATTCGACTGGATCATCGCCTCTGGGAGTTACCTGGATGAATTTACCGAGAAAAGCCGGAGTTTGCGCAATTACCTTTATTTGATCTCTTTCATACTGCTTGCCCTCATAATGCTGATGCTGTTCATGGCTACCCGAACCTGGGTGCGCAAGCCCTTGCTCAACCTGACCGCCATGGTCGAGGACCTTTCCCAGGGCGAGGCCGACCTGACAAAAAAAATCAGGATCATCAGCCGCGACGAGATGGGTGAATTGGCCCGGCATTTCAATGCCTTCATAGTACGTATCCAGGAGTTGGTGCGCCAGGTGAAGGAGAATGCCATAGCGGTGAGTTCGGCCACGTTGGAGATATCGGCTTCGACGGAGGAACTGGCGGCCACCACCGAGGAGCAGAGCACCCAGTCGCAGTCGGTGGCCAGCGCCCTGCACGAGTTGACCGCGACTTCCGAGGACATCGCCCGTTCGGTTGAGACCACCAGGTCGGTGGTCCAGGGTTCGGCCGAGCAGACCAGGGGCGGCAGCCGGGCCATCGGTAATTCGATCGAAGCTTTGCAGACTATAGAGAAGCAGACCGACGGCCTGGAGAAGATCATTCACAACCTGGGTAACTCCACGGCCAAGATAGGGGACATCATCGGGGTGATCAACGACGTGGCCGACCAGACCAACCTGCTGGCCCTGAACGCGGCCATCGAGGCGGCCCGGGCCGGTGACGCCGGCAGGGGGTTCGCGGTGGTGGCCGACGAGGTGCGCAAGCTGGCCGAGCGCACGGCCAAGGCGACCAAGGAGATAGAGGGTATCATCATCGGCCTGCAGAGGGAATCGGACCAGGCGGGCCGGGCCATGGACGATGCTTCGGCCGAGGTGAAACGCAGTGTGGGGCTGGGCGAGGAATCACTGCAGATACTGGACAAGATCATCGCTTCGGGCGAGGAGATCAGTTCGGCCACCGAGGCCATAGCCTCGGCCATCACCCAGGAGAACGCCACCATCGAGGAAGTGAACAACAACGTGCAGGGCATCGCGGCCGGCAGTGCCGAGGCGGCCAATGCCGTGCAGGAGATCGCGGCCACGGCCGAGAACCTGGCCGCGGAAGCCGAAAAACTGAAGAACCTGGTGGAAAAGTTTATCGTCTGAAAAGGCTGTTGATTGAGCTTGTAATCAGCTTCGGAAAAGACTTCAGTTCAAGGCAAAAAATGATCCGGTTTTTTGCTTAGAAACTGAGCATCCATGAATGCTGGAATCTGAGGGTTTTCTGATTATCGAGTCCCTGGTAGGCCGTGCTGATGTGATAGATTTCAAAACCGGCGGAAACCTGCTTGCCCAGATTGTAAACCAGGTTGGCGAAAACTGTGCTGTTCTTGACGCGCATTCCGGCTGAAAGATCCTGTACCCGGGGCTGGTCCTGCCCGTAACCGGCGCTCATTTTCAGTCCCGGAGCCAGGCCGGCCTGCAGGTTGAGATAAAACCCGCTGGCTGAGATTTCCTTTTCAAGTGTCTGGTTTACGCCCTGGTTAACGGCACCGAAAAAAGGCAGCATGTTTTTGCCGTTGAAGAACTCTCCCAGCAGGGTCAGTTTGCCTGAAAAGCTGAGAATCAGGTCCAGGTTCAGGGAATTGCTGGAATAATCCTTCAGACCAGAGGATTTCCCGCTGTGCCCGGAAAGTCCCAATTGCAGGAAGGCCTGGTCGGCCAGGGGGATTCTGGCGGCCAGGCGGCCCTGCAGGGTGGGCAGTCCGGCGGCCACTCCGTCATCCAGCCCGTCGCGGTCCAGGTCTCCGGCAATGGTTCGAAATATGCCGCCCTGCATGGTCAGCAGGATTTTACCGGCCTGCAGGTTGTGCTGGAAGCTCAGTTGCGGGCGGCGGTAGCCGATGTTGCCCGAAGACCAGAGCACCGGGTAATTGAGAGTAAAAGGATTGAGCGGGTTGATTATGTCCCAGTACTGGCCGGCGATGAAGGTCCAGCGATCGTTTTTGATCTCCAGGTAGGCGTGGCGCATGTAATTGAAGGCCTTGTTCTCGGCTCCGCCGCCGTAAAAATCCACTTCCACCTTGCCGCCCAGGGTGAAATCGCCCAGCTTGCCGGCCGAGACGTTCAGTCCAAGCCTGGTCTGGTTGGCGGTGGCGTGAAACAACCCGTTGCTGGCGCCCGGGTCAACAGCCCAGAAAGCTGCGTTGCCGTGCGAGGAATTGCCGGTTTCGTAGATGGCGTCAAACTTGACATAACCGTAAGGCGTGACGTTTAGAACACTTTCTCCTGCCGGGGCGGCTATTGCTGAACTGATTGAAAAAACTGAAATGAGCAAAACAAACAGCAATTGCATTTCACACCTCACTGTAACTGAAAATTGTTTTATCATTTTAACATAAGTAAATACCGGGATGAAACCTGTGTTTGTTTTTAACTCATAAAAAAAACATTGATAAGTCAATTAAATGTAAAGCAGTTGACTTTAGGTTTTCAATTGAAGTATTCTGAAAAAAAGGAGAAGAAAAAATGATGAAACTGCGGGATATGACTATCGGTGCGAAATTGATTCTCGGCGTGGTACTTCTTTTATTCGTAGTCAGCGCCGGCGTCGGCCTTATGTCCTATCTCCAGGCTGCGCGGGCCCTGCAAGGCCAGGTGGCCGAGATAATCCCCAGGACTGCGGTTGACGGAGCCCTGATCGTCAGGGGACGGCTGGATTACTTCCTGACGGCCATGGAAGGTGTCGCCGGTCGCAACGTGATTCGATCTCTGGACTGGAACCTGCAGAAACCGGCTCTGAATTACGAAAAAGAGCGGATGGCCTTCATGCAAATGGGCGTCAGTGACTCAGCCGGTCAAGCCAGGTTCGCCGATGAATCCACTGAGCAGGTTGCCGGGCAGGGGTATTTCAGGAAGGCCCTGGCCGGGGAAACAAACTTTTCCGATGTCTATATTTCTTCTACTGACAAGACTCCTTTTATGATGCTGGCTGCCCCGATAAGGGATAACCAGAACCAGGTCAGCGCGGTTCTGCTGGCCCGGTTGAATGCCGGCTGGCTCAGTGAGACGACCGATAATATCCGCTACGGAGAGAAAGGCTATTCCTATATCATTGACGGCAGTGGGGTACTGATCGCCCACGGCACCAGGGAATTCGTCACCGAAAGGCGCAACTTTCTGGAAGAAGGCAGGACCAACCCGGATTACGCCCCTTTGTCACGCATGTTCCAGAGAATGGTTCGGGGTGAAGCCGGGTTCGACGAATATCCCTTCTTTGGCGCAGATCGTTTCTTCGGATACGCTCCGATAAAAAATACACCCTGGTCGATCGCCGTCGGCGCCCAGAAAACCGATGTCTTCAGGGAATTGCCGGTCATGCGCCTGATGATAATCCTGCTCTCAGGCTTATTCGTGCTGGTCGGAGCAGTTTCAACCGTGTTCCTGTCCAGGAGCATAGTACGTCCCATAAAGCAGACTTCAAACATGCTCAAGGACATCGCCGAAGGTGAAGCAGACCTGACCAGGCGGCTGGAAATCAAGAACAAGGATGAACTGGGTGAACTGGCCTCTTATTTCAACGCTTTTATCGACCGTATCCAGGAGTTGGTGCGCCAGGTGAAGGAGAATGCCATAGCGGTAAGTTCGGCCACGTTGGAGATATCGGCTTCGACGGAGGAACTGGCGGCCACCACCGAGGAGCAGAGCACCCAGTCGCAGTCGGTGGCCAGCGCCCTGCACGAGTTGACCGCGACTTCCGAGGACATCGCCCGTTCGGTTGAGACCACCAGGTCGGTGGTCCAGGGTTCGGCCGAGCAGACCAGGGGCGGCAGCCGGGCCATCGGTAATTCGATCGAAGCTTTGCAGACTATAGAGAAGCAGACCGACGGCCTGGAGAAGATCATTCACAACCTGGGTAACTCCACGGCCAAGATAGGGGACATCATCGGGGTGATCAACGACGTGGCCGACCAGACCAACCTGCTGGCCCTGAACGCGGCCATCGAGGCGGCCCGGGCCGGTGACGCCGGCAGGGGGTTCGCGGTGGTGGCCGACGAGGTGCGCAAGCTGGCCGAGCGCACGGCCAAGGCGACCAAGGAGATAGAGGGTATCATCATCGGCCTGCAGAGGGAATCGGACCAGGCGGGCCGGGCCATGGACGATGCTTCGGCCGAGGTGAAACGCAGTGTGGGGCTGGGCGAGGAATCACTGCAGATACTGGACAAGATCATCGCTTCGGGCGAGGAGATCAGTTCGGCCACCGAGGCCATAGCCTCGGCCATCACCCAGGAGAACGCCACCATCGAGGAAGTGAACAACAACGTGCAGGGCATCGCGGCCGGCAGTGCCGAGGCGGCCAATGCCGTGCAGGAGATCGCGGCCACGGCCGAGAACCTGGCCGCGGAAGCCGAAAAACTGAAGAACCTGGTGGAAAAGTTCACGGTCTGAAACAGTAAATCGCTGATTGTATGAAACGCCCTGACACTCAAGGGCAAGAATGTTTTTTCCGTTGATTTTCTTGTTGATTTAATCTATGATCAAAGCAGGTGATCCTATGAAGAAACAAAGCTTTGCCCTCATTTTACTGCTTCTGCTTGTTCCCGGCCCGGCGCTTAAGGCGGTTGATTTTGAGTTCAGCCTGGTTTCCCGCTACATCTGGCGCGGCTTCGATCTCCTGCCGCAGAACAAGCCCGCTTTCCAGCCCTCGCTGACCTTCGCCCTGGGAGAAAGCGGCTTTTCCATCAACCTCTGGAGTAGTTTCAGCCTGGCCGAACGCCGGCTTTACCGGGAGCTTGATGAGATTGACCTGACCCTGCAGTACGAAAAAGAGTTCTCCAGGGACCTGGCCCTGACCTTCGGCCTGGTTCATTACGGATATTACTTCGCCAGGCCTTTCAGTTTGAGGTACAACACCACCCAGGAATTATTCCTCACCCTGGGCCTGAACGGACTGCCCCTGGCTCCTCAGTTAAGCATCTTCTACGATTTCAACCTGGGTGACGGATTCTACGGCCAGCTGGAAATGGTTCAAAACTCGGCCCTGCGACCGGGGCTGGCATTGCAATACGGGGCCAGGCTCGGATACAACGGAGGGCAATACGGGATCAGTCCCGGCTTTTCTGATATAACCCTGATCACCGGGCTGGAGATCAAGGGAAAGTCCTGGACTTTAGTCCCTTTTGTACACCTGGCCTTGATACTCAATTCAGAGATCAACCCGGACAAGGTTGAGTTGTACGGCGGTTTAACCGTCTCGTTTTAGTCAAAGGAGAAACCCATGCTGAAAAAAATGTCTTTCAAACTGAAGGTTTTCCTGGCCATCGTCCTGTTGGTGGTAGTCCTGTTTACAGTGTCCAATACCATCGCCGGCCGGATTGCCCGCGGTATTGTCGAGCAGGACGCTTACCAGTACGCCCAGATGATGGCCATGAATTACGCCGCGGAAATCAAGGGCCTGCTGGAAGTCCCCATGGATACCGCCCGCACCCTGGCCCAGGTTTTTTCCGGGTTTGCCGAACTGCCGCTGAATGAAAGACGCGGTTTTTTCAACTCAATCATGCGCAGTGTGCTGGAAAAGAATCCGGCATTCCTGGGAGTCTGGACCTGCTGGGAGAGCAATGCACTTGACGGACTGGACGCCCGCTTTGCCAATACCTCCGGTCATGACGCCGGCGGCCGTTTTGTGCCTTACTGGCACCGGGACAACGGTCGGATCGTGCTGGAAGCCCTGGTCGATTACGATAAGCCGGGACCGGGTGATTATTACCTTCTGGCCCGGAACAGCGGCCGGGAACAGGTGCTCGAACCCTATGTCTACCAGGTGGGCGGACGTGATGTGCTCCTGACTTCCCTGGCCGTGCCGATCAGGAACGCTTCCGGGACCGTGCTGGGCGTGGCCGGTATCGACATCAGCCTGGCCTTCCTGCAGGAAATGGTTTCCGCAATCAAGCCGATGGAAACCGGGGTCAGCGCTCTCTTCAGCAACAGCGGCCTGGTGGCGGCCCACTTCGATCCAGGCCGACTGGGCAAGCAGATGCGCGAGACCGAGCGGGACATGAGCGGAGAACGTATATTCCAGATGGCCGACCGGATCAAGGAAGGAAAAATCGATTACTATACTTTTTTCGCCGCCCCATTGGATACTGATATATTCATCGTCAGCGCACCGCTGACCATTGGCGAAAGCAATACACCCTGGGGACTGGCCGTGGGTATTCCCATGAACAAGGTCTTGGTGAAGGTGGCCGGTTTGAGCCGCAGCCTGACCCTGCTGGCCCTGTTTTCAATCCTGCTTGTTTCCCTGGTCACCTGGGGCATCATGAAACTGCTGTTCAAACCGGTTGACCAACTGCTGCACCTGACCCGGGATCTGGCTGAAGGCGAGGCCGACCTGACCAGGAGAATCATCGTGGACAACCAGGATGAATTCGGGGCCCTGGCCTCGGCCTTCAACGCCTTCATAGTACGTATCCAGGAGTTGGTGCGCCAGGTGAAGGAGAATGCCATAG
>CAYWEM010000019.1:0-46410 GCA_964457225.1 uncultured Clostridia bacterium
CATCGCCGGAAAACTTAACTTCAACTTACCCACACAATGTTAAAGAGAACCATAAAACTATTGCTGCTAATTGAAGGAGAAAAAGATATAGAAAAAGCAGAAGAAATCGCAATGATGTATGGCGAAAATATAATCAAATGCAAACCAATATACAATGGAAGAAATATAAAGTATTTTAAAGAAAATGTTTATTTGAATAAATATGATATATTTACCAGAGTACAAACTCATAATGAATTGTTCTGTAATGAAAAATTAAATCGCAACATGTTTGGAAAAATATATATAAAAGCCGATGGAAGTTGTTTTACCGATCTAAGCGGTGAAATAAAAGGAAATATATCAAATAATAGTATTGGCAAAATTATATTTAAAGAACTAAGTGAAGGAATAGCATGGAAAAAAACTAGGAGTAGCATTAATCCATGTTCAGATTGTTTATATAGTTTGTTTTGTCCTCCAATATCGGATTATGAAAATGTTATAAAAAAAAACAATTTATGTCATATAAAAAAGTAAAACAAAAAGATTTAAAATAATAAGTTGGTCGAAATAATAGTAATAAGAGCAAGCGTAATCCGGAACGAATTGATGAGTGAACATTGATATAATAAAATAAATGAAATTAACTAGTCTTAAGAATATCTAAAAAAAATGAATACAATGCTGAACAAATTCCCCCACATCAAGCAGCATGACGCCATGGACTGCGGGCCGGCCTGCCTGGCCATGGTGGCCAAGTATTACGGCAAGATCTATACCCTGCAGGGCCTGCGCGAAAAAAGCTTTATCACCCGCCAGGGCGTTTCCATGCTGGGGATCAGCGACGCGGCCGAGGCCATCGGTCTGCGCACCCTGGGCGCACGCCTAACCTATGAACAGTTACTCACGGAAGCCCCCCTGCCCTGTATCGCCCACTGGCAGCAGCGCCATTTCGTGGTAATCTACAAGGTGAGCAAGGACCGGGTCTGGGTGGCCGACCCGGGTCACGGACTGCTGACTTATACCCGCGAGGAATTCATGCGCTCCTGGGCCTCGACCAGGGCCGGCGGCCAGGACCAGGGCGTCTGCCTGCTGCTTGAGCCGACCCCGGAGTTCTACGCCCAGCAAGACGAAAAGAGCGACCGCTCGCGATTTTCATTTCTGTTTCAATACCTGCGGCCGTACAAGAAATTCATCTGGCAGTTGTTTGTCGGCCTGCTCTTCGGCACCCTGCTGCAGCTCATCTTTCCCTTCCTGACCCAGGCCATAGTCGACAAAGGCATCAGCAACCAGGACCTGGGCTTCGTCTACCTGGTGCTGATCGCCCAGTTGACCTTGTTTGTCAGCCAGACCGCGGTGGAATTTATCCGCTCCTGGATCTACCTGCATCTTTCCACCCGCATCAACCTATCACTCATCTCCGACTTCCTGATCAAACTGCTCAAACTGCCGATCGGCTTTTTCGATACCAAGAGGATCGGCGACATCATGCAGCGCATCGGCGATCATTCGCGTATCGAATCCTTCCTGACCGGCTCGGTGCTCAGTATCGTCTTCGCCTTCGTCAACCTGGTGGTCTTCGGCATCGTGCTGGCCTTCTACAATCTTTCGATCTTCATCATCTTTCTCACAGCCAGCATTGCTTACATCGGCTGGGTGGTCATATTCATGAAAAAGCGGCGCGACCTCGATTTCAAGCGCTTCGCCCAGATGGCGGAGAACCAGAGCAATCTCTATCAACTGATCACCGGCATCCAGGAGATCAAGCTCAATAACTGCGAGCGGCGCAAGCGCTGGGAATGGGAGCGCATTCAGGCCCGGCTGTTCAAGACCAGCGTCAAAGGACTGACCCTCAACCAGATGCAGAGTTCAGGCTCAGCCTTTATCAACCAACTGAAAAACATCCTGATCTCCTTCATCGCCGCCAAGGCGGTGATCGACGGACAGATGACCCTGGGCATGATGATGGCCGTGCAGTACATCATCGGCCAGTTGAACGCCCCGATTCAGCAGTTGATCGGCCTGCTGCACTCGGCCCAGGACGCCAAGATCAGCCTGGAGCGCCTGGCGGAAATACACCTGAAAAAAGACGAGGAAGACCCGGATGACCCCGGTCTGAGCGAATTGCCGGCCGAGCGCGACCTTTCAATCAAGGGCCTGTCTTTCCAGTATGAGGGGCCGCATTCGGAAATGGTGCTGAAAGACCTGGACCTGTTGATACCGCAGCAGAAAGTCACCGCCGTGGTCGGAGTCAGCGGCAGCGGCAAGACCACCCTGGTTAAACTGCTTTTGGGCTTTTACAAGCCGACCGCGGGCGAAATCAGAGTGGGAGAACGCAGCCTGGCAGCCTTCAGCCAAAGCATGTGGCGCTCACAATGCGGAGTGGTCATGCAGGACGGCTTTATCTTTTCCGACAGCATCGCCCGCAACGTGGCCGTGGGCGACGAGGTGATCGACAAGGAAAGACTGCACTACGCGGTCAGGATGGCCAATATCGCTGAGTTCATTGAAAGCCTGCCGCTGGGTTACAACACAAAAATCGGCATGGAGGGCCACGGTTTGAGCCAGGGCCAGAAACAGCGCCTGCTGATCGCCCGCAGTATTTACAAAAACCCCGAATACCTCTTTTTCGACGAAGCGACCAATGCCCTGGACGCCCAGAACGAGCGGGTCATCATCGATAACCTGCGCGAGTTCTTCCAGGGCCGCACCGTGGTCATCGTGGCCCACCGCCTGAGCACTGTAAAGAACGCCGACCAGATCGTGGTGTTGGAAAAAGGCTCCATCGTCGAGCTGGGCAGTCACGCTGAGCTGACCGCCAAAAAAGGCGCTTATTTCAACCTGGTCAAGGACCAGCTGGAACTGGGGCAGTGAAGAAATGAGTGAAGTGCGCCGCGACCGGAACAAGCTGGACATGCTGGAGATCCGCAGTGAAGAAATGCAGGAGATCATGGGCTACGTGCCCCGCTGGATCGTGCGCTGGGGCATCAGCGTGATCACGGCTTCGATCATACTGCTGCTGGTCGGGGCCTGGTTTTTCAAGTACCCCGACATCGTCAACGCCACGGTGGTGGTGCTGACCGAAAATCCGCCGGCCCCGGTGGTGGCCCAGGTTGCCGGCCGGCTCAGCCCGCTGCTGGCCGCAGACAACCAGGAATTGCGCCACGGTGAGCTGATCGCGGTCATCGCCAACCCGGCCTCTTACCGGGACGTGCTTCGGCTCAAGGAAGAGCTCGGCGCTTTTCGCCCCCATGTCGCCGATCCGATTTCCGGCCCGGTTTTGGCCCGCGACCTGCGGCTCGGTGAGCTCCAGCCGGCCTTCGAACAGTTTTTTAAAATCTGCAGTGATTTTATTCATTTCCAAAGCCTTTCCTACCACCAGGCAAGAATCGTGGCTCTCGAAGGCCAGATCACCGGCCACGGCGAAGCACTCGGCCGCCTGGAAAGGCAGGCCGCCCTGCTGGCTGAAGAGTACGAACTGGGCCGCCGCCGCTTCCAGCGCCGGGAAGAACTGCACAGGCAGGGCATCATTTCTATCGCTGAAATCGAGAGCGCCCGGGCCGAGCTGCTGCAGAGGGAATACTCTTTGGAAAGCACCAAGAACAGCATAGTCAACGAAAAACTGCAGATCTCACGCTTGCGGGAAAGCAAAGCCGATTTGCAGCTGCAGTACCGCGAGCAAAAAAACCGCTGGGCCACCGACCTCAAGCAGGCCCTGGACAACCTGCTCAGCCAGATTGAGCAATGGGAACATCGTTTTTTGCTCAAAGCCCCGCTGGACGGCCGCCTGAGTTTCACCACCTTCTGGAGCGAAAACCAGTTCGTTCAGGCCGGGGCCACGGTCTTTACCGTGGTGCCGGCCGTCACCGGCGAGATAGTCGGCCGCCTGCTGTTGCCCATCGCCGGCTCGGGCAAGGTCAAGGCCGGCCAGCAGGTGAACATCAAGTTCGCCAATTTTCCGCATACCCAATACGGCATGGTAACCGGTCGGGTGCGTTCCATCTCCCTGGTGCCGGCTGAGCAGGCCTACCTGGTCGATGTGGAATTTCCCACCGGCCTGCGTACCAATTACGGTCGGGAACTTGATTTTTCCCAGCAGATGCAGGGCGGCGCCGAGATCATCACCGAGAAAATGCGCGCCCTGGAAAGAATGCTCCAGCCTCTGCGAGCAAAGTTGAAACAGTAGTGGCAACTTATCTTTTCACCTATAATGGTCTGGCATTTTCAGACAGAAAGGGTTGCGTAAATAAGGTGGACCTCAGTGGAATAAAAAAAGGAGGACCGATGAAGGCAGGTATTTGTATTAAACAGATGCTTAATCGCTCCTATTGTTCAAGTGGGGGTAGCCAGTACATCCAGGCCGATCTTTTCATGGCTCCATCCTTGGCGCAATTTTAGCCCAAGCCCGGCCCGCAGGCAAATCGGGCGTGGGGTGCATAGAAGTGCCGGCTGACATGCCCGGGGTGGGTAAGTTCTTCGGAATATGATTCTTCAAGTACTTACAAATGGAGGCGGTGCCGGCAGAGCTTTCTGAATTAGTGTTTTCAGTTATACGACCGGGCCGGGTCAGGCCTCCACCCAATTTTCTATGCGCAGACCCTCGATTCGGGAGAATTCGGCTAAATTGTTGCTTACCAGTATTCCATCATGGAACTTGACAATGGCTGCGATGAACAAGTCATTAGGCCCGATGATTTTACCTGACTTTTCCGCCTTTTGCCTGATTTCGGCGTAAACCCGGCAGACCGGATCGGAAAAGGGAACCACAGTGAAAGGATCGAGAAATTTTTCCACTTTAGCCAGGTTTTCGTTTTTCCTCCTGCTCTTGAAAGCTCCGAGCAGAAGCTCGGCCTTGACCACCACGGGGATTGCAATCTTATTGGGTGGAGTGGCCAATATCCTGGTTTTGACGCTTTCAAACTTCCCATTCAAAAAGTAAATGCAGGTGTTGGTGTCGAGAAAATACATTTACAGGTTTTCTCTGGCCAGGTCTGAGGAAGAGGAAGGCTGTGAAGGCCGTTGGAAGGAATCATCCCCGATCGAACCGAAAAGATTGCTGAAGTCGGGGGGATAAGACGGATCCAGCTTGGCCCGCAACTGCTCGGCCACCCATTTCGAGACGGAAACACGCTGGCGGGCGGCCGCATGCTCTATTTTTTTCAAAGTTTGTTCATCGATGTACAGGGATATTTGTGGCATTCGGGCTCCTGATGATCAAAATATAACGGTGTTTTAAATGCTTGTCAAGTATAATGACAAGTATACTTGGGCGTTTCGATGGCAATCAGCCCCAGGATCGTGGGAAAACCGGCCGGGTTCAGAAAAAGATGTTTACGAAATCGGCACCGGCGACCTGTTTGCGGTTCTTGATGGAGCGGCGGCCGTCGACCAGGGCGGTCTTGGTGCATTCCCGGTAAACCCGGCAGTCACCGCGCTCATCTGGATCGTAACCGCGGCAGACCCGGAGTACATCGGGTGAAATTTCATCGATGATCACTATCCGGCCGTCGCCGTGCTGCAGCCGGCCCAACTCGAACTTGCCGTCGATCACGTGCAGGCCGTGGGAAGCGAATTCGGCGCAGACTATGTCGGCGATGCTCTGAACCAGTTCGATGCTCTGCTTGATTTCCCGGCGGGTCATGGCCCCGGTTTCTTCAAGTGCTTCCAGGCTGATCAGCACGTCTACATCACCCTTGGTCCAGGCCTCGACCACCCGGTGCAGGTTACGGCAGGGGCGGACGAAGGGATAACGCCGCCAGAAACTGCCGGTGGCGTTGTTGCGCCAAGTGAATTCCAGGTTCAGCAGCGGGGCGGAACCGGAGAAATCGGGGTCAGGTACCGGCATGGACAGGGGCAGGGCCGGCTCGACGATCATTTCATTGTCGCTGATGGTCTCAATGTAGTGTGAAGGTACGCCCTTTTCTTTCAGCAGTTTGAAAAAGTGGGTGGCAAAACGGCAGGCGACGGCACCCTTGCCGGGAATGGAGCCGACCACGGTGTCTCGGCCCGGGTCGAAAATCACCTGGCCGTTTTCGATATAACCGGTGGCTTCGTCCTTGAAGAGCAAACAGTACTTGCCGGCGTGGGGACCGGAGTCGACCTGGTAAACATTTTTCGACTTGCCGCTGTAAAGCAGTTTTTTCTCGCTCATTTGTCACTCCTTGCTTATTCGGCTCGCCCGAAAAACGAGCCCTGAAAATGATACTTGAGTCTGGCGGAAAACTCAAGCGGCCACGGGCTTTGCCTTGCCCCGCTTTTTGGCTTAAAATGGGGCCGCGAAGGAGGAATGCAGTCATGGACTCAAGGGAATTCCGCGCTCATGCCCACGAATTGGTTGACTGGATAGCCGACTACCTGGAAAACATCGAATCTTACCCGGTCATGTCCAGGGTCAGGCCCGGGGAAATCAGGCAAGCGCTGCCGGCCGAGCCGCCCAGGCAGGGTGAACCTTTCAGCGCCCTGATGGCCGATTTCGAGCGTCTGATCATACCCGGTATCACTCACTGGCAGCATCCATCCTTTTTCGCTTATTTCCCGGCCAACAGCAGCCCGTCTTCACTGCTGGCCGAGATGCTGACCGCCGCCCTGGGAGTGCAGGCCATGGTCTGGCAGACTTCCCCGGCGGCCACCGAACTGGAAGAAGTAGTCACCAAGTGGCTGGTACAAATGCTGGGTTTGCCGGATTCCTTCTGCGGCGTAATCCAGGACACCGCCTCCACGGCCACGCTCTGTTCCCTGCTTACGGCGCGCGAGCGTGCTTCAGATTTTTCTGTCAACGAGAACGGTTTCAGCGATGCCGAGCATTTCACCTGCTATTGTTCCACCGAGACTCACTCCTCGATTGAAAAGGCGGTGAAAATAGCCGGCATAGGCCGTGCCAACCTCAGGAAAGTTGCTGTGGACGAACGCATGGCCCTGCGACCTGATGAGCTGGAGCGGGTCATTGCCGCTGACCTCGCCGCCGGCTTCAGGCCGCTTTGGCTGACGGCCACCCTGGGTACCACCGGTTCAACGGCCTTCGATCCACTGCCGGAAATAAGTGAAATATGCGGCCGGTACGGCATCTGGCTGCACGTGGACGCCGCCCTGGCCGGTACAGCCCTGCTGCTGCCTGAAATGCGCGGACTGGCCGCCGGCCTGGACAAGGCCGATTCTTTCGTTTTCAATCCGCATAAATGGATGTTCACCAATTTTGATTGCTCGGTTTACCTGCTGCGTGACCCGGCCGCCCTGGTGCGGACTTTCGAAATCATGCCCGAGTACCTGAAAACCTCGGTCGACAAGCGAGTCAACAACTACCGGGACTGGGGAGTTCAGTTGGGCCGCCGTTTCCGGGCACTCAAGCTCTGGTTCGTCATCAGGCATTACGGCGTGACCGGGCTCCAGGAAACAATCAGGCGTCATATCGCCATGGCCGGCCGGCTGGCCGTACTGATCGAGGCGGCTCATGATTTTGAACTACTGGCCCCGGTTCCACTGAATACGGTCTGTTTTCGTTACCGTCCGGCTGGTTGCCTTGACGAAGAAAAGCTGGACCGGCTCAACCAGGATTTGATGAATGCCGTGAATGCCGACGGCCGTATCTACCTGACTCATACCCGGCTGGCCGGTAAATTCAGTCTGCGCCTGGTCATCGGCCAGACTAACGTTCAGTGGCAACAGGTGGCGGCCGCCTGGGAATTGCTGCAGCAGAACGCCGGACAGCTTGGCGGGGAATCAGACTGAATGAAGGAAGCGGCGGTTCTTGTCCGGTCGGGTGTGTTGAGCTAAAATAGACAACGGAAGGTCAAAATGCCCATCTACGAATACCATTGCCCGCAATGCCTCAGGCACTTTGAAAAAATACTGCCGGTCAGTGCCCGGGATTCCATGGTAATTTGCCCCGAATGCGGTTCTGACAGGGTGGAAAAGCTGGTTTCCCGATTCTGCAGTCCCGGCGGAGAAAACAAGGCCGGGGCTTCGGGCTGTTCTTCCTGTTCTTCAGGCGATTGCGGGAGTTGTCACTGAAGTTGCCGTTGATTTTTCAGTATCAAAAGACTACAGCCGGATGCATGCCGGTAATAATTTTGTTATCATACAGCCATGAACAGGACTTTTGAAAAAGATTCATACCAGACGCCGGCTGACCGCCGCCGGGCTCCCCTGGATTATGTATTCCTGCAAAGCCGCTGGTATTTTTTGTTTCGCTACCTGGGTATAGTGATCTCGGCCAGCGGCCAGGCCCGGGCCGGTCGTTACGATGATCCGGCCTGGAATGCTTCCTCGTTCAAGGTCTTTGACTTGATCGAGGATTGCGGCGGACGTTTTTCCATAAACGGATTCGACAACCTGCGCCGGGCCGGGGGACCTGTTGTCCTGGTGGCCAATCACATGAGTACCCTGGAAACAATGGTACTGCCCTGCCTGGTCAATCCCATCCTGCCGATTACTTTCGTGGTCAAGGAAAAACTGGTGCGCGGGATGCTTTTCGGACCGGTTATGCGGGCCAGGAACCCGGTGCTGGTCGGCCGGAAGAATCCCCGGGATGACCTGCAGGCCGTACTGGAAGGCGGCCAGGCGGTTCTTGAAGCCGGGCGTTCCATGATCATCTTTCCGGAAAGCACCCGCAGCGAGGTATTTGACCCGGAAGCTTTCAATTCCCTGGGGGTCAAGCTGGCTCGCCGGGCTGCGGTGCCCCTGCTGCCGCTGGCCATCAAGAGCGATTTCTGGGGCAACGGCCGCCGGCTGAGGGAAGCCGGCCCGATCCGCCGGGAACGGACCATTCACTTTGAATTCGGAGCAGCCATGACCGTTTCCGGACAGGGGAGGGAAGAGCATCGCCAGGTGGTTGATTTCATCAGCGGCAAGCTGGAATCCTGGGGTGCCGGGATAAAAAAAAGCAGCTGATAGTCAAGGCCTCCCCGCTTCAGAAATCAACGGTGAAGATGTCGTAGGGGGCCTGCCGCATGCCCAGGGCCAGGTAGGCTTCCCGGGCCCGGTGATTGCTTTTTTCCACGTACAGCCTGATACCGTGAACTTCCCGCCGGTAACGTGCTTCTTCCAGGACATACCGGTACAGAGCCCGGAACACGCCGCTTCTCCTGGCCTCTTCCCGCACGTAGACACTCTGCAGCCACCAGTACCACTGGTTGTTCCAGTCGCTCCATTCCGGAGTGATCATCATTTGGCCAAGCAGACCTCCGGGTGGAAGCAGGTTTTCCATGACCAGGAAAAAGCCCTTGCGCGGATCTTTGATGACTGCTTTCACTCCGGCTTCCACTTTAAGCGGATCCAGATCCCGGCCTTCTGATTCCCGGGCCAGCCGCAGGGTCATGTCGGTCAACTCCGGGCCGTCTTTCATTTCAGCCCGCCGGATGCGTTCTTTATCAACCATATCGCCTCCCGTTGCGGTGTTAAAGCGTAGCCTGATTATAACATCGCCGGGCCCTACGGGCGAGCCGAGATGGGCAGTTTCTGCTGATTTCGGCCTTTGGTACTTGCTTTTTTCACCTGGTCATGGTACTGCTAAAAGGCATGAGCTCCTTGATGCCAAGGTTTTTTATCAGTTTTGCCCGGGAAAAGGTCATGGTCTTCTGTTGCGGGTTGTCGTTTTTTTTGCTGGCTTTGCCGGGATGGCTCCTGTCGGCGAGGCATGCTTCTTTCGTTTTTGACGCTGAATCAGGGGCGGTGATCCATGAAGTCAACGCCGATGCAGTCCGTCACCCGGCCTCCCTGACCAAGATGATGACCCTCTACCTGCTCTTTTCCGCCCTTGATGAAGGTCGGATCAACTTCGCCACCCGGCTTCCGGTGTCGGCCGATGCCGCCCGCCGTCCACCCTCAAAACTGGGATTGCGCTCCGGAGAGGAAATCGACGTACTGAATGCGGTCATGGCCCTGGTAACCAAATCGGCCAACGATGTGGCCACGGTGGTGGCCGAATCTCTGGCCGGTTCCGAGGATGATTTTGTCGCCCAGATGAACAGCCGGGCCAGGGAGCTTGGCCTGAAGAAAACCAATTTCAGTAATGCATCGGGCTTGCCGGACATCCGGCAGACGACCACGGCCCGGGACATGGCGGAGCTGGCCCGGGCACTCTGGCGCGATTTCCCCCATTATTACCACTTTTTTTCAGTGACTTCCTTTTCTTTTCGCGGTCGCGAACATGAAAATCACAACAAGATGCTGAATGAATTCAGCGGGCTTGATGGAGTTAAAACCGGTTACATAAGGATGTCGGGCTACAACCTGGCTGCTTCGGCGGTAAGGGATGGTCGTCGGCTGTTCGCCGTGGTCATGGGCGGCCGAAGCCCGGATGATCGGAACAGTTTCATGTCCGGCCTGCTGGAAAGATCATTTTCCGGTCAGTCCGAGCTGTTCGATTTCAGGAGTCCGGGCGGCTGGGCCTTGCAGGTGGGTGCTTTCCAATCTCAGGCCGCAGCGGTGCGAATCCTGGAAAAACTGTCAGACAAACTGGGCTTATCGGAAAAAAGCCAGGCGGTTTTGCCCCTGGAATCACGCAAGGGTGTACTGTACCGCGCCCGTTTAGTGGGTTTTGCGGAAAATGAAGCCAGAAAAATCAGGACCAGGCTGGCGGAAATGAAGGTGGAGAGTTTCCTCGTGCCGCCTCTGGAGCAAAGTGCATCGGCGACCGGAATTCCCGGAGGCATGAATTGATCTGTCCGTCTGGAAAAAGAGGCGCCCGATGATCAGAAAAAAAACCCTGTTTTTCGTTTTGCTGGTTTTTGTGCTCTGCCTGCAGAATTGGTCGGGAGTCCGCCCGGCCGGGGCTGATGAAAGGGAAAGAATACTCGGCCAATTGATTTTCCAGGGACTGAAACAGTGGCATTACGCCGGCAGGGAATTGGACGCCGCGTTTTCCAGCCAGGCTTTCAATCAATTCCTCAAAACCCTGGACTACGGCAAGGCTTTTCTGATCGCCGTTGACCTGCAGGAGCTGGAAAAGCACCGCTTTACCATGCTGGAGTCTTTGCAGTCCGGTCGGTATCCTTTGGTTGATCTGGCCGCCGGCATCATGGCCCGACGCATCGTCCAGGTACAGGAAATGTGCCGTGATATCCTCTCCAAGCCCTTTGATTTTTTCCTGCAGGAAAGCATCGAACTGGACAGTGAGAAAAGAGAGTACTGCCGCGATGAACGTGAGCTGAAAGATTACTGGCGCAGAAGGCTTAAATACCTGACCCTGATTCGTTATCACGATGCCTTGGGTCCGGGCAGAACAAAGGCGGCTGATCAGGTTACCCAGATAAAGAAAGCCGATGCCTCGGTTGAAAAAGAATCACGCCAGGCGGTTTTGAAGAGCATCAGCGGTAACTTGAACCGCCTGACCCAGAACTTAAACCGCCAGGAGGTGCTGAGTCGGCTGTTCAACTCGTTTACCGCCGCCGCTGATCCGCACAGCGTCTATCTGCCGCCGAAAAGGCGGGATGACTTCGAGATTGAAATGTCCGGTTCCCTGGAAGGAATCGGTGCTTTGCTCGGAGAGGAAAACGGTTTTGTCAAGGTGGTCGAAATCGTTCCCGGCGGTCCGGCATGGAAACAGAAGGAACTCGAGGTGGAGGACCTGATACTCAAGGCCGGCCAGCAGGGTGAAGAAGCGGTTGATTTGATTGACATGGCCCTGTCTGACGCGGTCAAGCTGATCCGCGGCAAGAAGGGCACCGTGGTCCGCCTGACGGTGCGCAAACCAGACGGCCGCATCGCGGTGATTCCCATCACCAGGGATGTGGTGGTATTACAGGAAACTTTCGCCCGCGGGGCCGTGATAACTCATGAAGACCTGGACATCAACATCGGTTACATCTATCTGCCCAGGTTTTACCATGATTTCAACCAGAGGGAAGGCCGCAATGCCACCTCGGATGTTAAGAAAATCGTCTCATCTTTTGCCGCCCGGGGAGTCGACGCGGTGGTGCTGGATTTACGGGGGAACCGGGGAGGCACCCTTGACGATGCCGTGCGCATCGCCGGCCTTTTTCTTCCCGGAGGGGCGGTGGTGCAGGTCAAGGGCCGGGGGCGTCCTTCCAGGCCCATAATTGATGAAGATAAGGGGGTTGCCTGGGCGGGTCCCCTGGCGGTAATGATAAATCCCCTGTCGGCATCGGCTTCGGAAATCGTGGCCGCCGCTCTGCAGGATTACGGCCGGGCCCTGATAATTGCCGGGCCACGTTCATTCGGCAAGGGAACTGTTCAGGCCATGCTGAACCTTGATGCCTACCTGCAGGAAGAGGCTGATCGTTTTTCCGAGCCGCTGGGCGCCCTGACCCTGACCGTGCAGCAATTTTTCCGGGTTTCAGGGGAGGCGATTCAGGCCAAGGGTGTCGTGCCGGACCTGGTTTTACCGGATCCCTACGGTCACCTGGAGATCGGGGAACGCTACCTGGATAATTCCCTGCCCTGGGACAGCCTGCCTGCTCTCGATATTACTCCGCTGGCCGACCTGAAAGGCGTTTTACCGGCTCTTCAGGGTAAGAGTCGTTCCAGGCTGACCGGGAATGACTATTTTCAAACGCTCAGTAAAAACACCGAGCGCCTGCAGCGCATGCGTGAACAGACTGTTTATTCCCTGCACCTGCCGACTTTTATCAGCGCCCAGCAAAACCTGCGCGAGGAAGCAACCCGTCACGATCTGGACGGCAAGGGCAAGCCGCGGCTGAAAGCCCGGGATCCGGAAAAGAATCCAGGGAACTCCACCGAGGATCCCTACGCCGAATGGAAAAAGAACTGGCTTGAAGACTTATGCAAGGATCCGTTCTTGGAGGAAGTAGCGCGGATTATGGCGGACTTCCTGGGCTGAGCGGCAACAGTTCAGCTTGGTTTTCCCGGGTTGATTACTCTCATGAATTCCGGGCTTCAAATTGCTCCATGAAAGCGACCAGAGCCTTGACTCCCTCTATGGGCATGGCATTGTAGATGGAGGCCCGGCAACCGCCCACGCTTCGATGTCCCTTTAATCCTACCATTCCTGCCTGGGAAGCTTCCTTGACGAAAACCTCTTCCAGTTCTTCAGGCTGAATGCGGAAAGTGACGTTCATTTTCGAGCGGTCTTCCCTGGCCGTGGTACCCCGGTAAATCTTGCTGCCGTCGATGTAATCGTACAGGAAAGCAGCCTTTTCATCATTGCGTTTTTCCATGGCCTCCAGGCCGCCCAACTGTTCTATCCAGTCCATGATCAGGTTGGTGATGTAAATCGGAAAGGTCGGTGGGGTGTTGTAAAGAGAAGGTTCCTTGATGTGAGTCTTGTAGGAAAGCATGGCGGTCAGGTTTGGGGCGCACTGGTCGATCAGGTCCTGCCGGATGATGACCAGGGTGATGCCGGAAATGCCGATGTTTTTCTGGGCTCCCGCGTAAATCAGGCCGAAACGGGAGACGTCTATCCTGCGGCTCATTATGTCTGAAGACATGTCGGCGATCAATGGAGCGCTGGAATCAGGCATTTGGTGCCACTGGATGCCGCCGATGGTTTCGTTGGTGGTGATGTGCAGGTAGCGGGCATCGCTTGAAAGGTTGAGCTTTTTGGGGATGTAGTTGAAATTCTGGTCTTCCGAGGATGCGGCCAGGTTGACTTCACCGAAGCGCCGGGCTTCCTTGATGGCTTTGTCGGCCCATGAACCGGTATGAACGTAATCGGCCCGCCCGCCCTGCAGTAAATTCATCGGGATCATGCCGAACTGCATGCTGGCGCCGCCCTGCAGGAAGAGAACATGGTAATTGTCCCCAATTCCCATCAGGGAGCGGATCTTGCTTTCAGCGCTCTTGATAACCGCGTCGAATTCCTTGCCGCGGTGGCTGATTTCCATTACCGACAGGCCGCAGCCGTTGAAATCAAGCAGTTCGGCCTGGGCCTTCTGCATTACTTCCAGGGGCACGATGGCCGGTCCGGCCGAAAAATTATGTTTTCTGGACATTTTGCCAACCTCCTAAAAAAAGTAGTGTACCTGCAAAATCAAGAAAATTCAATAGTGCCGGAAGGGGCATTCCGGCTTCCGGCAGTGCTGCCTGTTTTAGTGTTATGTCAGGGCTTGCTGAAAGTCAGATAGGTTATGGTCAGGTTGTATCCGTAGACATCTATCCTGAACTTGGCGTAGCGGCCCTCACTGGTTCTGGCCGCGATCACTGTGCCGGCAGGGATCTTGTTGGAAGCATTATTGCTGCCGTCTATAACATTCGCTGTATAAGCGTAGTTTTTCAGCATGGAGTAGTTTATGCTGTTGAAGTCGACACTGCCGATTACAAAAAAGGTGGCCCCGTTTTCAGGAACCAGTTTGCGGATGATGCTGGTTTCCTGAGACCACCAGAAATCGCTGGAATCCAGTTGTACTTTGCCCTGATCCAGGTCAAAAACACCGGTTCCGGGCACTGTGACCTGTCCCTGGCTGAAAACGGCCGGATCGGGTTCGGCCAAGTCCTGGTCATCTCCTTTTTTCTTCAGCAAGACAAAGGCCAGAGCTGCAACTGCGCCCGCGGCCAGGAGACCGATGATAATCGGGGTTGCTGATTTCTTTTTTTTTACTGCCGGTGCGGGATTGTTCTGTTCTTTCATAAGAACCGGGTTTTCGTCTTCCAGGTCGGCCGGACTTCCGTCTACCGCCGCCGGCAACGGTTGCAGGGAAAGCTGCATTGTTCCCAAAAAGGAAAAAAGCAACATGATGACCAACATTCTCTTCATACAGTCCTCCTGTCAATTGGAAAAATTTGTCCGATTTTATGATCGGAGCTGAATCATTGTCAATATGATTTGGGTGGATTTTTATTTTTTTTTAAAAAAAACAGGATTTATATGTCAGACCGGGTCGTTTTCTTTTCCGTTGAAGATTTCCAGCCACTGGTCGACTTCCCGGTTGGACAACTGGGTGTTGACCCGTTTCATTTTTTCCTCGCGCAGGCCGTGAATGCGGCTGGCTTTTTTCAGTACGAAGTAGAATTCAATAGAGTTCATGGTTCGGGCGCCTTTTTCACGGGCGTACTTCTTCAATTCACGATCCGATGAAACCAGGACTATGTCGCGCAGGTTGCTGTATTGCTGAATTATCTTCTTGATTTCATCGTCTGCGCTCAAGCCGATGGCCGGGAAAACAACCGCCAGTTTGTTGCCGCAGGCTGAGGCGAATTGAGTTTCATCCGGTTCACCGTCAAATACTATGGTTACCCTGGTTTTCCTGGTTTCCTGGAAGCTTCGTAGCAGGGTGAGTAATTTTTTGCGGGCGTCCGGTTCCTGCAGCGAAATATCGCCGGAGCAGCCGATCAGGTTGTTTCCGTCGATGATATAAGGCATTTATCAGATTTCTATTGTTCCCCCGGGCTGCATCAGGATCACTTCGGCCCGGTTGCCGACAAGATCCTTGAAAGATCGGGGGGATGATTTGATCAGGTCGAAAGTGTCGTAATGAATGGGTACCACGCGGGGCACTTTGAGCAATTCCACCGCCTTGGCGGCCAGCCTGGGAGTCATGTTGAAGCGGCCGTCAATGGGCAGGAAGGCGATATCCGGGCGGTACAATTCTCCGATCAGGGTCATTTCCATGGTCAGGCCGGTGTCACCGGCGTGATAAACCTTGCGGCCGTCCACTTCAACTATGACTCCACTGGACGTGCCGCCGAGACCGGCGCTGTGCAGGGCCGGAACCAGGGATATGGAAACGCCTTTCACTTCGATTGTGCCGCCTATGTTCATGGGTTCTACGTTAATACCATGTTTCCCGGCTTCAACGGTTATTTCGTAGAGTGACACCAGGGTGGCCTTACTCTGCTTGCAGATGGTGAAACTGTCGCCCATATGGTCGCTGTGATCATGGGTGACGATTACCAGGTCCACCTTCGAAAAATCTCCGGGATGAACTTTGGCCGCCGGGTTGTGCTCCAGGAAAGGGTCTATCAGGATGGTTCTGGATGCCTCAATTTTGAGGGCCGAATGGCCGATCCAGGTTATTTTCATTTATGTCCTCCTTGGGTCCCGTTTCATCCCGGGGGCCAGTTCATGGTTCTGCCGCCCAGCAGGTGCAGGTGCAGATGAAACACGGATTGGCCGGCCCGGGCTCCGTTGTTGATTACCAGGCGATAGTCACTTAAACCAGCTTCGGCCGCTATTCTTGCCGCTGCCGCCAGCAATACGCCCAGCATTCTTTCGTCAGCGGTTTCGGCCAGGCTGGCCGTGTGTTTTCTGGGAATGATCAGGACGTGGAAAGGGGCCTGCGGGTTGATGTCCCTGAAGGCCACCACTTCTTCGTTCTCAAAGATAAAACCAGTTCCGCTTTTTCCAGCGGCGATCGAACAGAAAATGCATTCGGGTATGGTCATTCCTCGATTATTTTAACCATTGCTCCTGTTTTTTGCAACTTTTCCGCCATGAGCTCATATCCTCTGAACAACTGGGCAGCGTTTTCCAGGATGGTTTCTCCTGCAGCCAGTAAACCGCCGAGTACCAGGGCCGCTGAAGCCCGCAGGTCGGTGGTGCGGATGGTGGTGCCGCGCAGCGGGCTCGGACCGGAGATCAAAGCCCTGTTTCCGGACAACCTGATTCTGGCTCCCAGCTTGTTCAATTCGAAGGTGTGCTTGAAGCGGTCATTGAAGATGTTTTCTTCGATTTCCGATTCACCTGAAGCCTGGGTTAACAGAGTGGTCAACTGGGCCTGCAGATCTGTTGGAAATCCCGGGTAAGGCCGGGTGGCTACTTTGGCCGGTCGCATCGGTTCTTTGCCGCTGATCCGGACGGCCTGATCTTCAATGCTCAGGCTGACGCCGATGCTTTCAAGCACCTGCAGCAGGCTGTCCAGGTGATCCAGGCGGGCGCCGTGAAGTAAAAGCTCGTTACCAGGCAAGGCGCCGGCGATCAGGTAGGTGCCTGCTTCGATGCGATCCGGAATGACCACGTGACTGAGAGGGCTCAACAGGCCGCAGGGGGAAACACTTATTCTCTCTGTACCACGTCCCTTGATTTCAGCGCCGCCTGCTGACAGCAAATCAATTAAATCGCTTATTTCCGGTTCCAGGGCGCAGTTGTCGAGAACGCTTCCGCCCCTGGCCATGACCGCGGCCATCAGCAGGTTTTCCGTGCCGGTGACCGTTTTCTGCGGAAAACGGTACTCAATGCCCCTCAATGTGGAAGCCCGGGCGATTATGTATTCATCCTCGAAGTCAATGACGGCTCCCATGCGGCGCAAGCCCTCAAGGTGAAAGTCGATTTTACGCTCTCCGATTGAACAGCCGCCGGGGAATGACACCCGCGCTTCGCCGCAGCGGGCCAGCAGTGGGCCGAGCAGTAGCACCGAAGCCCTGGTTGAGCGAGCTATTTCAGCCGGTACAACCGGGTTGAGCCGGTTTCCGGCCAAGGAGAGCGAGATTTCGTTGCCGGACCATTCTCCCTGCAGACCGATGAACTGCAGGGCCCGGTGCATACTGAAAACATCGTCAACCCTGGGCAGGTTGGAAAGCTGAACGGGGCCGCCGGCCAGCAAGGCCGCCGCCATCTGGGGCAAAGCCGCGTTTTTGGCACCGGATACGGTTATGGAACCTTTCAGGTTGGTTCCGCCCTTGATGATGATTTTTTTTTGCATAAAAGAGGCCATAATTGAATTCAGGAAAACCAATATACACTCCCGCGTCCCGGCTGTCAAGGCGAAGTGGGTGACTGTAGCCTGTTTGAACCCGGCATTCTTTTTCCGGGTTTCTATCAGCTTCGCTTTTTTGTTATAATCAATCCATGTTCAATTTTATTTTGCGCAAACTCTTTGGTACTGACAACGAAAGACAATTGAAGAAAATAGCCCCGCTGGTGGCCGTCATAAATGAACTGGAGCCGCGCATGCAGGCCATGGATGACCGGCAGCTGCAGGAACAGACCGAGCGGTTCAGGGAAAAATTGCGGAACGGGGCTGAAATCGATGATCTTCTGCCCGAAGCGTTTGCCACGGTCAGGGAAGCTTCACGCCGGGTTCTTCAGATGAGGCATTTCGACGTCCAGCTTCTGGGCGGGATAATCCTGCATCGGGGAAAAATCGCTGAAATGAAAACCGGTGAAGGTAAAACCCTGGTGGCGACACTGCCGGCCTACCTGAATGCGCTGGGCGGCAGGGGCGTACATATTGTCACGGTCAACGACTACCTGGCCAAGCGTGACGCCGAGTGGATGGGCCGCATCTACTCCTTTCTGGGGCTTAAAGTTGGCATGATCCAGCACGGCATGGATGACCGGGCCAGGCAGGAAGCATATGCCTGTGATATCACCTACGGAACCAACAACGAATTCGGCTTTGATTACCTGCGCGATAACATGAAATTCGATGTGCGCAGCCTGGTCCAGCGGGAATACAGTTATGCCATCGTAGACGAAGTTGATTCGATCCTGATCGATGAGGCGCGGACTCCGCTGATTATTTCCGGCCCCACCGAAGAATCTCCGGCTGTTTATTACCGGGTCAACGACTTCGTGGTGCGTATACGCCGCGATGCGACGAATTTCGACCTGGATGAAAAATCAAAAACCGTGGTGCTGACTGAAAAAGGCATTGCCGAAGCCGAGCGGTTTTTCAAGATCGACAATCTTTACGATCTCCAGCAGATGGACCTGCTGCACCAGATTTACCAATCCCTGAAAGCCCACCTGCTCTTCAACCGTGATGTCGATTACCTGGTCAAGGACGACCAGGTGGTGATAGTGGATGAGTTCACCGGTCGCATGATGCCGGGCCGGCGTTACTCGGACGGACTGCACCAGGCCCTTGAAGCCAAGGAAGGAGTCCGCATTGAGCATGAGTACCAGACCCTGGCCAGTATAACATTTCAGAACTATTTCCGCATGTACGACAAGCTGGCCGGTATGACCGGCACGGCCATGACCGAGGCCCAGGAATTCGCCTCGATTTACAAACTCGATGTCATCGAAATTCCCACCAACCGAAAGATGATCAGGGTGGAAAACCAGGATGTCATTTTCGGCAGCAAGGAAGAAAAATGGCAGGCCGTAGTTGAAGAGATAAGAGAATTGTCCACCCGTGGCCAGCCGGTCCTGGTGGGAACGATTTCCATTGAAAACTCCGAGCTGCTGAGCAGGCGCCTTAACAAGGAACGTATCCGGCACGTGGTTCTCAACGCCAAATATCATGAAAGTGAAGCCGAAATTGTTGCCCAGGCGGGCCGGATCAGCGCAGTGACCATCGCCACCAACATGGCCGGCCGCGGCACCGATATCCTGCTGGGCGGGAACCCGGATTTCCTGTTGCGCGAGGAATTGAAAAAAAAGGGTTTTACTCCGGAAACGGCTCCGGCTGCGATAATTGAACCGTTGCGCCGGGAAATCAGCGAAAGGGTGGCCGCTGAACACCGCAAGGTGATCGAACTTGGCGGCCTGCACATACTCGGCACGGAGAGACACGAAGCCCGGCGCATCGACAACCAGTTGCGCGGTCGTTCCGGCCGCCAGGGAGATCCCGGCTCATCCCGGTTTTACATTTCCCTGGAAGACGACCTGATGAAGATTCTCGGTTCCGACCGGGTGCGCGGCCTGCTGGTCCGGACCGGCATGCGTGACGGAGTGCCGATTGAAAACCGGCTGGTTTCCCGGGCCATTGAAAACGCCCAGAAGCAGATAGAAAACCACCATTTCTCAATCCGGAAACACCTGCTGGAATACGATGACGTGATGAACAAGCAGCGGCGCCTGGTTTACCAGCAGAGGCGGGAAATCCTGGTCGGCAGGGATTTCAGCGGGCACATCAGAAAAATCAGGGAAGAGATTTTCCAGGACATTTTCCATGCCTACGTTCCTGAAGACAAGGAATCTGACCAGTGGGACATTACTTCCCTGCACAAGGAAATCCTTTACCAGTTCGGCCAGGATATCAACCAGGCGGTAAGCGCCCAAGAATGGGAGAACAGCCCGGTCATGGAATTGCGGGAGAAGTTGTCTGATTTCCTGGAAACCGCCTACCTGGAAAAGGAAAAAACAGTCAGCACCGAAAGAATGCGTGAACTGGAGCGCATGATCCTGCTTCAGGTCATTGATTCTCAGTGGAAAGATCACCTGCTCAACATCGATCATCTCAAGGAAGGAGTGGGACTGCGCGGTTATGCTCAGAAAGATCCCCTGATCGAATACAAAAAGGAAAGCTACAACCTGTTTTCCTCCTTGTTGAACCGCATAGATGATGAGGTTATCAGGTTTCTCTACCTTTTTCGTCCGGTGTCAGAGGAAGAAATGGCTGCCTGGGAAAGATCGAGAGCGCCCAAGGCGGCTGTTCCCAGTTTCAAGATGCCCGGCAAAAAGAAGAAAAGAAGGAGCGGTTGATGAAAGAAAAGTTGCTGCCCCAGGAAGGTTTGACTTTCGATGACGTGCTGTTGGTCCCGGATTATTCAGAGGTTTTGCCTGCCGAAGTGAACCTTGCTTCAGCCTTTTCCCGGAATATTCGCCTGCAGGTCCCCCTGGTGTCCGCGGCCATGGATACTGTCTCGGAATCACAGATGGCCATTGCCATGGCCCAGATGGGAGGTTTGTCGGTCATACACCGCAATCTGTCCATTCAGGAACAGGCTGATGAGGTGCGCAAAGTAAAACGTTCCGAATCCGTCCTGATCGACAATCCCATTACTTTACGCCCGGAAAAGACCATCAGGGAAGCTCTGCAACTGGTGCGGGAAAAGGGAATTTCCGGCTTGTTGATCGTGGATGACCGGGGCAAGCTGGTGGGCATGCTGACCAACCGGGATATGCGCATGGCGACCAGGCTGGATGATCCCATTGATGCAATCGTCAAGAAGGAAAACCTGATAACCGCCGCGCCCAACATTGAAAAAGACGAGGCCATCAGGCTGCTGCACCAGAACAAGATCGAAAAATTGCCTATTGTCGATGAGAACTTCGTTTTAAAGGGCTTGATAACGCTCAAGGACATAATGAAAACCAGGAAGTTTCCGCACGCCGCCAAGGACAGCCAGGGGCGCCTGCTGGTCGCGGCCGCCGTGGGGACCTCACCGGACACGCTGGAACGGGTGGCGGCCCTGGTGGCGGCCAAGGTTGACGTGATAGTGGTGGACTCTTCGCACGGTCATTCAAAAAGGGTTTTGCAGACGGTTGAAAATATCAAGTCCAAGTTCAGCGGGCTTGAAGTGGTGGCCGGGAACGTGGCCACGGCCCAGGCTGCCCTGGATCTGCTGAAATCCGGAGCCGACGGTATAAAAGTCGGCATAGGTCCTGGATCAATTTGCACCACCAGGGTGGTGACCGGTGCCGGTATGCCCCAGATAACGGCAATCATGGATGTGGCACGGGCCGTTGCCGGACGGGTTCCGGTAATCGCCGACGGCGGTATCAAGTTCTCGGGTGAAATCACCAAGGCATTGGCCGCCGGAGCCGATGCCGTCATGCTGGGTTCAATCCTGGCCGGAACAGATGAAAGCCCGGGCGAGATGATCATCTACCAGGGCAGGTCTTACAAAAAATACCGGGGCATGGGGTCCATCGGAGCCATGAAGAGAGGGGGGCGGGACAGGTACTTCCAGGAGGAATCAGAGCCGGAGAACAAGCTGGTTCCGGAGGGCATAGAAGGTCGGGTGCCTTACCGCGGTTCGGTAATGAACCTGATTCCGATGCTCATCGGAGGAGTCCGGGCCGGAATGGGGCTTACCGGTTGTCAGACCATCGGGGAATTACAGAGCAAAAGCCGCTTCGTGAAAATAACCGGGGCCGCTCTGCGCGAGAGTCATGTTCACGACGTGATCATAACCGAGGAAGCGCCGAATTACCGGCTGGATTGAGGAAAGGAATGAAGAAAAAATTATTAGTTTGTTTATTGCTTTTCGTGTCTGGCCCAATCTGGATCTGCGGCCTGACGGCGCCGAAGTCGGGGGTCGGCCTGCGCCTGTCCTCATTCGGTGTTCCCGATGCTCTGCTGGATCTGCTGCTGTTCGAGCATCCCTCGATTTCGGGTAATTCCTATGCTTTTGAAATCAGGTCTTTCGGGGATCGCGGGCCGAAATCAACCTTCAGCGCCGTTTACGGAGTGGAGTACAGCCGCTTGACCGGAGAGGGCGACTGGCGGGTTGAACAATACCATCGCCGGGTTTACGGCAACGGCCGGGTGAGCCAGTTGAACCTGACCGCCTCGATCATTCTGAACATTTTGCCCCAACTGCCGATTCATCCCTACATCGGCGGCGGGATCGGAATCGGCCGGATTTCGATCTGGGCTGAGGGGGTTTACCAGGATGACCTGGGTACCAGGATCAGTGAAACTTACGTGGTAAACAAGATCATCCCGGTGGGGCACCTGCCGGTGGGAATTGTGGCTACCTTTGCCGACAAACTGGAAATAAGGGCCGAGGCCGGTTTCAAGAACGGCTTTTACTTCGGCGCCGCCTTGAGTTACCTGCTTTGAGGGCTGCAATCGAAATAACAGGAAAGAAAGCCTAAATGGGTGAATTCAAGATACCCGACCAATTGACTTTCAAACGCAAGGAAGTCATTGCTCTTCTGCGCCTGGACGGTCGGGTGCTGGATTACTGGGAAAAAGAATTCGAGGCCGTTTTCCCGGTGATCAACCAGAACGGGGAAAAATTCTATTCCCGCCAGGACCTGGAAATCCTGCTCCGCATCAGGCAATATCTGCTGGTGGAAAAAAAGAGCAAACAGGAAATCAGGCAGCTGCTTGGTCGGCCGGTCGAGGCGGCTGCTGTGGTCAACAAAGGCAATTCGGCAGTGAAGTCAAGTTCAGGCAAAAAGGCCCGCATCCGGGAGCTGATCGGTGAAATATTGACAATAATTGATAAAAGTGATAAAAAAGAATGATTCGGGACGTGGCGCAGTCTGGTAGCGTACACGCTTGGGGTGCGTGTGGTCGGTGGTTCGAATCCACTCGTCCCGACCATTCCTCTTATTGTAACAATCATGAAAAAGTTGTTGTTGACCAATGATGATGGTGTAAATTCACCGGGCCTGCAAATACTGCGCGATTTTCTTGCTTCGGATTACGAAGTATACCTGGTGGCGCCAGACCGCGAAAGAAGCGCAACCAGCATGGCCCTTACTCTACACACTCCGTTGCGCATCACTGAGCTCGATTCCCGTACCTTCTCGGTGACCGGCACTACCTGCGATTGTGTCAACCTGGCCCTGCAGAGAATAGTTCCCGGAAGGCCTGATTTCGTGGTTTCGGGCATGAACCTGGGAGAAAACCTGGCGGATGACGTGTTTTTTTCCGGCACTGTGGGCGGGGCTTTTTCCGGCTACCTTTATGGAATCCCCTCCATGGCGGTTTCCCTGCTGGGAGACCAGGAGAATTCCGGCGAATACGATTTTTCAGCCGGGGCGGAACTGTGCCGTCGCCTTCTGCCTCGTCTGCTTTCCTCGTGCCGTGAACCCCTGGTATTGAACCTGAACATTCCGGCCCGCGGCCGGGGAAAAGTCATGGTGACCCGCCTGGGCCGCAAGCGTTACCAGCCCCAGATCGAAGAACGCCGTGATCCGCGAGGGCGTTCTTATTTCTGGATCGGTCCGGGCAGTCCGGTTTACAGCGGGGCGACGGATACGGATGTCTGGGCGGTGGCCAACGGATATGCTTCGCTGGGCGTCATTCATTACGATCTGAACGGCACCGACCAATTTTCCTGGGTCCGCGATAAATTCGATGAGCGCTAATCCAGTCAGAAGACTGTACGATTGGGTGCTGGCCTGGGCCGATAAGCCGGGGGCCGAGCGGGTCCTGTTTCTGCTTGCTTTTGCAGAAAGCAGCTTTTTCCCGGTACCCCCCGATGTTCTGCTTATTCCCCTGGTGCTGGGAGCGAGAAAAAAATGGCTGCGCCTGGCTGTCCTGACTACGCTGGCCTCGGTGCTGGGCGGAGTCTGCGGCTACTTCATCGGCAACAAGCTTTGGTGGTTGGAGCCCGATCGTTTTTCCGGACTGGCCTTGTTTTTTTTCCGGGTTGTTCCCGGTTTCACCCAGGAATTGTTTTTCCTGATGCGTGAAAAATACGAATTGTACAATTTCTGGATAATCTTCAGCGCCGGATTCACCCCGATTCCCTACAAGATTTTCACTGTATCCGCCGGAGCGTTTATCATAAATTTTCCGATATTCCTGCTGGCTTCGGTTATTTCCCGCGGCGGCAGGTTCCTGATCGTGGCCGGCTTGATCAGGCTCTTCGGTGACCGGGTCAAAGGCTTGATCGATCGCTATTTCAACTGGCTGGCCCTGCTTTTCACCGTTCTGCTTGTTGCCGGATTTCTGCTGCTTAAAGGCGTTGTTTAGTTTTATTCCTGCTTTCCCTGATACTTCCGGCCAAGTCGAGTCGTCTCAACTTTTTAAGCAATCCCTGGTAGGTGATACCCAGTTTTCTGGCGGCCTGGGACTTGTTGCCGTTGGTTTTCCGCAGTGTTTCCTGCACTTCGCGGCGCTCTTCCTCAGCTGAGCGATCCGGACGGCTGCGACTGTTTTTACCGGATTTAAGTCCGCAGTCGACGCTATCCAGCAACATCGGACAAAGCAGGTGACTGCCTATTATTTCACCGTTGTCGACTATGTCCATCAAGCGAGAGATGGTGTTTTCCAGTTCCCGGACGTTCCCCGGCCAACTGTATTTTTGCAGATACAAGTGAGCTTCCCGGGAGAATCCGGCCGGAGTTATCCGATTTACCGAGGAATAGGAATTCACAAAATAGTTGATAAGGTCGCTGATGTCTTCCTGGCGTTCCCGCAGGGGGGGAATGATCAATTCATGTACTCTCAGGCGGAAGAAGAGATCCTGGCGAAAGCGGCCTTCCTTCATCAGGTTCATCAGGTTCTGGTTGGTCAGTGAAATAATGCGCAGATCAACCGCGATGGTTTCGTTACCCCCCAGCCTGGTGATGGCTTTTTCCTGGATGGCGCGCAGGAGTTTTGCCTGCGTTTCCAGCGGCATGTCGCCGATTTCATCGAGAACCAGGGTGCCGCCCGAGGCTTCTTCGATTTTGCCGATTTTTCTTTTCCTGGCATCGGTGAAAGCTCCGGGTTCGTATCCGAAAAGCTCGCTTTCCAGCAGGCTGGCAGGAATGGCGGCACAGTTGATGGCGATGTAGTTGCGCCGGCCGGAAAGGTCGTGGATGAACCTGGCGATCAGTTCTTTGCCCGTGCCGCTTTCACCCATGATCAGGACGAATTTGTCCTTGTCCGCGATGCGCCGGCAAATATCCACGATTCTTTTCATTTCCGGGTTACGGCCGATCAGCACGTAATCCTTTCCCTGGTGCATTATCTCAGGATCCAGGTTTATTTCCGGTTTTCGCCCCAGGCAATCCCGCACCAGGATGGAAAAAAGCTCGGGCAGAAAACCAACCGGCAGTCTGGTTGATGGGCCGCCGGCTGGAATCATGCAGATCAACCGGTAATCGGGTTGCTCCCGATCAGCCACCACCTGCACGTCGTATTCAGTGTCATGCAGTTTGATTTTTTTCTGACCGAGCCTGATATCGTTTATTATTTCTGCAGAAAAACTCTTATGATCTGATTTCTGACCTGATTCGGGCTGGATTAAATGTTCAATGACGCGGCCCCGCTGCAGTAAGATCAAAGCTTTCTTAGGGTAGAGTGGCCGGAGCAGGGAAGACAGTTCCTTAAAACATCTTTCCAGGCTTTTGTTCTCTGAGGTCAACTGCCGCATGCGATCTATGATCAGCTTGTGCAGGTTCAGTGATGACTGGGTTTCCTCGCGATCAGCCTGGCACAGGGGGGGCTTTTCCCTGCTTTTTTTGACCCATAGTTCGTTGCTTACTTCAAATTGCTGAGGATCCCCCCGCTGCAGAAGGAAATCGTAACCGCAGATGGTGAAAGCCTCGTTGAGATTCAGACGGGCTTTTTCAGTAGCCCGGCCTTGAACAAAGACACCGTTGCTGGAGTCAAGGTCGTTGATAACCAGGTAATCGTTGAAAACATCCAGGCGGGCATGCCTGCGGGAGACGGTCGGATTATCGATTACCAGGTCGTTGGTTTGATCACGGCCGATAAAAACCGTTTTCCCGGTCAGGGGGAATTTACGGACAAAACCTTCCTTGATAAACAGCAGGTAGTTCATGTCAACAATTTTATATGCACTGGTTCTGAATGTAAACTGCCGCGACAAAAACAGTTCATTTGTGATTCATAAGCCATGCGGTCATTTTCTCCGGCAGGTTTTTTCGAGCCTGAAGGTACGCCGGCAATCTTCACAGTAAAACTTGTCCGGGTTCCTACGTTTCCGGCGGCGGCTTTCCCGCAGGCGAATAAAGTAAGCCAGGCCGGCCAGCAGAAGAATAACCGAAAAGGGCCGCAGTATGCTTCCAGCGGTCAGGATGACCAGGAAGAAAAGCAGGAAGACGGCCAGACCGGCAATAATGGGCATCCAGGCGGAGTATTCATGCAGGTAATCCTGCTCGTTTTCGCAGGGCAGGGTTCTTTTTGCCGAGCAGAAAGGACAGGGCGGTAAACCGCTCCAAATGACGGGATCAGGGCTCATTGACGCCGCTGTTTTTCTCCGGCATCAGTATCCTGGTACCCAGCAGGTTCTGGTAATCGGAGAAACAGCCTTTTGCAGTACTTGAAGAGATCACCTGGCGAAAAATGTGCAGTTTTGAATCAAGCATGTCTATCATATGCAGGGCATAGGCTTCAGGTGATTTAGGCACCTCCGGAGAACCGAAATCCTTTTCCCCGTGATGGGCAACCAGCAGGTGCTGAATTTTCAGGCGCAGATTTTCGGGAAAGTTTGGAATACGTGCCGCCAGAGTGATGAATATTTCGTTGCCCAGTACGATATGTCCCAGCAAACCCCCGGCCAGGGTTGTTTCCGGCAGGGGATCAACGCTGAATTCGAGCATCTTGCCGCAATCATGCAGCAGGGCGCCGACGGCGAGGAGTTCTTTGTCCAGTTGGTACATGTCGGCAATAACCAGGGCCAGGCGTACCACGGCCGCCGTGTGTTCCAGCAGTCCCCCGGGATAGGCGTGGTGGATTCTCTGGGCGCCGTAATGGGATTGCAGTCGGAACCCGTATTCACCGGCAAAGAGATCTACCAGCTTGCGCAATTCAGGTTTTTCCAGGACTTCGTTGAGAGTGTCAAGCAAATCCTGAAAGGTTTTTTCCTGGTCGATTGGAGAAGCAGGCAGGAAGTCCGCTTCGACCAGGCTTCCGTCTTCCGGAAGGATGGCTCTTATTTTATCCAGCCTGATTTCCAACTTCTGGTTGTATTCGGTGATTTCACCGCTGACCAAATATATGTTTCCGACTGCCAGGATTTTTTCGTACCCAGGAACACCATCCCATATCTTGGCTCCGATACGGCCGCTGCTGTCCATGAACTCCAGGATCAGGAAATCTCCTCCGTCACGCTTTTTTCTCTTGTCTGCTTGGGCCAGGCGCAGGAAGGAGCTTATCCTGTCTCCTTTTGTCATGGCGCTGATTTTTTTCCTGGGAGTGATCGATTCTTGCTTCATTCTTCACCTTCCATCTTGTTTTCCACCCGGTAGAGAGCGCGCAGTTCCTGCAGCCATTCCTGGAGTTTTTTTTCCGCTTCCCGGCTGCGCAGGTGGTTTTCGATCAGGGGGGCCATCTCCAGCAGAGAAAGGGGCTCAAGCCCCAGGCTTTCCTGCAGGGGCAGGTATTCCAGGCGGTAAAAGCTTTCAATTTCGGAGAACGACACCAGCAGCCGCAGTTGAAACTTTTCCTTGATAACTTTTTCGTAAAGCACTTTGCTTTTTATAAATGATCTGAAATCGTTCCAGTCCATGTCGAATTCCCGCAGGGTGGCGGCCAGGTTTTCCATGGTGCCTGCTTTTGTCAGAACCGGGGTTTGCACCAGTTCGAAATCATCCTCGGTCAGGATGAAATCCCGGGAAAACTCCAGGTGAACTACTTCCTGGTTGATCAGTTCCTTCAATACCCTCAGGTAAAAATTTCGTTCAGTCTCTCCGCGTTCCCGCAGAACCGGGTAAATGCGTACCGCCTTGTCCACGTCGGAAAAGGTTATGACTTTCTCACCGACAACAGCCGCGATGCGGTCTATCAGCAGGGTTTCATCAGGGCCGGCGGCCAGGAAAATCGTCAACAGCAGGCAGGATAACATTTTAGAAAGCATTGCCGATTCCTATGTGAATGAGAATGCCCTTTTCGGATTTTCGACCCAGGTTGAAAGCAAAATCGATGCGCACGGGGCCCATGGGGGTCCGGTATTTCAAGCCGAAACCCATGGCGGTCTGCAACTCGGAAAGACGAAAATGGTGTGGACGGTGAAAAACGTTTCCGATGTCCAGGAAGATGGAATAGAATAGATCGGGAAAAGGGAGCAGGGTCAGGGGAAAACTCGCTTCCAGGTTGCCCAGCAATATGGCGTTGCCGCCCATCGGCTGGTTGGTGCCGGCAAAAACAGGTCCCAGGCGATCGTTGCGGGTACCCCGGAAAGAATGTGAACCACCGGCAAAGAATTTTTCCGTTACCGACATGTCTCCGTACCCGACCCCGGCTCTCAGGGCGAAGGACAGGGTGCCGTTCCTGAGAAATGAAGAATACTTCTGGTAACCGCCGAACCACTTGAAAAACACCAGGTGGTTTTTCAACCAGGGCAGGCCGATACGCAGTTCAGAGCTGAGGAAGTCACCCCGACTGGGATTGAAGGGGTTGTCACGACGGTCGCGACCCAGTGAAAGGCTGAGCCCCAGTGTGTAGAAGGGAATGTCCAGGCGATCGATATCTGTTTGCGGAATCAGCAGTTCCGTCAGGGTTGTGCGGTGCCAGCGCAATTGCACGATGGAGTTTATTTGATCGGTCAGGTGCAGAAAAATGGATGGTCCGAAGCCCAGCCTGATGAACTTGTAGGAGGGAAAGATTTCAGTTTCCTCCCAGAGTTGCAATGAAGAAGTCAGGTTGGGCCGGCTGAGAAAAAAGGGCGTGTCATAGGAAAGAATACCTCGTCTTTCATTGAGTCCCAGCTGGATAACGGCGGAAAGAGCCGAGGCCGAAGAAAAGATGTTTTTTTCCTGGTACTCAACGGTTCCGCGCAGACCTTTTCTTTCCTCCCAGCCGAGGCCGAAACCGAAGGAGCGGCTTTTATCCGGAACCGCTTTTAAAAGCAGGTTTCGCTGTTCCTGCCCGGTGTCCAGGGTTAACAGTTTCAAATCCCGGAAAACAGCGCTTGATTCAATCTGGCTCTGAAATACTGCCAGTCTTTCCAGGTCAAAGTATTCACCGGGATCCAGGGGGAACAGCCGGCGCACCATGCGGGACTGGGCCGGTGAAGCTTCGACCACGAACAGATCCCCCATTTTCCAGCGTTTGCCCTCGTTGATGGTCAGCAGGATCGATTTCAAATCTCCGGCAGACACTTCGAGTTGAATGTCTACTTCAGAAAACCCCGAGGATCGGTAAAAGGAGAGCAGCAGTTGCAGGTCTTCATTCAATACTCTTTGTACGAAAGGACCACCCGGCCTGGTTTGAATCATTTCCTGCAGGATTCCTTGATCAAAGGATGAATTCCCACTGAAAAGCAAAGATTCAACCATGATTCTGCGGTTTTCGCTTATGACATAAGTGATATCGGCCTGTTTTTCCCGGTAGTTAACCTCGATGTCGATGCGGGCCTGGGGGAATCCCTGGAGAAGGTAGAACAGTTTCAGGATTTCCAGATCCATCAGCAGTGAAGAACGCCTGATCCAGAAAAGGCGGTCAAAAAACAGATCCCTGCTTTTCAACAGTGAATTCAGTAATTCATCGGAAAAGCTGCGGTTACCGCGGAAGGATGCTTGTCCCAGTTTGTAGCGCTCACCCCGCTCTACCTCAAGGTGAATGATCTTTTTCCCGGGTTGATTTGAAACCAGGCACTCCACCCGGGCGTCGAAGTAACCCTGGTTCTGCAGGTAATGCAACAGGCGCCCCCGGCTTTCTTCCTCGGCCCATTTCTCGAAGACTTTCTTCTCCCAGATTGGAATCAGAAGTTCCGGGCGTGGTTTAATTCCTGAAAAACTGAATTCGTAAAGAGGCCCGGAATTGACTTGCAGGTTGACGTTGACCAGATCCGCCGCCGGATCAAGGGGGGTTTCCTCGATAATGATTTCCGCGGCCAGGAAATTCTGGCGTCTCAGGATGCGCAGTGCCCGGTCACGGATACGAAACATTACGGCAGGTACAAAATGTCTTTCTCCTCCGAACAATTGGCTGATCAAAGGCAGGTGGCCCTGGTTGTCGATTTCGATATTCAATTTATTGATGCTGGCCGGTCGACCCGCATCTATATCGAAAACGACGGTTACTTCGGAGCGATCCTGGGAGTAGACGGGTCGGCCTGTTACCCGGGAGGCCAGGTAACCCTGGGAAACCAGGTGGAGACGGAGCTCTTCATTGGCCCGGACCAGGTTGTCCGAGGAAAACCGATCACCCTTTTTCAGGGAGTAAACCGCCGCAAGCAGGCGACTGCGGCGTTGCGGCCCGGAATACTTGAATTCAATTCGGCTTATGACCGCTTTTTTGGCCAACATGAAGAGCAGTTCCAGTTCGGTCGGGGATGTCTCCCGGGCCTTGACCACGATATCGGCGAAAGAACCGCTCTGGTGAAGATTGTCAATGCTTTTTCTCACCTGTTGCTGGGAGTAGGGATGTCCTTTCTTGAGGGTCAGCAGGAAAGCGTATTCGGTGAAAGACTGGTTTTCGTTGTACATGTTCAGCAACTGGATGCCGCTGATCGTGAATTTCGCGGAGAACTGAGACCAGATCATTCCGGGCAGGCAGAGCAGCAGGCCTATGAGGATTGATTTAATAGCGCTTGCGGAATTGCACATCAATGGAAAATCTCCCTTCCTCGTTTCTCATGCCGATCAATGAAACAGCCGGAGACATCTGGAACTTGAGATACAGTATTTCCTGTTTCAAGGTGTATAGATTGGTGGAATAAACAAAAATCAGGTCCTTGGCCAAGGATTTTCCGATGGTCAGCCTTGATGTGTTCAACGAAGGCTGGCCGGTGAAAAGTGCGTCCAGGCGAAACAGGTCGACTCCCAGCAGTCTGCCGGCGCGCTGGCGCAATTCTTCACTGAGCATTCCGGTTATCAGCGATGCGGTTCCAATCTGGGAGCTGATTTCAGTTGAACGCCAGCGTCGAAAAATTTCTCCTAGAGATATCAGGGCCAGGACGTCTGACGGCGGCAGGGGGGGGGAGGAGACAAACTCCGGCCTTGGTCTGTTGGCCGTACCTGAGACAGTAAAAAGCACCCGGTAATTCTGGATATAAGCTTCAGCCTCCAGGTTGATCTGCGGGTCGATGAAGAACTTGTTGTTGAATGCAATTCTGGCCTTGAGCAACGAAAAGCGACGGTCTGCGAAACTTATAAAACCCTGCTGACCTTCTATAAATCCGGTTAACAGTGGAAAATCGGGTGAACCGGTAAGCAGCAGGTTGAAACGGCCTCGGCCCTGGACGAAAGAGTTTTCAATCTGTGCGTTTTCATCACCGCTGAGACGGATATCAAAACGCAGCATCTCCAGGAATTTAGATTCAGCATCGGTCAGGTTGGGGTTGGTGTAAAAAGAGATGTCCTCGTCTATTTCCCTTTCCCAACGGGTATTGAGAAAATGCAGGTGGCCCTGGAGAAGAAACTCTTCCTGTACCAGGCGCAGGGTGAGATCCCCGTTGAGTCGGCAGGCTACCCTGTCCATGGGGAAAAGATTCATGTTGCGGCCGGAAAAATTCAACGAAAAAACTTCTACTTCACCCTGGTTGAAGAAAAACCGGCCGTTGCCCTCAACCGGTCCGCCGCCCATGACGCCGCGCAGGGAGCGCAGATTGAAATCAAAGTCCTTGAAGGTGATATGCCCGGAAAAATCTTCCAGCACGTGGGAGAAGTTTGGAATAGCCAGGCTGCCGCCCCTGAAAGTGGCCACCCCCTGGGCGCTTGGCTTCAAGCCGGCTTCGCTTCTTATCTGTCCCATTATGCGTAATTCGCCCTGGTTGTTGGTCCAGGGCATGATCAGGTCCAGGTCCGGCAGAAAGGATTCGAAACCGCCGCTTAAAACACCCGCTTTTTGTTCCAGCCGCAGGTTCAGGGCGGTGGAATTCCCGTTGCTGAGCAGTTTCGATTCCAGTTCCAGTGAATAATCATTGAAATCGGTCAGGACCTCGGCGATACCTTGCAGGGCGAAGGGGCGGTCCTGGTAGTATCGGATGTCGGGGCTGTCCAGTTCAATCTCAATAGGATCGTTCATGAAGCCGCCCCGGCCCCTGGCTGAAACTCTGACCAGGCCCTGAAAATCGGAATTCAGCCTTTGCAGGTCCATATCCTGAAGAACGGCTTCCAGTGAGTATTTCTCCAGCTCGAAGTCAATGTTCAGCCAACCCTGCCCCCGCCCGCCGAATAAGCTGAAATCGATTCCGGAGAGCCTGGTTTCGGCCAGGTTCGAAAACAGTTCACTGCTGACCTCGCTCATGGGCAGGGAGTAACATGAAAGTTTTTCCGCCTTGACCAGGCCGTTGATTTCTGGCGGCCCGCCCTCACCTTTTTCGTGATAGTTGAAACTGCCGCTGAACCATCCCTGAAAATCCAGGTCGAGGTCGAGTACAGTCAGAGCCTTGGCGGCCTCTCCCTCGATTTCACTGAATTCGATTTGATAGTCGTCCAGCCGGCGTTGCAGAAAAGCCCGTCCCCGAAGATCCTTATCGTTCAAGGTGAAATTGCCGTTGCTTCGAATGCCCCGGTTTTCAATTTTTCCCTGAAGCTCGCTGATGGGGGCGCCCTGGGCGCTGAAAGACCTGAAGACGAAATCGGCATCGACGTCCATAACCGCCGCCCGATCTCGAAGATCGATGGAAAAACTGCTTTCTCCGCCGCGCAGAACCCAGGGTTCCAGGTCCAGGTCAATATAATAGCGCAGGTAGGGAGCCAGGTTTTCCAGGCCGCGGCCCTGACCCCTGATCTGGAGTTCGACCAGTTCCTTCGGCTCATCAACCGATCCGGACAGGCTGATCGAGCCTTCTTTGAACAGCATGTTTTCCGAGCTGAAAGAGACTTGCCCGGAAGACTGGTCGATCAGGAAGGATAGCGGACCGGAAAAATGAAAAGGCGGCCAGGGATCCTGGGAGGTTCCCAATGGTTCCAGCATGGCCTGACCGCGGATTTCCTTTCCCTGAAGAAAAAGACGGCAAGCCTTGACCAGGCCGGCCATGGGAATCTCGTTGTTTATTTCAAGCAGGGAAACCGCCTGGCTTGCATCCAGGTTGCCGATATCAATCCGGGCCGATTGCGGATCGGACTGTATCGTGATTCTTCCCGGTCCGGTCAGGCACTGGAAAACGGCCTGCAACTCCATTACATTGGACAGGTCAGTCCAACTCATTTCTCCGGCAAGATCACTGAATGATTCTCCGCCTATCTGAAAGTTTTCCGCATTGAAATCAGCGCTGACCGAGATGTTTCCCGAGCGGTTTTTCTGCAGCAGGGCCGAGGCGCGGAGTTCGGCCCGCGGAGAGAATTCCTTCAGCAAGGGATGGAGAATTCTTTCCGGGTTGCCGTTTATTCTGGCATTGAGGTAAAAAGTATCGTCCTTGTAAATCCGGCCCTCGGATTCCAGGCTGAGACCTGATTCATGAAAGGTCAGGCGGTTCACCCTGAAGGAATGCCTCTGCTCAAGGATATCCGCGGTCAGGTGACCGTTGAAACTGACGCTTTCTCCGGAAAGAGGAATACTGAAAGTCAGATTGGGCAGTTGGGCGAAAATGCGTCTTTCGTCCTTGGCGGTTGAGGTCAGGCGGGCGTTCAGGCCTTCAGCCTGCAACAGGAAATCATCCCGGCGAAAAAAAAGTGAACCGTTGATGATTTGAACTCCGGCCAGCCTCAGGTTGGCGGATTTGTCGCTGAGCGGGGCTGAAAGCAATTCCGGCCAGCCCTGGTCAAGATTGAGCCTGGGCTCGCGAACGACCAGGGAAACCAGGGTCTGCCGGGTGAACAGGCTGCGGCTGTGCACGATCAGGTCAAGACTGCTGAATGAAGCCTGGCTGATTCCGGGCAGATCCAGTGAATCGATGCCGGAGATCTTCATGCCCAGCGGAAAGATGGTCAGGCGGATATCGGAAAAAGAAACCTGTTCTCCCAGAACCGAGCGGATGGTCCGGAAAGCCAGGAATTTAGCCGAGTAATAAAGAGAAAGAGGTAGAATTAAAAAAAAAAAAGTGGTAGAAAAAAACGCTTTATGCGCATCAGGCTTGCACGGCTTTCTGCCAATCAGCCAGGAACTTGGCCATGCCGGTGTCGGTGAGTGGATGCCTGAGCAGAGCGCCCAGGGTGGCCGGCGGGATTGTGGCGACATCGGCGCCGATCATGGCTGACTGGACCACGTGCAGGGGGTTGCGGATGGAGGCTACTATTATCTCGCAGTCAAAATCGTATTGCTCGAAAATGGTCTTGATCTGGTCGACCAGTTCCATGCCGTCACCGGAAATGTCGTCGATGCGGCCCACAAAGGGGGAGACGTATGCGGCTCCGGCCTTGGCCGCCAACAGTGCCTGGCAGGCGCTGAAGATCAGGGTGACATTGGTTTTGATGCCTTCTTTTTTCAGGGTTGAAACCACCTGCAGAGCTTCACGGTTGATGGGGACCTTGATGACCACGTTGGAGGCCAGGGCGGCGTACTCCCTGGCCTGCTTCAACATGCCGGGCACGTCAAGGGCGGTTACTTCAACTGAAACCGGCCCTGGTACTATGGCCGTTATCTGCTTGATCAGGGGCAGGAAAGGAGTTTTTTCCCCGGCCACCAGCGAGGGATTGGTGGTGATGCCGTCGATTATGCCCAGTTCGACTGCTGCCTTGATTTCATCGATGTTGGCCGTGTCGAGGAATATTTTCATTACATTTGCTCCTGAAGAGAATTATAACAAAAAAAGGAGAAAAATCCAGCCGGCACCTGGTGCCAGTTGAAAATTCAGCGAATCTGTATCCCGGGGCGACCTGGACTGGGGCGGCAATCAGCGTCGGCTGACCAGGATGATCATGCCGGCCAGGGCCAGGCTTATGCCCAGCAGGGAGGCCGGAGCGGGGAAATGCGCGTAAAACAGGGCATCCAGTACTGTTACCAGGACGGCGTTGGCCCCGGCTACGGCTGTGGCCGGACCGGCCTTGCCGCGGCCGACGGCGATTTTGAGACTGAGCATGCCCAGGCCGAGGGTCAGTCCGGTGGCCAGGGCGGCTGTCCGGAGCGGCCAGGAGGGTAAACCCGCCAGGCCGCGACCGCTTGAAAAAACGAAGACCAGTCCAAGCAATCCGCAGAGCCCGACGGTCAACCAGAGCCTTTTGACTGCGTTCAGCGGTTGCCAGCCGACATGCGCCGCCAGCTTGAGCAGGAAATTGGTTATCCCGAACAGCATCATGGTCAGCAGGCCGAGCCCCATGGCGGTTGGGGTTATCCTGCCTGGGGCGCCCCCCAGAACGGCAATGCCTGTAACAATCAGCGCCAGCCCCATCCAATGTCTGGGAAGCAGTTTTTCTCTGAGAAAAAACAGGGAGAGCAGGGCCACGATCAGGGCGTTGGCCGCGGTCACGGCTACGAGTGCGCCCTTGGCCGAAGGCATTACCGCAAAAGCACTTTTCAGGGACATCATGCCGGCGGCCAGGGTGACTCCGGCCAGGAGAGGCAGGGATTTTTTCCAGAGTTCCCTGGGAACCGGCATCCGGCGCTGCAGACCGGCGGCCAGGCCCAGCAATCCCATGCCGGACCAGAGCAGCAGCGGGGCCGAAAAACTTGCTTGCATCGGCTGAGGTGAATTTTCGGCGATTACGCCCAGGCAGAAGTTGGTAAGGCCGAAAAGAAAAAAAGTGGCCAGGCCGAAGAGTATCCAACTGCCCTGGTTCTGATTGTCCATGTTTTCAGGTCATCCTTTCCGGCTGAATCCCGGAATGTTTTTCAGGCAAGAATGATAGCATTTCCCCCGGCCCATTGGAAGAGAACATCCGTATTAATTGCCTCCTCCGCCGGGATTGCTGTATAATTTGATCAACGAGGATCAACAATGGCCGGAAAGCTTGTTCAACTGAAAAAAATGCTGCGTTCTGTTCCTTCCGCGGCCCTGGCTTTCTCCGGCGGGGCTGACAGTTCTTTCCTGGCTTTCGTGGCTGCCCGCACAGTTCCGGGCCGGTTGATGCTGGTGACCTTCGCTTCCTCCCTGCTCAGTTCGGATGAAAAAAACGCCGTGATTGAAATGTCCTCCTGGCTGGGCCTCGAACACCGTTTCCTGTCTCTCGGCGGATCACTGCCCCAGGCGCTGAGTTCCAACCAACCGAACCGCTGTTATCATTGCAAACTGGAGTTATTCAGTGCCCTGCGCCGTTTCGCGGCTGAGCAGGGCCTGGCGGTGGTGTTGGACGGGACAAACGCCGACGACAGCCTTGAGTACCGGCCGGGCCTGCGAGCTCTGAAAGAGCTGGGGATCCTGTCACCGCTGTTGAGCGCCCGGATCGGGAAAAAAGAAATTCGACGCTGGTCGCGGCGTTTCGCCCTGCCCGGCGCCGGCAGGCCCAGCGCCGCCTGCCTGGCTACCAGGTTTCCTTACGGAGAAGAGATCACCGAAACTAAACTGCAACGCCTGGAACGGGTGGAATCCTGGCTGCGGGGAAAGGGATTCGGTTCTTTCCGGGTACGAAGTCACCAGGACCTGGCCCGGTTGGAGTTCAGCGCCAGGGAAATGGGGCGGGCCTGGAAAAACAGGGCTGAAATTGAAGAAGCCTGTCGCAGAGCCGGCTTTTTATACGTGGCCATGGATTTGCGGGGTTTCAGAAGCGGTTCCATGGATGAGGCGCTGGATGCCAGGGCGTTGAAACAATCCTGAATCAAATCCGGGTTCGAAAAAGGTCGTAAGAGCCTTTCTCCGAGCGGTGAACCAGGGCTTCCCTGCCTCGATCAGGCAAACCGGTGTGCAGGTTGGGGCCGGCCGGCAGATTGGTTTTTCCCTCCAGCCCGGCGTTCAGGTCAGCCATGAACTTGAGTGCTTTTTCGCGGGCGCTTGCCGCCAGTTCTTTTACCGTACTGCAGTGCCAGGTTCCGGTTACCGGGTGTCGATACTTGACGGGTTCGGTAAAGCGACCGGCCAGCTTTTTGAAGCTAGGCAGGTAAAAAGAAGTCACAAAGGGGCGCATATCCCTGCTGAACCAGCTCATGAAAACGGCCAGGCCGGCCAGCAAGGGATTCCAGAAAAATCTCTGGCTGCTTTGGTAGCTGCGCAGGCAGGCGCGCAGTTCTGCAGCCGGATAGGGGCGGCCGCAGAAGAGGGTGCGGCCGATCAGCCCGAGCATTTCCACGCGGGAAATTTCCGCCCTGGACAGGTTTTCGGACATCAAACCCCGGTTGGGCAGGCTCTGTTCGGCCATGTAATACAGGTCGAGAATCGATTCCACGGCGTGATGCTCGCGCCTGTCCAGACCGGCAAAATAGTAGACCAGCGGATGGAAAACACTGTCAACGGCCACGTGGGTCAGGTAGCCGCAGAGAAAGGAGAGCGCGGGTGCTTCGGGTTGATAGCCAAGCTCGGCCAGCATGAATGACACCGGCTGCAGGGTGTTGTATCCCTGGTCTCCATGCAGGCTGACCGCCCGGCCGCGGAACAATTCCCGGGCCGGGCCGGAGTGATAGTAGAAAAGGATATCCGGAGCCACGGCGCCGATCAGGTACATGTAGGGGTTCTCGGCAACAAGGGCGGCAATATGCGGCTGTTCAGCGGCCAGATCGCTTCGGATGGTTTCGGCCAGGCACCAGTGAGTGTATTCCTTGGGCATCAGGCTTTTCCCCGCCTTTGCTTGTTCAAGAGCTTTATACTTTTCATCATGGCTGGATTCCGCGGCACAGTGCTCAAGCTGTGCTCAGGCCATGATAATCAATCGACCTCTGCTTGTCCAGAGTAGATCTTGTCATTTATTCCGATTCAAGGTATAAGGATTCGATGAAAGCGGTTCTGCTCTTGGTGCTTCTGGTTTTTCCGGGTCGGCCGGGATTCAGCCAGCTTTTTCCGGAACGCGAAGCCCAGGCCGGCCGCCTGCACCAGCTGCTGAAAAGAATCGACCTGAAGAACCCTGCCCTGGTCCAGGTGAGATTCCTTTGGGCGGACGGGAATGCCGGCTCGGCTTTGCTTGAAATGTGTGCCGTTGCCGCCGGGGAGGAGCTGTTCAACATTTGCTCGGATCTGAAACCGGAATTGCAGTTGAAAGAAGAATTCAGGGCCTGGCGCCAGGCCGGCCGGCCTGGTTTTTTTTCTTCCGTCATGCTCGGCAGGGAACCCGACGCGTTGTTGCTCCAGGTCCTCAATATCTGCAGTATGCGCTCCGCCCTGGAGAGCAATACTCTGAGCAGTGGCGAAGCCCTGGAATTCTGGGAATTGTTTATAGAACTTACCGACCAGGCCTGGAAAAGGCGCGGCGGCACGCCCGGGGATTGCGCCGTGCTGGCTCTGGGGGCCAGGCTGGATTTCATCCGCTCGGCCGCAAATTGGCGGGCCCGGGCAAAAAGGCTGATAAAACGCGGGGATTTCCCCGGGAAAATTCCTGATGCTGCAGCTTCCATTCTGACTGCTTTCAGAAAACTGGAGAGGATGTGAATATCGAAGGCCGAAACGCGGCCATGAAAATCCTGCTGGCCGGGAATGTCTTTCTCTTCCTGCTTAAACTGGCCGCCGGCCTTCATTCACGCTCCATTGCCGTACTCTCGGACGCCTTCAATTCCCTGACCGACATAATGGCTTCGGTGGTAGTGGTGATTTCAATGCGGGTAGCCCTGCGCCAGCCCGACCAGGATCACCACTACGGTCATCACCGGGCGGAACCGATCGCCGGCCTGGTGGTCGCGGTGCTGGCCTTTGTGCTGGGCTTTGAAGTTCTGCGCCAGTCTTTGATGCGCCTGTTGGGAGACCCGGTGCAGATAGACGGCGTAGTGGCCTTCTGGGCCATGATCATAACCATAGCCGTGAAAACGCTCATGGGCGCGGTTTTTTTCGTCGTCGGCCGGCGCAGCCGCAGTCCCGCCCTGAAAGCCGCCTTTGTCGATGCCCTCAATGACGTTATGATCGGGCTGGTGGTCATAGCCGGGATTATCGGAGTCAGGCTGGGCTGGCCGGCGACCGATGCCCTGGCCGGACTGCTGGTCGGGCTGGTGGTCATCTATGCCGGCTATCGGATCGGCCGGGAAAACCTGGATTTCCTGATGGGCCGGGCTGCGGCCGAGCATGTCTGCCGTGATATCAACCAGGCGGCCCTGTCAGTCAAAGGAGTGAAAGGGGTGAACGATGTCCTGACTCATTACGTCGGCAACCGCATTCATGCCGAAGTACACATTGAAGTCGATCCGGCCATGCGCACCGACCAGGCTCATGACATCGGCAAGGAAGTCCAGTTCAGGATCGAATCAATCGAGGACGTTTCCAGGGTCTTCATTCACATCGATCCGTTCAGGGAAAAGTGATTTTTCAGCCTGCTTGTCGAATACCCTGCTGTTTGCTGCAGTCGCCCGGGAGATCCTGATCCATGAAGCCTTTTGCAACTGAAAAACAAGAGGATTCACAGCCGGAAAAAGCAGGCCCGGCGGTTTCAGTACTGCTGGTGCATTACGGCCGGCCCGATTTTCTATATGAAGCCCTGGCCGCCCTGGAATTGAGCGAAGGGCCGGAAATGGAGATCATAGTGGTGGACAACGGCGGCGGGCCCAGGTTGGCTGAAGTTCTGCCGGAAATGTTTCCCGGAGTGCGGGTTTTAACCAGCCCGGGAAATATCGGTTTCGGCCGGGCCAACAACCTGGCCGCGGCCGCGGCCCAGGGACGCTATCTATTCTTTTTAAACTCCGATGCCATGGTCGGGCGGGATACGGTCCGCCGCCTGCTGGAAAAAATGGAACAGGAGCCGGGTATTGGACTTCTCGGCCCGCTTTTACTGAACCAGGACCGTACTTTTCAGCTCTCTTTCGGTCGCTCCGCTTTTCTCTGGGGCGAGTTCCGACAGCGCTTCCTGGCCCGCCGGCTGGAAAGCCGGCGCCTGGGTGACCCGCCGGCCAGGAATTACGAATCCCCGGTAACCTGGCTGACCGGCGCGGCCCTGATGGCCAGGGCCGATCTTTTCCAGGACCGGTGCTTTTTCGATGAAGAAATCTTCCTGTATTTTGAGGATGTAGACCTGTGCCTGCGGGTATCCGAACTCGGTTACCGGCTGGTTTTCTGGTCAGGAACCGCCCTGGTGCATTACGGCGGCGGCAGTGCGGCTCCGGATTCCCCCCCGGTCATGGTCGCCTACCGCCGCAGCCAGCTTTACCTGTATCGAAAGCACCGGCCCGGATGGCAGTATCGCCTGTTGCGATTTTACCTGGCTGTAAAATACCGACTGGCCCTGGCCCGGCTCAGGGGGCTGGATCAGCAGACCCTGGCCCGGAAAACTGCGGTCAGGGAAATACTTGAATTGCTGAAAGATCAACAGTGAAGTTATATCAATCAAAGAGGCAGGTGAAGCATGAAAAAGAGCGCGGCATTGTTCCTGGTCCTGGGCCTGGCTTTTTTTATAAAAGCCGGTGAAACGCCGAAAAAAATCCTCGATCACGATGTCTACGATTCATGGAACGATATCCAGGGGACCACTCTGAGCCCCGACGGCCGCTGGGTCGCGTACCAGTTGGAACCCCAGCTGGGCGACGGCCGCCTGGTTTTGGTTGACCTGGAAAACGATAAAAGCTTTGAATTCGAACGCGGTTACCGGGCGGCTTTCATGCCTGATTCCCGCTGCGCGGTTTTCCTGGTGAAGCCCGGCCGGGCTGAGCTCAAGGAGGCGCGGCGGAAAAAACTCAAGCCTGAACAAATGCCCAGGGACGGCTTGACCGTGTTGAAACTGGATGACGGTAAGCTCAGAAGTTTTGAGCGTGTTCTTTCTTTCCAGGTTCCACGGGAAGCAGGTGCCTGGCTGGTCCTGCATTTTGCCCCAGTTCCGCCGCCTGAAAAAGAGTCGGCTGAGCCTGACAAAAGTGCGCCGGCCGAAAAAAAACCAGCTTCGAAAAAGGACTCAGATGAACCGGAAAAAGGAAGACTGATTGCCCTGGAGCCACTGTCAGGAAGGGAGATTGAAATCCCCGATGTGTCTTCTTACGTGCTGGATCAGCGCGGCGGCCGCCTGCTATTCGTCCGCGAGGCCGGGGATGTGGACCTGGGCGGAGTGAGCATACTGGAACCGGAAAGCGGCCGCAGGCTTGAAATCAAGGCCGGCCCCGGTCTTTTTAAAAACCCGGTTTTCTCGGAAAACGGAGACCGGGTCGTATTCCTGGGCCGGGACAAAGCTCCGGCCGGTTCGGAAGGAAGCGAACCTGAAAAGGAAAAAGAAAAAAAGAACAAGCTGCCCTATTCTCTTTATCATTGGCAGGTGGGCCAGGAGAGAGCCGGTCTGCTGGTCGGTCCGGACGGTTCCGGCCTGCAGTTGGGATGGCGGCTGAGCGAGCATGCCCCGCTCGTTTTTTCCAAAAGCGGAGGCCGGGTTTTCCTGGGTGTCGCTCCGCCGCCGGTCGAAGCCGAAGCGGAGATTCCGGAGGATGAAAAAACCGTGCTCGATGTCTGGCACTGGCAGGATCCCCTGATCCAGCCCCAGCAGCTGAAGAACCTGGAAGAGGAAGGTAAGCGTTCGTACCGGGCTGTTTTTCACCTGAGTTCCGGCAACCTGGTCCAGTTGGCCGCTCCCGACCTGGAGGAAGCGGAGATGGTGCGGGAAGGTGAGGCGGATTTCGTCCTGGCCTGGACTAATGCTCCCTATCGCCGCCGGGCCACCTGGGAAGGGCGTTCAGCCAGGGACCTTTACCTGGTGGATCTGAAAAAAGGCGGGCGCAGGCTGCTGGCCGCAGAAGTGCCCGATTGGCCGAGGATTTCCCCCCGGGGAGCTTTCGCCGCCTGGTTTGATCCGGCCCGGGGGCAATGGCTGGTCTTGAACATCGCCGAGGGCCGATTGCATAACCTGACTGCCGGTTTACCGGTATCCTTCGCCAACGAGCAGGATGACACTCCTGATCATCCCCGGGCGTACGGCGCGGCCGGCTGGCTGGAAAATGAAAGGGGCTTATTGGTTTATGACCGCTACGACATCTGGCTGCTTGATCCTTCCGGCCGTCGACCGGCCCGGCGCCTGACCGCCGGCCGCGAGCAAAGGCTGGTTTACCGGCGCCTGGCCCTGGACCCCCGGGAAAAGGCGATTGACCCGAAATCGGAGCTGTTCCTGCGCTATTTCAACGAAGTCGACAAGTCCAGCGGTTATTGCCGCCTGGCCCAAGAAGACGGCGCCTTGCCGGCCGTGCTTTTCCAGGCGGAGGCCATGCTGGGAAATCCGCTCAAGGCTTCCGGGGCCGAGCGCTACGTTTTTACCCGGGGCAATTTTCGGGATTTTCCCGATCTTTACACCTGCGATGCCTCTTTCCGCGAACCGCGCCGCATCAGCCGGGCCAATCCGCAGCAGTCGGAGTACCTCTGGGGCAGTGTGGAGTTGGTCGCCTGGACCAGCCTTGACGGAAAAAACCTGCAGGGACTGCTCTACAAGCCGGAGTATTTCAGCGCCGGGGAAAAATACCCGATGATCGTCTACTTCTACGAAAGGCTCAGCGATTCCCTGCACCGGCATTACGCGCCGGCGCCTTCCCGCTCGACCATCAACCCTACTTTTTACTGTTCCAGGGGCTACCTGGTCTTCATGCCGGACGTAGTTTACCTGGAAGGTTATCCCGGGCAGAGCGCCCTGAACGCGATCGTGCCCGGCGTGCTGAACCTGGTCGAAAAAGGATTTGTAGATTCCGATCGAATAGGCATCCAGGGCCAGAGCTGGGGCGGCTACCAGGTGGCGCACCTGATCACCCGGACCAATCTTTTCCGGGCGGCCATGGCCGGGGCTCCGGTGGTGAACATGACCAGCGCCTACGGCGGCATACGCTGGGGCAGCGGCATGAGCCGCATCTGGCAGTATGAAAAATCTCAGAGCCGTATCGGCGCGTCACTCTGGGAGAGGCCGTTGCACTACCTGGATAATTCGCCGCTGTTCCGGGCCCAGGACGTCAATACTCCGTTGTTGATGATGCACAATGACGGTGACGGGGCCGTGCCCTGGTACCAGGGCATTGAGATGTTCATGGCCCTGCGCAGGCTGGAGAAACCCGTCTGGCTGTTGAATTACAACGGCGAGGAACACAACCTGACCAGGCGGCCCAATATGAAAGATCTGGCCCGGCGCATGCAGCAGTTTTTTGATCATTTCCTGCTGGACGCCCCGGCTCCGCGCTGGCTTAGTGAAGGTTTGCCGGCCCTGGAAAAAGGCCTGCGCCTGGGACTTGAGGAAGTGTCCGGCAAAAACTGATTATTCTGCCTGGATTGCCTATTTTAACCTGGAAAGGACTTGTTGCAGAAGTTTTTCCAGGTCGGCCGCGTTCATGAACCCGGAAAAGCGGGTTTTTTCGGTGCCGTCGGGGGCCAGGATTATGATGGTGGGCAGGCCGATTATGGAGTAATCCCGGCGCCAGCCCTGGTTTGTTTCGTTCTTGCGGGTGAAATCAAGTTTAACCGGGATGAAGGCTTCATTGAGCAGTTCGGCCAGGCTCTGGACTGAAAAGGTCTTGCTCTCCAGTTCCTTGCAGGCCGTGCACCAATCGGCATAAGCGTCGAGCAGCAGGGGTTTTCCGGCTGAGGATGCCTCGGAAAGCGCATTGTCCAGGTCGGAGCGCCAATTGACCGAGGCTTGGCGGGAGATCTCCCCCTGGCCCGTGATTCCCGAGGCGGACGGTCCGGTCAGCCCGGCCAGGCCGCGCCAGAAGAAAAAGGCTCCGCCGAGCAGCAGCAGTAACAGCAAGGTCTGGCGCAGGCGCCCCTTGTTTTCCTGTTCGGCAGATGCTTGCAGCAGGCCCCCCCAGGCGGCCAGTGCCACCAGGAATACACCCCAGGCCAGCTCGGCCCAGGCGGCCGGCAGGATGGTGCCCAGGAAGTAAATGCCGCCGCCTATCAGCATAACGGCGAAGAAGTTTTTGATCGCGCTCATCCATGATCCGCCGCGGGGCAGGCTCGAAATCAGGCCCGAAAAAGTGCCCACCAGCAGGAAGATCACGCTCAGGCCCAGGGCGAAGGTCAGGGTCAGGAGGAAACCCATCAGGGTGTTGCCGCTCTGGGCCACCCAGGTCAACAGTACCACCAGCAGGGGGCCGGTGCAGGGAGCGGCGATCAGGGCGGCCAGTCCGCCGATCAGTATTGCTTTCAGTATGTCGGACTTGCCGCCGCCGCTGAGCTTGGAACTCAGGGAGGCCGGTACCGGGAAAGAAAAGAGTCCGGCCATGGACAGCCCCATGGTCATGAAAACCAGGGAGATGAAAACCACGAAAACCGGGCTCTGCAGGGAAGCACCGATCATGGCCCCGGAACCGGCGGCGGCCAGGCCCAGGGCGGCATAGACCAGGGCCAGTCCCAGAACGAAGAACAGCGAAAGAATGAAACCGCGGCCTTTCGACCCGCCGCTGCGGCCGCCCACGTAACCCATGATTATCGGGATCACCGGGTATACGCAGGGCGTCAGGCTGGTCAGGAATCCGGCGGCGAAGACGAGCAGGAAGAGCAGGAAGGAACCCTTGTCCAGTTCCCGGTCGAGCAGGGAAACCAGGCCGCTGCCCTGGACCGGGGAATCATTTTCCGATTCGATTTCGAGCAGTTCAGGCTCGGTTTTCAAGCTGGTGAAAAGGAACTCTATTTCCTGGTCGGCCGGCGGGAAGCAGAGTTCCAGCGGCCGCTCCTGGCAGATCTGGTAGGAAACCAGGAATTTCACGCTGACCGGCCGGTCTGATTCCCGCAGGACGGAATAAAACGCTTCCACCTTGAAATCACCCTGGAAAACCATTTCATCGCCCCAGGGCCGGCCCTCGGGAAAGCGGATGGATGTTATTTTCAGCGGAGCCTCTTCATCAACTTCGATGAAGAAAAAACCGTGCTTGAGATCGGTGACGTGATGGTCGGCGGGCACCGAGAAATGGAACTCGAGCAGGTTTGCATCCTTCTGGCTGATCCTGATCAAAGGCCGACCTTCTTCCACGAAGGCCGGCAGTCCCGCGGCCGCCCAGAAAACGATCAATGAAACTATGGCGATTACCCGGCTTTTCTTTTTCATAGGCCTGATTTTATCAGGAATCCCCGGCTGCGGCAATCGGGGACGGCCCTTGTCTTTTTCGTCTTCATCTGATAGATTTCCGTTGCAGGAGGGATTTTTGAACGGAATTTACCTGGCCGCTGTTTTTTTCCTCGCTTTTTTATTGATCCTTTTCCTGGTTCTGCGTTACCTGCGCTCCGGGGAAAGACGCCTGGAGGATACAGTGGCCACCCTGCGCGAGCAACTGGCCGAAATGCGCGCCCGCCAGGCCGAGAACCAGAGCGAATCCCTGCACCGCCAGGTTCAGCTCTTCGACCAGACCAGGCAGGATATGAACCGCCGCCTGGAGGGAGCTATGCAGGCGGTCAACGAAACCCTGGGCCGCACCCAGGGCAACATCACCCTGCAACTGGGCCAGACCGGTGCCGTGGTCGGCGAAATCCAGAAAAAACTGGGTGCCCTGGAAGAAGCCGCCCGCCGGATCAGGGAAATCGGCCAGGACATTTCCTCCTTGCAGGACATCCTGCAGGCGCCCAAATTACGAGGTAACCTGGGGGAGTTCCTGCTGGAGGACCTGCTGAAACAGATCTTCCCGGCCGGCAATTACGAGATCAAGTATTCCTTCCAGGACGGCAGCCAGGTTGACGCCGTCCTGCGCCTGGGCGGACAGCTGGTGCCGGTGGACGCCAAGTTCCCCCTGGAGAGTTTCCAGCGCCTGGCGACCGCGGAAAACGAGGAAGACAAGAAAAAATACAGTCGCGAATTTGTACGCAGTGTCAAGGAGAGGATCAACGAGATCGCCGACAAGTACATCAAACCGGGCGAGGGAACTTTCGACTTTGCAATGATGTACATTCCGGCGGAAAACGTCTTTTACGAGACCATGGTGCGCGATTCACCCGGAGGCCGCGATTTCGAAATTTTCAAGCACGCTCTCAGCCGGCACGTCATTCCGGTTTCGCCCAACAGTTTTTACGCCTATCTGATGGCCCTGGTCTTCGGCCTGCGCGGATTCAGGATCGAACAGCAAGCCCGGACCATCCGCGGTGAACTGGCCGGAGTGCAGGAAGCCTTCGGCAAGTTTTTCCGGGATTACCTGCTTCTGGGCCGGCACCTGGAGAATGCCCTGGGCAAGTACGAGCAAGGCCGGCGCCGGGCCGAGCGCTTTTTCGACCGGGTCAGCAAGGTCAGCGGCCTGGACGGCGAACTCGGGTCCGAAGAAGAATGCCTGCCTCCGCCCGATGACGAAATTGACAGTACTCTTAAAAGCGGAGAATAATCGGGCCATCATTAGATCCGGGGGGGGGGGAATCGTTTCTGAAAATGGCTCCCCGTGTGCAACCCTCTTCATAACC
>CAYWEM010000020.1:0-45334 GCA_964457225.1 uncultured Clostridia bacterium
TTTTGCCTATATCGCCTACCTGGGCTTAAGGATGGACTTTTTCAGTATCGACTAATTCAAGCATTCTGCCCCGCTCAAACTTTTGTGTAGGTGGACAGGAAGTAGCCCGCAATCCCTTACTGCATATAGCCTCAACCGTTGTGTAAAATGCTGAGTTGGCTTTCCAAATTATTAAATACCGAAAGAATGTGGGCCTGAGGGTGACGGTGCTGTACTTCTTTACATTGATGCACCTGCCTCGAGAAACTCGTCGGGCCGGATTGACTTATGCAAGAAAAAGCAGTTCCGGGAGAAGTTGCTGGTGCAGTCGAGAGCATGCGCTGGCCTGAAGTACCGTGAACCGGCCGAGATTGTCCTGCTCAATAAATTCAGCATCGACAATCTTAAAGCCATGTACCATATAACGGGCAAAAGGCAATAATTGCCTGATGTAAAGAAGTACAGCACTGTCACCACCCCTTGGAGCTTGATTGTCCCCCTAAGCTGTGATATGATGCTTTCTTAAAAGCAAGAATCCCTCCGATCCTTTTTAAAACGGTAAAATTCAGAAGTCTTCTTTGATCCGATAAACCCGGACTGGCTGCTTAAAGGCTCTGGTGGTTGATGAACTGCTGAAAGGAGCCTTATGACCACATTTGAAGAACTGGGATTAGAACAGACTTTGCTCGAAGCCGTCGCAAAGATGGGTTTTCACCAACCCATGCCGGTTCAGGAGCAGGTTATCCCCCAATTACTGACCAGTCGGGATGACCTGGTCGCCCTGGCCCAGACCGGTACCGGAAAAACCGCCGCCTTCGGACTGCCCCTCTTGCAGGCCGTAGCCCCCAAGAGTCGCCACATCCAGAGCGTCATCATCTGTCCCACCCGAGAACTCTGCCTGCAGATCCACGGTGATCTGGTTGAATTAGGTCAATTCAAGAAGAATCTTCGCCTGGTTGCCGTTTACGGCGGTGCCAGCATCGACCAGCAGATTCGCGAACTGGATCGCAACCCTCAGATCATCGTGGCCACTCCGGGAAGACTGCTGGACATGATCCGCCGGGGCAAGGTTGAGCTGAGCAATCTGGAGAACCTGGTCCTCGATGAGGCCGACGAAATGCTCAACATGGGCTTTGCCGAAGAACTCAACGCCATTCTAAGTGAAACCCCGGCGGAAAAACGAGTGGCCCTTTTTTCCGCCACCATGCCCGGGGATGTCGCCCGCATTGCCCGCCAATACATGCGGGAACCCAAAGAGATCCTTGTCGGCAGCCGGAATGCCATGGCCGAACAGCTCACCCACCAGGTCTACATATCCCGACCCAGTGACCGCTATGCTGTGGTGCGCCGCATTATCGACTTCAACCCCGATATATACGGCATTTTGTTCTGTCGAACCCGCCAGGAGACCCGGGATATTTCCGAACAGCTCTGGCAGGATGGTTATCCCTGCGATGCCCTGCACGGCGATCTGTCCCAGGCCCAGCGAGAAACCGTAATGGCCCGCTTCCGCAGCCGCCAGTTCTCCCTGCTCATCGCCACGGATGTGGCCGCTCGGGGATTGGACGTCTCTGACCTCAGCCATGTCATCCACCTCAACCTGCCTCAGGACGAATCGGGCTATACCCATCGCAGCGGCCGGACCGGCCGGGCCGGGAAGAGCGGTGTTTCGGTGCTCATCGCCATGCCTTCGGACCGTTTTCGTCTGCAGCGCATGGAAAAAATCCTGGGAGTGCGCTTTGACTTCCTGCCCATCCCCAACGGCAAGGCGGTTTGTGAACGAAAAGTCATGGCCCACCTGGATCGCCTCGATGTGGGCATTGAACACGCCGACCTCATTGAACCCTATATGGAACTCATCGAACAGCGATTTTCTGACCTGAGTCGGGAAGACCTGCTCAAACGCTGGCTGGCCCTGGAGCTCGGCGGCCATCTGAATCGGTATCGCCATGCCCCGGATCTGAATCCTCCCTCATACAATCAAAAGTCCTTTACCCCGGGGGTGTCCAGTCGGGTTCGCGAAAAGAAGCCAGTCAACAGCATGTCCTTCACCAAGCTCATGGTCAACCTGGGCAAACGCAACCAGGTCAACCCCATGAAGGTTATGGGGCTCATTGCCGAGGCTGCCGGGAAAAGAGACATCGAAATCGGGAAAATCGAAATATTCAAATCATTTACCCTGTTTGAAGTGGACGCCATGCACGAAAAAAGAGTGCTCAAGGGTTTTGCAGATCTGGAACGCCGCGGTGCCGCTCTGCGGGTGACCCGGGTAGATCGTGAACCCAGATCCGACCGAAGACCAGGGGATGCTGCACCCATGGTTCCCAGGGTGCGCAAGGGCTGCCATCTCTCAGCCTGACCATTTTCATGATACGTTCTGTCGATTTTTGATATCGGAGACAAGGTACACGGTTTTTGCCTGGGGAAATGGTTGTGTGGAAAAAAAATTGACCAAACCTTTAAAGTACAATATGTTGTACGGTAGAGGTGAAACATGGATGCTGTTACTTATTCTGATCTAAGACAGAACCTTAAAAGGTATCTGGATAAAGTATTCCAGGATCATGCCCCCATGATCATAACCAGGAAAAACAATGAAAACCTCATCCTAATATCGGTGAATGAATACAATTCTTTAATCGAAACCAGTTATTTGCTAGGCAATGAAGCCAATGCCAGACACTTACTGAAGTCCATCGATCAGCTGGAATCGGGGAGAATGACGAAAAGGGAACTCCTTTCTGATAAATAAGCTTTTCACTGATGAGGCTTGGAAAGATTATCTCTACTGGTTCGAGCATGACAAGAAACAACTCAAAAGGATCAATGATCTGATCAAAGAAATAGATCGTTCACCATTTGAAGGGATTGGAAAACCAGAACCTCTGAAATTCAATCTGAAAGGGTTCTGGTCAAGACGAATTGATCATGAACACAGAATCGTTTACATAATAGACAACAATCATATTTGCTTTATTTCCTTCAGATATCAAAATGAAAAATGAGAACTACCCAATATGCCCGAGATTCGGGGGCATCCCTGCTCCATTCTCCGGACAATCTCAGCTTATGACGAAGGTGCAAGTTCCCTTTTGCCTTCTTCTACACAGAAAGCTTCGTATACTTCCAGGTCTTGCCGGGAAAAGAGCACGAAACGGATTCTCTTCAGGATTTGCAGTTGCGGGGCATATTCCCTGATTACCCGGAAGACTACGGCTGCGGCTTGTTCGAGCGGATAGCCGAAGGCGCCGCTGGAAATGGCCGGGAAGGCGATGGAATCGAGCCCGTGCTCCTCGGCCAGTTGCAGGGCGCGGCGATAGCAGGCAGACAACAGTTCGTCCTCCGGTTTGTCCCGGCCGTAAACCGGGCCCAGGCAGTGAATGACGTAGGGATTGGGCAAAGCGTGGCCGCCGCTTATAACCGCTTCTCCCGGGCTGATCGGGGCCAGGGCCCGGCATTCTTCATCCAGACCCGGGCCGGCGGCTCGGTGAATGGCCCCGGCCACACCACCTCCCAGCCGCAACCAGGCATTGGCCGCGTTGACCACGGCCATGAATTCCGGCTGGGCGGCGATATCTCCATTGACACATTCGATACTGACTCCGGAAATGTTGGTTTCCATGTTCATCCTCCCTGGTTTCGTCAGTAATATATATCCCGGGGTAATTCATTTCAAGCCTGCCGGCCGATCTGAACTGAATAAAGACTGATTGTGATCCGGGGGCTTGCCCAGGGCGGCCCGGCTGGGTTATCATTTACCTATGATTTTTGCGGTTCCTCGTTTCCTGTTGGCCGCCTGTGCCTTCTTTGACGTCACCGACCGGGTGATGGTGCCGCCCTTCTGAATTTCCTGTTCTACCCTTTAAAACATATTATAAAAGGAGAAAATCATAATGTCTTTGCCATTTGCCGAGCCTTATAAAATCAAGAGCGTGGAAAACATCCGCCGCACCACCCGGGAAGAACGTCGGGTCGCCATTGAGGCGTCCAGCTTCAACCTGTTCAAACTGGCCAGCCGGGACGTTTTCATCGATCTGCTGACCGATTCCGGCACCGGGGCCATGAGTGACCGCCAGTGGGCGGCCCTGATGAGCGGTGATGAGAGTTACGCCGGAGCCCGTTCCTTCGAGGAACTTCAGGAAGCGGTACGCACTATCCTGGGCTTTCCCCACCTGTTGCCGACTCACCAGGGCCGGGCCGCTGAAAACGTACTCTTTTCGGTGCTGATCAAGGAAGGGGATATCGTACCGGGCAATTCCCATTTTGACACCACCAAGGGGCACATCGAGTTCCGCCGGGCCCGGGCTGTGGACTGCACCATCGAGGAGGCCTTTGATCCCGGCCTGGACCATCCCTTCAAAGGCAACCTGGACCTGGACAAGCTGGAAAAAGCGCTTTCCAGTCAGCCCCGGGAAAAGATTCCCCTGGTCATAGTCACCATGACCTGTAATTCAGGGGGGGGACAGCCGGTTTCAATGGAAAACCTGGCCGCTGTTTCCGAGCTCTGCCGCAAGTTCCGGGTGCCCCTGTTTATCGATGGAGCCCGTTTCGCCGAAAACGCCTATTTCATCAAGACCCGTGAGCCCGGTTACGGGCAGTACCCGATCAAGGAAATAGTGCGACGCATCATGGATTATGCCGACGGCATGACCATGAGCAGTAAAAAGGACGCCATAGTGAATATCGGCGGTTTCATCGCCCTGCGCGATCAGGAGCTTTATCGCCGGGCTTCGGTTTTCAACATCATGTACGAGGGCTACCTGACTTACGGCGGCATGAGCGGCCGCGACATGGCCGCCCTGGCCGTCGGGCTGGACGAGGGCACTGAGGCGGACTACCTGGAAGCGCGCACCCGCCAGGTACGTTTCCTGGGCGAGCGCATCAGGGAATACGGCATTCCGGTGATGGAGCCCATCGGCGGGCACGCTGTTTTCGTCGATGCCCGGCGTTTCTTCCCGCACATTCCCCAGAGTCAGTTCCCGGCGCAACTGCTGGGGGTGGAGCTTTACCTCGAGGGCGGCGTGCGCGGAGTAGAGATCGGCACCCTGCTGGCTGACCGTGATCCGGAGACCCGGGAGAACCGCTACCCGGAGCGGGAAATGCTGCGCCTGGCCGTGCCCCGGCGCACTTACAGCGACAACCACATGGCCTATACCGCCGCCGCCCTGGCCGCAGTCTGGGAGCGGCGCCAAGAAATAAGCGCCGGCCTGGAGATCACCTGGGAAGCCCCGATCATGCGCCATTTCACCGTTGAACTGCGCCGCTTCCGAGGAGATTAAGCCGGCGATCGTTCTCTGCCTGGTGATGATGTCAAAAAACTCAGCAGTAGCGCCCCGGCTCGTTTAATCAGAGCGAGTTCTCGGTGGCCTTGACTTTCAGCTTGGAGAGGCAGTCGGTGATGGTTATCTTCTTGGGGCAGGCCTCCATGCAGTTGAAAATGGTGTGACAGCGCCAGATGCCGTTGCGGTCGTTGATGATGTCCAGCCGCTCCTCCTGGCCGCTGTCGCGCGAATCGAAGACGAAGCGGTAAGCCTTGAGCAGGGCGGCCGGCCCCAGGTACTCGGGATTGGGCCACAGGCTGGGGCAGGATGATGTGCAGGCGCCGCAGAGAATGCAGGTGGCCGCTTCCGATATCTGCTTGACCTCTTCCTGGCTCTGCAGGAATTCCTTGTCCGGCAGGGGCTGGTCGGTGATCAGCCAGGGCTTGACGCGTTTAAGCTTGGCGAAGAACTCGTCGAAATCGACTACCAGGTCCTTGATGACCGCGAATCCAGGCAGGGGTTCTATTTTCAGTTTTGAGCCCAGGCGGTGAACCGGGGTTTCGCAGGCCAGGATGTTGCGGCCGTTGACCTTGACCGCACAGGAACCGCAGATCGAACTGCGGCAGGAGCGTCGGTAAGCCAGGCTGCCGTCCATGTGCCAGTGAATTTCGTTGAGCACGTCGAGTACGGTGGCTTCCTCGTCCACCTGGAGCTGGTAATCCTGCCAGAAGGGGTCGGCGGATTTTTCAGGCAGGTATCGATGAATTTTGACCTTTACTTCTGTTTTGGCCATCTTGATCTCCTTAGTAGGTTCTAGCCTTGGGCTGGAAGCGGGTGATGATCACTTCGCGGCTGTGGTCAAGCCGGATGCCGTCTCCGTCAAGCCAGGCCAGGGTATGCTTGAGCCAGTCGGCATCATCGCGCTCGGTGTAATCACTGCGGTAATGGGCGCCCCGGGATTCCCGGCGGGCCAAAGCGCTCTCGGCGATGGCCGCGCTGAAGAGCAGCAGGTTGCCCACTTCCACGGCTTCGATCAGGTCGAGGTTGAACATCTTCGAGCGGTCGTCAATACGCACCTGACGGTAGCGTTTGCGAAGCTCGGCGACCAGGTTTTTCAGCTTGACCAGGTCTTCCTCGCAACGGAATACACCGGCCCAGCGGCTCATGCCTTCCTGCAGGGCCTGGCGGATGTCCGCGTGGCGCTCGCCCCCGCTGCCGTTCAGCAGGGCATCGATTTTGCCTCCGGCCCGGGCCAGGGGGTCGGCCGGCAGTGACGCGAAACCGGCCTGGGCGCAGTAGCGGGCCATTTCCAGGCCGGCCACCCGGCCGAAAGTGGCTGCGTCCTGCAGGGAGTTGGTGCCCAGCCGGTTGGCGCCGTGCAGGGACAGGCAGGATGCTTCACCGGCCGAGTACAGGCCCCTGATGACCGTGCCTCGAGCGTCCCTGATCACCTCGGTGCGGATATTGGCCGGGATGCCGCCCATGGAATAGTGGGCGGTCGGTTGAATGGGCACCGGATCGGTCGCGGCGTCAACCTTCAGATAATTCAGGGCCAGCTCGTGGATCTGGGGCAGGCGTTCCATGATCTTGTCACGGCCCAGGTGGCGCAGGTCGAGGTGGACGTAATCACGGCCGCCGATGCCCCGACCGGCGTTTATCTCCAGCTGTTCCGAGCGGGAAACCACGTCGCGGGGAGCCAGTTCCATTTTGCTCGGCGCGTAGTTTTTCATGAAGCGTTCGCCCTTGTCGTTGACAATATAGCCGCCTTCACCGCGGGCTGCTTCGGAGAGCAGGATGCCGTGCTTGTAGAGCCCGGTGGGATGGAATTGAACGAATTCCATGTCTTCCAGGGGCAGGCCTGCTTCCAGGATCATGGCCACCCCGTCCCCGGTGTTGGCGTGGGCGTTGGAGGAAATGGCGAAAGCCCGGCCGTAGCCTCCGGTAGCCAGCAGCACCGCTTTGGCCTGGAAGATGTGCAGGCCGCCGTTGCGGATATCCCAGGCCACCACGCCACGGGAGATATCTTCTTCTATCAGGAGAGAGAAAACCTGGAATTCATTGAAAAAATGGACGCTGTGTTTCAGGCATTGCTCGTAAACCGTGTGCAGAAGTACGTGGCCGGTGATGTCCGAGGCGAAGCAGGCCCGGGGATGGCTGTGACCGCCGAAATCACGCTGGTCGATACGGCCGTCCGCGGTGCGCGAGAAAGGCACGCCCAGGTGTTCCAGTTCGTAAGTAGTACGTACTGCTTCCTCGATGAAGAACTCGACTATGTCCTGGTCGGCGAGGTAGTCACTGCCCTTGACCGTGTCGAACATGTGCTCTTCCAGCGAGTCGTCGGAAGCGTTGCACAGGGCGGCGGCAATTCCGCCCTGGGCGGCTCCCGAATGGGAGCGGGTCGGATAGATCTTGGAAATCACCGCCACCTGACGGCCGGCCCGGGCCGCTTCCAGGGCGGCCATCATGCCGGCCAGGCCGGCGCCTATGACCAGGACTTCGATCTGGTGAAAAGCTCTTGCTTCTTCAGGTTTCATTTTAATTTCCCCGTGTTCATTGATTCAGTCCGACCTTGACGATGGTCAGACTGCCGATAAAGAGCAGTACCAGGCCGCCGAACAACAGCAGGTTGAAAACGGCCAGCCGCCAGAAGCGGTTGTGGATGTAGTCTTCGCTGACCATCCAGACTCCGTTCAGGCCGTGGTACAGGGCGGTGAGCAGGAAGAGAAACTGGATCATCAGGAACCAGGGAGACTGCATCTTGGCCACGATGCCCTGGTAAGAGAATTCACCGCCGCGGATGAAGTGATAGGTTATGAAGTGCATCATCAGCAGGACGAAAAGAATGACGGCCGTAACCCGCTGCAGCAGCCAGGCCAGGGCGCCGGTTTTTGAACTTTCCTTGAATTTCTTGTCCATGTTGCCTGCTCCTTTACATATGGGAAATGATTATCCAGGACCCGGCGGCCCAGAGCAGGACCCCCAGAACCAACAGGACAGCGAATACTTTCTTGTGGTGCTTCGACACTGAAAAGAAGTCCACCAGCACTACCCTGACACCGTTGAAAGCGTGAAACAGGATCACGCCCCAGAGACCTATTTCGAGCAGTTTGAAAGGGGTTGAGCGCAGGAAGGCCATGACCGTTTCAAACCTTTCCTCCCCCTGGGTCAGGGTGTTGATGACCCAGATGTGCATGGAAAGGTAGAAGATCAGGGCCAGCCCGGACAGGCGGTGCAGTATCCAGGCCCAGGAACCCAGGAATCGGTGGTAGCCGAAATCAAATATTTTCTTTTTTCTGAGCAAGGCATCCTCCTTGACTTGATGTTGCCGGCTTCATTTTAATACCGTGAAAAAAAGTAAACAAGGCTTTTGACCTGCTGAAATCAAATCGAATGATTTGAGTCAGGTGTCTCAGGGCCCAATGCCTGCACCCGGCACCCCTGGCGGCTGCCCCTGGAGCGCATCAAATCCCTTATCGACTGCAGTACCTGCTGTTTCTGCAGAACCCATTTCGGAGCGTGGAATATGCGATCATCGCGTTCCCCGGTTAAACGATGAATGACGATGTCCGGATCAAGGTGTTCCAGAAAGGTCACCACCCGCTGTACGAATTCATCCCGACTCAGCAGGGGCAGGGGATGGTTTTGTTGCAGCTCGTAAAGCGGGGTGTTCTTCAGTACGTGCAGCAGGTGCAGTTTCAAGCCGGCCGGCTGGAGGCGGTTCATTTCCCGGGCGGTGGCCAGCAGTTCTTCCTGCCCTTCGCCGGGCAGGCCCAGGATCAGGTGTACGATCACCTCGATTCCCCGTTCTTTAAGGGCACTGAAAGTTTCCAGGAAACAGCCGTAGCTGTGACCGCGGCGCAGGAATTCAAGGGAAGAGTCGTAAATCGACTGCAGGCCGAGTTCTATGCTGAAATAAGTACGCCGGTTGAACTCCTCCAGCAGGGGGAGAATTTCCTGAGCAACAGCGTCGGGCCGGGTGCCGATGAACAGGCCCAGGGTTTCCGGTCCCGCCAGTGCGGTTTCATATACCCTCCGCAGTTCATCCGGTGGCGCGGCCGTGTTGCTGTTGGACTGCAGGTAGGAAATGAAGTGAAAACCCGGGTTGGCGGTCTTGAACAGACTGATTTGCTCGGCCAGGGGCAGGTGATAAGTGTCGATCGGTCCGGAACCCCAGGGATCGCAAAAAATACAGCCGCCTGTTTTTTTGTTCGGGCAGGGGAAACCGGCGTGCAGAGGAATTTTGCGGATTTTTTTCCCGGGAAAGAGTTGTTTCAGCCTGCTTGAGAACGAATTGAAGGGTTCATTCATTAAGCAGGGAAATGACCTGTTTCAACAGGTCCTGCAGGTCAAAGGGCTTGGTGAAGAAGGCGTTGACGTGGAAATCCTCCAGCTCCTGCATGATTTCGTCTTCCTGGTAAATGCCTGTGATGACCACCACCGGGATGAACAACTCGTCCTTAATCGCCTTGAGAACGTTGATGCCGTGTTCCTTGGGCAGCAGCATGTCGATCACGGCCAGGTCGGGCAGATGTTTCCTGGCCAGGTCCAGGCCGGTCTGGCCGTCTTCGGCGCCCAGTGTTTCGTAGCCCTTCGAGCCGAAGAAGTCCAGTAAAAGCTTGCGCACCTCGCTGTCGTCATCCACGATCAGGATTAATTTCTTTTCAGCCATTGTTTCTCCCGTCGGTAAACATTGCAATAGGCGAACCAGGACCAGAGCAGAAAAGTGGTGCTGACCGCGATCAGGAAACGTTTCAGGTGCAGCAGGTTGACCCCGCTGTGCAGGTCGATGATGTAGAAGAAGATCAATACGCTCAGCAGGGCGAAAGTGACCTTGCCCACCAGGATGGAAGACTTGATTATACCCTTGCCGCGGAAAAGCAGCAGGCTGGCCAGCAGGATCACCAGGTCGCGGAAGATCACCAGCAGGGCCAGCCAGACAGGAAAATCGGAGCGTACGGTCAGGGCGAAAAGCACGGCCACTACCAGCAGTTTGTCGGCCAGGGGATCAAGGATTTTACCCAGTTCACTTTCCTGGTTGAGTTTCCGGGCCAGGAAACCGTCAAAAAAATCAAGCATTATGGTCAGCAGGTAGATGATGATCAGCAGAAAAAAGCCCCGGTCAGTCAGGTTGAGAATCAGGTGCAGAATGAGCGGTATCATCAACAGTCGCAGGGTACTCAGGAAATTCGGCCAGGTTAAGGATTTTCCCATTGCCCTACTTAATAGGCTATAAATGTAAAAAAATCAAGCCCCTTGCGATAATCTCGGGGTGCGATCCTCCCTGTTTCCAGCCGGAGATATTTGCCGGGCCTGGTTCCTGCTGTGCTATAATCGCGGGGTGGGCGCCAATAGAGTTTTACCGGTAATCCTGATACTGTTGCTGGCCGCTTCCGGCCTGGCAGCCGACTGGAGGATCGAATTCGGAAGCTCGTCCTGGAGCCTGGCTCCTTTCAATTCAGTGCTGGAGAAAAGATCCGTGGCTCTGGTCCGGGCCGAAGCCGAACGCCTGGTGGGCGGCCTCTTTCCCGGCCTGGGACTGGAGACTTCCTCTTTAACGGCGGACAGCACTTCATCCGGCTCTTCCTTAAGCCTGGCGGTCTGGCGCCGCCTGAACGCCGCCTGGGCGCTGGGAATGCGCCTGGAAAAGGTTGATTATCGGATTCCAATGCAGGTGGCCAGCCGGCACCGGGTGACATTTTTGGGCCAGTCCCTGTTCCCGGTTGACACCGAAGGGCTGGCTGAATTAAGGATAAAAACCCTGCTGCCCGCCCTGGGTTTACGCTGGGAAACCGGGTTGGCGGGGAAAATATCGTTTTCCGGCCTGACCGGCCTTGCTTACCTGCCGCTGAAGGGCCGCCTTGTTTACCGCACCGAGGCCATAATTCCCATCGACGACGAATTGAGAGTCGCCCTGCCGCTGGCGGTTGACAGTCCACTGGCGGAATTGCGCCGCGATTTTTCCAGTCTTCCGGCCGGCATCCTGTTCCCCTTCCTGGAGGCCAGGCTGGAATACGGTTTCAGTCGATATGCCGGTTTGTTCCTTGGCCTGACCCTGGGGTCCGGCATCAGCGCCGGGGGCGGTTTGTTTTTTTTATTGTGAGAGGTGTCCAATGCGGGCTTTCGGATTTCTGGGCAACGTGATCTGGGTGGTTTTCGGCGGTTTTTTTGTTTTCCTGCATTATTTACTGGCCTCGTTACTGCTCTGCCTGACCGTTATCGGTATACCTTTCGGATTGCAGAACCTGAAGCTGGCCCAGCTGGCGCTCTGGCCCTTCGGCAAGGAAGTGGTATCAATACCGCAAAGCTCGGGCTGCCTGTCGCTGGTCATGAACGTTCTCTGGTTCGTGCTGGGAGGTTTCTGGATAGCCCTGCACCACCTGGTCTGGGCCCTGCTCTTTTCGATTACGATCATCGGCATTCCCTTCGCCCTCCAGCATCTCAAGCTGGCCCGGCTGGCCCTGTTCCCCTTCGGCTTTGAATCCCGGCCCGGAAGTTAGGCCCAAACCGACTGAAGCTGAAATACTGCGCTCCGTTGACAATGATTTCCCGAATCCTGAAAATACTGTTTTTGTTAATGCTCCTTTCCCGGAGCAAAGGAGAATCACCATGAGAGTCAAAAACGGACTGCTGGTAATTCTGGGAATACTGATTCTGATTCCGTTACTGCCGGTTTTATCGATCGCCCAGCGGACGGGATACGAGCCGCAGGAATTCGCCGGCCGCCGCCAGGCGTTGATGCATCGGATCAAGACAGGCGTGGCGGTACTCTTCGCCGATCATGCCGGTCCGGGGGGAGCCCATTTCCGCCAGGACAATGATTTTTTTTACTTTACCGGCCTGGAGGATCAAGGCGCGATCCTGGTCATGATTCCTGAGGATGGAACTGTTGCTCTTTTCCTGCCCAGGCAGATGCCCAGGGAAGAAATGGTGGAAGGCCCCAACCTGCTTGCTGATCCGCAGGGCCGGGAAAAGAGCGGCATTGAAAAGCTTTTCCCGCTGGATTACCTGGATGAATTCCTGGCCCGCAACCTGGGGCGCTTGAAAGGCGGCCTGCATTTACGGTTGTCTCCCCGCGATACCCTGACCGATGCCCGGGCCGAAACAGCGATAATGGCGAGCCGGAGGGCCAGAAGTCATTACAACGATCAACTCTCCCTGGACAATCACCGGGCGGTCAAATTCAGGGATCGTTACCCGCAGGTCCGATTGCTGGACCTGACTCCGCAGATAGACGCAATGCGCCTGATAAAGAGTCAGGCCGAGATAGAAATCCTGAGAAGGAACGGCCGGATATCAGCCGAGGCCGTTAAACAGGCCATGCTGGCCACCAGGCCTGGAGTGTTCGAATACGAACTCGAAGCGGCCGCGGTTTACCAGGTGTTGCTCAAGGGAGCCCGCGGCCCCGCCTATCCGCCGATAGTAGCTTCAGGTCCAAATACCTGTATTTGGCATTACAGTGCCAATTCACGACTCTTGCAGGAAGGCGAACTGGTGTTAATGGATTTCGGCGCCGACCTTGATTACCTGGCCATGGATATCTCCCGCACCTGGCCGGTTTCCGGACGTTTCTGCGAGGAACAGCGTGAAGTCTACCGGGTGGTGTTGGAGGTGCAGAAGGCCTGTATCGAATCATACCGCCCCGGGGTGACCGTCGAGGAAGTGAAAACGCGGGTGGCGGGGATACTCAGGGCCAAGGGAATCGATCCGCGAGGCCTGGAAGGCGGTTTCGGTCATGGAGTCGGCCTGGCCGTGCACGATATCCCCCTGGGAACAGTGTTGGCCGAGGGCATGGTACTGGCCATCGAGCCCGGGTTGTATTACCCGGAAAAAGGTTTCGGCATCAGGATCGAGGATACGGTGCTTATTACCCGAAACGGCTGCGAGGTGCTTACCGCCGGAGTGCCGAAGGAAATAGAGGAAATTGAAGCGTTGCTGGCCGAGCGTTGAGTTTAACTCAGGTTGTTTACTTGTACAGGCAGAGATAGGCGCAAGCGGCTTCTATTGTCAGCTGGAATTTGCTGTCAGCCGGCACCGTGAAGCTCTGCCCGGCGCTGAAGGTCTCCCGGCCGTCACTTCCCGGCAGTTTGACGTTCATTTTACCGCTGATCACCTGCATTATCTCGAGCTGAGAGGTGGCGAATTCGTACTCACCCGGAGCCATCACGCCAATGGTGGCCGGGCCCTGATCGCTCTCAAAGGCTATGGATCTGACTTTTCCCTGGTAGTATTCGTTTACCTTGAACATGTTTTCCTCCTATGCCGGATATCTTCTTTGATTCTATCACAGAACCACCTGGTCCCGAAGATCGGGGATTTCAAAACGAAAGTTACTTGTTTTACAGGCAGTCCAGGATTCTTTCCAGGTAACCGACCAGTGAAATTTTTTCCGCGGCGTAATCGCAGTTGGCCTGCAGGGCCAGGGTGATTCCTTTTTGCGGAAAATAAGCCATGATCGAGTTGAAACCTGGAACAAAACCGGTGTGACCATAGGCTTTACCGTGCCTGGTTTCGTAAATGAAACTCCCGGTTCCATAGGAAACACCCGGCCATATTGATTCCCCATGGCTGTTCGGAGTGATGATTTTTTCCTGAAGTTCGCCCGGAAAGAGGCCGCCCCGGTAATAGGCCGCGCCCCAGCGGGCCAGGTCGGCCGTGCTGGAAAGCAGGCCTCCGCCGCTCCATTCCAGCTGTGGATTGAAAACGTATCGTCCGTCCGCCACTACTTTCGGTGGCATCATGAATGACTCGGGTAATCGGGAGTAACCGGCCGGCAGGCGCTCGTTTTCCCGGCTCAGCGCCGGAAATGTTTCCTGCAGCCGCAGTGGTCCGAGCAGGTTTTGCTGCAGTATTTCGTAATAGGGCCGGTCGCTTGTTTTTTCGATCAGCATGCCCAGCAGAATGTAGTTGCTGTCGGAGTAACTCCATCCCTGACCGGCCGGGTGAACGGCCTGGTCTTCGAAAATAAAAGCCAATCTTTCTTCATAGGTCCAGACCTTGTCGGGATTTTCATTCAGCAGGACCCAGACCCCGGGTTTCATTTCGTACCTGGGCAGTCCGCTGGTATGCTGCAGCAGCATTTCGACGCTGATTTCCCCGGCATTGGGCAGCCGCTTCAGCCAGTCCGTTTCCGGGAAGTAATCGAGCAAGCGGCTTTGCAGATCTATTTTCCCCGATTCAACGAACTGCATGATCAAGGCTGTCACATAAGTTTTGCCGATGCTGCCGGAAAACATAAGATGGTTTTGATCCAGCCTGATTCCCTGTTCCAGGTCGGCGAACCCGGAGCAATGATTCTCCTGCCGGCCATCGGGAAAAACCAATGAAAAGTTCAGGCCGGGGATTTCGTTTTCTTCGATCAGGGCATTCAGGGTGTCGGCGATTCCGGCTTTTTCAACCGGTCCGGGTTTTTTTTCAATTTCAGCTGTACAACCCAGGCCCATGCAGACCATGACGCAAATGACAAGTAATTTCATAATCTGCTTCCTCCCCATAATTCACGAATGAGATCGACAAACCATAACACAAAACGACTTGATTTGGAACAAGCGGATTTTTCAGTTTGCATAATTTATTCTTTTAATATATATTTCCTGCTTGAAAAAGGAGGCTTACCATGAAAAGACCGCTGCTTATCGGTTTTTTTATCCTGATTGTCGGCTCAGTGATGGTTTTCGGCAGTATGCCGGTTCTGCTCAAGGTCAAGGTGCAGATGGCCAATGTGCGCCAGGAGCCGGATCCCAACAGCTCCATCGTCACCCAGGTGGCAAAGGGCACCGAGCTGGTGGCCGTGGCCCAGACCGGAAACTGGTATGAGATTTCCGTACTCGACAAGTCCGGCAAGACCATTTCGGCTTACATTCACGTCAACACGGTTGAAGTAAGCGGCGGTGAAAAGAAAACGGCCGAGCCGGAGAAAAGGGAAGAGGCCAGGCCGGAAAGAGCCGAGCGTCCCCGGCCTGCGGCCAAGCCGGCTCCCAGAAAATCAGCCGCTGCTGCCAGTACAGGCGGCATCAAGCTGATCGCCGGCTTCAATTCAGGACGGCTTGCTTTTTCCGAAGCTCTGCCTCCCGAGCTCACCCAGAAGGCAAAAATGGGTTTTGTGGGTGGTGTCGGTTTTGAAAGCGGCGGCACGGTCGGTTTTGAGCTGAACGTACTGGCCGCCAAGGGCGGTACTTCTTTCGTGGTGCCTACCGGTGAGAAGTTCGTTCTCGACGGCTTTGGCCTGTATTTGCCCTTCATGCTGAAATTCAGATTCCTGGGCGGCGCCGGTCCCTACCTGATGGGCGGAGGGTCGGCCGGTTACCTGCTCAGCCAGAAATTAAAGATGGTCACTCCGACCGAAACCGCAGAGGAAGATATAATCGACGACGTCAACCGGTTTTACTACGGACTGGTTTTCGGCGGCGGATACGAGTTGGCCATGGATACAATGACCCTGGTCTTCGAAATACGTTACGACCTGGGGCTTTCCAACTGGTTTAAGGAGCCGATGCCTGGTTCCTGGGCCCGCTCCCGGGTTCTCAACCTGCTGATCGGTTTCCGTTTCTGAAGTCAACAACGGTCGCGACCGGCTGATCCGACTGAAGAAAGGACTTGTTTTCGGCCGGCAAAACTGGCTAATGACCAAAATACCGCCCATAGTTTCGGTTTTCCTGCTGGCACTGGTCTGCGTGTCGCCCGCGGCGCCGGCAACGGAAAAACACAGCTTGCAGGAGGCATTCGCCCGGGCCCTGCTCAGGACACCTCAAGTACAGGAAAAAATACTGGACCAGGAAGCCGCCCTGATCCGCCGGGACCAGGCTCTGAAAAACAAGCGCTTTGTCATAGACCTGGAAGCGTATTTCCAGTCCGCCAGCGACCGGGTCGAGGTCAGCTTGGACTCTCCCCGGCCGCCGCTTGACTTCCTGCCCTCAGGTAAAACCATTCTGCTGGCCATGCCTGAAAGATTTTACGATATCAAGCTGGCGCTCAGGCAACCGCTTTACAGCGGCGGCGCCCTCAGCCGGGCCGTGCGGCTGGCCGAAATAGAGCAGGAAATCCGCCTGGAACTGGCCATGAACGAACGACTTGATACGGCCGCCCGGCTGAAAACATCTTATTATACCTGCCTGATGTTGAACAAAAGCCGTCTTTCCCTGCAGAAATTACTGGACAGCCTGCGTTTGCACCAGGAGAGGATCGTCGATCTGCGCCGCGAGGAATTACTGCGCGAATCTGACCTGTTGGAGGCCCGGCTCAAAATCGCTGAACTGGAATTGCGCCGGCTTGACCTGGAAAGCCTTTTGGCTTCGGAAGAGGCTGTTTTTTTCAGTATCTGCGGCCTGGAATTTTCCGCCATGGACCAGTCGGCCTCGGAGCTTGAGCTTTCCTTCTCTCGCGCCCTGGAAAGACTGCAGACCGAGCACCCGTTGAGCAGGGCTTTTCAGGCCCGGCTTCGTGCCCAGGAAACCTTGCGCCTGCTGGCCGCGTCTTCGGCTTTGCCGCGCCTGGCGGTGGTGGCTGAACTGCACCTGGCCAGGCCGGGCCGCAATTATTTTCGTGATGAGTGGACGCTTTATACTCAATTCGGACTTGGCTTGCAGCTGCCGGTTTTCAGTTGGGGCCGGATCGCGGCCGAAACGCGGCTGGCGGCCATTGAGCTGGAAAAAACCGGGCATTCTTTCCGGGCATTTGTTGTGGAGGCTGAAAAGCTTCTGCGGCGATTGTTTCAGCAGAAAGAAGGCATAGAGGAAAAGATGCAGGTCTTTGCCGGACTGCTGGTTGACGCGGCGGTGGAAGTCGAGCTCAAGAAGGCTCTTTACCGGGAGGGCCAGTTGGATCACCGCAGTTACCTGGCCGCCATGCTCAACCAGGAACACTACCAGGCCAGGGAAGAGGAAAGCAGGCTGCAGCTGGAAATAGTTAAGGCGCAAATCCTGACCCTGGCCGGGCAAAGCCTGGAGGAACAATGAACAGAATCATGGTCCTGCTGTGCCTGGCAATCTGTGCCTGGTCCTGTGCCGGGGAAAAGAGCGAAATAAGGGTGCCGGGCCTGGTACGGGGCGAAGTGGCCGCCGTGCGGGTGTTGCATCCCGGCCGGGTCCAGCAGGTCAGAATCAGGCAGGGCCAGCAGGTCAGGCGTGGCGAGCTTGTCATTGAGCTTGAAAGGGACAAGATCAGCAACCTGGAGCGGGAACTGGACCTGGCCGCCGCTGAATTGCAGCTGGGCCGGGCCGCGGCCCGGGAAAAGCGGCGCCTGGTAAGCTCCGGCCTGGTATACCGGCGTGAACTGGCGGCCAAGCTGGAGCGCCTGCAGAGCGGACGGTCGGTGTCCGCCGACCAGTTGGAACAGGCCAGGTTGGCTCTGCTGGAAGCGGAAACAGCCTTGAGCGAAATTGACTTCGGCCTGCAGCAGCTCGACCTACAGGAGGAAAAGCTGGCTCTCAAGAAGGAGGCTCTGCAGCTGCAGGAGAGAGATTCCCTGATGCTGGCCCCGGTCGACGGCACGGTTCTGGAAGTATTCGTCGGCAACGGAGAGATCGTCCTGCCCGGCATGCTGGCCGCCGATATCTTGGATGAAACCAGCCTGCATCTGGAAGTTTTCGTGGAAGAAGTCGAGATGAGCCGCCTGAGGCTCGGTGGTCCGGCCCTGATTGAAGTGGATGGAATTACGGGCCGCAGGTTCGAGGGAACTATCGTTTATTTCGGACGCAAAGCCGAGTTTTCACCCAAGTACATTCTTTCCGAAAAAGAACGTCAATCCTTACTGTACAAGGTCAAGATAGGATTGCCCGCTGAAAACCGGGAAGTGTTCAAACTGAGCATGCCGGTTACCGTAATACTGCCTTTCAGCCAAGAATCCTGATGATCGAGGTCGCCGGTCTGGTCAAGTCCTTCGGCGATATTAAGGCTCTGGACGATTTTTCCTGCCTGGTGCGGCGAAATGCCATTACCGCCCTGACCGGGGCCGACGGGGCCGGCAAATCGACTTTTTTCAAAATTCTGATCGGCCTGTTGCGGGCCGATCGCGGGATGGTCCTGATCGACGGCCGGAATATTGCCGAAAGCGGCGGTCAAACTGGCTTGTTCGGTTACATGCCGGAAAATTTCTCCCTTTACCCTGATCTGAGTGTGGCCGAGAACCTCGATTTTTTCGCCGCCATCCACGGCCTGGCCCGGGATGAAAGCAAACGGCGGCAGCAGCTCCTACTGGAACGAACCGGCATGAGCCCTTTCGCCGCTCGCCGGGTGAGTAATCTTTCCGGGGGCATGAAACAGAAACTGGCCCTGATGGCTCTTCTGCTTGCTTCACCCCGGCTGTTGATACTGGATGAGCCGACCACCGGAGTCGATCCGCGCTCGCGCAGTGAGTTTTTTTCAATTCTCCAGGAATTGCGGGACGAAGGCCGCAGTGTGCTGCTCTCCACTCCTTACCTGGATGAAGCCGAAAAGGCCGATTACGTGGTCCTGGTTAAAAAAGGCCGCGTCCTGAAAAGTGCCACTCCTGCTGAGCTGAAGCGGCAATTACCGGCGCGTGTTTTCCGCCTCGAAACCCGGGGCAACCCTCTGCAGGTCATGGCAGCTTTTGCAGACCGGGATTGCCTGCGAGATGATCTTTACGTTCGCGGCCGTTTCCTGGTCTACATGCAGAGCGGCAGAGAAAACCTGCTCGATCGCATACCTTACCTGAACTGTTATCAGGATGAACCGCGGCTGGAAGACGTTTACATTTATTACGAAAGGCGTTCCGCCGCTTCGGTCGAGGCAGGATGAAAACAGCTTTGACAGTGCAGGGACTGGTCAAGAGCTTCGGTTCCTTTCGGGCGGTAGATGGTATTTCCTTCACTCTTCCCGAGGGAGAGATCATGGTTTTTCTGGGGCCTAACGGAGCTGGAAAAACCTGCACCCTGAAAATGATCATGGGCATACTGGCTCCAAGTGCGGGGTCGATTATGATCAGAGGCATCGAACAGTTTCCCAACAACCCGCTTACCAAGTCTCTGCTGGGCTACATGTCGCAGAAATTCTCGCTGTATCCCAACCTGACCGGCTTTGAAAACGTCGATTTCATTGGTGGAATCTTCGGCTTGCCCAAGGAAAGGGTGGCCTGTAAAAAGGAGGAACTGGTCGCCATGGTAGGCCGGGAAATCCTCGGGCTGCAGATCGGCCGAGTCCCACCCGGCATCCGACAGAAAGTGGCCCTGCAGGTCTGCCTGATGAATGAGCCGCAAATCATTCTGCTCGATGAGCCGACTTCCGGAGTTGATCCGGAAACACGCAGGCGCTTCTGGATGGAAATATACAGCCTGAAGCAAGCGGGGAAAACCATAATGGTCACCACTCATTATCTCGATGAAGCTGAATATGCCGACCGCATACTGGTCATTGACCGGGGGCGGATCGCGCTTGACGGGGAACCGCAGGAATGCAAGCGAAGCTGGAAATGCAATTCAATTGAAGAACTGTTTCTGAGGACGGTAAATGGCGGCCACCAGGCTTAGAGCGGTCATGCGCAAGGAATTCAGGCATATCCTGCGCGACAACCGCAGTTTGACCGTGGTCTTTGTCCTGCCGGTGCTGATGATATTTTTTTACGGCTATTCTCTTTCCTTTGACCTTGAGCAGGTCAGGCTGGCGCTGATCAACCACAGTAGCGGTGAATTGGCGAAGCTTTTTGTGGAAAGGATATCGTCCAACAAGGTCTTTAACTTGATCAAACCTGACTCCCGGCAGGAAGTTGACTCGGAAATAGCTTTGGCTGAAAAAATGCTGCGCCGGGGAGAGATTCATGCCTATCTGGTGATTCCCGCTGATTTTTCATCCGGCCTGCTCAATGACCGCCAAACAGAAATCGGGCTGGTTGTTGACGGCAGTGACACCAACGTGGCCAACCTGATCATGCAGAAACTGGAACAGGCGCGGGTTGATTTCATTCTCGATTGGAAAAAGATCCCCGACTTGATTTTCATCCGCACCCACATATTCTTCAATCCGGAAGTGAAAAGCTATTTTTATTTTATTCCCGGTTTGGTGGCGGTTCTGCTGATGATGATTTCTTCGCTGCTTACCTCTATTTCCATTGTCAGGGAAAAGGAAAGCGGTTCCATTGAGCTTTTGTTTATTTCTCCACTGCGTTCTGGTGAAATCATCCTCGGCAAGACCATTCCCTACATCCTGGTGGCGTTCAGTTCAGGGGTCCTGGTATTGGCTTTCGCTCACTTCTGGTTCGGCATTCCCTTCCGTGGCAGTCCGCTGGTGCTGGCGTTTTTTTCCTTTATTTACCTGTGCTGCGGGCTGGCCTTCGGTATTCTCATTTCCACGGTTTCCCAGACCCAGCGCATGGCCATGATATTTTCCATACTGGCTACCATGCTGCCATCAATACTGCTTTCCGGTTTTATTTTTCCGCCGGAAGCGATGTCCGTGCCGATCCGCCTGGTTTCCGCACTGGTGCCGGCTACCTATTACCTGCGCATAATTCGGGGTGTTTTCGTCAAGGGGGCCGGCATGGTTTATTTCCTGCAGGAAGGGGCAGTTTTATTGTTGATGGGTGTTTTTCTACTGTGGCTGGCCGTGCGTAAATTCACCAGGTTGAGACGGGAGAAAGCTTGAACAGGATTCTGGCTCTCAGCAAAAAAGAATTCCTGGAAATTTTCCGCATGCAGCATTTCCTGCCTTTACTGCTCTTCATGCCTTTGCTTCAGGTTCTGATTTTCGGCTACGTTTTGACCATGGACATCAAGAGTGTTCCGATCAGGGTGGTAAATCTTTCGGCCACCACAGAAGCACAGGAAATAGTAATGCGATTGCTCAGTTCACCCCTGTTCAAGGTGGCGGCGGTACATGAGCATCCGATTGCCGCTGAGGAAATACTCAGGCAGGGAGAGGTAAAGGCAGTGGTTTCCCTGCGCGATCAACCGGGCGGTAGTGTCTTCGGCAAAGCTTATCCCCAGATCCAGCTACTGCTGGACGGTATTGATTCGAACACTTCGTTGGTGGCGGCCGGTTACCTGAACGGCATCGTGCAGGAATTCCTGCTGGCTGACATGGCCCGCTTCGGAGTGAATATGCCCGTGGAATACCGGCCGCTGTTTCGCTTTAATCCAAGTCTGCGCAGTATTAATTTCATGGGGCCGGCCCTGGTGGGCATATTGCTCACTTCGCTGCTTTTAATCGTCGGGTCAGTGGCCATAGTCAGAGAAAAGGAATTCCAGACCATCGACTCACTTTTGATTTCCCCGCTCCGGCCCCTGGAAATCTACATCGGCAAAGCTCTGCCGGTGGCCCTGGTCGCCATGCTCAGTGCCGCGATGGGCCTGGCCATGGTTGTGTTCTGGTTTCAAGTGCCTTTGCGCGGTTCACTTTTTTTCCTGCTGCTGACCGTGATGCTTTACGTGCCGGCGGTGCTGGCTTTCAGCATGATGATTTCCACCTTGGCCCGCACCCAGCAGGAGGCCATGTTTTTCGCCTGGTTTGCCATGATCAGCTTCATGATGTTTTCCGGATTCCTGACCCCGGTGGAAAACATGCCTCTGGCCCTGCGCTGGCTGAGCCGGGCTAATCCGACTTTTTACCTGATGCGCGTTGTGCGGGAACTTTTCCTGAAAGGAAACTCCATTATCGATTTCTGGCCCGATCTGCTGCACTTGATTGCTATCACCGTTTTGGTGGTAATCGTCTCTCTGCTTAATTACCGGCGGTCGATTTACCGCTGAGTGGCGCTGAAAAAGTGTCAGGAAGAAAAAAAAATACTATTCTTTGCCTTATGAAAAGGATGGATCTTTTATTGCCGGTTCTGCTCTGGTCTTTTTTGGCGCTGGGCTGCCGGCAGGCGGTGAATATGAGCAGTGATGCCGAATACCGGCCCCTGACCGCTGCCGAAAGAGCGGTCATTCTGGAAAAGGGCACCGAGCGACCTTTTTCCGGGGAATACAACCGGCATTTTGCCGAGGGAGTTTATCTCTGCAAGCTATGCCGGACCCCGCTTTACCTTTCGGACGACAAGTTCGCCTCTTCCTGCGGCTGGCCGAGTTTCGACGATGAAATACCGGGAGCAGTATTGCGCTTGCCTGATCCTGACGGCCGGCGCACCGAGATAGTATGCAATTCCTGCGGCGCCCACCTGGGCCATGTCTTCCTGGGCGAAGGTTTTACGGCCAAGGATACCCGGCACTGTGTCAACTCTGTTTCCCTGGTATTTGTCGCGCCGGGCGAGGATGTCCGTGAACGGGCCCTGTTTGCCGCCGGCTGTTTCTGGGGGGTTCAGTACTACTTCGACCGGGAGCCCGGAGTCTTGTCCACCAGCTCCGGATACAGTGGTGGCCGGTTGGCTTCACCCTCTTACCGGGATGTGCTGACCGGCACCAGCGGTCACGCCGAGACCGTTGAAGTGGTTTACGATCCGCGGCAGACCAGTTATGAAAAATTGGCCAGGCTTTTCTTTTCAATTCACGATTTCAGCCAGGTTGACCGCCAGGGACCGGATATAGGCAGCCAGTACCGCTCGGCCGTTTTTTACCTCAACGAAGGTCAGCGGATTATCACTGAAAAGCTGATCTCGGTGTTGACCACCCGCGGCCTGGAAGTGGCTACCAGGGTTGAAAAGGCCGGCACCTTCTGGCCGGGTGAAGATTACCACCAGCATTACTACGATAAAAAGGGCGGTCTGCCGTATTGCCACGTCAAGCGCCGGGTTTTCGATTGAACTGCCTGAATTGATTTAATTCCTGATTTATCTGGACCTGGAGATGCGCTCTGGCGGGAGGGTGAGGAGCTCAGCTCTCAGCTCTTGACTTTTTTTTCCTTCCGGGCAAAAATGAACCATCATGCTGTCAGCCCGTAAGCACAAACCGGCGATTGATGTCGCCCGGACTGACCTAGGTTGAGCAGAATTCCGGTCAAGCCGGCTGGATACCGCCGGCTGGTCCCGGCCGGTCTGACGATAAATCAGCAGGAGGTATGTCGATGAAAAAAGTCTTATTTCCCTTGTTTTTCCTTTTTGTACTCAACCTGGTTTTGGCCGCTCAGGCAACGCCTCCTGAAGAGAGGCTTCAGGCTTATGAACAGCACCTGGCCATGCAGGGTGATTCGCTTTTCAACAGCTTGCAATGGCGGGAGATCGGCCCTTATTTCTGCGGCGGCCGCATCGTTGATATTGAGGGTTATATCGACCGGCCTCATACTTTCCTGGTGGCCACGGCATCGGGCGGTTTGTGGAAAACAGTCAACAACGCCACCACCTGGACTCCGTTGTTCGACAATGAATCTTCGATCACCATCGGCGATATCGCAGTGTCGCAGAGTGACCCCGGGCTGATCTGGGTGGGTACCGGTGAAAACAATTCTTCACGAAGTTCATATGCCGGCACCGGAGTTTTCAAGAGTACCGACGGCGGTTCCAGCTGGATCAACATGGGGCTTTTCGACAGCCATCATATCGGCCGCATCCTGATAGATCCCCAAAATGACGATGTCGTTTACGTCGCCGTTATCGGCCGGCTCTACACTGAAAACGAGGAACGCGGTGTTTTCAAAACCGAAGACGGAGGCCTGACCTGGGAAAAGATTCTCTACATCAGCCCCCGTACCGGGGTGATCGACCTGGTCATGCATCCGGAAAACAACCAGGTGCTTTACGCCGCGGCTTGGGAAAGAGATCGCAAGGCCTGGCATTTTACCGCCGGCGGACCGCAGAGCGCCATTTACAAAACCGTTGACGGCGGCCGCAACTGGAATATCCTGGAAGGCGGTTTCCCCCGCAATGAACATGTCGGCCGCATCGGACTGGCCATCAGTCCGCTGCATCCCGAAACGATCTATGCCTTCCTGGACAACCAGGAGCCCCGCCCTTCAGAAATAAAGGAAAAGGTCGCAGCCAGCGGGATTACCCTGGACCAGCTGTCCGCCATGAGCGCCGAGGATTTCCTGAAGCAACCTAAAACGAAAATAACCGCTTTTCTGCGTGAAAACAACGTTCCGGAAAGATACTCGGCCGACATGATCGTGGAAATGGTGCGCTCAGGCCAGGTGAACCCGGCCATGATCGCCGGAATGATCCGCGGGGCCAACCAGCAGCTTTTTGAAACAAATATCAAGGGCGGCGAGATTTACCGCAGTGACGACGGCGGGCTGAACTGGCGCAAAACCCATGAAGGCTACCTGGACGGCCTGGTTTACACCTACGGCTATTACTTCGGAGAGATCAGGGTTTCCCCCGATGACCGGGAAACCATTTACGTGCTGGGAGTACCTTTGCTGAAGTCAGCTGACGGCGGTCGGACCTTCAAGGACATTTCCACCCAGGGCGGGATTTACGGGGTCAACGGGGTTCATGCCGATATGCAGGCTCTCTGGATAGATCCCAGGAATGCCGACCGCCTGCTGCTGGGTAATGACGGCGGCATGAACATTTCCTATGATCGCGGCGATACCTGGCAGAAGATAAACAACATGCCCCTGGCCCAGTCTTACACGGTGCATTTCGATTTCGCCGAGCCTTACAACGTTTACACCGGCCTGCAGGACAACGGCGTCAACGTCGGCTCCAGCACCTTCGTATACAATGACCTGGAGAATCCCTGGCGCATGATCCTGGGCGGCGACGGTGCTTTCATCGCCCCGCATCCCACGAAAGCCGGCCTTGTTTACGCCGCCTTCCAGTTCGGTTCGATATACCGGCTGAATCTCAACAGCGGTGAGCAGAAAAGCATTCAGCCGCGCAGTCCGAATCCGCTTGATCCATATCGTTTTAACTGGTTGACTCCTTTCATGCTTTCCCATCACAATCCAGGCATTATCTACCTGGGAGCCAACAAGATGCTGATGAGCTACAACAGCGGGGACCAGTGGCTGGAAATATCTCCGGATTTGACCGAACGCAGGAACACGAACGGCAACGTGCCTTTCGCCACCATCACCGCCCTGGATGAATCTCCCCTCAATCCCGAAGTGCTCTATGCCGGTACCGATGACGGCAAGGTCTGGGTGACCAGGAATCGTGGAGCCAAGTGGGAGCAGATCAACCAGGGCCTGCCCGCAAAATGGGTTACCCGGGTGGTGGCTTCAAAATACCGGCCCGGCCGGGTTTACCTGACCATGACCGGCTACCGTGAAGATGATTTTTCTCTTTACGCCTACGTTTCAGAAGACTTCGGCGCCAACTGGAAATCCCTGCAGGCCAACCTACCCCGGGAGGCGGTCAACGTCATCCGCGAGGACAGTGATAAAGAGGATATTCTGTACCTGGGGACCGACCTGGGCATCTACATCAGCCTTGACCGGGGAAATTCCTGGTATTCACTGAAGAACAACCTGCCGACCAACGCGGTTTACGACCTGCGGGTTCATCCCCGGGAGAAGGAATTGATCATTGGTACTCACGGCCGCGGAGTCTTCATCCTGCCGCTGAATAAAATTCAACAGCTCGACCCGGCGAAACTGGCCGCCGAGCTTTTCATGTTTGCACCCGGGGCGGTGACCCTGAGCCGTTCACGCTGGCAACCCCAGGCTCCCGCCGGGATTGACTTCTACAGTTCCAAGCCGGCCCAGGTGGAAGTGTCGATTTTGGATGGAACAGGCAGGCTGTTTCATAAATGGCAGGTCCAGGCGGAGCGGGGTATCAACCAGGTTTCCTGGGATCTGAGCGATGGTCGCGGGCGAAAAGCGGAACCGGGAGATTACCACATCCGTCTGAAAAGCGGGAAAACCCAGGAAAAGGCCGTTCTGACGGTTAAATAGAAGCTCTTACCTGCCCGGGCATTCAGCCGCGATCCGGGCCGGAATGTTCTTGTTTCCGTAGGCCTGCTCAAAGTGCCGGCTGAATTCCCGGGCCAGTTTTTCGGCCCGCTGGTCGAACTCCTTCCCGTCGGCCCAGGTACTGCGGGGGTTGAGCAGCTTGTCCTCAACTCCCGGGCAGGAGAGAGGCACGCTGAAATGAAAAAGCCGGTCTTCACGGGTTTGCACACTCTGGAACGACCCGTTTAAAATCGCGTCGATAACCGCCCTGGTCGCGCTTATGTCCATGCGGCGGCCCTGGCCGTAGGGTCCGCCGCTCCAGCCGGTGTTGACCAGGAAAACCCTGGTTGAGTGACGTTTCAATTTCTCGCCCAGCATATTGGCGTACACTTCCGGATTCAGAGGCATGAAGGGCTGGCCGAAAAAACGGGAAAAGGTGGTCACCGGCTCCTTGATGCCCGTTTCGGTGCCAGCCAGCTTGCTGGTATAGCCCATCAAAAACCAGAGCATAGCCTGGTTTTCATTGAGCAGAGCCACCGGGGGCAGGACTCCGTTGGCATCGGCGGTCAGGAAAATGATGTTGCTGGGATGTCCTCCGCAGGAAGACTCCTTGACTGCGGGCAGAAATGACAGGGGGTAAGAGCCGCGCGAGTTTTCGGTCAGCCTGGAATCGTTGAAGTCAAAGCTGCCGTCAGGGTACATCAGCGCGTTTTCAACGATTGCTCCGTGAGCCAGGATATCGTCCCGGTGCATGATGGCCTGGTATATCTGGGGCTCCTTCAGCGGGTCCAGGTTGATCAGCTTGGCATAACAGCCGTATTCAAAATTGGCGATGCCGTTTTCATCCCAGCCGTGTTCATCGTCTCCCAGCAGGGCCCGGTGCGGATCGGCCGAGAGGGTGGTCTTGCCGGTTCCGGACAGGCCCAGAAAGAGGGCGATGTCGCCGTCCCGGCCTTCGTTGGCCGAGGTGTGCAGCGGCAGTATTCCCTTTCCGGGCAGGAGGAAATTCATCACCGTGAAGACCAGTTTCTTGACACTGCCCAGGTAGGCCGAACCTATTACCAGTCCGATGCGCTTTTCCATGTCAACGGCAACGGCCAGGTCTGAAGCGCTTCCGTCGAGCAGTTTGCGCAGGCGGCCGGAGTATTTAGCCTTGTCCAGCTTAAGCCTGGGCAGGACGATCAACAAGAGGTCGCGGTCGGCCAGCACGCTCCGGGAGAAATCAGCCGGTATGGGCCGGAACATGTTTTCAGTGAAAAGAACGGTCAGCGCCTGGTCGGTTACGGTTCTTACCTTGAGTGCGTAATTACTGTCGGCTCCAACTACTCTTTCACTGATATAAAGGTTTTCCGCGGCGCCGGCCTGGGCCAGGGCGTCGGCGAAAATCATCGAGAAGGTTTCCTGGTCCATGGCGATGTTGTTCGGTGAATCCCAGTCGATAGCCATGCTCACCGCCTGGTCACGGACCAGGTAGGTGTCTTTTGGGCTGCGGCCGGTTGATTCGACCGGAGTCCAGGTAGCCAGGGCCCCGTTTTTACTGGGCATTGCCTCGCCGTTCTCCAGGGCGGCGGAGATCAGCTGGCTGCGGGTGGAAGATGCAAAAATCCGGGCATGATGCTTCAGCATTTCATTTACCTGTTGGTGGTAGTCCATGAAACACTCCTTGATGGTTTCTTTATCGATGCCAACCTGAATCCGGTTGCAGAGCCGGTCCGGGGTTCAAGGTTCATCAATCCACTCAACGGTTATAGACCAGGCCTGGCGGGCCAGCACGTCCCGGTTGCCGATTATCACGACCGTACCCAGATCGGCCGGGGTTTCCCGGTTTTCAGCGGCCAGGAAGGTGCGGATGGCCAGGTTGGTTTTTTCCAGGGATAATTCCCTCATCATGTTAGGCAGCCAGTAATTGAAAGGCTGGGGCATGCCGGTGAGAAACTGGAATGCTTCGTTCCTGACTTCCTGCTCGAAATCCGCTGTTCGCACCTTGGCCTTGTTGAGAAAGTTGTTGACGGCTTCCAGGTATTCACGCCGATCCAGCGGTTGTGCCAGCAAACGGCGCCTTTCCTGGTCGATCAGGCCCAGCAGTGGTTCGATGTCGGCGGGATTCACCCTGACCTGGTGTGTTATGACCGCGGCTCCGGCGTGGTGGTTTACTTCAGATTGAAACTGGTAATTTCGGGCGGAAAACTGGTTGAAGCGGGCCTGGTAAATCCTGCCGCCGGGAAAGGAAAACAGCGCGTGATGAAGGGCCAGCTGGGCCAGGTGCTGGGGATGATTGATTTCCGGCAGGGCCTCCAGCCACATCAGCAGGGGCGGCTCGCTGTCCGCGGCTGGGAAAAAGACTATTTTCCTTTCCCTTTGCGGGGCAGGAGGAAATGGCGGAATGGTTACCGTTACTTCATCCGGTCTTTCCGAATCACTGCTGCCATGCATGCTGCGCTCAAGCAGGCCCAGGGTGACGTGGGGGTTGATGTTGCCCTTGACTATCACCGAACTGCGCTGGGGGCGGAAGTTTTTCTGGTAAAAGGATCGCAATTGGTACAGGTTGAGATTGGGCAACTCGGAGAAAGGCAGGTAAGTGAAACCCAGGGGCTGGCCGGGAAACAGCAGTGCGTAACCCAGCCTTCGCGCCAGGGTTGATTTCCATTCAGGACGGCGGAAAAAATCCGGCCAGTAGATTTCCAGGCTGCGGTTCAGTTTTTTTATGAAAAAATGGGAATAATTGAACAATTCACGGAGGAAGCCGCCCAGGAGCGAGAGGCGGTCATTGGGGAAGTTCAAACTGATCAGCAGGTGGTCCGGGAATAATTCCAGTTCGTAATCACCGCCGAGGCGCCGCAGGGAACGCAGCAGGGGGGATGATGGTTCATCTATTTCCCGGTTGAAAAGATGAAACACGGTAAGCGCCGGTATACCCGTGCTGAGCTGGGTTGGAGGACTTTCAGAATAATCGAAGAGTACAATCACCTGGGCGTGAATGAAAGGCATTTGCTGATCCTGGATGATGCGCAGGTTGATGCCTCTCTGGGTTCTGAAATGAAAGGCGTTGTCGCTTGCCTGTTGCAGCCCCGGATGCAGAATAAGCAGCAGGGGCAGCAGCAGGAAGCGGAATCTGGTATTAATTGTCGGCATAGACGTTCAATATCACCTGGTTTTCCCTGGCCAAATATTTCCTGGCCGCCCGCTGGATGTCAAAGGAAGTGATGCGCTGAATCCTTTTCAGGTGGCCTTCGACCTGTCCCAGGTCACGGTAGCGGTGAAAGTTTTCGGCGATCAGGTAACTGCGTTCTTCCGGCCGGCTCAGCCTCTTGAGATAGTCCAGTTCCATCAGCGTTTTGATCGCTCTCAAGTCCTGGTTGTTGAGGGTCAGGTTCTGCAATGATTCCAGTTCGCGGCTCAGTACGAACTTGGCTTTTTCAAGATCGGCCCGCCGGGAGGTGCGTAATTGCAGAGTGAAGGAATTGGCTTCGAAAAAATCGGTCAAATCGGAATTGACTGCCACGTCAAGTTGATTGGCCTGGTTGAGTACAGCTTTCAGCCTGCCGACTCTTTCATCCATCAGGTAATAGGATAGGAATTCGGTGTAAACTTCGTCATGGCTGATGCGGGCCGGAAAACGAAAGCCGAAAATGGTGAAATGCTCGGCCAGATTCGGTTCGATCCAGTTCTGGAAAATGACTTCGCGGCGCGGTTCGGCCGGGAAAAAGGGTGCCGGGCGCACCCTGGGCAGGGCGGTGAGTTTCTGAAAATGACGGTTGATCATTGTTTTCAGTTCGTCGATGTTGAAGCGCCCGTTTATCACCATCACGATGCGCGCCGGATCGCGGTAGTTCTCGTAAAAGTTGAGCAGGCGGCTGTTATCCGCCCGGATCAGGATGTCCGGTTCGCCCTGCAGCTTGGTTTCGTAGGCGGTGCCCTGCAGCACGGTCGACTGCACCCAGTTGTAGGCCCGGTAATCGACACTGCTCTTTTCCATCCTGCTGATGCGGTTGTTGTAGGCGGTTTTCTGCCGGTTCAGGAATTGATTGTCCAACTGGAGCGAGTATAATCTTTCGCTTTCCAGCCAGAGCGCGGTGTTGATTTCCGAGTCGGGGACTATCTTGAAAAAAGCCGAGTAATCGTAATTGACCCTGGTGGTCATCATGCCAGCGGTTTTGCTCATGATGAAGAAATGGTCGCCTGCTTCAAGGTTTTCTGTTTTGTGGAATACCAGGTACTGGTAGAGATAGGATGCTCCGGACAGGTCGGACGGCTCATCGCGGGCTCCGTTAAGGTGGTAAACCAGCAGGGATGTGTATTCCGCTCCCGGGTCGGGGACCAGGAACACCTTGAGGCCGTTGGCCAGTTCGAAACTGTAAAGATTGTTCAGCAGGGCGGGGAGGGGTGCGGCCAGTAAGACCGCAAGCATAAGAGCCGCCAGCAAGATTTTCACTTTTACATTTTATAGCTTTGCATGGTTTTCGTCAATGAAGCAGGTTCGCGGGATTGCAAATTGAGTTTCATTGGCTTAACATAAACAGGATTAAGAAAATATGGAGGTATATACCATGGAAGATCGTTTTTTTATTCCGGCTGATGTGCCCAACGGTGCCGTCAACGAATACCTGAGCAATTACGAGGAAATCACCCTGGGTTCCGGCCGGCTGATGCTTTTTGCCGGGGACCAGAAGATCGAGCATCTCAACGATGATTTTTACGGACCGGGAATAGCAGTCGATGACAACGACCCTGAACATCTCTTTCGCATCGCCGACCAGGCTGAAATCGGGGTTTTTGCCGCCCAGATGGGATTGATTTCGCTTTATGCCGGTGATTATCCGGAAGTCCCCTACCTGGTCAAGCTCAACTCCAAGACCCATCTGGTCAAAACGGCCCAGCGCGACCCGGTTTCCCTGCAGATGGTCGATGTTCAGCAGGTGGTCGATTTCAAGAAGAACACCGGTCTCAATATCCTGGGCATAGGTTACACCATTTACCTGGGCAGCGAATTTGAGCACCTGATGATCCGGGAAGCCTACCAGGCCATTTACCAGGCTCACCAGCACGGCCTGATCACCGTGCTCTGGATCTATCCCCGCGGACAGGCTGTAAAGGACGAAAAAGACGCCGACCTGATCGCCGGTGCCACGGGAGTGGCCGCCACCCTGGGCAGCGATTTCGTCAAGGTCAATTATCCCAAGGCCAAGGCTGAGAAGTCAGCCGAGATTTTCAAGCGGGCCGTCAAGGCGGCCGGCCGCACCAAGGTGGTTTGCGCCGGAGGCTCTTCCACCGATCCCAGGGAGTTCCTGCAGCAGCTGCATGACCAGATATTCGTTTCCGGCGCCGCCGGCAACGCCACCGGCCGCAATATCCACCAGAAAAAACTGGATGAGGCGGTTCGCCTGGCCAATGCCATCACCGCCATCACCGTTTACGGCAAATCAGTGGCGGATGCCTTCAAGGTGTACAGCAAGGAAAAGAAAAAGGGTTGATTCAAAGGCTGTTTGTCGGCCTGAACCTTTACAGCGGGATTGAAAAAGTATACAATTGGATACATCTGAACTTTCCCGGTAATTGAGGAAATCCGCATGAGTCCAGCTTTAAGCTGTTTTGAAAATCCCGTTGAAGCCATCGGCGCCACGCCCCTGGTGCGCCTGCCCAATGTCGTCCGTGAAACACCGGCCCTGGTTTATGCCAAGCTTGAATTCATGAATCCCATGGGCAGCATCAAGGATCGTATCGCCAGGTACATGATCGAGAAAGCCGAGCGGGAGGGGCGAATCAAAAAGGGAGCGGTCATCGTCGAGAATTCTTCCGGCAACACCGCTCTCGGTCTGGCCCTGGTGGCGTTGCAGAAGGGATACCGGCTCAAGGTGGTTGTGCGTGATTCGCTGTCCATTGAGAAGATGCGCCAGTTGCAGGCCCTGGGCGTGGAAATAGTAACCGTTGACAGCACTCTCCCGCCTGAATCACCTGACAGCTACAACCGGATCACACCGAGAATCGCCGCCGAGACTCCCGATTCCTTTTTTCCCGATCAGCACAACAACCTGGATAACAACGAAACCCATTATCTCAGTACCGGACCCGAAATCTGGGAACAGATGGAAGGCCGCATCGATTACTTCGTGGCCGGAATCGGCACCGGTGGTACGGTCTCCGGAGTGGCCAGATATCTTAAAGAACGTGATCCCGGGATCAGGGTCATCGCCGTTGATCCCGAAGGCTCGGTTTTCTACGATTATTTTCACCACGGGAAACCGGGCAAGTCCGCACCTTACCTGGTTGAAGGCCTGGGTGACGAATTCCTGATCGGTTGCGCCGATTTCAGCAACGTTGATGACGTTTACCGGGTCAGGGACAGCCAGGCTTTCGCCCAGGCCCGCCTGCTGGCGCGCCAGGAAGGCATTCTGGTCGGCGGTTCCAGCGGAGCGGCTGTCTGGGCGGTCAGGAAACTGGCCGCCACGCTCCAGGCTCCGGCCCGGATTGTGACCATTCTCCCGGATGGTGGTTCACGCTACCTCAGCACCATCTACAATGACGAGTGGTTGAAGGCCAAGGGGGTTTTTCTTGATCCCGGGGCGAATCTCTTTCTCTGATAACTTTTTTTTTCATCTTTCGTATAGTCATTATTACAATGGAGGCCGAGATGAAAACTAAGCTGGCTTTGTCGACATGCCTGGTATTTTTCTTTTTGCTGTTTCCGCTTTTGGCCGCGGATCAGGAAACCGATGACAATATTTTGAGTCTTACTCTCGAGGAAACCATCCTGCAGGCCCTGCAAAACAACCTTGACCTGCGTATCGAGGTGACCAACCCCCGCCTGAGCCGGGAAGCGGTCAGGCGCCAGGGAGCGATTTTCATCCCCAACCTGGATTTGAGTATGCGCCAGAGCACCTTTAACCGCCCCAGCAGCAGTGTGCTTGACGGCGGTGAACTGGTGACCACGGAAAATACAAATTACAGCGCCACCCTTCAGCAGAACATCGCCCTGGGCGGACAACTGCAGGTTTCCCTGGACAACCGCCGCCAGTTTTCCTCCAGCCGCTTCACCACCATAAATCCTTCCTGGGATTCGAGCCTCAACTTCAACCTGACCCAGCCACTACTGAAGAATTTCGGTACTTTCGTCACCAAGCGCAACATCAACATCGCGCTCAACAACCTGGAAAAAGCCAACCTTGGTCTCAGGCAGCGCATCATAGATATCATCTACCAGACCGAGGAAGCTTACTGGAATCTGGTTTACGCTTATGAAAACCGGGCACTGCGCAATCGCTCCCTGGAACTGGCCCGCGATCTGCTGGAACAGAACGAAATCCAGGTCAAGGTGGGAGTTTCCGCGCCCCTCGACGTGCTGACCGCCAAGGCCGAGGTGGCCCAGCGGGAAAGTGAACTCCTTCAGGCCGACAGCCAGATCCAGACCTACGGGGAAAACCTGAAGAAGATCCTCAACCTGAGTGATTTTCGTCAGCGCCTGGAGACATCGGACAAGCCCCTTTTCCTCAAGCGGGAAAGCGATTTCAACGATTTTCTGCACGCCGCCCTGGAAAACCGTCCGGACATCAACCAGGTGCGCCTGGACCTGAAGAACCGCAACATCGAAGTCAGGTATTCCCGCAACCAGCTGTTGCCCGATCTGCAACTGACCGCATCCTACTATACCTCGGGCCTGAGCGGCACCCGCCTGATAACCGAGGGAAACCCGCTGTTCGGTGATTACCGGATTATAGGCAGGATCGAAGCCGGCGTCTGGGACGCTCTCAAAGACGTGCTTTCAAACCTGTACCGGAATTATTCATTCGGCATCAGGCTGTCCGTGCCCCTGCAGAACGACGCCGCCCGGGCCGACCGGGCCCAGGCCGAAATAAACCTGAAAAGGGCCCTGCTGGAACTGAAAAGAATGGAAAACACCATTTACTCGGAAGTGGTCCAGGTGATCAACGACCTGGAAACCAACGTCAAGATCATCGAGGCCAGCAATGTGTCCCAGGAGCTGGCCGAGCAGAAACTTCTGGCCGAGCAGAAGAAGCTGGCCGTCGGCCTTTCAACCAATTACCAGGTACTGCAGTTCCAGCGTGACCTGGCCAGTGCCCAGATCAGCGCCCTGCGCGCGGTCATAGATTACAACCTGACTCTTTCCCGGATCAACCGCATACTCGGCCGCACTCTGGAGGCCCACCGGGTTTCTTTCGACGAGATAGCCCAAAGCCGTTTCTAGAATTTTGTAACAGCCCTTCTCCCCGGTTGTTTCTGCGGTGTCGGCGCCACGGCGCCAATCCGCCGCCCTGCCTGTTCCATCACTCTGAAAAAATGCCGGGCAGGTTTTTCGGTTTATTTTTTTTGCTTGAAAAGACTTGACAAGTGGAAATTATTGCAATAGTATTATGTTTTAATATACTATTATAGTACTATTATAATAGTTCAATGGCGGCGGTGCAGGAGGCGGTCATGATTAAATTCCAACTGGATGCCAAGAACGGCATTCCCTTTTATCGCCAGATCATAGATCAGATCCGGTACGGAATCGCCACCGGTAAGCTGGCCATGGGCGAACAGCTGCCTACGGCCCGCTCCCTGGCCGTTGAGTTGAAAATCAACCTGAACACCGTTATCAAAGCCTACAAGGAACTGGAGATTCAGAAAATCCTGGAAACTCAGCAGGGCAGTGGAACGTTTATCGGCACGGCCAAAGTCGAGATTCCGCAAAATGAGCAGCGCGGCAAGCTTAAAAGCATCTGCAGTGAATTCGTGACCATTGCCGCCAATTACGGTTTCAGTATCGAGGATATCGTCAGTGAGTTAAAAACCAGGTCAGGAGGAAGCAAATGAAGCGTTATATTGCCGATCGCAAGTTCTTCAACCGTTTGTCGCTGGTAATACTGTTGCTCGTTATAGTCTCAGGCTAACGGTTGCATGCCCTGGACCTGGTCCAGCCATTGTTCCTGGGATTGCCCATTCTGGTATTGCTGGGCCTGGCCGCTTCCCTGCGCATCGCCAACCAATGGGAAAAAGCGGTTCAGCTGCGTTTGGGCCGATTCAAGCGCCTGCGCGGACCGGGCCTGTTTTTGATTGTTCCCCTGATAGATACGGTTTACAAGTACATCGACCAGCGGGTCAGGGTGACCGATTTCAAGGCCGAGCAGGCCCTGACCAAGGATACCGTTCCGGTCAACGTTGATGCCGTGGTTTACTGGCTGGTATGGGATGCCGAGAAGGCGGCCCTGGAAGTCCAGGATTACCAGGAAGCCGTGGCTTACCTGGCCCAGACCGGGCTGAGGGATACCATCGGCAAGCACAAGCTGGCCGAACTCCTGCAGAACCGCCAGAAAATCGCGGCCACTCTGCAGGAAACCCTGGATGAATACACTAATCCCTGGGCATCACCTGTCATTACGTCGGCATCAAGGACATCGTAATTCCCGCTTCCCTGGCCAATGCCATGAGCAAACAGGCGCAGGCTGAAAGAGAACGCCAGGCCCGTGTCATCCTGGGTGCGGCTGAAACAGAGATCGCCGCCAATTTCGCCCTGGCCAGCGAGTGTTATCGTGATAACCCGGTGGCCCTGCAATTACGCGGAATGAACATGCTCTTTGAAGGACTCAAGGAAAAAGGTTCGCTGGTCATAGTTCCCAGCTCGGCTCTCGATTCCATGAACCTGGGCGCCATCACCGGCATGACGGCGCTTTCCAGGGAGAGAGTTCCGGGTGCGGCCGCCGAAGAGCCCCAGGCCCCCGGCCGGAATGTAAACAGGGGTAAAAGAAAGACTCCTGCGGCGGAAAGCATCAGCAGATGAAAATAACGCTGTCGGTCTCGGTCCTGTTGCTCTCAGCTTTGCTGCTTCCGGCAACGGATTACGAATTTTCAGGTTACTTCGAAAGCCGCTTGTTTCTGGTGGAAAACCCCGGGTTGCCTTGGCGGCCCTTTTCGGAAAAAGTCACGACCGGGGCTTACAATCGCCTGCGCCTCAGCCTGAAAGTTGCTCCCGCGGACAAATTGAAAGTCAACCTGGCCCTGGATTTGTTCAGTTTTCATGGTTTCCCGGGATTACTCACCGCTTCGGCTGTCCCGGCCGGAAGCGCGGAATACAACGGCTACCGGGTGGAGCCGGATCGGCTTTACCTCGATGTCTATCTCAAGCACCTGGACATCTCCATCGGCAAACAGAGACTGGCCCTGGGTGTCTCCCAGGTCTGGACTCCGTTGGATGTTTTCAACCGGGTCAACCTTTTTGAACCGAAGGAAGAGAAACCCGGCACCAATGCCCTGAAAATCTACCTGCCGCTGGGTGCTTCTTCCAGCCTGACCGGGATCTATTCTCCGGCCGGGGATTTTTCCACTGCCAATTCCGCCTTGCGCTGGCAGTCCCGCCTGGCCCGAATTGATGCCGGCTTTACGTTTATCCGGCGCGGTGAAATCAACTCAAGTATATTGGGGCTGGATTTGCGGGGAGAAAACCTGGTCGGCTGGTGGCTGGAATACGCTCATTTTATCTCGCCGGGGAGGAGAAACAACAAGCTGGTATTGGGGTGGGACTATTCTTTTCCCCTCGGTCGTGGTTTGTACTGGCTGAACGAATTCTTCTTCGACGACAGCGGCGGCCGCAGTGTCGGTGAATACGATATCCCGGGGCTTCAGCAGGGTCTGAGATTCACCCTGGGCCGGGTCTACCTGTTTTCCATGCTGCGCTGCACCCTGGACGATTTCCGTTCTATTTCACTGAGTTATATCGCCAACTGGGGTGACGGATCCTACATTATAAATCCCATGCTGAGCTGGGATTTAATGCAGAACCTGAATTTGTCGGCCGGTCTGTATCTGCCTTGCGGCAATCGCCTGGGTGAATTCAACCGGCAAAGACGCAACGTGTTGTTCATATGGCTGAAAGCCAGTTTTTAGGAGGATGGCATGCCTTTAATCAGTTTTGCCAAGGTGAGTAAAAACTACCGAACCGGAAAGATCGTCTTCCCGGCCCTGAAGGAAGTCGACCTGGAGGTAAACCAGGGTGAATTCCTGGCCCTGGCCGGACCTTCAGGATCCGGAAAAACCACCATCCTGAACATCATAGGCCTCCTGGACAAGCCAAGCTCCGGAAAATACTCGTTCGCCGGAGAGGATTCAGCCGCCAGGAGCGACAATACGCTGGCTGAACTGCGCCGGGATCTGATCGGCTTTGTTTTCCAGACTTTCAACCTGATCCCGGTGCTGACCGCCTTTGAAAACGTTGAATTCCCCCTTTTAATGCAGGGAGGGATGACTGCGGCGGAGCGCAGGAACAAGGTGGAGGCTTTGCTGCGGGAAGTCGGCCTGGGGGAATTCATGCAGCGCCGTCCTGCCGAAATGAGCGGGGGCCAGCAGCAGCGGGTGGCCGTGGCCAGGGCCCTGGTCAAGCAACCGAGCCTGGTGCTGGCCGATGAACCCACTGCCAACCTGGACTCCCGGAACGGGCGGGAGATTCTGGAACTGATGAAAGCCATGAACGAAAAAACCGGGGCTACTTTTCTCTTTTCCACCCATGATCGCATGGTCATGGACCTGGCCGGTCGGCTCATCCAGCTCCGGGACGGCCGGATTCATTCCGATGAAACCAGGAGTTTACCGTGTTGATCCGCTGTAAACTGGCTTTCCGCAATATTTTCCGCTTCAAACGGCGTACTTTCATAACCTTGCTGGCCAGTTCGTTCGGCCTGGCCTTGCTGGTGGTGGCCATGGCCCTGCTTGACGGGATTGACAGCGATTCTCAGTCCAGCATTATAAATGCCCAGACTTCTCACCTGAATGTCTTTAAGGAAGGGTACTACGAAAAAAGACATGATTATCCGATTGAGCCGGCCATAACCGAGGCGGAGAATTACAGCACTACCCTGGCGGCGATCCCCGGGGTGCGGGCGGTCAGCAGCAGGATACTCTTTGCCGCGACCCTGATCAGACAGGCTGATGAGCTTCCCTGCCTGGGAGTCGGGGTGGACACGGGGCTTGATCCCCAAGTGTTCAACATCAGGGACTCTTTGCAGGAAGGTTCCTGGCTGGAGGCCGGTGACCGCAAGATATTGGTCGGCCGGGACCTGGCCGGAGATTTGGGCGTCTCGGTCGGGGATTTGCTGGTCATGCGCCTGGTTCTGTTCAACGAGGAAGAAGAATTCACCTGGAATGCAATTGACGTCGAAGTAAAGGGGATTTTCGCCTCCGGCAACCCCCAGGTGGATCGCGGCAGGATATTCATGCCGCTGTCCCTGGCCCGGGAAGGGCTGGGGCTGGAATCGCGGGTTACTGAACTGGTGATACGCCTGGAAAATGACAGTGACAGTCTCCTGGCTTCGGTTCAGACCGGGATTAAAAAAATCCTGGATCGTGATGCCCGGGACCTGCAGGTTTATTCCTGGAAGGAAATGGCCAGCGGATTTCTGGCCGTCAGCCGCATGAAAACCCGCAACAGCGGGATAATTATCCTGGTCATGCTCCTGATCGCTTCGGTGGGTATAGTCAACACCATGCTGATGACCGTGCTGGAGCGTACCCGGGAGATCGGGATGCTGGCCGCCCTGGGATTGAAAAAACGTGAGATCATGTGGCTCTTCATTCTGGAAGGAGGGTTCATCGGACTTATCGGCTCATTCCTGGGCTGTCTGCTGGGGGGCCTGGCTTCCTGGTATCTTGAAGTCAAGGGAGTCTCCCTGAGGGCCTTCGGTGAAACCATGGTCAGGATGTCGGAATCGATTTACCCGGTAAAGGACGTGTTTTATGCTGATCTGAGTTTCCGGGTGCTTCTGCTGGTGTTTTTGTTCGGTACGGTCCTGGCTCTGCTGGCCAGTGCATATCCGGCGCGCAAGGCGGCCAACCTGGATCCGATCATAGCCCTGAGGCATATTTGAGAAGCGGGGGAAAGCATGTGGCGAAATATCTTTAGGTTTGCCTGGAGGAACATCTGGAGGAACGGCCGCAGAACCGGGCTGACCCTGTTGGCCCTGGTCATCGGCATGATAGCGGTGGTATTCGGGCGCGGCTATATCGATGCAATCATGCAGGGCATGATCCAGCCTATCCTGCGCATGCAGACCGGGCATGTCCGCCTGGTCCACCGGGACTTCCTCAGGATGGAAAGAATCATGCCCAAAGACAGACTGGTAGCGCCCCTGGAACGAATTGAAACCCTGCTCAGGGAAACTGAAGGAGTTGAGGAGATCATCCCGGTGATCAGGTTCAGGGCGCTGGCCGCGCATGGCAGGGAAAATGAAAACTGCCTGGTGTACGGAGTTTCGGCCGCGGGTTTGCGGCAAACCATGCAGTTGGACAGGCACATCGAGAGCGGGAGCTATTTCAGTGAGGCCGGCGATGAAGTGATCGTCGGTGACAAACTGGCCCGCAACCTGGGCCTGGAGGTTGGAGATGAACTGCTCCTGGTGGCCACGGACAGCAATTATTCGACCTATGCCCTGCCATTCAGGGTGATCGGATTCTTTAATATGGGCTATTATTACCTGGAAAAAAACGCCCTGTTCATTTCTTACCGGAAAGCCGAAGAGATGATGGATTTCCAGGATGCAGGCCAGGAGATACTGGTTTTTATCTCCAGGCCTGAACAAGCCCCCCGGGTTGCGGTGGAAATACAGTCGGGGATCAGCGGCTTTGCCGATGAAGAAATCCAGGTTATTCCCTGGCAGCAAAGCGCAGTCATTGCCGATTCCGTTCCCATGCTGCGGCAGATCTGGGGGTCGATTTTTTACCTGGTCATGTTCATCGTCGGCCTGGTGATCCTCAATACCATGCTGATGACGGTGATGGAACGCTATCATGAAATCGGTATTCTCAAGGCCCTGGGTTTCAAAAAGCGCGAGGTGATCGCCCTGATTTTCTGCGAGGCCGTTTTCATCGGCCTGATCGGTTCCTTGTCTGGAGCTTTGTGCGGCGCCCTGCTGACCGGCTGGGTCGGCAAAACCGGAATTGACCTGAGCCAGGCTTTCAACCCCGAGATGTTTGAAAGCCTCGAAATTCCCTTTCCGGTATTCGGCTCGACGCTTCACCCGGAATTGAGCCTGGGGGCCGTGCTGATTGCCCTGGCCCTGGGTGTCGCAGCTACACTGCTGGCCGTAATATACCCGGCCTGGAAATCGGCGCGCATGTCGCCGGTTGAAGCTTTTCGCTCCGATCTCAAGGTGTAAAACGGAGAAAAGATGAAAAAAACCATTCTGATCCTGATTCTGTTATGCCTGGCCCTGTTCCTGCTGGTCGCCGCTCCTGAAAGCAGGCCCTCGGCCGGGGAGATCCTGGCCGCCATTGACCGCAACATGGTCTATGAGACGGCCTATGCCGAGATCGAAATGATCCTGACCGTCGGCCGGCGTACACTTAGTAAATCCATGAGCAGTTATTCCTCGGGAAACAGGCAGTCGTTGATCGAGTTTCATGAGCCGGCCCGCGACCGCGGCACCAAGATATTGAAGCTGGATGACGTCATCCAGGTTTATTATCCTTCGGCCGAAAGGGTGCTGAGATTGTCCGGGCATATGCTGCGCCAGAGCATGATGGGCTCGGATTTTTCCTACGAGGACATGACCGAGCGGGCCAGTCGTTTGAAAGAGGCGTATGAGGCGGAATTACTGGAAGATGAAATGCTGGAAGACCGGCCCTGCTTTGTCCTGCAGTTGAGCTCCAGGGACGGCAGGCAGACTTATCATTCACGCAGGATCTGGGTTGACCGTGAACTCTACTTCGGCCGGCGCGAGGAATTGTACGCCCGGAGCGGAAAACTGCTGAAAGTTCTGACCGTGAACGAAACAGCCGAGATAGGCGGCCGGGTTTACCCGGTGCGCCTGACCATGGAGGACAAACTGCGCAATGATTCCAGGACCGAGATGATCGTCAGGAAAATAGTGTTTGACGTTGAGATCCCGCCCGGCACCTTCAGCGAGCGTAATCTGCTGAAAAAGTAAAATCGAAAAGGCTCTCTTTCTGATTTTACTGCGGTTTTCACTTTGAAAGCCGTAATAAAGCGTCAAATCTCTTGTCTATTCCAGCAAGTTTTATTTTTTTTGTTCTTGATCGTCAGGATAAAGCCGCTCCAGGCAGTCCGGGCAGATACCGTGGGTAAACTGGATGTCGGCCCGTTCGGCCAGGTAAGCTTCAATCCTGGTCCACAGGCCTTCGTCGTCGCGGATTTTCTTGCAGGCACAACAGATCGGCAACAGGCCGCGCAGGGTTTTCACTTCGGACAGGGCCAGTTCAAGCGAGGTGGTCTTTTCCTGAAGCTGTTCAAGATAACGACTGTTGGCCAGGGCGATGGCTGCCAGTTGTCCGAATAAAAAAGCTGTTTCAGCATCCTCGTCAGTGAAATCCGCCGGCTTATTGGCCAGCCCCATGATGCCCATGGTCCGGCCTTCCAGGTTGAGCGGCGCGAAGAGTACGTTTTTCATTTCAACGTGGCCGGCGGGCATGAATTCCTGCCAGGGGCTGTTCATGAAGTCGTTTTCGAATACGGACTGATGAGTGCGGTAAGCTACTTCCCTTAATCCGCGGATGGGCATGGGCAGTTCCGGATTCACTGAGCAGGGCAGTCCGCCGGCTTCCAGGAAGAGCAGTTCGTTTTCATGACCGTCCGGGCTCAACAGGGCCACGTAACCGGAAACGGCCCCGGTCAGTTCGCAACAGAGATCGAAAATGGCGCGGGCCGCTTCAATGAAGGTGCGTTTTTCCAGGATGGCCTGGCTGCCTCTGATAACCGCGTCCAGCTTTTTTTCAATTGAAGTGGATTTATTCATTTGATTATACATTCTTTAGTTAATAATTCTTTACCTTTCAGGGTTTATGTTCAATTATAATTCCAGGTCGGCGGCTTGTCAATCAACATGGCGGGGTCAGGTCTCAACGGGCTACTGCCTGTTTGGGCAGCAGCCCGTCAACATTTGACATTGCTGGTTTATCCGGCATTTTGGCCGGATCGAAAACAGCAGAAATCAGAAGAAATAACAGCTGTGGGTGTTTAGAGCAGCTTCAGACGGAGAAGACCCGGCTGCTGCCGTCACGTGGAGCTACTTCCAGTTCGAAATCACGGCCCGGGGAGAAACCGGCTCCGGCCAGGTGGCCGCAGACAGTGGCATAGGCCAGTTCAGGCAGGTTGTTTTCCCCGCTCAGGTGACCCAGGATAAAACGCTTCATCCCGGCCCGGGCGGCCCGGACCAGGAATTCTCCCGCGCTGTCATTGCAGAGGTGGCCGTGCGCCCCCCTGATTCTTTGTTTAAGCGGCAAAGGATAACTGCCGTTATCAAGCATGTTAAGGTCATGGTTGGCTTCCAGCATGAGCAGATCACTGCCTCCGGCGGCGGTAAAAAGCTCTTCGTTGACGTGACCGATATCGGTTGCCGTTGTCAACTTGCGGCCGGAGCAGAAAAAGCTGAAAGCCACGGGGTCGACGGCATCGTGGGGTATGGCAAAGGGTAGTACCTGCAGTTCGCCCAGATCGAAGCTTTGCCCGGTGATGAAGCGCCGGCATTGATCCGCTTCGATGCGGCCCAACCAGGGGATCATTCTACGCCAGGTGGCCTCATTGGCGTAAACAGGAATCCGGAAACGCCTGGCCAGAACTCCCAGGCATCTGCTGTGATCTGAGTGTTCATGAGTGACCAGGAGGGCGTCGAGCCGGGCGGGATCTTCTCCGATGGCCCGCAGGGCCTGCTCGATACGCCGGGCGCTGACCCCGGCGTCGACCAGGACGTTTTTACCGCCGGCGCTTATAAACAGGGCATTGCCGGAACTGCCGCTGAAAAGGCTGCAGAAACGGATCACCGGCGCTTCCTGCGGCCGAGTATGCCTCCGCTCAGGAAGAGCCCGGCGCCCAGCACGAAGCCGAAGTCGTACCAGCCGCCGCTGTTGTGTACTTCGTAGAGGGAAACCTTGGAACTGAAAATAGAGATGATGAAAGTCACCGGAGCAATCAGTCCGTGCCAGAGGCCGTTCCAGAAGCCGGCCATCCGGCCGTCCGCATCGGCCGTCCCGGCCAGGCGGTTGGCCCCGGGGGCGCAGGCCTGGCTTAGAATCAGCAATACCAGCAGTAAAACCAGGGCAGGCAGATTTTTTTTCATATCGCTCCTTTGTACCAGGGAACGATTATATAGCGCCCAGGCTCCGGCGACAAGCTCTCTTGATTAAACTAAAGCAATAAAAGCAGTAAGGCCAGTAATCTGATCAATATCCCAGGCATTCCCGTCACCCCCTCAAGCGGAATCCTTTCCTCTCTCCCCCGGGAAGAAATTTCCCTTACTCCCGGCTCAGCGCCAGGCGGGAAAATCCAGTTCACTCATGTCGGGATAGGCGTAGGCCTGCAGGCGGCCTTCCCGGTAAACCAGGAGTCCGTGGCCCCAATACTGTATCCAGTCGCGCTTCGGATCAATCGCCAGGTCCAGGTTCATCAACAGGCGTCGGCCGCTTTCGTCCACCCGGTAAAAATTGCTGGTTACCCGGTCTTGACTGGGGGTCAAATACTCGACCAAGAGAAAACCCTGTTCGTCCTGGTAAACCGCTCGCAGAGTACCGGAATGAGCCTGGTGAAGTCCGGGCCCCCGGTATTCCTCCAGGTTGAAATCCCGCAAATCGAGACGAAAGAGCTGGTTGGCCCGGGATGCGAACACCCAGGGGCCGTCAAGCGGCCCTCGCTTGAAGTGGAAAGCCCCGTCCGGACTTGAAAAAAGTGTTTCCAGGCCTTCCGGTCCAAGGCGGGCGATCTTGAATTCCTGCCCCTGGTTGAACAACAGCAGGTCCCCGATTACCTCCAGTCCATTTACCTCGGTCAGCAGTTGTTCACCGCCGCCCCGGCTTGAGATCAGGTGGTAATTGAAACTGACCGGTTTTTCGTTGCGCAGGCCGAGAATCAATCTGGGTTCGCCCCCTCCGGCCAGCACCGCGAAATGATAGGACACGCTCGGCAGTCTGACGGGATCGGGGAAAAAGATGCTTCTGCTCCGACCGCTTCCCGGTTCTATTTCCAGCAGTTCCAGATCCGCGCCCTGGAAATAACTCTTTTTGAGTCGCAACACGTATAAAAGCGGCCGGCTGCGGTCCGGGAAAGTCAAGAGATGCTCTCCCGGTTCCGCCTGCAGAGCCCAGTCGAGCCGCCTTTCCTGCTTGTCCAGAACTCCGATTCGTTCAAGGTAAGAGTTCTTCTCCAGCAGGTAATTAACGAAATACAGGCGGTTTTGATCGTCGTAAATGGGCATGAAACCATAGCCACCAAGGCGGAATTCGGCAGTCGGCTTTTTCTGGCCCGGTTCGAACAATCGAAGCCGGGCGCCCTGCTTGACAAACAGGCGATGATCGGAACTCAGCTCGACCTGGCTTCGCTCCAGGGTGCTCTCCACGGCCAGCCCGGCCAGCAGGTAGGCCGGCAGGATGGAAACGGCCAGCAAAAAAACCAGCGAACCGAGCAGGCGTTGGTTGAAACGGCCGCGGCGGGAGGGGTCGAAGGATTTGAAGCGCCAGGCCAGCGCCCCCATGCAGGCGATCAGCAGCAGGATCGGCGGCAACCAGATCAGTGAATTGATCTCCTTTCCTTCAGGCTGGTAAAAAAGCACTTCGCGCATGAACTTCAAGGAGCCCGGGGTCAGCTCCTGCAGCCGGGAGTTGGCCGAGTTCAGAAAAGCAGCCCTGGAGATCAGGGCCAGGCCCGAATAGAAAAGCAGGAAGAAACCCAGGCTGAGGCCGAAATTGACTGCCAGGTGCGGTGATGAAGCCGAAAAGGTCAAACCGATGAAAAAGAGGCTCACAAAGAGCAGGTTGAAAGCAAAGGGCGTGACCAGTGATGCCCCCGCCCCGATCAGCTTGACGGCGGCCAGGGCGATGAGGTAGAGCGGCAGTAGGCCGGCCAGGCGGCTCAGGGTTTTTATCGCCAGGATGCTGTTGCGGCTGAGAGGCAGGGAGAGCAGGTAGTCAAAACCGCGTTGGCGGTTTTCCTCGGCGAATGCGGACAGGCCGAAGAGCAAAGCCGCCAGCAGGCTCATTACCTGGAAATAGGGCAGGAAGATCTCTCCGAAATCTACTTCCCGGGCCTGACCGCCGGCCAGGGGAATCAGGGCGGCCAGCAGGGCGGCCAGGGCCAGGAAAAGCAGCAGTTGCCTGCCGCTGGTCTGCAGTTCATTTCTGATCATAACAACCTCCAATAAAGGCTTTCATGGTCTCGGCCAGTCCGGCCGGATGTATTTCTCCGTGTATTTTTCCGGTCAATTCCGGTCCAAAGGGATAAACGAAGTACTCATATCCGAAAGCCAGCTCACGTTGCAGGACCACCGGCAAAGACGGATCCGGGGGTGAGTCGGCGTGCACCTTGCGGACTCGTTGCAGCAGACCTTCCAGCGGTTCGTCCAACAACAGGCGGCCGTCTTCCAGGAACAGCACCCGCTCCGGCAGGCGGGCCGCCT
>CAYWEM010000021.1:0-43876 GCA_964457225.1 uncultured Clostridia bacterium
TCGTGAAGGCGGCCGCACCATCGGCGCCGGCTCGGTAACCGAGATTTTGGAATAAGAGGTAAAAATGGCCACCAGAATCAGGATCAAATTGAAATCATTTGACAACCGCGTGCTGGACAAATCTTCAGCGGAAATAGTAGCCAAGGCCAAGCGTACCGGGGCCGCGGTCACCGGTCCCATTCCTCTGCCCACCAGGATCGAGAGGTTCTGCGTGCTCAGATCGCCTCACGTGGACAAAAAGTCCCGGGAGCACTTCGAGAAAAGGACTCACTCCAGGTTGATAGAGATCCGTGAACACAATGAAGATACCATTTCTGAATTGAAAAAAATGGACCTGCCCGCCGGAGTGGAAGTAGAAGTCAAGCCTTATTGATAAAGGATAGGTGAAGCCATGATACAGGGTTTGATCGGAAAAAAATTGGGTATGACCCAGCTGTTTACCGAAGACGGCCGGGTTGTGCCGGTAACCGTATTGCAGGCCGGCCCCTGTCTTGTCGTTCAGCGCAAGGTAAAAGAAGACAACGACAAGATCAAGATTCAGCTGGGCCTGGTTGAAGAGAAGAAAGTCAAGCGGGTCAACAAGCCTTTGAACGGTCATTTCAGCAAGGCCGGCACTCCACCCACCCGGGTGCTGAGAGAATTCCAGGCCAGCGAGGCCGATGAATTACAACCCGGGACCGCGGTTTTCGTTGACATTTTCACCGAAAGCGAGCTGGTTGACGTGGTTGGTGTAACAAAGGGAAAAGGTTTCCAGGGTGTTGTAAAGCGCTGGGGTTTCGCCGGGGGCCGGGCCAGCCACGGATCCATGTTTCATCGCCGCCCCGGTTCAATCGGTAACTGCGCTTTCCCGTCCAAAGTCTTCAAGGGCCGGAAGATGCCCGGACAGATGGGCGGCCAGCGCAAAACCATCAGGAACCTCGAAGTTATACGCGTTGATCGTGACAAAAATCTTTTGCTTGTCAAGGGAGCAGTTCCCGGTTTTAACGGGAATTACGTGCTGATTATGAAGAATTCCTTTGGCAATGGAGAAAGAGCATGATAAAAGTCAAAGTAATGTCTCTTGAAAACAGCGTGACCAGGGAAATAGATTTGCCTGAGGAAGTCTTCGACTATCCCCTGAACGAACACCTGATTTACGAAGCGGTAAAGTCATTCCGGGCCAACCAGAGGCAGGGAACGGTAAGCACCAAGACCCGCGGCGAAGTAGCCGGCTCCGGGAAAAAACTCTGGCGTCAGAAAGGTACCGGCCGGGCCCGCATGGGCTCACTGCGGTCTCCCTTGTGGCGCAAGGGCGGCACCACCTTCGGTCCCAAGCCCAGGGATTACTCCTATGATCTGCCCCGCAAGGCCCGCCGTAACGCGCTCAAATCGGTTTTATCCGATAAACTGCGTCACGAGAGGATTTGGATTGTCGAAGGCCTGGAAATGAATTCGAGTAAAACCCGGGACACTCTGGCGACTCTGAAGAATTTTTCCTTTGACAAGCTCCTGATCGTCGACAAGAAGGAAAACATGCCGCTGATGCTTTCAACCCGCAACATCCCCTACGTGAAAGCCATCGGCTACGATGAAATCAACGTTTACGATTCGCTGGACTACAACTTCATCATGTTTTCCGTCGAAGCCGTGGAAAAGATAGCCGAGGTGCTCAAATGAAACTCGCCAGCAGAGACATCATAGTGGCCCCCTTTGTCACCGAGAAGTCGACCGATTGCAAGGACAGCAACCGGGTTCTTACTTTCAAGGTGCATCGTGACGCCAACAAGATCATGATCAAGCAGGCGGTCGAGGAAATTTTCAAAACGAAAGTGGCTTGGGTGCGGGTACTGAATTTCAGCGGCAAGGAAAAGCGATTCGGTCGCCATACCGGCCGTAAGTCTGATTGGAAAAAGGCCTACGTCAAGCTCAAGGATGACGTCAAGATGATTGAATACGTAGAGGTGGTCTGATGGGCATTAAGACTTACATGCCGACAACTCCCGGTGTCAGGGGGAAAAGCGGCTTCACTTTCGAGGAAATAACAACCGACAAGCCCTGCCGCAAACTGCTGAAACCGGTTAAGAAGTCCGGCGGCCGCAACAACATGGGAGTCACTACCATTCGATTTCGGGGCGGCGGTCACAAGAGGCGTTACCGGATCATCGATTTCAAGCGGAATAAAATCGATGTGCCCGGTATAATCGAAACCATTGAATACGACCCCAACCGCAGTTCGCGCATTGCCCTGGTCAAGTATCTGGATGGTGAGCGCCGTTACATCATCGCACCCCTCGGCATCCAGGTGGGTGATCGGATTCTGGCCACGGACGGGGAAGCAGAAATACTCCCTGGAAATGCCCTGCTGATCCGGAACATCCCGGTGGGCACCACCCTGCACAACATCGAGCTGAAAATCGGCCGCGGGGGCCAGATAGCAAGGAGCGCCGGTTCCGCGGTTGTTCTGATGGCTAAGGAAGACGGCTACGGCCTGCTCAAAATGCCTTCCGGGGAACTTCGCAAAGTGCATGAAAACTGTCGGGCCACCATCGGACAGGTGGGAAACACCGAGCACGACAGTATTTCCATCGGCAAGGCCGGCCGCAACCGCTGGCTGGGCTGGCGGCCCCATGTCAGAGGCACGGTTATGAATCCGGTTGATCATCCTCACGGTGGCGGCGAGGGTAAAACCAAGGGCGGCCGTATTTCGGTGACCCCCTGGGGTAAACCGACCAAGGGATATAAGACGCGGCAAAACAAGGCCACGCAAAAATACATAGTCAAGAGGAGAAAGTAACCTCATGCCCAGATCAATAAAAAAAGGCGTCTACGTAGAAGAGAAACTCTTGTCCAGGATTTTGGCCCTGAAAAACACCAACAAGCGGGAAGTGCTGAAGACCTGGTCCCGGCGCTCCACGGTTGTTCCCGAAATGGTGGGGCTGACCCTGGCCGTGCATAACGGCAAGAAATTCATCCCGGTCTTTGTGACTGAAAACATGGTCGGCCACAAGCTGGGCGAGTTTTCCGAAACCAGGAATTACAAGGGGCATACGTCCAAGGGCGGCAGGGCCCGCTGAGGAGTGAACCATGGCATTACTAGCAACAGCCAAAGGAAAATACCTCAACATTTCACCGCGCAAGGCACGGCTGGTCATGGACCTGATCCGGGGCAAAGATGCCGGTGAAGCGATGACCATTCTGAAGTTTTCCCGCCGGCGGAAAGCGGCGGATATGATTTCAAAAGTTTTACACTCGGCCATCGCCAACGCCCAGGTCAAGTTTCCCAACATCGATGTCGACCGCCTTTTCGTGGAACAGGGCTTTATCGACAAGGCGCCTGACCTGAAGCGTTTCCGAACCGCCCCGCGGGGTCGCGGCATGCGTATTCTGAAAAGATATGCACATATCACCATCACTTTGGACGAGAGGAAGGCTAACTAATGGGACAGAAAACACACCCCTACGGGTTCAGACTGGGATTTAACAAGGGCTGGCTGTCGCTGTGGTACGGAAAGGGCCAGCAGTACATCGAGAAGTTTCACATGGATCTCAAGATCCGGGAGCTGCTGAAAGAGAAATACAAGCACGCCGGAATTGCTTCAATAGAAATAAAGCGGATTTCCGATACTATTCGGGTGCAGTTGAACACGGCCCGGCCCGGCATAATAATCGGCAAGGGCGGCGCCGGCATCCAGACTATGAAAGAATACATCAAAAGTATTTCCGGTTACCCGCTGGAAAAAATCCTGGTTGATGTCATTGAAATCAAGAATCCCGAACTGGTGGCCCAGCTGGTGGCTGAAGGCGTGGCTTACCAATTGCAGAGAAGAATTGCTTATCGACGGGCCATGCGCCGGGTGGTCGATTCTTCACTTCGGGCCGGGGCCACCGGAATCAAAATCATGGTTTCGGGGCGTCTCGGCGGGGCCGAGATCGCCCGCTCGGAATGGTACCTGATGGGGAAACTACCCCTGCAGACCCTGAGGGCTGATATAGATTACGGTTTTGTCGAAGCTTTCACCGATTACGGTCAGATCGGCATCAAAGTCTGGATTTATACGGCGGACAAAGAAAAGGAGCGCTACCGGAGGCCGCAGATCGGCAGTGATAACACAGGAGAATAAACCATGTTGATGCCAGCGAAGGTAAAACACAGAAAAGTTTTCAGAGGAAAACGAAAGGGCGTGGCCACCAAGGGCAACGTTCTGTCCTTTGGTGATTTCGGGCTTCAGGCCATGGACAACAGCTGGCTGACGGCCAGACAGATAGAAGCCGGCCGTATCGCCATAAATCGTTACGTCAAGAGAGGCGGCAAATTGTGGATCCGGGTGTTCCCCTATAAGCCCGTGACCAAGAAGCCGATCGAAGTGAGAATGGGCAAGGGGAAAGGCGACCCGGAATTCTGGGTTGACGTGGTCAAGCGCGGCCGTATCCTTTACGAACTCGAGGGAGTAAGCGAGGAAGTGGCCAAGGAAGCTTTCCGGCTGGCCCAGGGTAAACTGCCTTTCAAAACACGTTTTGTGACCAGAAGCAAAATCGGGGTGTGAACATGAAAATAAAGGAAATACGTGTCTTGTCGGCAACCGAAATCGAGACCAAGCTGGCCGAAACCAGGGACAAAGTCTTCAAGCAGAAATTCCAGAAGGCCCTGGGCCAGATGGAGGGAGCCCATAAAGTCCGCGAAAGCAGGAAAACGGTGGCCCGTCTGCTGACGGTATTGCAGGAAAAGAGGAATGAAAATGGACAGCAGTGAAGTCAAGAAAAGAGTTGAAGTTGTTTTACGCGGCACCGTCGCCAGCACCAAGGCTGACAAAACGGTTTCAGTGCAGGTTGAAAGGATCTTCCAGCATCCTGTTTACAAGAAGATTGTACGCCGCAAGGTGAAGTACCTGGCTCATGATGAAAAAAACGTCTGTCGCGAAGGCGACCAGGTTGATATCAAGCTGGTGCGCCCGATCAGCAAGCGGAAACGCTGGCTGGTGACCCAGGTCATCGCCGATACCGCCAAGTGAGGTGATAAGATGATCCAGATGCAAACGCGATTGAAGGTCGCCGACAATTCAGGGGCCAAGCAATTGATGTTCATCCGCGCCCTGGGTGGTGGTGTCGGCCGCATAGTCCACGTGGGCGATATCTTTATGGGCAGTGTCAAATCGGCCGAACCGAACACCAAGATAAAAAAAGGTGACGTGGTTCGGGCGGTGGTGGTAAGAACCACCAAGGAAATCAGGCGCCGTGACGGTTCATACATCAGGTTTTCCGATAACGCCGCCGTGATCATCGACAAGGCCGGAGAGCCGGTGGGAACCCGGGTGTTCGGCCCGGTGGCCCGCGAACTGCGCGAAAAAAAGTTCATGAAAATCGTTTCGCTGGCTCCCGAGGTGCTGTAATGGAAAGATTGAAACTCAAAAAAAATGACCCGGTTGTGGTGGTCAGCGGCAAGCGTGGCGACAAGGGCAAGGTGACCAAGGTACTGCGGATTATTCCGAAAAAAGGCCGGTTGGTCGCTGAAAAGGTCCAGTTGATCAAGGAATACGTGCGGGCCAACCCCCAGAAAAACATCAAGGGCGGCATCGTTGAACGTGAAGGCACGATTCCGACCAACCACGTCATGTATTACTGCAAGGAATGTGAACAGGGAGTGCGCATCGCTTTCCAGGTGAACCCCGACGGTAAAAGGCGCATCTGCCGGAAATGCGGCGTGGCCCTGGACTAGGAGACGGAGATGAGTCGACTGCAAGAAAAATACAAGAAAGAAATCAAAACGCGGCTCAAGGAAGAATTAAGCCTGCCCAACATCATGATGGTCCCCCGCCTGGATAAGATAGTCATCAATTCCGGGGTCGGCGAGGCCACCCAGAACATAAAAGTCCTGGACAAGGTGGTGGAGGAACTGGCGACTATCAGCGGCCAGAAACCGGTTATCCGCAGGGCGAAGAAGTCCATCGCGGCTTTCCGCCTGCGTGAAGGTCAGCCGGTGGCCGCCAGCGTGACTCTGCGCGGCCGGCGCATGTACGAATTCATGGATCGCCTGGTTTCAGTAGTGCTGCCGCGTATCAAGGACTTCAAAGGTGTTTCCGGCAAATCGTTCGACGGCCGGGGGAATTACACCCTGGCCATGAAAGACCAGCTGGTATTTCCGGAAATCGTTTACAGCAAGGTTGAAAAAGCCAAGGGCATGGCCATAACTTTTGTGACTACCGCCGAAAACGACAAGGAAAGCATGGCATTACTGCGGCATCTGGGTATGCCGTTTCGCTAAGGAGACAACTCATGGCCAAGACTTCAACTGTAGCAAAATCACTGAAAAAAAAGAAATTTCCGGTTCGGCATCAGACCAGATGCCGTCTTTGCGGCAGATCACGGGCTGTATATCAGAAATTCGCCCTTTGCCGCCTTTGTTTCCGGGAGCTGTCCCTGCGCGGAGAGATTCCCGGTGTCGTCAAAGCTTCCTGGTGAGGTGAACAATGGTTAACGATCCCATATCCGATATGCTGACCCGCATCAGAAACGCCATAATGGCCGAAAAGAAAGAGGTGGTCGTGCCGCTTTCCAAAGCCAAGCTGGAAATTTTGAAGATTCTCAAGAACGAAGGCTTCATTTCCTCTTACCGGGTCGAAAAAGGTGTTTTTCCGCCGACTGTTCAGGTGGAATTGCGTTACAAGGAAAAAAACAAGAGTGTAATCCAGGGCATGAAGAGAATTTCCAAGCCCGGTCGCCGGGTTTACGTCGGGTCTGAAAACCTGCCGCGCATCCTCGATGGACTTGGCATTGCCGTGATTTCGACTTCCCAGGGCATCATGACCGGCCGGGAATGTAAAAAGCGGAATATCGGCGGTGAAGTGCTGCTGGGAATCTGGTAGGAGGGCATATGTCACGTTTGGCAGCAAAACCGATTCCTTTTGAAAAAACGGTGCAGATAACCGTAAATGATGAATTGATGACCGTCAAGGGGCCAAAGGGAGAATTACAGGTCACCATGCATCCCGGGATAGAAGTGCTGGTTGAAGATGGCCGGATCACGGTGCGTCCGAAGCCGGACAACAAGGAAAAGGCGAAACTGGGGCTGGTGTTCAGCCTGGTACGCAACGCGGTGATCGGAGTGACCAGTGGTTTTTCCAAGAAGATGACCATTGACGGCAAGGGCTGGCGCTCGGCCATAAATGGTAATATCATCAACCTGCAGGTTGGTTATTCCCATCCGGTCAACTTCACTTTGCCCGAGGGCGTTACCGCGGTCGCGGAAAACCCGGGCGTTTTCGTGGTTCATTCCCATGACAAGCAGCTGCTTGGCCAGGTTTGTGCCGATATCCAGAGAATCCGGCCGGTTGAACCATACAAGCTGAAGGGCATCAAGATCGAGGGTCAATACATCAGACAGAAAGCCCGCAAGGCTGCAGGAGCATAACATGATCAAGGCAAAGCACCTCATAAAAAAGAAGAGAGCGATCCGCCTGCGCAAATCCATTGCCAAGAAAATCAGGGGCACCTCCGAACGCCCCAGGCTGGTGGTTTTCCGCAGTAACCGCTATCTTTACACCCAGGTGGTTGACGATGACAAGGGCCAGGTGCTGGCCGCCGCCTCAACCCTGGAAAAAGAAGTGCGGGATAAAATCAAGAACTGCAAGGATAAGGAAGCTGCCCGCCTGGTCGGTGAGATGATCGCCGAACGTTTGCAGGGCAAGGAAATAAAGACGGTGGTGTTTGATCGTAATCGCTATGCCTACGGCGGCCGCATCAAGGTTCTTGCTGATGCCGCCCGGGAAAAAGGCCTTCAGTTTTAAGGAGTATCAGCGTGGAAGATCACAATTCAATTGAAACTTTTGAGGAACAGGTCATATCGATACGCCGGGTGACCAAGGTGGTCAAGGGCGGAAAAAATCTGCGTTTTTCCGCCGCCGTAGTGGTTGGCGACAAGAACGGCACGGTCGGAGTCGGCACCGGAAAGGCCCGGGAAGTACCCCTGGCCATCAAGAAGGCTGTAGCCAGCGCCCGTCGTAACCTGATCACCGTTCCGATCATCAACGATACCCTGCCCTATTACAACGTAGGCCGTTACGGTGCCACCAGCGTGGTTTTAAGACCTGCTTCCCAGGGAACCGGGGTCATCGCCGGCGGCGCCGCCAGGATCATCATTGAATTGGCCGGCATCAAGAACATCCTGGCCAAGATCCTTTACAGCAAGAATCCGCTCAATGTGGCCATGGCCACCATTGACGGACTGCAGAAGGTTCAGCATCCCCGTGATATCGCCAAGTTGCGTGATAAAAAGGTGGAGGAGATATGGCAGTAAAAAAGAAAATCCAGCCTCAACTCCTGCGCATCAAGCTGGTAAAAAGCCTGATAGGACGCGAAGAAAGAGTAAGGGCCACGGTCAGGGGCCTGGGCCTGAGACGCCTCAATTCCGTGGTGATCAGGGAAAACAGGCCGGAAATAGCGGGCATGATTCGCAAAATTAACTACATGCTGGAAGTCACGGAGGTTGCCAATGATAACGCTGAGTAATCTGAAACCGGCACCCGGAGCAATCAAGAAAAGGAAAAGAATCGGGCGCGGTCCGGGTTCAGGCCTGGGGAAAACCGCCGGCAGAGGACACAAGGGTCAGAAGAGTCGTTCAGGTTACAGCGCCAAGCGTGGTTTCGAGGGCGGCCAGATGCCCCTGGTGCGTCGGATTCCCAAGAGAGGTTTTACCAATATCTTCAAGGAAAAATTCAGCCTGCTCAACCTGACTGATCTCGAACGCAGCGGCCTTGACGAGATAAAATTGGCCGATTATTACCGGCACAAGCTGATAAAGCGCAGGATAACCAGGATCAAGATTCTTTCCGAAGGCGAGCTCAGCCGGAAAATGGTGATTGAGGCCCACGCCTTTTCCCGGGCGGCGGCTGAAAAGATCAAGTCCGCCGGCGGTGAAGCCGTGCTGGTCAAATAAAGGAGTCAAGCCTTGATTCAATTCATACGCAACATCTTCATCGTCCCCGAATTGAGAAAAAGGGTGCTTTTCACCCTGATGATGCTGGCCGTTTACCGGATCGGCTCCCAGATTGTCAGTCCGGGAATCAACATTGAAGCCCTGGCCAGCTTTTTTGAACAGGCCCGCGGCACTTTTCTCGGCTTTGTTGACATGTTTTCCGGACAAAACATGTCGCGTATGACCATTTTCGCCCTGGGCATCATGCCGTACATCAGCGCATCAATTATTCTGCAGCTGCTGCAGGTGGTCTGGCCTTACCTGGAAAGATTGTCCAAGGAAGGCGAACTGGGCCGGAAAAAGATCACCCAGTATACACGCTACGGCACCGTCGGTATCTGCCTGGTCCAATCTTTCGGCATGGCAGTCGGCCTGGAGAAAATGAGCCCCGGAGGAATTCCGGTTATCCTCAATCCGGGCTGGGGTTTCCGTTTCCTGATGGTGCTCACTCTGACCACCGGGACGATATTCGTCATGTGGCTTGGCGAGCAGATCTCCGAGCGCGGCATCGGCAACGGTATTTCCCTGATCATTTTCGCCGGCATCGTGGTCGGCCTGGTTCCCGGTGCTGTGGGAGTTTTCGAGGGCCTGGGCACCGGAGACATGTCACCGCTGAAGATAATAGTACTGCTGGCCCTGATGGTTACGGTGACAGCCTGTATCGTCTACGTGGAGATGGGCCAGCGCCGGATTCCGGTTTCATATGCCAAGCGCATTCAGGGCCGGCGCATGATGGGCGGGCAGAGTACCTTTCTGCCTCTTAAAGTCAATACCGGTGGTGTTATTCCAATCATTTTCGCTTCTTCGGTCATCACTTTTCCCGCTACTATAGCAGGGTTCATCAAGCATCCCATTGCCCAGAAAATTGCCCAACAGCTGAATTGGGGTATGCCGCTCTACAACCTGCTTTACATTACCGCTATCATTTTTTTCACTTATTTTTACGTTTCCATTATCTTCAATCCGAAAGACGTCTCGGAAAACCTCAAGAAATACGGTGGTTTCATTCCCGGGATCAGGGCCGGCAAGCATACTTCTGATTATATCGATGGAGTGCTTTCCAGATTGACCTTTATCGGTGCGATTTACCTGGTCGTAGTGGCACTTATTCCCGAGTTCATGATGGCCGGGTTCAAGGTGGGAGCCATTCCCTTTATCGGTGATTTTCTGGAAGCCAACCTGCCAAAGTTCTTGTACGAGGGTATGAACGTACGTTTCTATTTCGGCGGTACATCACTGCTGATCGTGGTCGGCGTGGCCATGGATACGGTACAGCAGATAGAGTCCCAGTTGACCATGCGCAATTACGATTCCTTTTCCGGCCGCGGCCGCATCAGGGGCAGAAGGGGATGAATCGAATAGTCCTGATATCGCTTCCCGGGGCCGGCAAGGGCACTCTGGCCGAGATGATAGCCTCCCGCCTCGAACTGAGCAAAATAGTAGCCGGCGACCTGGTTCGCGCCGAGGTGGCAGCCTGTACAGATACCGGGAATGCGGTCAAGGATCTCGTGTCCAGGGGCATGCTGGTTCCTGACGAAACAATAATCAGACTCATCAATGACCGGATTGCCGGAAACAAGTTCAAGCGAGGCTATATCCTGGACGGATTTCCACGCACCCTTGTTCAGGCCCGGATGTTGGAGACGCTCCCCGTTGACCGGGAATACATCGTATACCTCGAAATTCCCCGGGAAGTAATCATTCAGCGCACCCTGAACCGAATCGTCTGCCGGAATTGCGGCGCGATTTACAACCTGCTGACCATGCCTCCGGCCAGGGATAATCTTTGTGACAAGTGCAACGGTTACCTGGGCTTGCGGGCCGATGACAGCCAGGAGATAATCACCCGCCGGCTTGAAGTGTTCACCGCGCAAACTGCGCCGATTCTTGAATATTACCAGGAAAAGGGCGTTCTGTTGACCATTGACGCCCAGGGTTCACCCGAAGAAGTTTACAGTCGTTTCCAGGAGATCTACAGGTGATTTCCCAGAAAAGTCAAGCGGAAATCGACCTGATGCGCCAGGCTTCCAGAATAGTAGCCGTCATTCTGGACGAAATCTCCGGGCGCATAAAGAGCGGGGTTGACACCCTGGAACTGAGCGAGTGGGCCGAAGCACGCATCCTTGAACTGGGAGGCAAGCCCGCTTTCAAAGGATACCGGGGGTTTCCGGCGGCACTTTGCACTTCGATCAACAGCGAAGTCGTTCACGGTATTCCATCCTCTTCCAGGGTGTTACAGGAAGGCGATATCGTCGGGGTTGATGTCGGAGTGCTTTACCGGGGTTACTACGGAGACGGGGCCTGTACTTATGCCGTGGGCCGGATTACCCCTGAGGCCGACCGCCTGATGGAAGTCTGCCGCCAGGCGCTCCATGCCGGAATCGATCAGGCTCGCTGCGGCGGAAGGGTGAATGATATTTCCCGTGCTATCGACCGTTGTGTGCGTGGAGCCGGATTTGAAATAATCCGCGATCTGTCCGGACACGGTATCGGCAGCAACCTGCATGAGGATCCGCAGATTCTGAACTATGACAATGGATCAAAGGGCGCCAGGTTGAAACCTGGCATGACTCTGGCCATTGAGCCGATGATCGCCGCCGGCACCTGGGAAGTTCGCACTCTGGCCGACAACTGGACGGTGGTCACCGGGGACGGCCGTTTGTCTGCTCATTACGAGCATACCGTGCTGGTCACCGCCGGGGAACCGGAAATATTGTCGAGGTTATAATGCCGGGAAAGGAAAAAGACGTCATCGAAGTCAGGGGCACGATCATCGAATCGCAGCCCAATGCCATGTTCCTGGTCGAACTGGACAACAACCGTCACCGTATCCTGGCGCACCCGTCGGGAAAAATGAGAAAGAACAACATTCGTATTTTGCCTGGAGACAAGATTCTCCTGGAAATATCCCCGTACGATATAACCAGGGGCAGAATCATTTACAGGTTCAAATAGGAGGAGCTATGAAAGTAAGGGCTTCAGTAAAGAAAATCTGTGATAAATGCAAAGTCATCAAGAGAAAAGGCATACTCCGGGTGATTTGCAAGGATCCCAAGCACAAGCAGAAGCAAGGATAAGGAGGACAATTTGGCACGTATAGCCGGTATTGAGATCCCCGATCGCAAGCGGGTTGAAGTTGGGCTCACCTATATCTTCGGCATCGGCAGGACCACTTCCAGGGAGATACTGCGTCTGGTCCGGGTTGACGGCAACATGAAGATCAAGGACCTGAGCACAGATGACCTGACCAGGATCCGCAAGTACATCGAAAGCGAAATGGCGGTGGAAGGGGATCTGAAAAAACAGATCAATCAGGACATCAAGAGGTTGATGGATATCAATTGTTATCGTGGTCGTCGGCACAAGCGAGGCCTTCCCGTGCGTGGTCAGAGAACCAAGACAAATGCCCGCACCAGGAAAGGACCGCGCGGTTCGATGATCAAGAAGAAGAAGTGAGGAGGCCGTCATGGCACAGAGAAAAGGAAGAACTGTCAAGAAGAAAGAGAAAAAGACGGTTGGACATGGCATCCTGTTCATCCATTCAACCTTCAACAATACCATAATAACCATGACCGACGCCGAGGGCAACGTGTTGACCTGGGCTTCAGGCGGAGTAGTGGGTTTCAAGGGCTCCAGGAAATCAACCCCTTTTGCCGCCCAGATGGCCATGGAAAAGGCGCTCAAGGATGCCGAGAATTTTGGCATCCGCACCCTGGAAGTAAGGGTTAAGGGCCCCGGCGCCGGAAGGGAAAGCGCCCTGCGTTCCCTGAGCGGCACCGGTATTCAGGTCAGGTCCATCAAGGACGTAACGCCGATTCCCCATAACGGTTGCCGGCCTAAGAAAAGAAGAAGAGTCTAAGGAGGATATTCGTGGGAAAGTACATTGGTTCGCTGTGCAGGCTGTGCCGGGCTGAAAGTGCCAAGTTGTTTTTGAAGGGCAGAAGATGCCTTTCGGATAAATGTTCAATTGAGCGCCGGAATTATCCTCCGGGTATGAAAGGGGCCAAGGTGTCCTTCCGCAAATCCAATTACAAGAACCAGTTGCGGGAAAAACAGAAAGTAAAAAGATTTTACGGCGTGGGCGAAAAGCAATTCCGCAATTTTTTCCAGAAATCAGCCCAGAAAAAGGGTATTACCGGTGAAAACCTCTTGCGCTTCCTGGAATTGAGGCTTGACAACATAGTTTACCGGCTCAATTTCGCCTATTCACGTTCTCACGCCCGGCAACTGGTCAGGCATGGCCATGTTACGGTCAACGGCCGCAAGGTCAACATCCCTTCCTACATCACCAAGCTCAACGATGAAATCGCCTTTTGTGAAAAATCCATGAAGAACGAGAGCATCAAAACCATGCTGGAAGACGTCAGGGGCCTGGTGGAAACACCGGCCTGGCTGGTGGTGGACAGCGATAAGGTGGTAGGCAGGATCAATGCCATTCCAAATCGCGAAGACATTCTGCTGCCCATCGAAGAACACTTGATAGTCGAGTTGTACTCCAAATAGGGAGGAGGTACCATGAGTCTGGATTACCAAAGGCCCCGCAAAGTGGAAATAGAGGAAATACGGCCCGATTACGTCCGGATTTCCGCCGAGCCTTTCGAAAGGGGATACGGGACCACGATCGGTATCGCCCTGCGTCGGGTGCTCTTGTCCCTGATAGAGGGCACGGCGGTTACCGCGGTGCGTATCGAAGGTGTACTGCATGAGTTTTCGATAATACCCGGAGTATATGAAGACGTTCTCAACATCATTCTGAATATAAAAAACATTCCTTTCAAGCTGAACGTGGATGAAGAACGCGTAGTCAGGCTGGTTAAGGAAGGACCCGGCGAAGCCAGTTCAGCCGACATCGTCTGTGATAACGACGTTGAGGTGCTGGATCGCGGGGTGCACGTGGCTTTCCTGGAAGAAGGAGCCCGAATTGATGCTGAGATCGTGGTCAAGCGCGGAGTCGGCTTCAAGTTGGCCGATCAGAACTTCGATGAGGATCTGCCGCTTGATTTCATACCTCTTGACGCCAATTTCAATCCCTTGCAGAAAGTCAGTTACAAGATTCTGCCATCCCGGGTTGGGAAAAGAACCGACTATGACAAGCTGGTTCTTGAAGTCAAGACCAACGGCAGTATTCCCGCCAAGGATACCATCGCCCAGGCGGCCAAGATATTGAGAGATCACCTGGCCATTTTCATTGACTTCCAGGATCGCCAGCAACTGGTAATTTCCAGTGAACAGGAATTCCTGGAAATTGACGACGAGCAGATAGAATTCCTGTCCCGCAAAATCGAGGTGCTCGGATTGTCGATCAGGGCGCTGAAGTGCCTGAAAAAGCTCGATGTGAATTACGTGTACCAACTGGTGGAAAAGACCGAGGAAGAACTGCTTGATTCCAAGAACTTCGGTAAGAAATCACTTGAAGAAGTGATGATCAAAATGAAGGATTTCAACCTGCAGCTGGGTAAAAAATTACCGCCTGAAATCAGGGAACGCATGATCGAAGAGGAAGAAGCGGATCTGGTTGAAGAAGAAGCTGAAGAAACAGAGGAGTGACAGATGAGACATTTGAACGGCGGCTATAAGCTCGGCCGAAATCCAGCCCATCGCCGGGCTTTGCTGAGAAATCTGGTCGGCAGCCTGATTGACAGGAACCGTTTGGAAACCACCCTGGCCAAGGCCAAAGCCATGCAGCCCATCGTGGAGCGCATGATCACCATTGGGAAAAGCGGCGGCCTGGCTGAGAAAAGACGCGCTTTCGCGTATTTGTACCAGCGGGAAACGGTGCACAAGCTTTTCTCTGAAGTGGCGCCGCGTTTCATGGATCGTCAGGGCGGCTATACCCGGATTATGAAAACCAGGTTCCGCAAGGGTGACGGTGCTGAAATGGCAATTATAGAATTTGTTGACTTCCAGTTCGCTGCCAAGGACAGCAAGAAAAAGACCAAGGGTGCGGATAAAAAGAAGTGAGCGGGCATAGCTCAATGGTAGAGTACAAGCTTCCCAAGCTTGGTGTTGCGGGTTCGAATCCCGTTGCCCGCTTTTTCTGAAAAATAAAACAGCGAGGAAAAAATGGCCGTATTTAACCAAAAAAAAGTTGTCAGTCAGCCCAGCGTCAGTCCCGCAGCTTTGACCGAAGTACAAAAGTCCATAATCGGCCGTACTCTGCTGGTCAAGGGGGAAGTTCTGTCAGACGACGAGGTCATGATCGAAGGCAAGGTGGAAGGCCGGGTCATGGTCAAGAATCGGCTGGTCATAGGCAAGAACGGGTGCATTGAGGCAGACATTGAAGCGCGTGAAGTGATCATCAAGGGACGGGTCGATGGGAACGTCCGGGGCTACCAGAAAGTTGAAATAGTTCCCGAGGGCGTATTAAACGGGAACATCGTTTCCCCGAAGGTGGTCATATCGGAAGGCGCTATTTTCGCCGGCAATATAGACATGAAAGCAAGAATTGAAAAGCCGGCTGAAGAAGCCCACCCGCCGCGCCCCCCCCAGGTTGAAAAAAAACCTGAAGAGCAAAACCGCAAGGTATGAAACCCTGGTTGCTCGTTTATGAGAGCCGACCGGGTACCGCGGCCTTTAACATGGCTGTGGACGAGTTTCTTTTTCATAAGTGCCGCCCCGGACGTGATTCTTTTTTACGGCTTTATTCGTGGGATAAACCCACATTTTCCATCGGTGCTTCCCAGAAAATAGAACGGGCACTTGATTTAAGTGAAGTCCTGGCCAGGGGGTGCGATTACGTACGCCGCCCCACCGGGGGGAAGACGGTGTTGCATGACAGAGAAATCACCTATGCAGTAGCCACGGCGGCGCCTCATTTCATCAATGAAAGCGACCTGTTTCATTCCTATCGGGATCTGTCCATGATCCTGAGTTCCGCCCTGGCCGCAGTCGGCGTGCAGGCCACGCTGGCCGGAAGCGCAGCCGCCGCCCAGGTGCGCAGTAATCTGCCCTGCTTTTCTTTTCCCACCAGCCATGAGCTCGAAGTTGACGGCAAAAAAATCATCGGATCAGCCCAGAAGCGCGACCAGTTCGCCCTTCTGCAGCATGGCTCATTGCCCCTGACCATGGATTTCGACCTGTACGCCGCTGGCACGGCTTTCAATGCCGAGGATATCAGGTCGGCCATGCTGACTCTTTCAGAAATTGCCTCTTGTTCGCCCCGGGAAATGGAACAGGCCCTGATTGATGCCTTTGCCTCTTTCAGCGGCGCCCCTATGGAAAAATACGAGTTCAGCTCAGCCGACCATGAAAAAATCAATGAACTTGAAAAAAAATACCTTTCCGCGGATTGGAATCATCTGCGTTAGTTTTTTTTGTTTTATTTCATTTTTGTCTTCCGGGGTCCAGATTCAGTTAAGACATCCACGGCCCTGGACTCCGGAAAAAACGGCCAGCCTGGTAAGTGAAGGTGTAGAACGGGTGATACTCCGTGTTTTTCAGGACGATGAAAAACACGGCGGCCTGTTTTTTGAAAATTCACATTTCCGGGTGATTAAACCATACCTTGAAGAGTTTTCCAGCCGGCTGGCCGGAAGAATCGAGCTTTGGGCCTGGATGCTCGCCCGCAAGTTTTCCTGGAGCGAGCAGAGGGACCTGTTCGATTATCATTATTTCGACGGGCGATTACAGCTTTTAAGACGTTTTGACCTGTTCAATCCGGATGCCGTGGCCAAGGTCTCGGCTGTTCTGGCCGAACTGGCCGCCAAGCGAATCGACGGAATCCTGTTGCAGGATGACCTGGTGCTGCGACACAATGAAGGCCTGTCCAACTGGGGCCGGGCCTTCTTTTTCCAGCGCCACGGCTTCAGGCCCGAACTGAAAGACATTCTGCATCGGGATTCCCCCCGGAACCAGGCCTGGCAGCAGCTGAAAACCGCTCGCGTAAACCAGGTTCTTCGTTCTTACGTACAGTCGATCAAGAGCAGGAAACCCGGGCTGCCCGTGGCCATGAACATTTACTACGAAACCCCGGTTTTTGCTGAGCAGTCAATTGCCTGGTACGCTCATGAACTCGATGGTATCCTGGCCAGCGGACTGGACCAGGTTTACCTGATGGCCTATCATCGCCAGATAAAGGAAGAAAAAAAGCTTTCCGAGGCGGAAAACCGGCGGCTCTTTCAGGAAATAATAGCCCGGGCCGCGGCCAGGGCGGGGGATAAGCTGGTGGTGAAACTTCAGGTTCGGGATTTTAACAGCGGCGAGCTTCTGCCCCTGGCTGAATTGCGTGATTACCTGCGCCTGGTGCCGGCCGGCATCAAGATCTGTTTTATGTCGGTTGAGGAGGAAAACCTCTCCTATTTGCGGGCGGTCAGGTCGGGCCGGTGATTCTCAGCCGGCGTTGACCCGGGTCTGGCAGACCTTACTGATGTTGGGGCAATCAGAGCCAACTCGGCTGTTTGGTTGATAGCTGCTTGTGCTCTGTTTATATCGATAATCGCTATATTTCATATTAAATAGGAGGTCTCTCGTTGGTTGACATTGGTTGATATTAAATCACTCCTGATCGGCCCGGGTTTTCTTTCTGCCGGAATACAGTTGTTACTAAATAGTTCATTATTATAGGCGATATTGGCGATATAGGGTTTTCGGCACTGAATGTCGAAGCTTGGCACGGGATATGCTTTGCTTATGGTGATAAGGGTCACGTTAAGGGGGGAGGATGGAAAGTAATTTCCAATCTTCCCGTGACCGGCCTGTTTCAGTCTTTCAAACCTGTACTCAATACTTCATCCAGTAATTCATCGTCAGCCAGGCTGGGCTCGGTGATATGACCACGGCCTTTGTACCGCCGGTTCCATTCCCTGGCGGTTTCCAGGGCATTCTGGTTGCCGGCCCAGGAGCGCCTGGCGATACCGTTCATGACATCCCAGTCCAGGGCCGAGCGGATTATGGCATCCCTGGCCGGGGATCCATCGAGTACCAGGCCGAATCCGCCGTTGATGGATTTGCCGATACCGACCCCGCCGCCGTTTGAAAGCACTACCAGGGACATTCCCCGCACCGCGTCGCCGACGAAATTCTGCACCGCCATGTCCGCGGTCATATTGCTGCCGTCCTTGATGTTTGCTGTTTCCCGGAAAGGAGAATCAGTACCGGAAACATCGTGATGATCACGTCCCAGCATGACCGGACCGATTTCACCGCGCCTTACCATTTCGTTGAAAGCCAGTGCGATTTCGACCCGGCCCCTGGCATCGGCATAAAGGATCCTGGCCTGGCTGCCGACCACCAGCTTGTTTTTTTCCGCGTTTTTCACCCAGTCGAAATTGTCGCGGTCCATGGCGCTGCGCTCCGGGTTCAGGCATTTCATGGCCCGCAGATCTGTTTTCCGCAGATCTTCCGGCTTTCCGGAAAGGCAGACCCAGCGAAAGGGGCCGAAACCGTAATCAAAGCACATCGGTCCCATGATGTCTTCAACGTAGCTGGGAAAAACAAAACCGGCCCCCGGGTCGTCGGCATCAAGTGCGGACTCCCGGACTCCGGCGTCGTAGACCGCTTTCAGGAAGGAGTTGCCGTAGTCCCAGAAATGAACTCCACGTTCACTCAATTGTCGAATCAAGTCATAATGCTTCCGCAAAGATGAATCGACCAGGTTTTTAAAGCCCTGGGGGTCACGCTGGATTAGGTCACGGCCCTGCTGAAAGGTGCAGCCTGCCGGGGTGTATCCGCCCCCGTAAACGTCATGGCAGGATGTTTGGTCAGAGAGCAGGTCAACAGGCAGTCCCGCCTGCAGGGCGTATTCGAGCAGGTCGACCACGTTGCCGTGATAAGCGATTGAGACCGGTTTCATTTGACGACGGGCTTCATCCACCCAGCGGTGTATTTCCGGCAGATCGGCGGAAACCCGGGACACCCAGCCCTGTTCATGCCTGGTCCTGATACGTGACTCGTCAACCTCAGCGATAACCGCGATGCCGCCGGCAATTTCCATGGCCTTGGGCTGTGCGCCGCTCATGCCGCCCAGGCCTGAACTGACGAAAACAACGCCGGCCAGGTTGTCTTTTTGAGGTATATCAAGATAGAGCCGGGCTGCGTTGAGCAATGTGATGTAAGTGCCGTGGACAATGCCCTGCGGGCCGATGTACATCCAGCCTCCGGCGGTCATCTGGCCGTAGTTGCTTACTCCCAGGGCTGCGGCCAATTGGAAGGAATCTGGATTGTCGTAAAGGCCGATCAGCATGCCGTTGGTTGAGATAACCCGGGGGGCGGATGGATGGCTGGGGAAAAGGCCCAGTGGGTGGCCGGAATAGAGTACCAGGGTCTGTTCTTCGTTCATTTCCTGGAGGTATTTCCTGGTCAGGAGGTACTGCATCCAGTTCTGAAAAACCTGGCCGCTTTCTCCGTAAGTGACCAGTTCGTAAGGATAAAGCGCTACATCGAAATCCAGGTTGTTGTCGATCATTACCTGGAGGGCTCGACCTTCGAGAGTTTTCCCGCGGTAAGACTCGACCGGGCGGGCCTTGATGGGTTCAAACGGGCGGAAACGGTATCCGTAAATTCGGCCTGTATTCTGCAGTTCCTGCAGGAATTCCGGAGCCATTTCCCGGTGCAGGACCGTGGGCAGATAGCGTAAGGCGTTTTTCAGGGCCGTTTTTATCTGGGACCTGTTCAGCCGCAGACCCCGGTGGGGCGCTCGCCGGATGCCGGGTTGAAATTCCTTTTTCGGGGGAAGTTTGTCATCGAGAGTGAATTCAATCTTTTCAGCTGAAGCCTGAATCGGGGTCATTTTTCCTCCTGAAAGAAATGCCGCCCGCCGGCCGAAAAACATCTTGTTTCTTGCATCCTGGAAGGTCGGACAATTGACAAGCAGGCGCTTTTTATTATATCATGTAAGCTACATTTCATAAATGGAAATTCAAATCGCAAAAAATGCCGGATTCTGCTTCGGGGTGAAAAGGGCCTTGAAAATTGTGGCCGCCCTGACGGCTGAAGGAGGAAATATCCAGACTTACGGCGAGCTGATTCATAACCCGGCCGTGCTCAGAGACCTGGAAAAGCATGGAGTCCGCCCGGTTATTGATTTTTCCCGCATCGACCGCCAGGGAGTACTGGTGATTCGCAGTCACGGAATTGAAAGGGAAATTGAAGATCGGCTTCGCGTTGAAAGGATTTCCTATGTAGACGCCACCTGTCCCTTTGTCAAGAAAATTCACCATCTGATCACCGACCTGAGCGCTAGGGGCAAGCAAATAGTCCTGGCTGGAGACAGCCGCCACCCGGAGATAATCGGCATAAAGAGTTATTTCCGTAACGGCGGCCATATAGTGAACTCCACGGCCGATCTCAAACGGGTGCCTCCGGCCAGGGAAATGTGTATCCTGGCTCAGACCACCCTGGATCGCGGCCTGTACCGCCGGCTGGTCAGCAGCCTGCTGGAGAAAACCGACAAGCTGGAAGTTTTCAACACTATTTGCGCGGCCACCGAGACCAGGCAGAAAGAAGCCCGCCGCCTGGCGGCCAAAGTTGACGCCTTCGTGGTCGTCGGCGGCAGGAATTCCTCCAATACCCGCAAACTCTTTGACATCGCCCGCCGGGTAAACAAAAGGACTTATCACCTGGAAAGCAGCAGTGATTTACCCGGTATCCCCTGGCTGGACGAATTGGCTTGCTGCAGCAGTGTGGGCATACACGGAGGGGCTTCGACTCCCCCGGCTGAAATAGAACGTGTGGCTGAATATCTAAAAGATTTCGATCCGAAAAGGAGATAAACATGGAAGACGTAAAAGTGAACAGGCCGAACCCAGACCAGGAAGATTTTTCCGAGATGGTCAAGGATTACGATTTGAAACGCTACAATTCAAATTCGGCCGTTGAAGGACAGATCATCGAAATACTTGATGACAAGGTGATTGTCGACATCGGCCAGAAGACCGAAGGTTTTCTGAACAAGGAAGAAATACTCGATTGGAACAATCAACCGCGTTACAAAAAGGGTGATGTGATCCGCGTCATTCCCAAGCATTTTGATAAAAAAGAAGGCTACATAATGGTTTCAAAGCGGGAACTGGATGCCCAGGAAGGCTGGCACGAAATCCAGCGGGCCTACCATGCCGGTACTCCGATGAGCGGCAGGATTCAGCGTCTCACTCCTGACGGCAAAGGGTACCTGGTGGACATGGGCGTGGAGATGTTCCTGCCGATGAGCCAGGTTGATCTGCAGAAGGTGAAAAAACCGCAGTCCGAACTGGGCCGGGAATTGGAGTTCAAGATTATCAGACTCAATCCACGCGACAAGAGCGGAGTTGTTTCCCGCCGGGTATTGCTTGAAGAAAAGCGCCAGGAAGCACTGGATCACCTGCTGGACAAGCTCCAGGTCGGAGACCGGGTCAAGGGGCCGATAACCAGCCTGATTTCTTATGGTCTTTTCGTTGACATCGGCGGAGTTGAAGGTTTCCTGCACAAGGAAAACATGTCGCATGGACGGATTTCCAATCCCAGGGACAAGTTCCACAAGGGTGATGAAGTTGAAGTGCAGATTCTTGGTATCGACCGGGAAAAAGGCAAGGTTTCACTGGGGCTCAAACAGCTCCAGGAAGATCCCTGGCTGACCATGGCGGAGCGTTACCCACTGGGGAAAAGAGTCATGGGCAAGGTAACCAAGATAGTCAGCTTCGGTGCTTTCGTGGAAATTGAAGACGGTATCGAGGCCCTGCTGCACGTCAAGGACCTGACCTGGGAAGGCAGGCCCAACACGGTTGAGGAATACGTAGCGGTTGGCGAAGAGACCTGGTTCCAGATAGTTGAAGTTGATGGCGAGAACCGGAGAATCAAGGTCGGTCTGAAACAACTCGAATTGCGACCCGAGGAAAAATTCCTGCAGGACCATCCGGTCAACTCCATTGTCAGGGGCCGGGTTAAAAAGATACTGCAGTTCAAGGCTTTTGTCGAACTGGCGGAAAACGTGGAGGGTGCGATCAGGATTTCAGATATGAGTTATTTCAGGATCGATTCTCCCGAAGAAATCATCAAGGAAGGCGAAGAGATTTCAGCCCTGGTTATTTCCGACGAGCTCGACCGTAACGAAAAAATTCAGTTGAGTCTCAAGGAACTGGCCAATGACGAATGGCGCGAATTCGCCTCTTCTTCCCGCAGTAATGACATCATCAAGGTGAAAATTAAAAAAGTTTCCGAGCGGGGCATTGCAGTTGAAATTTCAAAGAACATCGAAGGTTTTATCCGTCTTTCGGAAATCGATGAAGATCGTATCGCCCAGGAAGAGATTGAACGTCGTTTTCATGCCGGAGATGAAGTTGAAGCAGCCGTGCAGCGGGTCGATCTCGAGCGCAAGCGGGTTTACCTGAGTCTGAAGGGTGTCGAACGCCTGCGGGAAAGTGAAGAAGTCCAGAAATACCAGAAGGACAGCAGTCAGAGCATAACCACCATAGGCGATCTCCTGCAGAGCAAAATAAACGAAGAATCATGAAACGCCTCAGCGCTCCCTGGCGCTGGTCTTTCATTTCCGGCCTGAAAAAAATGCGCGGCTGCATATTCTGCGCCGCCCTGCAGGAGGAAGATGAGAATTCCCTGATTTGCCATCGGGGCTCGTCTTTTTTCGTTATTCTCAACAAGTACCCCTATACCACCGGGCACCTGATGATCGCTCCGAAGAGCCACCTGTCTTCGCCGGCCGAGGTCAGTCCGGCGGAATCCCAGGAGATGTGGAGCCTGATGAACGACTCCCTGGTCGTTCTGCAAAAGGCCTTTTCACCTGACGGTTTCAACATCGGCATGAACATAGGCAGTGCCGCGGGAGCCGGCATCAAGGATCATTTTCACCTGCACCTGGTGCCCAGGTGGCAGGGAGATGCCAATTTTCTTCCGGTTATCGGGGGAACCAAGCTGGTGTCATACGACCTGCAGGAAATACTTAAGCTTGTAAGGTCGGGCTTTTCCGAACTCGGGAGCGAAAAAGTTCCTGATCCTGAAATCAGCACAGGGCGGGCTTGAGAGTTCGCCGGGAGTTTTTTCATGAGCAGAATTCATGTACCCAAGGGAACCCGTGATATCGTCTGGCCGGAAACCGGTACCTGGCAATACCTGGAAACGGAAATACGTTCGTTTTTTCAGCGCTTTTATTACCATGAAATCAGGACTCCGGTGTTTGAGCACAGTGAGCTTTTTTCACGCGGCATCGGGGAAGGCAGTGAAGTGGTTCAAAAGGAGATGTACACTTTCCAGGATAAGGCCGGCCGCAGCCTGACCCTCAGGCCGGAGAACACCGCCTCGGTGGTGCGGGCGCTGGTGGAAGGAAACCTGCACCATGAGCTTTTCCCGGCCAGGTTCTTTTACATCGGCCCCATGTTCCGCTACGACAAACCCCAAAAAGGAAGGTTCCGCCAGTTCCACCAGTTCGGAGTCGAGGTCTTTGCCGATCCCGGTCCACTGGTTGATGCCGAAGTCATCTTTGCCGCAGTTAATTTCCTGGAACACATCGGCATTGATTCTATTTCCCTGCAGATGAACTCGGTGGGCTGTCCGGCCTGCCGCCGCCCCTACCTGGAGAAGCTGCGGGCTGACGCGGAGGCAGTCCAGTCGGAACTTTGCCTGGATTGCCAACGAAAATCAGCGGAAAATCCCCTGCGGATTTTTGACTGCAAGAACGAGGGCTGCCGGGAAAAGGCGGCTCGTTTCACCCTGCTGGATTCCTTTCTCTGTTCGGAATGTTCCGGGCATTTCAGCGCCGTGCTGAAAGGACTGGCCGGATTCGAGGTGGCCTATGAAATCAATCCACGCCTGGTCCGAGGTCTTGACTACTATACCAGGACCGCCTTTGAAATAACTTCCGACAGGCTGGGAGCCCAAAACGCCCTGCTGGGAGGCGGGCGTTACGACAACCTGGTCAGCGGCCTGGGCGGTCCGGATCTCTGCGGCATCGGTTTCGCCGCCGGCATGGAAAGGCTGATTCTGCACCTGCCGGACTACGTTCCATCGATCAAGCCGGGAGTGGTCATTGCTTTCAACCCTCCCAGCCTGGCCGGAGCAGCCGCGGCCCTGGCCGGCCGCCTCTGGCGGGCCGGTATCACGGTTTATCTGGATTACCAGGCCCAGACTTTCAAGACTCACTTCAAAAGGGCCAACCGTCTTGGCGCCGCCTACACAGTGATTATCGGTGAAGCGGAAGCTGCCGGCGGTACCCTCGGGGTGAAAAACATGGCTACCCAGGAGCAACTGGTTCTGAAAAATGAGGAGATCGTTTCATGGCTGCGGCAAAACCTTTGAAAAGAGAATTCTATTGCGGACTGATCAATGAAGATCTGAAGGGAAAACTGGTCAACGTTTACGGCTGGCTGGAAAACAAGCGTGAACTGGGAGGACTTGCTTTCTTCGATCTGCGTGACTGCAGCGGATTGGTACAGGTCACACTGGATCGCGATAATCCGGCGGCCGAGCAGTTAAAAAAAACCGGTCGTGAATGGGTGCTCAGGGTCAGCGGCCGGGTAGTGGAAAGAAGCAGGCCGAACCCGGCCCTGCCCAGCGGCCGGGTGGAGATTGCGGCCGAAGAGATCGAAGTGCTGACCGAATCCGAGGTGCCTCCCATAGCCCAGGAGAATGTTTCCGAGGAATTGCGCCTTAAGTACCGCTATCTTGACCTGCGTCGGCCGAAGATGCAGGAAAACCTGCGCAAGCGCGCCAGGATAGGGCTGGAAATCCGCCAATACCTGGATCGCCATGGTTTTATCGAAGTCGAGACTCCGATCCTGAGCAAGGCCACTCCGGAGGGAGCCCGCGATTACCTGGTGCCCTCCAGGATTTACCCGGGTCGCATGTTCGCCTTGCCGCAATCGCCGCAACTCTTCAAGCAGATCCTGATGGTGGCCGGATGCGAGCGCTATTTCCAGTTTTCCCGCTGTTTCCGCGACGAAGACCTGCGGGCCGACCGCCAGCCCGAATTCACCCAGATAGACATGGAGATGAGTTTTGCCGAGCCCGAGGAATTGTGGCGTCTGGTGGAAGGCATGATGCAAATCGCCTTCTCTTCGTTCGGGAGGGAAACAAAAGTCGGCAGCCTGACCTATACTGAAGCCATGAATTCTTTCGGTTCCGATAAACCGGACCTGAGAAATCCCCTGCGGATCAGGAATTTCAGCCGGACCTCAGAAATTCTGCAAGCCGCCCCGCTCCGGAGCGTGGTTGAAGCAGGGGAAGAACTACTGGGCCTGGTGGTTCCCGATGACGGGACATTCTCGCGCAAGCGGCTGGATGAATTGACCGCGGGTCTGCGTCGGCAGGGCGGACGCGGCCTTTTCTGGCTGCGCCATTCCGGCGGTGTTTTCCGCAGTTCCCTGGGCGTGCCCGAGAACCTGTTGGCCGCATTTTTTGAGCAGGAAAAACTGCCGAACGAGAGCCTGCTGCTGCTGATCGGAGACAACCGGGAGAAGGCCCTGTCCCTGGCCGGCCGTTTGCGGGAGGAACTGGGTGCCGCCCTGGTCGATGAAAATGAACTGGCCTTCACCTGGGTTCACGATTTCCCCCTGTTTTTCTACAACGAGGAAGAAAAACGCTTTGAATCGAATCACCACCCCTTCACCGCCCCGCGCATTGAAGACCTGCCCCTGCTGGAGCGGGATCCCCTGGCGGTGAAAGCAGTGGCTTATGACCTGGTGTTGAATGGGGTTGAAATCGGAGGCGGCAGTCGGCGGATCAATGACCCGGCTTTGCAGGCCAGGATTTTCGGCCTGCTGGGCTTGCCGGAGCAGGAGACCGAGGAACAGTTCGGGTTTTTCCTGCGCGCCCTCAAGCTTGGAGCACCGCCGCACCTGGGAATCGCCCTGGGCTTTGACCGCCTGGTGATGCTGGCCTGCGGCGAAAAGTCAATTCGTGACGTCATCGCCTTTCCCAAGACCACTTCCTCGCTCTGCCTGATGAGCGGTTCTCCGACCCCGGTTTCAGATCGGCAATTAGCCGATCTCGGCCTCAGGCTGAACTCATCTGAATCTGATTGAACTGATTCTTGGGCGGATGTTTTCTTAAACCTGGGAGAGGGTGAAAAACAGGTTTTTCAGCCGTTCATCCTGTTACTTGACGGCATTTTCGATGATTTGCCGAAGTTGGCCGTTCTCCTTTAAAAACCTGATCAGGTTGTGTTTTTTGTAGGGAAAAGGATGCAGCTGAACTCCGGTTATGTTTTTCAGGCGGCAGGCGTGCCATCGGTCGATTCTATGGTCCCGGGCGTAGTAAACGTGAATATTTTTCGCGGAACTGGTGTTTTCCTCAAGGACTTTCTTCAAATCAAAGTATTTTTTTTCACCCCGGAGTTGCAGGGATGCCAGAAGAGCTAAACCATTGCGTATCTTGAAATCACCGAGCATGATCCTTTTCCAGGGGGTGAGAAAACTTTTCGGCGAAAAGGCGTGAATCTCGTCAACCTGCAGGAGTGATCCGAAAAGCAGGGCGGCGTAGGCACCGCCCGAATTTCCGAAAACAACGGTCCGGTCGGTTGCCGGGTGTTGCACGTATTTTTTCAGTAATGAAACGATATCGGCGATTGAATCACCTGCTTCCGGTAAACCCTGATGATACCAGAGCTTCTTGCAGTCACGCAGGAGAATCGGGTTAACCTGCTTGAATTCACTGCATATCTTTCTGAATTCGAAGATGGGGATTCCTATCTGCTGAAGCTGTCCGGCAAAAGCCAGCAAAAGCACCCTGCGCCTGGGGTCGAAGTCGATGAGTGCGCCCCCGGTCAAATCTGGAGTTTCCTCAGAAAAATTCATGAATACTTATTATATGAAATACCGGCTCTCAGTCAACCGGCCGAAAAAAACCGGAATACCGGGATCGAGCCCGATGCTCAAGCCGCTTGCCGGGTCTTGACAAGCGGCGGTTTTTCGGGTATTCTCTGGGCTGATAAGCGGGAATAGCTCAATGGTAGAGCGCAACCTTGCCAAGGTTGATGTTGCGGGTTCAAATCCCGTTTCCCGCTCCATCAGCGGCGGCGTAGCCAAGTGGTAAGGCAGCGGTCTGCAAAATCGCTATTCATCGGTTCAAATCCGGTCGCCGCCTGACTTGCCCTTCAGGCGGAAAAAGAGGTTTTCTTGCCCGAACTGAGAAAAGATCCCATCACCGGTACCTGGGTGATAATTTCCAGCGAAAGAAAGAAAAGGCCCAAGTACTATCTTCCCCCCCCCGAACAGGATGCCACCAGCCCGGAGACCTGCCCCTTCTGCCCGGGCAATGAAGCCATGACTCCCCCGGAAATAGCGGCGTACCGTCCCGGCGGAGGTCCGGCCAACGGCCCGGGCTGGGCATGGCGCGTTTTCCCAAACAAGTTCCCGGCCCTGCGGGTGGAAGGAGAATTGAGCAAGAGTGCCGAGGGTTTTTACGACAAGATGAACGGCATCGGAGCCCACGAAGTGCTGGTCGAGACAGCCCGGCACGGGGAGTCGCTGGTTTCCCTGGAGCAGGATGAGTTACAGCAAGTGCTGGCGGCGATGTGTAATCGAATTCTGGACCTGCGCCGCGATATCCGCCTGCGCTACGTCATGGTGTTTAAAAACAAGGGCGCCGCGGCCGGAGCAACCCTGGCCCATTCCCATGCCCAGTTGATCGCCCTGCCGGTCATCCCGATCCGGGTCCAGGAGGAACTGCAGGGGGCGGAAAGCCATTTTCTGCACAAGGAACGTTGTCTTTTCTGCGATATCATAAGTTATGAGAGTGAAGTAAACCGGCGGGTACTGTGGGAGGATGAACACTTCATAATCCTGGCCCCGTACGCCCCCCGATTTCCCTTTGAATTCGCCGTCTATCCCCGTAAACACCGCCATGCTTTTGAAAACTCCAGTCCGCAGGAACTGACCGATCTGGCCGGATTGCTGAAAAACTTCCTGGAACGGATCGACAAGTCCCTGAACCAGCCCGATTACAACCTGATTCTGCACAACTCGCCTTTCAACCGCAATGCCGAAGAATACTACCACTGGCACCTGGAATTCGCCCCGATTCTGACCAGGGTGGCCGGTTTTGAATGGGGCAGCGGTTTTTACATCAACCCGGTACCGCCCGAAGAAGCGGTCCAGGTGCTGAAGACCATCTGAAACTGCAAGCCGGATTTCTTTTCAGCCCTTGCCGGCCAGGAATTCCCTGAACGATGCGGGCAGGGGTGAACGGCTGCGCACCAGGCAATCACGATAAGGGTGACGAAATCGCAGTTCGTGGGCATGCAGGGCCAGTCGCGGGAAAAGCCTGCTTTTCCCGTATAGTTTGTCACCGAGCACCGGGTTGCCGAAATACGCCAGGTGAACCCTTATCTGGTGGGTACGACCGGTTTTCGGGCGCAGCCGGACCAGGCTGTATTGTTCCCGGGCCAGCATTACGCTGAAATCGGTTTCGGCGTCTCGGCTGTCTTCCCGGTCTTCGTCCCAGACCGCTTCCTGCTTGCGCCAGGAACCGCGTTTCTTGCCCAGCGGAATGTCTATTGTACCGTTCAGAAAACGCATCCGTCCTTCAACCAGGGCCAGGTAGACCTTTTCCACCTGTCGCCGGGCGAACTGCCGCTGCATCCTGATCACGGTTCGTTCGTCCAGGCCGATCAGCAGAACACCTGAAGTCTCCCGGTCCAGGCGGTGAATGATACCCGGGCGCAGGGGATCTATGTTCGATGACAGGGCGGGGTAGTGAGCGAGCAGCAGGTCCACCAGGGTTTTTTCCCGGCCGCCCGGTGAACTGGGATGAACAGCCAGGCCGACCGGCTTGTCGATCACCAGGATGTGTTCGTCTTCGTAGAGTTTGACCAGCTTTTCCGCCGCGACCGGCGGTATTGCCTTTTCATCCGTCCAGCAGGCCCGGACCAGGTCACCGGCTTTCAGGGGCTGGTTTTTTTTCAGCACTGTTCGGCCGTTCAGGCTGATGCCGCCGGCCTGGATGAGCTTTTCAACCCGGGAGCGGCTGAATTCCGGCAGATTCAGGCATAGAAAATGGTCGATCCGGGAGAAGCCTTCTTCAGCCTCGATCTGAATCGTTTTTTGTTTCACTTTTTTTAAACAGGCGGAAGAGAAAGAGGGCCAGCAGGATGCCGGCCAGGCTGATCAGCTGGGAAGTGGAAATGCTCAGCAGGGGGTTGTCCAGGCCGCCGAAAATGTAGCCCCGGTCACTGTCGCCGCGCAGGTATTCAAGCAGGAAACGGATAATCGAGTAGTTTAGGATGTAAAAGGCGAACACCTGGCCTTTGTAGGCACGGCGCTTGAAGAACTGGAACAGGAAAAGAAAATTCAGCAGGTTGAAAACGGCCTCGAACAGCTGGGTGGGATAGAGCGGGGTGTACAAGGGACAGCCGGTGTTGTGCCAGGCTTCGGTCGAGGTGAAGGTTACGGCCAGGGGGAAAAAATCCGCCGGACGGCCGTGACAGCATCCGGCCAGGAAACAGCCGACACGGCCGAAAAAATGGGCCAGAGCGATGCCTGGAGCCATGCAGTCGGCCAGGCTGGGGAAATCGAGACCGTGTTTCCTGATGAACCAGAAGGCGAACAGGCCGCCGAAAATCAGGCCGCCGTAGAAAGTACCGCCTGAAACCAGCAGGTATTTCAATTCCGCGGGATGACTCAGGTAATGGCCAAGATTGGTCAGTAAAAGCAGAAATTTTGCCCCCAGCAAACCCAAGAGTAGGGTGTAAAAGACGAAATCAATCAGCTGGTTGCGCTCCAGGTTTTCTTTTTTGGCCAGGTGCAGCATAACCAGCAGACCGGCGACTATACCCAGGGCGAACATGAAACCGTAGGATGGAATGGCCAGGGGGCCGATTCTGATCAGGATTGGGTGCATTTGTTTCCTCTCAATATGGTCCAGGCCAGCAGGACGACTCCACAGAAAATGAAGGAGTCGGCCAGGTTGAAAGTGGGCCAGTGATGTCGGCCGAGGTGAAAATCGAGAAAATCGATTACCTGGCCGTAGCGCAGGCGGTCGATGATGTTTCCAAGGGCTCCTCCCAGGATCAGCAGGAAAGAAACTCTCTCCAATCCCCGGTAGCGGCCCCGCCAGAAAAGAACCAGGATTATAAGAAAAGCACAGGAGGACAAAATGAGCATGATCAGCGGGACGGCGGCCTGGCTCTTGGAAAACAGCCCCCAGACGGCGCCGCGGTTGGTGGTATGGTAGAGATTGAAAAAACCGGGGATTACGCTTTTGGATTGATACAGCGGCAACCAGGCCGAGACGATCGCCTTGGATGCCTGGTCGATCAGGGCCAGGGCCAGTACGATCAGTATCCAGCCTCGGGAGCCCAGGATTTTCAAGAGCCGTTCTCCGGGATTACAGCCCGGCAGCGTCGGCAGAGCTGATCGGGATCATTTGCCGTGTCCGCTTCCCGGGACCAGCAGCGCGGGCATTTTCCGCCGCCGGCCCGGCTGATGCGCAATTCTTCTTTTTCCGCCGCCTCGATCTCCAGCTCGGAAACGACCAGAATCCGGCGCAGCAATTCCTTCTTTTCGGCCAGGTCGGCGGCCTGGTTTGCGGGCAGGTTCAGTTTGACGGCCGCTTCCAGGGAATCCCCGATGATTTTATCGTTGCGGGCATCTTCTATAGCTTTCAAGACCCTTTCGCGCAGGTCCATGACCATGTCCCAGTCAATCTTTTCGGAACAGGCCGGGGCGGTGTTGTTTTCCGGGAAGAGATGCAGGTGAACCGAATTCTCTTTCCCGGGAAATTCCGGCAGGTGTTGCCATACTTCCTCGCTGGTGAAAGAGAGAATGGGCGCAGCCAGCAGGGCGCTTTCCCTGAGAATGGTGAACACGACTTCCTGGGCCGCCCGGCGCTGATCGCTTTGCCGGGCATTGCAGTAGAAATTGTCCTTCATCACGTGCAGGTAGAATGAACTCAAGTCCACTGTGAAGAAACTGCTCAGGGTGTGGAAGATAACGTGGTATTCGTAGTCCTGGTAAGCTTTCCTGATTTTTTCCCGGGCCTGCTGCCAACGGTTCATGATATAGAGGTCTATGGCACCCAGGGGCGACCGACCGATCATGTCCGCGGGTGCATAGTCGGCCAGCACTCCCAGCATGAAACGCCAGGTATTCCGGATCTTGCGATAGCTTTCCACCACCCGGGCCAGTATTTCGGCGCCGAGGCGCACGTCTTCACGGTAATTGAGCATGGCCACCCAGAGTCGCAGTATTTCAGCGCCCTTGTCCTTGACGATGGAATCAGGTTCGATGACATTGCCGATCGATTTGGACATGGCCCGGCCTTCGTGATCCAGGACCCAGCCGTGAGTGATCACGGTCTTGTAGGGTGCTTTTCCCCTGGCGTTCACGCCGACCAGCAGGGAAGAATGGAACCAGCCACGATACTGGTCTCCGCCTTCGAGATAAACATCGGCCGGCCAGTAGTGGTCGGGCCTGTTTTCCAGGATTCCATGAGAACAGCCGGATTCAAACCAGACGTCGATGATGTCATTGCCTTTCTGGAAATCACCGCCCTTGCAGTTTGAGCAGACTGTGCCAGGAGTCAGCAGGTCAAGCTGGTCACCCCGGTACCATGAATCTGAACCGGACTGGGCGAAGCGCTCGGCCACCCGTTCGATCAGCTCGGGGTCCAGCAGCGGCTGGCCGCAATCCCGGCAGAAGAAAACCGGAATCGGCACACCCCAGTTTCTCTGCCTTGAAATGCACCAGTCGGGGCGGTTGGCGATCATGTTGTGAATTCTTTCCTGGCCCCAGGCCGGCAGCCAGCGAACCGCGCCGATGGCTTCCAGCGCCTGGTCGCGCAGACCGGTGGCATCCATGCCGATAAACCACTGCTCGGTGGCCCGGAAAATGACCGCTTTCTTACAGCGCCAGCAATGCGGGTAAGAATGGCTGATTTCCTCGGAGTGCAGCAGCCGGCTACGCTCCCGCAGGTCTTCGTTGATCCGGCTGTTGGCGGCGAACACGTTCAGTCCCTGGTAGGGACCGGCACTCTCGTCGAAAGTGCCGTTGTCCAGCACCGGGGAATATATGTCAAGTCCGTATTGCAGGCCGGCCCGGTAATCGTCCTCTCCGTGCCCCGGGGCGGTATGAACACAGCCTGTACCCTGGTCGAGCAGTACGTAATCGGCGGCGATCAGCAGGGAGCGTCGCCCGAACAACGGATGCTCGGCGTACAGGCCGACCAGGTCGCGGCCTTTCATTTCAGCCAGTACTACGGCTTCCTGAGCGCATATTTCTGCTATAACCGGCACCAGGCGGCTGGCCGACAGGAAATTTTCATTGCCCATCGAAAAGAGGGCGTAATCGTATTCCGGGTGCAGGGCGATGGCCAGGTTGGCCGGAATGGTCCAGGGCGTGGTGGTCCAGATCAGGATTTTAACTTCTTTGCCGGAAAGGGCGGGCGGCAGTCCGTCCTGTTCCGGCAGGGCGAACTTAACGTAGATCGAGGGGGAACGGTGCTCGGCGTATTCCACCTCGGCCTCGGCCAGGGCGGTGGCGCAGGAAACGCACCAGTAAACCGGGCGCTTCTTGCGGATGACGTTGCCGGCGGCCACGAAAGAATTGAAAAACCTGATGATCCCGGCTTCGTATTGCGGATCCAGTGTGGTGTAGGGCTGCTGCCAGGTGCCGAAAACTCCCAGGCGGATGAAATCCCGGCGCTGAAGCTCGAGGAAGGATTCGGCGTATTCACGGCAAAGCCGGCGAAATTCCAGGGTGTCCAGTTGTTCCTTTTTTTTGCCCAGTTTCTGATCGACTTTCAGCTCTATCGGCAGGCCGTGGCAATCCCAGCCCGGGACGTATGGAGCCTTGAACCCGGCCATGGATCTTGATTTCACCACGAAATCCTTGAGTATCTTGTTTAAGGCCGTGCCCAGGTGAATGCGGCCGTTGGCGTAGGGAGGGCCGTCGTGCAGTATGAAAGGCGGCCTGTCGGCCCGGGCTTCCAGGATGCGCCGGTAGATGTCCAGTTCCTGCCAGCGCTTGATGATTTCCGGTTCCCGCTGGCTGAGCTGGGCTTTCATGGGGAAGGAAGTCTGGGGAAGTTGCAGTGAGTTCTTCCAGTCTGCTGGTTGATCTTGGGACATTTTCGGCTCCAGTCTTGAATAGGCCTATTTTCGCCGATTTTCCGCCTCAAGTCAATGCCGTTTTTTTTTAAAATCGGAACAAATCATTCAGTGTCGGCGGGTGTCGGCTTGACTTTTCCGGCTTTACTGCTTACCCTTTTTGCATGGCCGTTAGACTCCGCTTCTTTTCTGCTACGGAAACTGTCCCTGAAAACGATATTGCTTGCCGGGAGCGGATCTCATGAACTGTCGTAGTGTCAGGTTTTTGTTTTTATTCATCCTGCTGGTTTGCGGCTTGAGCCGGCCTGGGCCGGCTTTTACAAAAAACGGCCTTGACTGTTCAGCCGGGAGCGACAACAATCTTGTAATTTACCTGGTTCGCCACGCAGAAAAGGACGCTGAACCGGCGGCCGACCCGCCCCTGACCCCCCGGGGCCTGGCCCGGGCCGAGGATCTGCCGCGATTGATCCGGCTTGATGCCCTGGTCGCGATCTACTCGACGCCTCTGCGCCGCACCCGCGACACGGTCGGGCCGACGGCCGCGGCGGCCGGACTGGATATAACTGAATACGCGGCCGGAGATCCAGCCGGACTGGTGGCCGGGCTTCGAGTTCACCGGGGCGGAGCCGTCCTGGTGGCCGGGCATTCCAACACCCTGCCTGAAATCCTTTCACTACTCGGGGTGATGGACGAACTGGTAATCGCTGATGATGAATACGGCGATCTTTTTATTGTAACCATACCTGGTCAGGGCAAAGCTTTTCTGCAGCGTGAGCGCTTTGGAGATGATACCGGCCGGTGAATTCCCGGAAGATTTTTAAGCAAATGATCAAGGGAAAGGAAAAAACCGGCTGAACAGGTGCAGAAACAGGGGAATCGAGAAGATTGAGCAGAGAAAACTGCCCAAAGTGAACTGACTGCAGATGCCCTGGTCTCCGCCGGCTCTTTCGGCCAGGATGGGGACGGCGCTGATCGGGGGCACCGAGGCCTGGAGCATGATTATCAGGGCTGCTTCGAAGGGCGGTCTCAGCTGGATCAGCAGGCCCAGGGCCAGCATTGGCAGCAGGAAGTTTTTAGCCAGGCAAAACTTCAATACTTCGGCAAAATTGAAGCTTCGGCCCTCTTTTTTTCCTTCTTTCAGGTCCCGGAACAGGTTGCCGCCCAGGATGAGCATGAACAGGGGCAGGGCCATGGCTCCGACCAGGTTCAGAACGGTTTTGATGAACACCGGCACCTGTTCCTGCAGTCCGGCCAGTGATATTGTCAGTCCGGCGGCGGTACAGACCAGGATCGGGTTGAAAACGCGGGCCAGGGGAAGGCCGGTTTTTTTTGTCGTTGCGGGGAAAAAAAGATGGTAAGTACTGAAGACAATGCTGGGGTGCAGGGAAATGAACAGGAACAGCGGGACCAGGTATTGATTGCGGGGCCCAAACAGTCCGATCAGGATGGTCAGAGGAAAAAAGATCCCGTTCTGGAAAAAGAGGGACATTGCGAATTCCATTCTGAAACGGGTTCCGACCGCCAGGGAAGAAAGCAGGCTGAAAACCAGGCTCAGGACCAGGAAGCCCAGCCACCAGAGTGGCAATTGCCACCAGCCCGGGGTTTGACCCGGTTTGAAATCCATGAGCAGGCTGGCCAGCACCAGGCAGGGCACGGCGATATCTATGGCCAGGTCGGACAGAAAGCCTATGGTTTCCCGGCTGACCCGGCGCCGGCCGATTATCCAGTAGCCCAGAACGCCGATGCCGAGGAGGCTGGCCACTGCTTCCAGGGTGATTAAGAAGATGTTCAAGTTTTCAGTCGCTCCAGTTGCTTAATGCTGTAGATTCAAAGCCCGGTATTACTTTCAGTTCAAGCCTCGTTTTTTCAGCAGGTATTCAGGGTTGGCGTCGCGGCCGCGAAAAGCCCGGTAAAGTTCGGCCGGATCAGCGGTGCCGTTCTTTTCCAGGACGTTGCGGCGAAAGGAAAGGGCGGTTTCCGGGTCGAACAGGCTGGTCTCCTCGAAAGCGGCGAAGGCGTCACAGTCGAGTACTCCGGACCATATATAGCTGTAGTAACCGGCCGAGTAGCCCCAGGCGGCGATGTGGGCGAAATAGGTGGAGCGATAACGGGGCAGTATCTGCGGGATCAGGCCGATTTTCCGGAACAGATCCTGTTCGAAGCTCCTGATGTCCAGGGGGACGGCTTGGCCGCGGGTATGGTAGGCCATATCGAGCAGACAGGCGGCCAGGTACTCGGTGTTGCTGAAGCCCTGGTTGAACAGGGAGCTCTTTTTTATCTTTTCGATCAGGGTGTCCGGGATGACGGTGTCGCTGGAATGATGACGGGCATACTCACGCAGCACTTCCGGCTCCAGGGCCCAGTGCTCCATGATCTGCGAGGGCAGTTCCACGAAGTCGGTGGCGATGTTGGTATAGATGTAACTGTTTTCCGCCAACAGGAAGTCAAGAGCGTGACCGAACTCGTGGAAGAGGGTGCTCACTTCGTCCAGGCTGAGCAGGGCTGGACTTTCCCGGCTGGGCCGGGTGAAGTTGCAGACCACGGTGATTATCGGGGGAACTCTTTTCCCTTCCAGCTTCCTGGTATCGCGGTAAGATCCACACCAGGCGCCGACCTGTTTGCCCGGGCGGGGGTGCAGGTCCAGGTAGAGCAGGCCGACATGGCTGCCGTCCGCTTCCCGCACTTCATAAGCCAGGGCCTCGGCATGCGGCCGGGGGATTTCGCCGAGCAAACTGAATTCCAGGCCGAAAAGTCGTCCGGCCACCAGGAAGACACCGTTGATGACGTTTTCCAGTTTGAAATAGGGCCGCAGCTCGCTGTCGTCCAGGGCGTACCTGACCAGTCGTTCCTTTTCTGCGAAGTACCACCAGTCCCAGGGAGCCAGCTCGAAATCACCGCCCTCGCTGTCGGCCAGTCTCTGCAGAGCGGCAACCTCTTTTTCCGCGGCCCTCCGGGCCGGCTGCCAGAGACCCTCGAGAAAGCTCATGACCGTCTCGCTCCGGCCGGCCATTTTTGATTCCAGCACGTAATCGGCGTAATTTTCATAACCCAGCAGGCGTGCTTTTTCCACTCTGAGGTTGAAGATACGGGCCAGGATTTCCTTGTTGTCGCTTTGGTTGTCCCGGTCGCCCCGGCTGGTATAGGCCTGGTATATCTCCCGGCGGAGCTCACGGAGTGGTGAATAAGTCAGGAAGGGCAGCAGGCTGGGCTTGTCGGTGGTGAAGATCCATTTCCCGGGATGGCCGGAAACTTCCGCTTCCTCGGCCGCCGCGGCGATCACTCCGGCCGGCAGTCCGGCCAGGTCTGCTTCTTTTTCGATGACCAGTTGAAAGGCGCGGTTTTCTTTGAGCAGGTTTTCCTGGAAGGCCGCTTCCAGGGAGGCCAGTTCCTGGTTCAGGGAGGTCAGACTCTGTTTTTCCCGTGGCTCAAGCCTGGCTCCGTTGCGCACGAAGTCGAGGTAGGCGCTTTCCAGCAGGTAGAGTTCCTCGGGATTGAGGTTTTCCGCCCGGCGGTTTTCATAGACCCGATTGATTCCGGCAAAGAGCTTTTCGTTCAGCAGGACAGCGTCCTGGTGGGCGGCCATCAGGGGATCGATTTCAGCCTGTATCCGCAGCAGCTCTTCCGTGCCGCAGGCTGAAACCTGGCTGTAGAAGACAGCGGCCACCTGCTGCAGGCGAGCGCCGGAATTGAAAAAAGGTGCCATAAAACCGGGAAAATCAGGGACCGGGTTCTGTTCCAGCAGCCGGTCAATTTCGGCCAGGTGTTCGGCCATGGCTGCTTCAAAGGCCGGCAGGTAATGGGTATCCTGAATTTCAGTGAAAGGCGGCACTCCGAAAGGAGTTCTGAATTCAATCAGCAGGGGATTGTTTTGTTCGGGAGACACTTCTTGCTCCTTTTCCCGGAGACCACAGCCGCTGAACAGCAGGGCGACAGCCAGCCCGGCCAGGATCGTGGATTTTGTCATCAAGCCTCCTGGGCAATAAGCCGGCTCGCCGGCCGGCCTGATACCCGATTATAGTAAAAAACAAGGTTCTTTTCCAATTGAAGTTTTTTAGGGTTCGATGTGTTGAAAAATGTTTTCTTTCATATTAGATATATCAGATCGGAGGAAAAAATGAAATCTCGATGTTTGTCCACGCTGCTGTTATTGTTATTGTTTTTGCCGGCTGGTTTGTTGAACGGCCAGGTCGAGGTTCTGCATCGCTTTCCCGCCGGAGCCCAGGACGGGGAAAATCCCTTCAGCGGTCTGATACCCTGGGGAGGAGCTTTCTACGGGTTGACCATGGAAGGCGGGGCTCACGGCGCCGGCACCATTTATCAGATCAACGGCGACGGCAGCGGTTATCGAACGGTTTTTTCCTTTCCGCAGTTTTCACTTCAAATCGAGAAATCAATCGAACCCTTTTCTTACAGGCCTTCCGGCCAGATTTTAGCGGCATATGACCGCTTTTACGGTGTCCTGCAGCTGCAGTATTTTATCTTCAACGGCGGCCCGGACATGCTGGTGAGCAAGGAGATAAGTGTCCCCGCAGGTTATCTCTACAGCATCAACCCCGACGGCAGTGATTTCACCCTGCTGCATGCCTTTGATCAAACCCCCCTGGGCTCCCTGCTGGAATTCGAGGGGGCTTTGTTCGGTTTGCTGCCCGGGGCGTTCGGTATAAGGATCAACGGCGATCCCTATGAAAACGGGGCTGTTTTCCGTATCAACCTGGACGGCAGCGCATACCGGGTTATTCACGTTTTTGACGGGCAAAACGGGCACCTGCCCCTGGCCGGACTGACCGCGGTAAACGGAGTGCTTTTCGGCACCACCGCCTTTGCCGAATCCGAAGTGACCGTAAACAGGATTGGAGATGAATGGGAGGGCATTTTCTACCGCATCAACCCGGACGGCAGTGACTTCACCGTTCTTTACCGCTTTCATGATGATACCGGGTCTGTTCCCTCGGGAACACTGGTGTTCGAGCAGGGCTGGTTTTACGGTAAAACCGGGTTCGGAGGTTCGGCCGGAGGAGGCAATGTTTTCCGCATCAACCCGCTGGGCGGCGGATTCCAGGAACTGCACGCTTTTCCGATAGAAGAAGACATGTACATAATAGTGCTTGACGAGTATCCCCTGCTCTTTTACGGCGCTGTGCTCTACGGCACAAAAAAGATCTACGAGTTAGTTGATGTAAAGAGTTCGCCGGTCAGTGGCAAAAGAACACTTTTTACCTGGGCCGGGCGACGCGTTGACCTGGTTGAAAAAAGCGTCGCAGCTGAGATGGTCGACTTTCTCTACCGGCTGGATCTCGATACCATGAATTTCAGTGTACTTCACACTTTCAGAGGCGTGGCGGGCGATGGATTCTTCTCCATGGGGCGGTTGGTCGTATCCGGCTCTGACCTGCTGGGCACGACAATTTATGACAGTCAAAGTGAATATGGTTCGGGCGGCGGCATGGTTTATGCCCTGCCCGGCGTGATGGCCAGGAATTATTATTCCGTGTGCGCCTCGGTGGGTTCTGGACCCGGCCGGGTTGAACCGACCCTGCAATACGTTGATTACGGTCACAGTGCGACCATCACCGCTCTGCCGGATCCCGGCTACCGCCTGCGGGGCTGGACCGGTGATTACGAATCTGAAGCCAATCCCCTGGTCATAATGGGCGTGACCAGGAACCTCGCTTTCCAGGCCCACTTCGTGAATGATCCGCCACAGGTCGAAATAATCAGCCCCGGGGACGGCCAGACGGTTCACGGCCTGGTCGTCATCGAAGCCAGGGTCAGAGACGACAGCGGAATCGAGCGGGTGGAGTTTTACCTGAACGGAGTAAAACAGGCTGAGGCCGCTTCCAGGAGTGCCGATCGGACCGCTCATGAGGAGCTTTTTACATTCTACTGGGACAGCGGCGCTTTCCCGGCCGGTACTCACCGCATTAAAATAATGGCCCGGGACCGGGCCGGGGCCTCCGGTGCGGCCGAAATCGGCGTGCAGCTGGCCAAGGTGGAAATCGACATGCAGGCCGCGCTCCGGGAAATCAGAGCCTGGAGTTTCCTGCGTCTATACGGGGAAATCAACATTCAGGTCAGGGACAACGGCTTGCCGGTTAACTCTTTCCGGCTGCTTCGCCGTCGGGCTGAGGGCGCCTTCAGCGTTATAACTGAAATCAGCCGGAGCGAATTGCAATCCGGTGCTTACCGGTTCCAGGACAAGTACCTGCAGGCGGGTGTCAGTTACATTTACCGGGTGGAAGCTCTGGATAGCCGGGGTAACGTGCTGGGACGCAGTGCCGATGTCCCGCTTTAATTTCAAGAGGAGAACACAATGATCAAATTGAGAAACGTCTTTTGGGTCTTCATCCTGCTTCTGAGTCTTTCTTACGCGGTTCCGGCCCGGGGAGAGGCGCCCAGGTTCGACCTGGCTATCGGCGGCAACCTGCTTTTCAGTTCCGACAGCACTTTCAGGGAGGTATATTCCGGCAGTGTTTTCCTGCCCCAGCTCAGCTTGGCTTACAGTTTTGCCCCTGATTTTTATGCCTGGACCGATATCGGCCTGGTTTCCGCCAAGGGTTGGCTGGCGGAAATAGAAGAGGAAACCAGCATCAGCCAGGTCCAGCTTGGCCTGGGCCTCGGTTACCGGCTGACCCCTGCTCCGGCCCTGCGCCTGGGCTTCGAGCTCGGCCTGGCCGCCCACAGTTTCCGGGAAAAGGCCATGGAAATGAAGGTCAGCGGCTCCGGCCTGGGCGGGAAAGCGGCCCTGAACCTCGATTACCGGGTCCGGCCCTGCCTGTTCCTGCGCCTGGGGACGGCCTACAAACTGGTCAGCCACAGGGGTGATGCCGGCCGCATGAAGCTGGGCGGTTTCCAGGCCGGGCTCGGCGCCGCCTGGAATTTCTAGGAACAAGAATGAAAGCACTGAGTTCCGGCCGATTGTTTCTGTTGGTTTTCTGCCTGCTGCTGACAGCGGGCTCTATGCCCGGCCAGGCGGAATTACTGCATTCCTTTAACGAAGCCGGGGGGGATGGTTATTTGCCCATGTCCGGTTTGACCATGGTGGGCGATTTCCTGTACGGCACGACCTATCAAGGCGGCCAGAACAATGCCGGCGTGCTCTTCCGAATCAGGCCGGACGGAACTGATTACCAGATCATGTTTTCTTTTCCCGGCGGGGACTTCCCGGTTTTCCCCCGGGGGGCGCTGACCCTGCAGGACGGCGTGCTGTTTGGGGTGGCTGAGGACGGCCTGGCTGTATTCGGGGATGTCGTGGATGCCGGACAACCGGAAGCGAAAAAAAACGCCATTTATAATACCTTGAATGCTTACGTTTTCCGGATCAATCCTGACGGCAGTGATTTCGATCTGATCATGGGCTGGTCAGATGCCTGGGTCAATCCAGACCTGCTGGCTTATGACGGGGCCCTGTTCGCCACCGTCCTGCAATCGGAATCCCATCCGGCCGGGGCGGTTTTCCGGATCAATCCCGACGGCAGCTTTACCGTGCTGAAGGACTTCATGGACGAAGTGGAAATAATAGACGAACACTTTGAAGGCGATTTCCTGGCTCTTCCTTCGGGCGGCCTGTGTGAATTCAACGGAGCTTTGTTCGGCATGACTCTGATGAGTTGGCAAGGTTCCGGAGCTATCTATCGCTTTGATCCCGATGGCGGCAATTACGAGGTGATTTACCACTTTGACGGAGAAAACGGCGTTATACCCTATGGCCAGCTGACGGTTGGCGGGAACTATCTCTACGGCCGAACCGTGTGGGCTTCTGGCCCGCAAGGGGCGCCGATTTTCCGGATCAATCCCTGGGGCGGCGAATACGCCATCGTTCACCTGTTCCCCGATCCAATTCCCTCCGTTTTTTATTTTCAGCTGTCCAATCCCATGATCTACCAGGCCGGTTATCTTTACGGCAGCCATGTGGGGCTCATATTTCCGGATGATACCGTGACTGCTGCTTCAGGGTTTGCTTCTGACCTCAATCAGGTTTTGACGCAACTGAAGTTCAAGGATGTGAAAAAATCGGATACTCCAAGCACGGGAGCCGGCCTGATTTATCGCCTGCGAGTTTATGACGGCGCTTATGCCCAGTTGCACCAGTTCAATGCTCCTCCGGATGGCCTGATTCCCATCGGCCGCCTGGTCCTGCAGGGCTCCGATCTTTTCGGGACCACCTTGTTCGGCGGGGCAAACGAACAATACGGCTCTGTTTTCGCCCTGGCAGGGGTGGTCCGGCCGCAGGATTTTTTCCTGCGTGCCTGGGTCGGTTCCGGATGCGGCCGGGTGGAGCCGCCGGTTCAGTTGGTGTCTCCCGGGGAAACGGCGGTGATCAGGGCCTTTCCTGACCCGGGCTACCGTTTCTCCGGCTGGAAGGGAGATTTCCAGTCAACGGCCAATCCCCTGACCATCTACCAGATGGACCGGGACTGGAACCTGTTGGCCGATTTTATCAACCAGCCGCCCCTGGTGGAAATAATCCAGCCGCTTGCCGGGCAAACCGTTCACGGCCTGGTTACTGTGGAAGCGCGGGCCAGCGATGATTCCGGGGTCAGCCAGGTCGAACTGTACGTGGACGGCATAAAACAGGCTGAACAACCAGGCAAATCCCAGTCTCCGCAATCAGCCGGGGCGGTCGGAGAGGCTTTTTCATCTTCGCTGTACACTTTTTACTGGGACAGTTCCGGATATGAAACCGGTTTGCGCCGCCTGCGGGTGCTTGCCCGCGATGAAGCCGGGGCCGAGGGCTTCGCCGAGGTCGGGGTCAGGCTGGTGCGGGTGGAAATCGGATTGCAGGCGGCCCGACGGCAGGCTCGTTCCTGGAGCATAACCCGCGAATACGGGGAGATCAGCTTCCAGGTGGAGACCAACGGTCTGGAAGTGGCCGCTTACCGGCTGCTGCGCCGCAGTGGTGACGGTGCTTTCAGTGTTCTCAGGGAAATTGCAACGGCCGAATTGCGGGGAGGAGCTTACCACTTCCAGGACAAGTATCTGCAGTCGGGGGTAAGCTATACCTACCGGGTGGAAGCCCTGGACGCCCGGGGTAATGCCCTGGGACGCAGCCGGGAAGTGAGTATCTAGAGTTGTCAGTTGTCCGGAAGGCTCAGACGTTGAAGCGGATTTCTATGATGGTGCCGTCCTCGACCAGGTGACCACGGTCAACTACCCGCACCAGGCCTTTCTGGCGGCATTCGTTCATGTTGAAACACTGCATGAAATCGTTGAATGAGACCAGGTCGGCGCGGATGAAACCGCGGGCCAGGTCGGAATGGATGCGGCCGGCGCAGTAGACGATTTCCGAGTCACGCGGTACGGGCCAGGCGTGTACTTCCTTGGGCCCGACAGTGTAGAAGAACATGATTGCTGATTTGGCCAGGATACGGCTAATGAGGTCATCCAGGTCGTCAATCTGAGCGGTTGCCAGCACCGGTTTGGCGCTGGCCAGGCCCAGGGCCGGCAGGCGGCTCCTCTCTTCTTCGCTGAAGGGACAGTCACAGAGCGGTTTTTCCTCTTCCAGCCAGGCCAGGCACTTGGCCGCCAGGCTTTTTTCGTTTTCGTCCTCACTGCGGTTCAGCCGGGCTTCACACTTCTCCATGTCCAGGATAAGTACGTCGAGCAGGGCCTGGGGATGAACAACTATGGCATCGCAATGCACTGCTTCTCCGGGAATGAACTCAAGGTAAAAAGGTGAAACTTTCTTGGGCCGGCATTTATCCACCAGGGCGTTGAGGCGCTGGTCGTTGAATTTGACCTTGCCCTCGGGCAGGTCCAGTTTAAAGTAGCCGATAGTCATGAAAAACTCCCGGGGGCAAAGAGTTCCACCCTAAATTCAGTTTCAGTGGGTTTAGTCAGGCGGAATTGCCGGTTAAGGGAAATTGTAGCCGAAGTACTCCCCGGAGTCAATAAAGGTCTTGCTGCGTTTCCGGGCAGGTCTTTTTACTCTTGTTGTCTGACTTGGTTTTTTACGAATTCACAAATTTCAGCTAGGGCATTTTTTGCTTCAGGAAACAGCGGAGCAAGCAGGGGAAAGGCGTGAACCATCTTGTCCCACTTGCTTAATACGACTTCCACTCCCTGCTTTTTTGCTTTTTCGGTGAAATTGAGGCAATCGTCCAGGTGAATCTCATGGGTGCCGACGCACACCAGGATTGGCGGGAATCCGCTGAAATCGCCCATTTGCGGTGACAGTGGGGGCCGGGCCGGATCGTTGCCGGCAATGTACATCTTTGTCCAGCTGTCCCAGGAACCGAGCGGCGCGATATCCTTGCCGGCATTGTATTTGAACGAATCAGCCAGGCACCTGAGGTCGGTCAGCGGTGATATGGTGAAAGCTGCTTTGGGCATTTCGATGTTCCTTTCTTTCAGGGCCAGGAGCAGGGACAGAGTCAGTGTGCCTCCGGCGGATTCGCCGCCGACCACGATGTCAAGAGCTTGGCAGCCGTTGTCCAACAGCCATTTGTAGGCCGAGACGCAATCATCCAGTGCCGCCGGAAAAGGGTGCTCCGGGGCCAGCCGGTAATCGAACAGCAGTGACTTAAGTTGACAGCCCGAGGCGATTTTTGCGACGTGCATGCGATGGGTTTGACACGAACCGGAAATGAAACCGCCGCCATGAACGTAGAGGAGTACCTTGCCCTCGGTATGCCTTTCCGGAATGATCCATTCAGCTGCCATGTCTTTCACGCTTAACTTTTCCGTGCGCACGCCCCCGGGCATTTTCATCCGGGCCGTAGCCCGGTCGACTTCGGCCCGGAATCCGGCCACCGAAAAGCTCTCATCGACCACTTCCGGCTTCAGCTTCAGTTTGAGCAGGTGCCGGTTTCTTATCAGCCAGATGACCAGTTTACTGCGGATACTCGTCATGTTTTCTTCCTTTTTTAGCGGGTTTGGTGTAGGTTCTGTTCCAAGCTGCTTGATTCTGTACAATATAATCGAACCGTATTGATCTTGTCAATTCATCCTGCTTTAAAACGATGTAGAAT
>CAYWEM010000022.1:0-37271 GCA_964457225.1 uncultured Clostridia bacterium
TAAACGGAATGATATAACAATTCAATGAGAAAAAGATCGGCCCTTTTTGTTGTTTTGGTTTTTGGGGCCGCAGCATTTTTCTTTTCCGGTTGACAATTAATTCAAGGTTTCAATGGAAATACTGTGATTGAGGGGATCTGAATAAACAGGCGGCCTGTTTGCCAAAAAAATGATTGAGAGCCGCTAACTAGATGATTCGGCCCCTGTTTGGGGCCATGCGTTGCAAAGTCGCCCCGGTTGACTTATAATTTTTCTTTCAAGCTCCAACCTGCTTTGGCAATTGCATGACTTAAGGAATTGATGAATTACGACCCTTTTCAACTTGAAGCCATTGAAACCATCAAGGCCGGCCGCTCTGTGCTCGTCTCGGCCCCGACCGGCTCGGGCAAGACGGCGATCGCCGAGTTCCTGATGGATTTCTGCCTGAAAAACGGCGAACAGGTCATCTACACCGCTCCGCTCAAAGCCCTTTCCAACCAGAAGTTCCGCGAATTCCAGAAAATATTCCCCGACCGGGTCGGCATCCTGACCGGAGATGTCAGCCTGAATGCCTCAGCCCCGCTGCTGATCATGACCACCGAGATTTTTCACAACCAGCTGCTGGAGGAAATGATCCCCTTCGACCATTTCAGCTGGATCATATTCGACGAGGTGCATTACCTGGACGACCTGGAGCGGGGCACGGTCTGGGAGGAAAGCCTGCTGTTCATGCCGCCGCACATGAAAATCCTGGCCCTGTCGGCCACCATTCCCAATTGCCAGGCCATGGCCGACTGGTTCAACACCGTTCTGCAGCACCCGATCAGCCTGGTGCGCGAGGACAAGCGGCCGGTGCCCCTGGATGTCCTGTTCCAGTGCCGCGGGCGCATAGTCGATGACCTGCGCCAGGTGCGGCGCATCGGCTACGGCCGGCGCAGTCACCTGCCCGGCAAGGGCCGTTCCATGGCCGGCGAAGCCCAGAGTCCCAACCGGGTCACCGCCCTGCTGGCCCACCTGGCCCGCCGGGATCGACTGCCCTGCATTTACTTCGCCTTCAGCCGCAAGCGCTGTGAATACCTGGCCGGCCTGCTCAAGCACCTTGATTTCCTGTCCGACCGGGAGCGGGATGAGCTGCTGGAGCTTTACGACCAGCTCTGCCGGCGTTTCGAACTGAGCGATGATCCGACCGCCCTGGCCATGCGCGAACACGTGGCCCGCGGGGCCGCCTACCATCACGCCGGCTTGCGGCCGGCATTCAAGGAAGTGATCGAAAGACTGTTCACCTCTCGCCTGATCAAGGTCATCTTCGCCACCGAAACCTTTTCCCTGGGCATCAACATGCCGGCCCGGACCGTGGCCTTCGACGAACTGCGCAAGATCTACGGCAACTTTCACCGGCCCATGCGCACCCGCGATTTCCACCAGATGGCCGGCCGGGCCGGACGGCGGGGCATAGATGACCAGGGCTACGCCTACCTGCGCATCAATCCCCAGGAAATCAGCTTCGCCGAACTTGAAAAGATGATCCACGGGGTCTATGAGCCCATCCAGAGCCAGTTCAAGCCTTCATATGCCACCCTGCTCAACCTCTACGAAAAATACGGCGAAAGGCTGTACGAGATATATCCCTATTCCTTTCATTACTACCAGGAGAAGCAGCAGGGCCGAAGCCAGGCCCTGGCCCAGATGCGCTCCAGGCTGGAGTTGCTGATACAGAGAAATTTCATCCGCAGTCGCACTTTGACCGAAAAGGGCCATTTCGGCAAAAAAATCTTCGGTTACGAACTCCTGCTTTCCGAGCTTTACGGCAACGGCGCCCTGGAAATGCTGAACCGCGAGGAACTGGCCCAGCTTTGCCTGGCCCTGGTTTTTGAGCCGCGCCGCGCTTTCCGGGCTCCCACCCTGCGCGGTTCGGCCCGCGACATGCACCGCCTGTGCTGGCGCGCCCTGCAGCCGGCCCTGAACCTGGAAAGGCGCCTGGGCATCAATCCGCTCAGCAAGCCGCCCTTTTTTCACCTTTCCGAGCCCCTGCTGGCCTGGATGAAGGGCGGAGATTTCAACGAGATCATCGCTCCCTTTCCGGTTGACGAGGGCGAGGTGATCCGCAGTTTCCGGATGGCCGTCCAGGTCCTGCGCGCCCTGCTCAACACTTCCCTTTCCCCGGCTTTCAAGGAAATCGCCCAGCGGGCGGTAGAGGAAATCAACCGCGGGGTGATCGACGCCGAGATGCAGCTGCGCCACAGCATTGAAAACGGGTCCTGATGTTAAGACTTGCCAATTCGTTGTATTTTCTTTATATTGACTGCAGGTGACAAGGCCGGCCCGGGCCGGTCAAGGAGTCGACATGACGGCAACGCTGGAAATCAACGAATTACTGGACTTCGCGGTCCAGATCGAGCAATCCGGATACAAGTTTTACCTGGAAGCCATCAAGAAGCATCCTGAAGCTGAAGTGGTCAGCCTGTTTCAATGCCTGGCCGATGAAGAATTCAAGCACCAGGTGGTTTTTAAAAAAATCCAGGAAACCATGGCCGCCGCTGGTTCAGGTGCTTCCGCCGGCCTGGGGAATTATCTGAAAAAGCTTTTCTCATCGCACCTCCTGGCTGACCCCGGGGCCCTGAGCAAACTGATCAGCGGCCGGGAATCCCTGGAAGAGATCATCGACCTGGCCCTGAACTTTGAAAAGGATTCGGTGATCTTTTACACTGAACTGCGTGAACTGGTCGACCCGGAAAACGCCGGGGTGGTTGACCGGGTGATCCGCGAGGAAATGCGCCACGTTCAGAAACTGGTTGAATTCAAAAGCGGCCTGCATCCGGGCTGAAGGCCGCGGCAAGGAGGAAGAAGCATGAAACTTGATGAAGTGATCGCCGCCAGGAGGGCTTACCGGGCCCTGCAAGAAGTGGAGATTTCCCCGGAAATGATCAGCCGGCTGGCCCAGGCCGCCTCTTTGGCTCCATCCTGTTTCAACAACCAGCCCTGGCGCTTCGTTTTCGTTACCGATCCGGCCCTGCTGCTGGAAATGCGGGCCGCCATGTCGCGCGGCAATGAATGGACCAATGCCGCATCAATGGTGATCGGCGTGGTTTCCCGCAAGGATCGTGACTGTATCGTCAAGAACCGCGAATACCACTTGTTCGATACCGGCATGGCCACCGCCCTGCTGCTGCTCAAGGCCACTGAAATGGGCCTGGTGGCCCATCCCATCGCCGGCTTCAACGAGGAAAAGGCCCGGGAAGTGATGGCTGTTCCCGCAGATGAAAACCTGATCACCCTGGTTATCGTCGGCCGGCATGCCGAGCCGCCCTGGACCGGATTATCCGAACAGCAGGCAAAAACGGAAAAGACCAGGCCCGAGCGCCTCCCCCTGGACGAGATCATGCGCCGGGATAGGTACGAAACGGATGCCGGTCAGGCCTTACTTGATAGTGCGCTTCCCTGATATAGCGGCGGTAATGCCGATGTCGGAGTTGGAAATCGTGCCTTCGGCGCTGTCGTCACCGACATTCAGGCTGATCCACCAGGACAGGATCGAGCCGTCCGGGGGAGAGGGGACTGCGGCGAGCGTAACCAGAACGCCGTTCTCGTAAGTTACTTCGGCCAGCGGGCTGTCGGTGAAAAAACCTGATTTTTCAGTGACCGTGCCGGACAGGGCTCCATCTTTTTCCTGCAGGGTCATGCTCAGGTAGTAATACTGTCCTTCGACCTGGAGCTCCAGTTCCCAGGTGCCGATTACCTTGGCATAGTCCGCCGGGGCGGCGGTCAGGCCGGCGGCCGGAAGTAAAACAGACATCAGTGCAACACATACTGCTTTCATCGTGATTCCTCCCATTTTTGTTCAGCTTGTTTTCCAGGGTTTTGCCCGGCGTCGTGGATGGTCTCCGGGGTTTATTCCTGGTTCTGCCGGTCCGGATACCATCGAAAAGGTTGTCAAGGTCATGGAGCTATGGTAGGAATACGGCGCGGTTTTGTCAATAGCTTTTTTTGCCGGAAGCGGCCCGGCCTGCTTCTCTCCCGGGCGGCAGCGGAAAAAAAACGAGATTTCTCCGCTCTCCAGGTTGACTTGTTCGGGGGTAATTGACGATAATGCCGGCGGAAACGGAGGGAGATATGAAAAAAAGATACGTTCAGGCTACCGTGATTATTTCCGCATTGCTGTTCATGACCGCCTGCGCCGCGCTTGACGAGATAGCCCGCACCATGACCAATCTGCGCAGATTGCAGTTCCGTTTGCAGGGAGTCGGGGAATTTTCCCTGGCCGGTGTGCGGCTCAGCGGCAGGGAGAGGATCGGCGAGTTTTCGGTCGAGGACGGCCTGCGCCTGTTGAACGCATTCCGCGGAGGGAGCCTGGCCGCATCTTTCGTGCTTAAGGTCGAGGCGCTCAACCCCAACGACGGCCAGGGCGGCACCACCCGCACTCATTCCACCCTGACCCGCTTTGACTGGCGCCTGCTGATCGACGAAGAGCCCACCATCAGCGGCGGCATCGACCGCCCGATTGAAATCCCCGGCACCGGGCAGTCGACCGTTATTCCCATGCGCCTGGAACTTGATCTCTACGAGTTTTTCGGCAACCGGGGCTACGAGGACCTGCTGGGCCTGGCCCTGGCCCTGGGCGGCAGGCGCGGTGACGTTTCGCGGCTGGCTCTTGACGCCCGTCCTTACGTCAGCACTCCCCTGGGCGAGATCAGTTACCCGGAGCGCATCAGGATCATCAGCAAGGAATTCCGTTGATTTTTCGCGGAGATATGAAATAATCTACAGATGACAACAGGAAGAAACTTGAAAAAACTGGGTTTTGCCGGTTCTCTCGCGATTTACATCCCGGCCGCGGCCCTGATGTACTGCCAGACCAAGTATTCAATTCCGTACCTGAGCCGGGTCAGCGGCCAGGAGACGATACTTTTCTGGTTCATCGTCGCCGGCTTGGGCATTTTCACTCCGCTGATCATAACCGGCCGGCTGATGTTGAGGAAAGAAGGCTATGCTCTGTCAAAAAACACCTGGATTGAGCGGCTGAGATTCCGGAAGATCACGGCAAACGATTTAAAGTGGAGTTTTTTCGGCTTGCTGGCAGTCGGGGGTCTGAGCCTGGCGGTTATGAAAGGAATTGAATTGCTGGCAGGAAATTACGACCACACTCCGCCCTTCATGGCCTTCGAGCCGCTGTCACAGGGAAGGTACTGGCTGTTGCTGGTCTGGCTGCCCTACTGGGTGTTGAACATCATGGGCGAGGAATTCCTGTGGCGGGGAGTGATGCTGCCGAGGCAGGAAGCCGCTTTCGGCAAAAAGGCCTGGCTGGTTCACGGCTTCGGCTGGGGGCTTTTTCATGTCGCTTTCGGCTGGCATTTACTGATGACTCTTCTGCCCCTGGTTTTCATCCAGTCCTACATAGTGCAGAGGACCGGCAATTCCTGGGTCGGGGTGATCATGCACGGGGGCTTGAACGGGCCAAGTTTCATCGCCATTTGCTTCGGCCTGATCTGAGAAAATAAGCCATTTACTTATTGGGCAACAGCCCGTTGAGACCTGCCCCGAGGGGTTCTTCAAGATGGAAAAACCAAAAATTCAAGTAGGCAGGCGCTGGCCCGGATGCGTCATGCAAAATTCTGTTTCTATTGACAAATTGTAAAATCAATGTTACTTTTTGACCATGATCGAACGGGAAATCACGACCAGGCTACAGTATCTGGCTGAGCATTACCAGGTCGTCACCTTGACCGGTCCCCGCCAATCCGGGAAAACAACCCTCTGCCGGGCTGTTTTTTCCGGCAAGCGCTACTTTTCCCTGGAAGACCCCAATACCCGGCGTTTTGCCCTGGAGGATCCCCGTGCCTTTTTGCAAAACTGCCTGGAAAAGGGAGCCGTGATCGATGAATTCCAACACGCTCCGGAATTGCCCTCCTACATCCAGGGCTTGGTTGACGAGGACCGCCGCCCGGGATTATTCATCCTGACCGGAAGCCAGAATTTCCAGCTCATGAACCAGGTCACTCAATCTTTGGCCGGCCGGACTGCTCTCTTGACCTTACTGCCCCTGTCTTACACCGAGCTCTACCAAAAGGAGCCGGTGAACCTGGTGAAACTGCTGTACTCAGGTTTCTACCCGCGCATCTTTGACCGCGGTCTTGATCCCGGCGAGGTACTCTCATTCTATGTCAACACCTATGTTGAACGGGATGTGCGAACTCTGCTCAACGTTCGTGACCTGCGCACCTTTGAAACTTTTCTGCGTCTCTGCGCAGCCCGTTGCGGACAGCTCACCAACGCTTCCGCCCTGGCCAACGATTGCGGCATCAACCACAACACGGCCCGCCAATGGCTGACCGTCCTCGAGGCCAGCCACATAGTTTTTTTCCTGCCGCCTCATTTCCGGAATTTTTCCAAGCGTCTGACCAAGTCGGCCAAACTCTATTTTATCGACGTCGGTTTGGCTTCTTTCCTGCTTGGTATTGAAGAAAAAAAACACCTGGAGAATCATCCCCTCAAGGGACAGCTGTTTGAGAATTTCGTGATCGCGGAAATGTTGAAGAGGCGTTTCAACCAGGGCAAAAACAGCAACCTTTACTTTTTCAGGGATCATGTCGGCAATGAAGTCGATGTCCTGATCGATCAGGGTGAAATCCAGGTTCCGGTTGAAATCAAGCTCGGAAAGACAATTCAGAGTGATTTTTTCAAAGGCATTGATTATTACTACAAACTGAACGAATCCGCCCGGGATAAGGGCTTTCTGGTTTACGGCGGGGAACAACAGCAGGAACGTAGTCATTACCGGATTCTGCCCTATAGTGATTTATCCGCTTTACCACTATAGGCGGAAAAGGGCGAACACCCAGGTTTGCCCCTGCATTCACGGAGGCATGATGGAAAATAGCCGAATGGGAAAAACCAAAATGTCAGGATGGCAGGCACCGTCCCCCGGTATTTGCAGGGATCAGTGCTGATCCGGTTCGCCGGTGCTGAGTTCAAAGTAACGCTTGATCCGTTGGAAAATCGAGGCGCTCTCCGAGCGGATCCGGCTTTGGCTGTGCTTGGATTTTTCCTCGTCCTGCTCCAGGTTGCGGGCCCGGCGCCTGGCGATGACCCCGGAAACGGCCCGGGCGATCTCCTCGTTCATAGCGATCAGATCCTTGAAGTCCTGGGCGCTGATCCGAATAATCCGGCATTCGCTTTCAGCGGTGACCGAGGCGCTGGTTTTTTCACCGGTGAACAGCGACATCTCCCCGAAGTAATCTCCCCGGGACAATGAAGTGACGGGCTGTCCCCGGCGGCTGACCGAAACATCGCCGCTGAGGATGAGGTGAAAAGCCTTGCCTTCTTCATCCTCGCGGATGATCTGTTCATCCTTTCCGAAAACCAGCAGTCGCGAGAGGCCGGCCAGGTCTTCAAGGCGGTTTTCCGGCAGTACCGACAGGATTTCGTTCGCCCGCAGAATCGGCATGATCAGCTCGGGTCCGGGCCGGGTTTCCCGCTCACGGGCTGAAATAACGGTGCGGATGGGGTATGGAATGGTGAAGTTGTAGCGCTTGAAAGCGTACCAGAGGTGGTGGCGGAGTTCGCCGGCACTGCGGTTCATCCGGGCGGGGTCGCTGATGCGGTAGCGGATGGTGTAGGTGACGGCGAAGTCGTCAAAGGAGCTGATCCAGATGTCCACCGGGGCCTTGGGGATAATGCCTTCCAGTTGGGCCACTTTCCGGCGGATGAGGTCCATGACCTGGTCCGGTTCGTTGTCGTAGCTCACTCCCAAGGTGAGGGTCACCGCGGTTTGCCCGCCCCCGGTGCCCCCCAGCACGGTGACGGTTTCCCTGGAGGCGTTCTGATTGGGGACCACCACCAGGTAACCGTCACGGGTGCGGATTTTCATCGATCTCCAGCGCAGTTGTTCGATGCGTCCCTCGATCGTCCCGAACCGGATCCAGTCGCCGATGTGCAGGGATTCATCGAAGTTGAGCGCCAGGCCGGCGAACAGGTCGCCCAGGACGTTCTGCAGGGCGAAGCCGGCCACGATGGTTATGATCGCTGAAGTGGCCAGCACCGGGGTGATCTGTATTTTGAGGTAATTGTCGGCTATGAGCAGGATGCCGATCGCGTAAAGAATGACGACGGACAGGTCTTCCACCAGTTTGAGCCGGCGTTCCTTGGCCTGGCGACCGATCAGCCAGTCAAACAGTACGAAGCGGATCAGCCTGATGGCCAGGACCATGATCAGGAAGATCAGCAGCAGCCAGACAATATGCAGGGTGTCGCTGAAATCACTCAGGTCCTGGAGCAGGGGGGTGTTGAGCAGGAAGATGACCAGGCTGATCAACAGTATGATCAACAGCAGTTTTAACTGCCGCCGCAAGGGCGCCAGGGCGTTTAGGCGCCGGGCTCCCAGCCAGGTAAGCACGATCAGCAGGGTGAACAGCAGTGGCAGGAAAATGTATTGGTTCATGCGGCTATGATAGCACTAATAAATGTGAAACGACATAGACAGGGCGCTGTTTGAATCAATAAACTATACGGATGAATGCGAAATGCCCGGCCCTTATTCATTTCATCGGATTCGGGGGCAGGATGAACACAACATGATGAAAAATACAAAATGTCAGGATGGCACGCACCGTCCCCGTGCAGGAAGCTTGAAAAAAAATGGCTGATGGATATAATAAAATCATGTCTGATTTCAGGTATTTGCTGGCAGATTTTATAGATAAATTCAATCGGGCCACCAAAATAGAAAAAACCAGGCTGGTTGAATCTTTTCCCTTTCCAAAAATGAAAAAAAAGCGGGATAAAGCATATGTGGCCGCTATGGTTGAGGAGCTCTGTGTCAGGAATAAGCTGGAAATTCCGGCCTGGGTTGAAAATAGAAACCTTTTTTTGCCGGAACCTTACTTTGTCGGCGGGTTGGAATCTATAAAAGCTTTTTTGCTGGTGGAAAGTCCTGTTTCCTTTCGCCGTAGAAATATCTTCGTGTCCGAGAACGTTTTGACCCGGTTATGAAAAGTTTTTCAAAACAGCAGATCCTTCAATATCTTGAAGAGCTATCTGAGGCCATGGCCGGGAAAGACTTGAAAGGTGAAATACTTTTATTCGGAGGCGCGGCCATGCTGCTGGCTTTCAATGCCCGACCATCAACCAAGGACGTTGATGCCGTTTTTCTGCCAAAAAATGAGATTTACGCTCTCAGCAGGGAGATCGCCGCCAGGCATCAGTTGCCGGAAAACTGGCTCAATGATTCCGTAAAGGGTTTTATCGCGAGTGATTCTTTCCGCCAGGATCTTTTTGTCAGATTCAGCAATCTTTCGGTCTACATTCCTGAACCCCAATACCTGCTGGCCATGAAGTGCATGTCCATGAGAATCGGCCTGGAAAGCTCCGATCTGGATGACATAAAAACACTGTTAACAAGTTTAAACATCAAACGGGCCAAAGACGTTTTTGATTTGATTGAAAAGTATTATCCCAGTAATAAAATACCTCAGAAAACATATTATGCCATCGATGAGTTGCTGCAGAAGCTGTTTTAACCATTGCCTGCTTAATTTTCCATGGAAATTAACTCATTAAATTGAATAGGTTGTCGCCATAACTTCTATAACCTGACCGGCATTCGTATCCGCGTTTTCACCCGGTCACGTAATGATAGAGTGGCCATGTTATGGCGGGAGGATGAGAGTTTAAAACAGGCCCGGGATCTTTTTCCAGGCTGGTTGCCGAAAAGGGCGAACACCCAGGTTCGCCCCTACACGCTGACATTGGATTCGTGGGCATGATAAAATCAACATGATGAAAAAAGCAGAAATGACAAAATATAAAGCACCGCCCCCGGCAGTCCCTCAAAGCCAGGTAATTATTTACGAAGGCGATGATGGAGGAACTCGTGTAGAAGTGAGATTTGAAAGCGAAACAGTCTGGCTCACTCAAGCACAATTGGCAGAGCTTTTTCAATCAAGCAAAGCCAATATCAGTGAGCATATTAAAAATATCTACGCAGAGAAAGAATTGTTACCCCAGGCAACTGTTCGGAAATTCCGAACAGTTCAAAAAGAGGGGGTAAGAGAGGTTTGTCATCCGTGAAGAAAAATCATTCAGAAATTACATCATCAACAACCCGGCGCAATTCAGGGCGGAAATGGGTGAGCCTGTGAAAAAAGAAATAAAAAAAGTATAATTGAAGCATGAATTTAAAGAACATTGCCGGCCGCTACCAAAGAGATATCGAAGAAGCGGTAAAGTATCTGAAAGAAACGGGCTGCACGGAAGTATACCTGTTTGGATCGGTTCTGGGTACTGCTCATCGCAATTCTGACATTGACCTGGCTGTCAAAGGGATTTCGCCAGACCGCTTTTTCCAGATCTACGGAGAATTGATGTTGAGACTGTCACACCCGGTTGATTTGATTGATCTCGATCTTCAGCAGGAATTCGGCCGGATGTTAGTCGATTCCGGTGAATTGATTCGGGTTGCCTGAGTTATGGAGATAAAAAACCTGCTGGCTTCGGAATTTCAGAACATCAGCAAGGAAAGCGCTTTTATTGCGAAGATTATTAAAAGAAAAGGGGAACAATCCAAGCGCGATTGAAACTGTTTTAGAGAAAACGGCCGAGATCGTTGAGGATTTTTCAAGGGAAATTGATGCCGTGTTATCCAGCAAGGCAAAGGAATAAAGGCACAAGCAGTTTCGGTTCATCAACTGGCTTCGTCCCCTACAGCCCGGGTCAATCCTCGTTCCGGAGGGGCGAAGGTGATGCCCGGCCATATTCATTTCATTGTAAACAATACAACCGTTAAATGTAGCAGCAGACCTGGGTGTCTGCCCTAATCGCGCGGAAATGTCAAGATGGCACGCACCGTCCCCATAGCTCACCATATCACGTAATGATAGAGTGACCATGGTATGGCTGCAGGGTGAGAACTGGAAAACCCGATCATCATCTCCGCCGGGCGGCTTGCGCAAAACCTGGTGGTTTCTTATAATTGAAGCGCTTTTCGTGAAGAGGAGGAAAAACTCTTTTGCCGAAGCATGAACGCCTGCTTGTGAGCCTGAAATCCGGTTTATTGTTCAATTTTGAAACGCGACTCAGTGAGCATTCTCTAATCATTATATGAAGGCTTATGTCTGAAGAACAAGCTCGCTATGGTTGGCAATCTGCTTTTCCGGAATTCAGAGAAACAGAGCCAAGGCAGATTCGTTCACAACTTCAAGCTTATATAACCGATGCTTCTCCTGAACAAGTACGTGCCTGGCAACAGTCAATTCCCCCTTTACAAAAAGAAGTCAGTGAGGTTCTAATTGGTAATGAGTTGGCCAAGCATTATTCGACTATTTTGGAATACGAATTGCCATTGGAATCACGGCGCCCAGATGTAATACTTCTGGTTGGGCATGGAGTTTTAGTTGTTGAATTAAAGGGGAAAATACAGCCGAGTCAAGCTGATATAGACCAAGCAGCTGCCTATGCTCGCGACTTGGCTTGTTATCATCGTGAGTGTTGGCAAAGACCAGTTGTACCGATCTTAGTTCCTACCAGAGCCCAAGGCTATTTTGGTAAAGATGGTCAAGTACATATCACTGGCTTTGATGCATTGGATGAATTAATAAGAGAAATAGCCGCTCAAAAACCAGGTCCAGTGATTGATCGGGAAAAATTCCTGGCAGAATCAGCTTATAGTCCCTTACCAAGCTTAGTTGAAGCAGCCAGAGAACTTTTTCAATCAGGTAAACTTCGCGCTATTCACAGGGCCAAAGCTGCCACTGATCCTGCCGTACAAAATATAACTGAAATAATTCATCATGCAGCAGCCAGTAAAACTCGGCATTTGGTTTTAGTTACTGGTGTTCCTGGTTCAGGAAAAACACTGGTTGGTTTGCAAATCGTACATGCTCATTTCTTGGATGACTTGGCAATCCCACGTTCAGGTAATAAGCCCAGCACTCCAGCAGTTTTTTTAAGCGGTAATGGCCCTTTAGTGGAAGTATTACAGTATGAGTTGCGTTCAGCTGGAGGCGGTGGCAAAACGTTTGTACGTGGAGTTAAGGATTACGTTAAAACTTATTCCGCTCGTCCGGGTTTAGTTCCTCCTGAGCATGTCTTAGTTTTTGATGAAGCTCAACGAGCTTTTGATGCTGAAATGGTCGCAGAAAAACATGCTGGCCAAAGAACGAGTTTTTTAGCCAAGTCTGAGCCAGAGCATTTCATAGAATTTGCTGAACGAATTCCGGAATGGTGTGTGGTTATCGGGCTAATCGGAGGCGGTCAGGAAATTCATGTTGGAGAAGAAGCTGGTCTAATCCAGTGGCGTTGGGCGGTTGAACGATCTGAAAAGGCGAGTCAATGGACTGTGCATGCTCCCCCTTCAGTAGCAGAAAATTTTTCTGGAAGTAAAGTCCCTTGTAACTGGCAGTTGAGGTTGAATTTAGATGTTGAGCTACGCTTTCATCAGGCTAAAAACCTGCACCATTATGTGGCAGAGCTTTTAGCAGCAAAACCTATTAATGAAGTTAAGCCCTTGGCTGAACAATTAGAACAAGATGGCTATCATTTACGGATAACTCGTGATCTTGAAGTAGCTAAGGATTATTTGCGCACTAGATATGCTGAAGATCAACAGGCTCGTTTCGGTATTATTGCCTCATCAAAAGATAAAGACCTTTTTATGTTTGGTGTTGCGAATGATTTTCAATCAACCAAAAGGGTAAGGGTTGGGCCTTGGTACGGAGACCATGAAAAGGATATAGGAACTCAGAGTTGCCGTTTGTTGGAAACTTGTGTTACCGAATTCGGAGCTCAAGGCTTGGAATTGGATGCGGCTTTGCTTGCCTGGGGAACTGATCTGAAAATGGTTGACGGTGTCTGGTCGAATGTAAAAGCACGCGGATATTTAAAAAAAGCACTGGTTCGCAATCCTTTTCAGTTGAGGGTAAATGCCTATCGTGTGCTTCTAACCAGGGGGCGTGACGGCTGTGTTATCTTCATGCCACCTTTGCCTGAATTAGATGAGACCTTTGCTTACTTGGTAGCTGCAGGCTGGAAGGAATTGTAATTGGTCTATGTGCTAGGTTTCAATGTTATAATTGAAAATTAGTCGGGGCAAGTATGCAATTATGCATTAACATGGCAAGTAATCAAAACGGCTGCGTCACAGTGCTTTAAAAGAGGATAAAATGGCAATTTTTGAAATTAATAACGGAAAAGTAAAACGAATAAAACCGACTGAGTTTAAGATTGAAAAGGAGTTGCAAAAACTCGTTGAAGAAAATCTGGAAACATTCTTCAATTGCAGGTTGGTCGCTTCTGAATTTTCAACTGGAAATTTGCATGCGGGAAGGATTGATACCTTGGCTATTTCAGAAGACAATAACCCAGTTATAATTGAGTATAAAAAAGTCGCTTCATCTGAATTGATAAATCAAAGTTTGTATTACTTACATTGGATTACTGATCATAAAGGGGATTATCAAATAGCTGTAAAAAAAAGCTTAAATGAAGATATAGAGATTGATTGGTCAGAAATTAGAGTCATTTGCATTGCTCCTGAGTTTAAAAAATATGACTTGCATGCCGTTCAGGTGATGGGTTCAAATATAGAGCTTTGGCAATATAAACTGTATGAAAATGGAATAGTAAGTATAGATGAGGTTTTTAGAAAATCAGGAACACAAACCCATCCAAGTGACATCGAAGGAAAGAATCCAGTAATGGTTAATGCTGGGAAAAAAGCGGCTCAAACCAGAAAAAACGCACAATATACCTTTGAGGAACATGTTAACCGACTAAATCCAGATTTGGTTGATTTGCATACTGAAATCAGGGAATACATTGTAAACCTTGACAGTGCTGTCGAAGAAACCCCGAAACAGAATTATATTTCATATAAAACAAGCCAGAATTTTGTTTGCCTTGAATCGCAAAAGAGAAAAATGTTGATATTTCTCAAAGTAAATCCTGATGAGCTTGAAAACATGCCTAATCAAGCAAGAGACGTGAGAAAGATAGGCCATTTCGGAACTGGGGACCTTGAGTTCACAATAAAGAACAAAGAGGACTTTGAAGCATCAAAGCCATTGATTGAGTTATCTTTAAAGAATATTGGAGGATAAAGAAATACGCACTATAACTTTTCATAATAAAATGCGTGTTTCTTTCTGGTTTTGAAGCATTCTGCCTCAATCTGATATTGTGTTTCTCCTATCTCAACACTCAATAGGTGATTAAAAAAAAAGCGTCCAATCCCCGCTAAAACCTCAGCTCCAGGGAGCGGGCGTGGGCGGCCAGGCCCTCGGCCCGGGCCAGGACCAGGGCCGGGGCGGCGATGGCCGGGAAGGCGTCTCGGGTCACTTGCAGGCGGGTCTGCTGGCGGATGAAATCGGCCGGGCCCAGGCCGTTGCCGTGACGCGCCCCGCCGCAGGTGGGCAGGACGTGGTTGAGGCCGCTGGAATAGTCGCCCAGCGCTTCCGGGGCCCAGGGCCCGATGAAGAGCGTACCGCAACTGCTGATCTCCGGGGCCAGGGCCTCGGCCCGCGGCCCGATCAGCTCCAGGTGCTCGGGAGCGATGCGGTCGGCCAGGCGGACGGCTGCGCTCCAGTCCGGGACCAGGATGGCCAGGGAATTGTTCTCCAGCGAGCGCCGGGCCGTTGCCGCCGTGGCCAGGGTTTCAAGTTGGCGGTAACAGGCGCTGACGGTTTTTTCCAGCAGAGCCCGGTCGTCACTGAGCAGGAAGGCCCGGGCCAGCGGATCGTGCTCGCACTGCGAGAGCAGGTCGGCGGCCAGCATCTCCGGGTCGGCCGAGCCGTCGGCCATGACCATGATTTCACTGGGCCCGGCCAGCAGGTCGATACCGACCAGGTGGGCCACTTCCTGCTTGGCCAGAGTCACCCAGAGATTGCCCGGCCCGGCGATCTTGTCCACCCGCGCCAGCGATTCAGTGCCCAGGGCCAGGGCGGCCACGGCCTGGATGCCGCCCAGGCTGTAAACTTCATCGACTCCGGCCAGGCTGGCCGCGGCCAGCACGGTATCGCCCGGCCGGCCGGCCGGGCCCGGCGGCGAGCAGAGCGCGATTTGGCGCACCCCGGCCACCCGGGCCGGAATCACGCCCATCAGCACCGAGGAAAACAGCGGGTGGCGGCCGCCCGGAGCGTAGATGCCGGCCCGTTCGATGGGCCGCAGTTCGGTCGAGCAGAGCACTCCGGGCCGGGTTTCCAGTCGGCAGGAGCGCAGGGCGGCCAGCTGGGCCCGGGCGAAGGCTTCGATATTGGCGGCGCATTCCTCCATGGCCGCCAGCAGGCCGGGTTCGAGCCGCTCCCGGGCCGCCCGCAGTTCGGTTTCCGGCACCCGGAATTCAGTCACTTCGACCCGGTCCCAGCGCCTGGTGTAATAGCGCAGGGCGGCATCACCCCGGGCGGCCACTTTTTTGATCACCCGGCGCACCCGGCCTCGTTCCTTTTCGTAAAGCCCCGGTTGCCGGCGGGCAAAGGCACCGAAATCTTCACTGTTGATCAGTTTCATTTTTTCCTCCGGCGCCGCAGTTCGGCGATTACTTCGTCCAGGCTGACGTTGTGGCGGGTCAGCCAGCTGATCGTGAAATAGAGCAGGTCGGCCGCTTCCCAGATAACTTCCTCCCTGGTTTGGGTGGCGATCAGCTCGGCCGCTTCTTCCATGATTTTTTCGGCCAGGGCCGGGCGGTCGAGCGAGGCGGTGTAGGAGCCCGGTCGCGGCTTGGTCAGGCGCTCCCGGATTACGGCCTGCAACTGGCCCAGGGAAAAGGGCCGGGGCCCGAAACAGGAATAATCACCGTAATGACAGGCCGGGCCCTTCGGCCTGACCGTGGCCAGCAGGCTGTCGTTGTCGCAGTCCACCCGCAGGCGCACCAGTTCCTGCTCGTTCCCGGAGCTCTCGCCCTTGCGCCAGAGCCGGGAGCGCGAACGCGAGTGGTAGTGCATCAGGCCGCCGGCCAGGGTGTTTGCCAGGGATTCGCGGTCACTCCAGGCCAGCATCAGCACCCGGCCCTCTTCGTCCACGGTTATGGTCGGCAGCAGGCCCTTGCTCCAGTCGAGCGCGGCCATGAAGGCCTCGGCCGCACTGAAGCGGCCGGTGTAGAGCGCCATGCCCAACTGCAGATCCAGGCCCAGGGCGCTCAGGCGGCTGACTTCCGGCAAACTGCCGATGCCCCCGGCCACGGTCAGGCGCCGGCTCAGCAAAGCGCGCAATCCGGCCGCCCGCTCGGCTTCGATTCCACTCATACTGCCTTCCCGGCCGACATCGGTGTAGAGGAATTCTCCGCAATAGGGCTCCAGCCGGGGCGCGGTTTCAAGCACTTGCAGGCCGGTCCGGCGCCGCCAACCGCCGGTCACGATTTCACCGTCCAGGCTGTCCACGGCGATGATCACCTGTTGGGCGCCCACGGCCGCCTCCAGGGCGTCCAGGAAATCGAAGTCAATGCCGTCGTCCCGGAAGACCGCGGTCGAAACGATCACCTTTTCCGCCCCGGCGGCCAGCAGTTCCACGGCCCGCTCAACCTGGCGGATGCCGCCGCCGACCCGGCAGGGGTACTTTTTAACCATGGCCTTGACCAGTTCATCGTTGGCGCCGCCCTCCAGGGCCCGGTCCAGGTCGATTACGGCCAGCGGGCCGAAGCGGCTGAATTCGGCGGCCAGTTCCAGGGGATTATCGCGCTCCAGCACTTTTTCCCGGCCCTGGCGCAATTGCACGGCCCGGCCGTTCTGCAAATCAATCGATGGATAAATCATCTGATGTTCACTCCTTTTTCTTTTAAGTAATTCTTCAACTGCGGGATGGAATAACGCCCGTAGTGCAGCATGGAAGCCAGTAGTACCGCGTCGGCGCCCCCGGTTTCCAGCGCTTCCAGGAGCTGGTCCGGAGTGCCGGCTCCGCCCGAGGCGATCAGCGGCAGATCCACGGCGGCGCGCATGGCCGCCAGTAACTCCAGGTCGTAGCCCGTACCCCGGCCGTCACGCTCGATGGAAGTCAGCAGGATTTCCCCGGCGCCCAGTTCCCGGCCCAGCCGGGCCCATTCCAGGGCGTCTCGGCCGCTGTCCACCGTGCCGGCATGACTGCAGGCCCGCCAGCCCGCGGCGGTTTTCTTGGCGTCTATGGCCAGCACCACGCATTGCGAGCCGAATTGCCGGGCGGCCCGGCTGATCAGCTCCGGCTCGGCCAGGGCGCTGGAGCAGAGCGAGACCTTGTCGGCCCCGGCTCCCAGGGCGGCCCTGATGTCATCCAGGGAGCGCAGGCCGCCGCCCACGGTCAGGGGCACGAAAATACTTTCAGCCACCGCGCGCACGGTTTTCAGCAGGGTGGCGCGTTCTTCCAGGGTGGCCGCGATGTCCAGGATGACGATCTCATCGGCGCCCTCGCGGTAGTAACGGCCGGCCAGCCCGGCCGGGTTGCCGGCGTCCCGCAGTTGCTCGAAGGAAACGCCCTTGACCACCCGGCGGGCCTTGACGTCCAGGCAGGGGATCAGTCTCACGGCCGGCATCGTTCGCTCCAGTTGCTGAGCAAGCGCAGGCCGGGTTCGGCGCTCTTTTCCGGGTGAAACTGCACGGCGCAGACTTCCCCGGCGGCCAGGGCGGCCGGGAAGGGCCGGCCGTGGGTACTGCGGCCCAGCACCATTGTCCCGCCCTCTTCCGGGGCATGATAGGAATTGGCGTAGTAAAAAAAGGAATCATCAGCCAGGCCCTGCCAGAGAAAGTGGGGCCGGCTGAAGTTGACCCGGTTCCAGCCCAGCTGGGGCACGCGCGCCTGCTGAAAGAGTCGGCAATGGCCCGGGAAGAAGCCCAGCCCTTCGGCCTCCGGGCTTTCGGCACTGCCGGCAAAGAGCAGTTGCATACCCAGGCAGATGCCCAAAAAGGGCCGGCCGGCATTGAGCCATTCCCGGAGCGGGGCCAGCAGGTTTTTCTGATGCAATCCGCTCATGGCTGCCGCGAAACTGCCTACTCCGGGCAGGATGACTCCGCTTAAGCCGCTCCAGTCCTTTGCCGCATTGACCAGCCGGGCCGGCCGGCCCAGCTGACTGCAGGCCCGTTGCAGGGAAAAGAGATTACCCGCGCCGTAGTCGATTATGCCGATCACAGGAGCTCCTTGCAGGAGGGCAGTTGCCCGGTCAGCACGGCCGCCGGGGCCAGGGCCCGGCGCAGGGCCCGGCCCAGGGCCTTGCAGATCGCCTCGATCTGGTGATGCTCGGAGCGGCCGTAAAAGATCTCGACGTGCAGGGCGGCGCCCAGGGTGGAGCAGAAGGCCTGCAGGAAATCGGCCAGCAGGGTCGAGGGAAAATCGCCCACCGGCAGGCCGGACAGCCGGCCGCGGAACACCAGGCAGGGCCGGCCGCTCAGGTCGAGGTGCACCGCGGCCAGGCTTTCGTCCATCGGCAGGGTCACCGAGGCATAGCGTTCCAGGTCGCGCATATCCCCGATAGCCTGGCGCATGGCCTGGCCCAGCACCAGGCCGCAGTCTTCCACCAGGTGGTGCGGGTCGACTTCCACATCGCCGCGGCCCCTGATTTCCAGGTCAAAAAAACCGTGGCGGCAGATGGTTTCCAGCATGTGCCTGAAAAAGCCGCCGGGCAGGTCGGCCCGGCAGGTTCCACTGCCGTCCAGCTCGAGTTTCAATTCAAGGTCGGTTTCCCGGGTGCTTCTCTTGATTTCCGCTTGTCTCATGTCAATACCTCGTTTATTTGGCTGATGTCTTTCAAAAAGTTTTGGGCTCCCAGCGACTTCAGCAGGCTTTGCTGTTCCGCCGGGTCTCCCTGGCCGTTCCAGACTCCCACCGGGAGCACTCCGGCCCGGGTGGCGGCCAGCATGTCGGCGCTGGAGTCGCCGAAGTAAAGCGCCCGGCGCCGGCCCAGCTTTTTCAGGGCCAGGCGGATGCCGTAAGGCGAAGGCTTGGCCCGTTTTTCCCCGGTTTCATCCAGGCTGACCGTGCAGTCGAACAGCCCGGCAAAGCCGTGGCGCGCCAGGCTGTATTCCATTTCAGCCCGCGGCCGGCCGGTGACCAGTGCCAGCTGGTAGCGTTGCTTCAGTTGCAGCAGGAGTTCTTTCGGCATGAGCCATTTTTCATCCCGGATGAAGCCTGAGCCGTTTTCGCCCCAGTAAAATGACTGGAAGCGGGCGATCAATTCCGGGCGCCCGATTTGCCGGCCCAGGTCGCCGAGCAGGGCCGCGGCCAGGTCCCAGTCGTTGTTGAGTTGCGGGTCGCGGCGCCGGGCGTCGATTTCATCAGCAGAAAGCCGGTGGCCGCTGAAAAAGGCCACCGTTTCCCGGATGGCCCGGCGGCAGGAGGCGCTGACCTCGACCAATACGCCGTCCATATCAAACAGCAGGGCTTCGGGTTCCAGCTCCTGCTTCAGGGCGGTAAGCAAAGCCCGGTTTTCCCGGCGTCGGCCCGGACTGACTCTCAGCCAGCCGTCCATCAGGGGGAAATCGGCCAGGTCACGCAGCAGGATGCCCCGGGCGGCCAGGCGCCGGCACAGAGCGGACGCGCCCGGAGCCCTGAACAGCAGGAAATTGCCGTCAGCGGCCAGGCTTTCCAGGTTGAGTCCGGCCAGGCCGCGGGCCAGGTATTCTTTTTCACCTTGCAGGCGCTTAAGCGCTTTTTCCAGCCAGTCACGGTCGGCCAGGGCGGCCAACCCGGCCAGCAGCGCCGGGGTGCTGACCGCGAAGGGCAGGGCGCGCCGGCTGATCTGCTCCAGCCGGGCCGGGGCGCCGATCAGAGCGCCCAGGCGCAGGCCGGCCAGGCCGAATACCTTGGAAAAGGAAATAACTGAAAGCAGGTGGTCGTTTTCCCGGCAGAGTTTGACCCTGGGGCCGCTGCTGAACCAGGCGTAGGTTTCATCGAGCAATAGCGGCACCGGCCGGCAGGCTGAAAGCAGGCGCCGCAGGTCGGGCTCGGGAATGGAACCGCCGCCCGGGTTGGCCGGGCTGGTCAGCAGGACCAGGCCTGTTTTGTCGCTGATCCGCTCCAGGGCGGCCCCGGTCGGAAAGGAAGCGGCCGGGGGCCAGGGGAACTCGCGGACCCGGGCCCCGGTATTGGCCAGCAGTTGCGGGACCAGGGAAAAGGCCGGCACCGGCAGGATTGCTTCCAGGCCGGGCCGCAGAAAAGTGTCGCAGGCCAGGCGCAGGGCTTCGCCGCCGCCGTTGGTCAGCAGTACGTAATCCTCGGGCAGGTCCAGGAAAGCGGCCAGGGCCTGCTGAAATTTGCGGTAATCGGGATAGCGGCCGGCTTCCCGCCGGCCGATGCGTCGCAGGGCCGAGATGACCCGCGGTGAGCAGGCACCGGGGTTTTCATTCAGGTGCAGGCGCAGGGGGGAGTCTTCCGGGCCGCCCATCAGAGCACCACCTTCTGAAAGGAAGTCACGATGATATCCCGGGCGCCCAGGCGCTTCAGGTCGCTGATCAGCAGGTGCAGACCCTGCCGCGGCACGGCCACCTTGACCGCGAAACCGCTTTCGTTGTAGAGCGGGGCCACGGTAGGGGCGCGCATGCAGGGCAGGTCGGCCGCCAGCCCGGCAAAGCGGTCACCGGGCACGTTCATCTCGACCATGACCCGGGCCCGTGCATCCAGCACGGCCCTCAGCATCATGGCCAGCTCGGCGATGATTTCCTTCTTGACTGAGTTTTTCAGGGCGGCCGGGTTGGCGATCAGGCGGGTCGATGAATCGAGCAGGCTGCGCCAGACCACCAGCTTGTGGGCCGCCAGGGTGCGTCCGCTGGCCATGATGTCGACGATCATGTCGGCGTCGTCGGGCGGAAAGACCTCGGTGGCCCCATAGGTGCGCAGGAAGCGGTAGTTGATTTTCTCCCGGCGCAGGAAGGAGCGGCACAGGTTTTCGAATTCCGAGGCTACCTTCAGGCGGCCTGCCTTGGCCGCGGGGTCGAAGTTTTCCGGCACGGCGGCCACGATGGAGACCGCGTCCAGGCCCAGGTCGAGTACTTCCCTGACCCGGGCCCCGGTTTCCATCACCCAGTCATGCCCGGTGAAACCGATATCGTAGGAACCCAGGGCCACCAGCCCGGGAATGTTCTGCGGTTTGCAGAGTTTGCCCTGCAGGCGCCGGTCGGCGATGCGGGGCAGGTAGACGTTGTCGTCTATTTCAATTCCGTAGCCGGCCTCGTTGAGCAGTTCGACCACTTTTCCTTGAATACGTCCCTTGGGGATCAGCAGGCGCAGTTGTTTCACGACCGCCTCCCGCTGGTAAATGAAGAAAGATAAAAAAACGTTCTGATTTTTAACATGGAAACCTCCTTGAAATTGGGAAAAAAGGTGGTGGTGTTGGAGGTATATTACGGGCGACGGGGCCCGTGGTGGTGGTGATGGTTCAGCACGGCCAGGCAAAAGGAAGAGCACAGTTTAACTGAATCCATCGCCGCGATCTTAGCATTTCGGGCCGTGCCTGTCAAGCCGTGGTTGCCCTGATTCCCCGGCTGAATCGCTGGATATGCTGGAAATGCCCTTCAAAGATTGGCTATTTCGTCCGGGAAAGGGTGAATCAACGCTCACCACTACGGTGCAGACCGACATAAGTCCGGCTTTCCTAACATGACCAACTCGCTGCGCTCAGACAGTGGTCATGTTACCCCAAGGGGCACGTCCAGCCGTACTTTGTCGGATTCCTGCACCTTCGTTTTTGTTCGCTTTTGCTTCACTCTTTCCCTTAACCGGCGATTCAGGTGGGGAATCGGAGCGTTTTTTGCCCCTTGAACCCGATGATGGTATCATGGATTTTCTAACAAGGCGGTGTCAACATGAACAAAAAACTGCTTGTCATTATGCTGCTCTGCGGCTTGCTCTGCGGCGCGGAACAGGTCTTCGGCTGTACCGTGATCGCGGTGGGCAAAAACGCCAGTGCCGATGGTTCGGTGATCATTTCCCATACCGATACCGGCCCGGATTCCCGGATCTACCGGGTGCCCGGCCGCACTCACAAACCGGGTGAAAAGGCCGCGGTTTACTGGGGCATCCAGGACGCCGACCGGCCCCTGGGCGATCACGGGGAAATCCTGGGTTACGTTCCCCAGGCCGAGCGCACTTACGCCTATTTCCACTCGGCTTATTCCCACGTCAACGAGCACCAGCTGGGCATAGCCGAAAGCACCATCAACCAGCGGGCCGAGCTGGTCAACACCCGCGAGAACGGCGGCCAGATCATGACCATAGAACAGGCCATGATCTTCGCCCTGCAGCGCTGTCGCCAGGCGCGGGCCGCGGTGGAACTGATCGGTGAACTGATGACGGTATACGGCTTTTTGCCCTCGAGCGGGGACGGCGCCGAGAACATCGTCATCGCCGACACCGGGGAAATCTGGGTCTTCGAGGTCTTCGGGGTCGGGCCCGGCTGGCAGCCGGACAGCGGCAAGCCCGGGGCCATCTGGGCGGCCCGGAAACTGGCCGCGGATCACGTGACCATGGTGCCCAACTGGAGCATCATCAAGGAAATCGACCCGGCTGACCGGGACAATTTCCTGGTTTCGGCCAACTACAGGCAGGAAGCCATCGACCGCGGCTGGTACGACCCGGCTTCCGGCCGGCCCTTCGTCTGGCAGGAAGCATATTCGCCGATCCCGGTGGAATTCGCCACCAGCCGCTTCTGGCTCTTTCACACTACTTTCGCCCCCAAGCTGGCTGACTGGCCGGACCGCAAGTACAACCCGAAGCGGCCCTACCAGGCCATTGAGCCGTATTTCCAGTACGTGGAGCCGCTTTCCATCTATCCCTTCTCCTTCGCCCCGGAAAAGAAAGTATCCTTGCGGGATGTGATAGCCTTCCAGCGTTCAGTTTTCGAGGATACCATCTACGACATGACCCTGGACCCGGCCTGGCTGGTGGCCGGCCCGGACGGGAGTTTAACCAGGAGCCCCCTGGCCACGCCCTTCCCGGGCAGTGACCTGCGTAAACTCCTGCGCCTGACCTACCGGCGGCCGGTGGCCCGGCACCGCGGCCATTACGGCATGGTCCTGCAGTTGCGCGGCTGGCTGCCCGATGAGCTGGGCGGGGTTTACTGGGTTTACCTGGACAACCCGTATTTCAGCCCCTACGTGCCGATTTACACCGGCAACCTGGATGTGGCAGACTGCTACAAAAGCTACGACCCGAATCGCTACGATGAAAAATCGGCCCGTTGGGCCGTTGATTTCGTCGACAACCTGGCCAACCTGAAGTTCCAGGCGGTGATCAGGGACGTGCTCAGCGTGCGCGATCCCTTCGAGGAAAAGATGTTCCAGGAACAAGCTCAACTGGAAGAGCAGGCCCTGGCCCTGCTGAAGAAGAACCGCCGCCGCGGCCGCGAATTCCTGACCGCTTATTCCAACCGCCTGATGGCGGAAGTGACGGCCATGTTCCTGGAACTGCGCAACACCATCATCACCAGGTACAGCAACAACCACGAGTGAGCAATGGGGATGCTGCTTTAATAGTGTTTAAGCTGATTGGGAAAAATTGACATGAAAACAACTGCAAACCATGATGAACGAATGGCGAAAATGACCTTTTCAACGGTTTACCCACACTATATTTCAAAAGTTGTGAGCAAAGGCAGGACAAAAGAAGAATTGCATCGAGTCTTAGAGTGGCTGACAGGCTTTGATGACGATAAAATCCAAGAGCTTATCGAGGAGCAAGCCAGTTTTGAAGTGTTTTTCGCAAGAGCAAAACTGAACCCGAATGCTGAACTGATAACGGGGGTGATTTGCGGTTATAGAGTGGAAGATATAGCAAATCCCTTGACCAAACAAATCAGGTATTTAGACAAATTAGTCGATGAATTGGCGAAAGGCCGTAAATTGGAGAAAATTCTGAGAGCTTCCTGATACAGCGGTAAACGGAAATCGGCTGAATGTAATGTGATAAGTGTTTTGGAACGCTAAGGGTGACTTCGGGCTTTTAACGGGGACCTCCCCGTCATTTTACAGCTCGCGGCCGACCAGGACCCGCTGGACAGAGCAGGTCCAATCCGGCAGGAGGCCCAGCCGGCCGCTGGCATAGGCCCCGTTGACCGGGCAGGGATGGCAGTAAAGAAGAACGTAAAGGGGACGGTGCTTGCCATCTTGACATCTTGCGTCTAAAGGGGGACGCCAAGCGCCGGGACAAACAGTTGCCTGATGGATTTAAAACGGCTGGGCATTGCTTTTTAACGATATCTGGCTTATCATTCCCTTAAAATTTGATTTGCTGGATACGGGGAGGGAACGATGGGCCACGATGTAATTGAGACCAATGCCCAATTGGATGCATTGCTGGCGGGTGAAAACACTCCGCTCCTTGACCTGGAGGGCGGGAAGTTCGTCATCTTCAGTGACGTTCACCTTGGCGACGGCAGTGCGGCCGATGATTTCAACAGGAATGAAGCGGCTCTCATGGCTGCTTTACAGTACTACAAGGAAAACGATTTCCATTTGATTTTACTCGGAGACATCGAGGAGCTCTGGCAATTCGATTTCGGGGTGATAGAAAAACGCTACAGCGATACGGTGTACAGGCGGATGAAGGATTTCGGAGACCACCGCATCAGCAGGATATTCGGCAACCATGACCTGGACTGGAAAATCAGGGAAGACCCGGTCAGAACTGAGCAAATCCCCTATGCCTACGTTTCGGAAGCCTTGAAACTGGGCGGCAAAAGCAAAAAGCCGGTCTTTTTCCTGGTGCATGGTCACCAGGGCGACAGGGCATCCGACAGGTACTCCTGGTCCAGTAAATTCTTCGTGCGCTGTTATAAACCGCTCGAACGCATACTGAGGAAACTGAAAATCATTGAACATCCAACTGCGGCAAAATCGCAGACAACCGGCGGTTTTGAAAAAATCTATTACGACTGGGCCAAAAAGAACGGCATTTCAATAATTTGCGGGCACTCCCATCAAGCCGTGTTCCAGTCGAAGTCATATATCCAGAGATGCAACGAGAGAATGGCCGATCTGCAGCAGCGGCTCAACCAGGAAGACGGAGCCCGGGCGGATGAAATAAAAGGCGAGATAAGCAGGCTGAAAAGTGAAATCAAGGAAGACAGGGCCAGGAATATGAACATCAACGAGCTTGATGTTCCGCATGAATTGCTTCCATGTTATTACAACACCGGCTGTGCCTTGTACAGGGACGGCATAACCTGCCTGGAAATCGCCGATAATAAGATAAAGCTGGTTAAATGGGAAAGGGAGCGGGGCAAGACGCCCGGCCATCGGGTCTACGAAGAGGGCCAATATGCTCTCTCAAAACCCTGAAAAGGGGGCGCACTGTTACTCTACAACTTCAGCGGGAAAGGTGAATTATTGCGAACATCAGGCTTGCTTGCAAGCGGCCGAAGAGCAGGGAGAATACAACAAAGAATTGACAGGCCGGATTTCGCGCGGTACCATCAGCCCATGGTTAATGTTGAATTTCCGGTCAGCACAGTTTTAACTGTCATTTCAAAGCAGATAACCGGGCCTTGATCACCGTTTATCGCCCGCTGTTGATGAGCAGAGCGGATTGCATCCTTGATCCGGGTCGGGGAGACGTTGAAGACAGAGGCCGGATCACCCCAGCCGGAATGCCGCAGGATCTCCTCATTTGTTCTTTTCCCGGTTCCGGAACCGCTGATTTTCTATTGACCCGGCCCTCGGGTGGAGTTGTTTGGTGACAGTTCCGGACAGTGCCGAAGAACGGCTTCTTTCAGCATTGAAGTCTGGAGACCGTGCGGCCCGGAAAGCCTTTTTTGAAGGCCACCATTCCTTCATTTTCACTCTGTGCTGGCGGTTATGCGGGAGTCGGGAGGATGCCGAGGACGCCACCCAGGATGTTTTTGTCCGGATTTTCAGTTCTCTCGAACAGTTCCGCAGGGAATCCAGCCTGAAAACCTGGATCTACCGGATCGCGGTCAATACCTGCCTGCAACTGATTCGGCGCCGAAAACTGGAACGCATTGTTTCTCTTGATTTCCTCGAACAGACTGATAAAAGAAAAAAAGAGCCGGCATTGACCTGTCCGGACCAGGTCGGAGATGACCTTGAGTTGGCCCAGGTCCAGCGCCTGGTTAAAAAAGCCATCGACGGTCTGCCGCCAAGACAGCGCAGTGCACTGGTCCTGCAACGCTATGAAGGGCTTGCCCTGGATGAAATCGCCATGAGCATGGGCATCGGTCGGGGAGCAGTTGAATCTCTGCTGCACAGGGCCAAGGCCGGTCTGGCCGAAAAACTGGTATCTTTGAAAACAACAAAATAATTGCGCAGGTTTTTTCAAGCCGGTGCATCTAAAAGCACATGAGACATTCCACGGTACGCAAATTGATGCTTTCTTACCTCGACGATGCCCTGAGTCCCGGCCGGCGCAGGAAGATTGAAGACCACCTGGCCGCTTGTCCGGCCTGCCGCGGAGAGCGTGATTTGCTTGAACGGCTGTGGCGGGTTCAAGATAGTCCGATAGCCCCGCCTCCGGCAGCCTTCATCTGGCCCAGGATCGTAGCGCGCCTGGATCGTTCAGCAGTTGAAGTACGGCTAACCTGGCCGCGCCGCCTTCAGCCTGTTCTGCTGGCCTCGTTGTTCATCCTGCTCTTTCTGGGCGGGATTGAATTCGGCACCTGGCTCGGTTCGTCAAGGTCTTCAGTTTCAACAGCTCCGGTTGATGCGGACCTGGTCGAATACGGGTTGAATTACTTCGATGTCTTACCGCCCGGTGCCCTGGAAATCCAGATTCTTACTGTGCCGCAGGGAGATGGTGAATCATGAAAGGCAAGGCGTTTATCGTTTTATTGACTCTCACTGTTTTCAATATCGGGGCTCTGGGCACCTTGGTATTTCATTACCTGAATTCTGACCGGGATGGTCAGGGCCAGGCTTCAGCCGGTCGTTTCCAGCAGGTGAAGCAGGAGCTGGGCCTGAGTGGGAAACAGGTTGCTCACTTCGAGGCCGTGCGGACGGAATTTCATACGCAAATGCAGGCATCCCGGCTTCGCCTGGAAGCGATGAGCCGGGAACTGATCAAGACGGTCTGGTCGGATCAGGCGGAAGCTGGGCAGATCGAAACCCTGCTTGGGGAAATACAGGCGGAACAGCTCATCTCCCAGCGTCGGGTCATCGCTCACTATCTGGAGCTGAAAACGGTGTTAAGTCCTGAGCAGTGGATGTCTTTTTACACTATTGTCAGTGGCCGCAATCCCATACTGGACGGAGTGTGCCGGCGCGGTGGTTCTTCCTGAGGATTTCACATCTACTATGAGGTTTTTACAATGAATAAAAAGTATATCGCATTTTTCGCAGTCGTTTTTATTGCGGCCTTGATCCTGATCTTTTCAAGATTTTCGGGCAATCGAACCAATAATGACGTTTCTCTCCAGATGGCCGAAGCCGAGTTGCGCAACCTGAGTCTCAGGGTGCTGGCCACCGGCATCGTCAAACCAATGGTGGGCGCTGAAGTGAAGGTCGGCTCACGGATATCGGGCCTGGTCGAGAAACTCTACGCCAATGTCGGAGATTCGGTAGACCGAGGGCAAATGATCGCTCAGCTTGAAGACTCGGAGCTTAAGGCCAGGTACCTGCAGGCACAGGCGACCGAACGCAGTGCCCGGGCGGCCGCGGAATACAGCCGGGTCGATCTGGAACGTCAGAAAACACTGTGGCAGGAGAACCTGGTATCCCGGAATCAGCTGGACCTGGCCCAGAAAACACACGATATGAACCTGGCTCAGCTGTTGCAGGCCGAAGCGAATGTGAAACTAGCCGGGGTTCAGCTCGATTACACCCGCATCAACGCACCCATCAGGGGTGTTGTCGCCTCAGTGTCAACCCAGGAAGGGGAGACCGTGGCCGCCAGTTTTTCCGCTCCGACCTTCGTCAATATAATCGACCTGGAGCGCCTTGAAGTCTGGGCTTATGTGGATGAAACCGATATCGGCCGTATCCGGGTCGGTCAGCAGGCCAGCTTTACCGTGGACACTTACCCGGATCATGCCTTTTCCGGCGAGGTGACCGCGATCTATCCCAAGGCGGTCATTCAGGATAACGTGGTAAATTACGTCGCCACCCTGAGCATCGGGCAAAACGTGGATGCACTTCTCCGCCCCGAAATGACAGCCAGTGTCACCCTCATGATCGAGAACCGGCCGGATGTGCTGACCATCCCCCTCAAGGCCTTGAGACGGGAGGGCGGACAGCGGGTGGTCACCGTTCTTAACGGGGATCGACGGGAAAAACGTCCCGTGCGTACGGGATTCAGTGCCGATGGGTTCATCGAGATCTCCGATGGGCTTAAACAAGGCGAATCAGTTCTGATAGTGGATTAACAAAGCGAGGTGAATATGCAGCGAATCATCATCGAAACCAGGGGCTTGTCAAAAATCTACAGCAGAGGCGGAGACAGCGAGGTCAGAGCCCTGGATGACATCTCCCTCCGCATTCATGAAGGAGAATTCGTGGCCATCATGGGGGCATCCGGATCTGGAAAAAGCACCCTGATGAACATCATGGGCTGTTTGGATCAACCCTCCAGTGGTGAGGTCCGCATTGGTGATGTTGAGGTGAGCGGCATGGGAGACGATGAACTGGCGCGGATTCGCAATCGGAAGATCGGTTTTGTCTTTCAGTCTTTCAACCTGCTGGCCCGAACCAGCGCCCTGGAGAATGTCGAATTGCCCCTGATCTACTCAGACACGGATCATATCAGGGAAAAGGCGCGCACAGCCCTGATAGCAGTTGGCCTGGAAGATCGAATGAACCATCTGCCCGGCGAACTGTCCGGCGGTCAGCAGCAACGGGTGGCCATCGCCCGGGCCCTGGTCAATCAACCGGAAATAATCTTCGCCGACGAGCCGACAGGTAACCTTGACACCCGGGCCAGCCAGGAAATCATCGCCCTGTTCACCGAGCTGAACCGTTCGGGACGAACCGTTGTTCTGATTACGCACGAGCCGGAAATCGCGGCCTGTGCCAAGCGGATCATTAGGATTGCCGACGGCCGAATCCAGTCGGATGAGCCGAATGATTCCTCCCCGGAGAATTAAAGCATGAAGAAAAGCAGATTGATGAAAAGTGCCTTTTCCAGCCTGATAAAAAACAAGTTACGCAGTTTTCTGATGATGATCGGTATCGTCATCGGTATTACTGCATTGACCCTGATCGTTTCGGCCGCTCTGGGGGCCAGGGACAGGGTGGCGGAACGGGTGAAGAAATTCGGCCTTGACAGTATGATGGTATTTGCTGGTGCCAGCCGGGACAGTGGACGCAGCAGCACCGCACAGGCGACGACCAGTCTCAAGCCCAGTGATGCTGAACACATCCTCCGAGAAGTCCGCTGGGTTGCCGATGTGGCTCCGTTCAATCGTCGCAGTGCAGTCGAGATCAAGTACCGGGATGCTTCGGCTTCGGCAGCACTGTTCGGGGTTACGCCGAGCTGGGCCGGGGTATGGGATTGGGATGCCGCTGTCGGCGATTTTATTACCGATGAAGACATGGCTTCAATGAATCGGGTCTGTTTGCTTGGACCGACTGTGAAAACCGCCCTGTTCGGAGATGAAAATCCGGTTGGGAAGATGATCATGGTGGGCCAGGTGCAGTTCCGGGTCAAGGGCATACTGAAGGCCAAAGGCACCAGCCCGGGCGGCGGGGACATGGACAACCGGGTCAAGATTCCCCTGACGACCTATTTGCGCCGGGTGGCCAATGTCGATTACCTCGCCGGCATCAAGATCCTGCTGAAATCTGCTGCCGATATGGACTCCGCCGGCCAGGCCATACGGGCGGTTCTGCGAGAGCGACACGGCCTGGCTGAAGGCAGTCCGGATGATTTTACCATCACCACCCCAACCGAAGTCACGGTCATGGCTGAAAAGGTGGCCGGAACCTTCAACCTCTTTCTGATTCTCGTTGCCGCGCTGTCCTTGATTGCCGGAGCCGTGGTCATCGCCAACATCACCCTGATTTCGGTCAATGAAAGGAAGAAGGAGATCGGCCTGCGCAAGGCCGTGGGAGCCCGCAGCCGGGATGTTCGTGATCAGGTGATTCTGGAGACTCTTGTCCTGACCGTTACCGGCGGCCTGATCGGCGTCCTGCTGGGCTGGATCGGCGTGTTCATAATGCAGCGTTTCACCGAACTGCCTGCTTCGCTGTCCTGGGAAGCCCTGGTTCTGGGACTCGTTTCTGCCGGCATCACCGGATTACTCTCGGCCCTCCACCCAGCCCAAAAAGCGGCGGCACTGCCCCCGGTTGAAGCCCTGAGATCCTGATCCATATCATGGACTGACAATGAAGATCGCCCGGAGCCTCCGTATCTCCCGGACGCAGTTGCTGGCCCATAAACTGCGTACCGTACTGGCGCTTGCGGGCATCATCATCGGCGTTTCCTCGGTCATTGTCATGAGCGCCATCGGTAGGGGAGCCCAGCAAGAGGTTTTGGGACGCATCCAGGCCATGGGTACCAATCTGATCATCGTCAATGCCGGGCAGGTGGTGAAATCGGCGGGGCGCAATCAGCAGAGTGGCCAGGTGACGACACTCAAGCCCGCTGATGTAGAAGCGATTCGCTCGCTGTCACCCCGGATCGTTCGCGCCGTTGGCCTGCAGAGTCGCAGGATGGCGGTCCGCTCGACGTATTACAGCCTGCAAACTCTTATTGTCGGTGCTGATTCCGACTATTTTGAACAACGAAATTTTTCGCTTTCCCGGGGTGAACTGTTCACGTCCAGGGATGAACGGGCCTTCCGCCGGGTGGCGGTATTGGGTCAAACTTCGGCCCGGGCTCTGTTCGGCTCCCGGGATCCCATCGGTGAAACCCTGCGGGTTGGAGCGGTTCCCTTTGTGGTCGCAGGCACGCTTGAGCCGAAAGGAGTGGACCTAAACGGAGTCGATCAGGATGACCAGATCATCGTGCCCCTGGGTACCGCTTTGCGCCGCCTGTTCAACCTGGATTATCTTGCTTCGATCAGTATAGATATCGACCGGGTCGATGAGATGAAGAGGGTCGAGACGATGATCCGCGATCTGCTTCGGGATCGGCATCGGCTCAGCAGAAGGAATCTGCCGGATGATTTCACCATTCAGAACCAGATCGATCTTCTGGATGCTGAAAAGGAAACAGCGGAAACTTTCACCCTGCTGATCGCCGCCATTGCCGGAATCTCTCTGCTGGTCGGAGGCATCGGCATCCTGGCCGTTATGCTCATCGCCATCCGTGAACGGACCCGGGAGATCGGCCTGCGCATGGCCGTCGGGGCCACCCGTGGTAATATCACCGTGCAATTCCTGCTGGAATCATCCCTGCTCAGCCTCGGCGGCGGCGCTTTCGGCGTGGTCTTGGGTGTCCTGACCGCATTGATTCTGGGCCATTTTACCGACTGGAACATGGTAATTTCCTGGGATGCGGTGGTGACGGCCTACCTGTTTTCCGCCCTCATGGGCCTGGTTTTCGGTGTTTATCCGGCCCGCAAGGCGGCCAGCCTGGATCCGATAATCGCCCTGCGCAGTGATTGAAAGAAGAACCGCAAGGTTGTTTATTTTGCTGGGGGATCAGGGACCTTTTGTCCCACACCGGTAAGCTGCTTGAAAAATTGCTCTCCTGGGAAGATTCGGAATTAATGAAAAATGGTGATTCTCATTCGATTTGTGCGGGCCTGTGCTTTGGTATATCATTATGCAAGTACTGTCAAAGGGAGGATGTCCGATCATGCGCAAACCTGGGAACAGTCATTCATCATGCCGCCGGAAAAAAACATTTTTTACTCTTTGCGCAATGTGTAAAGGAGCCATTTTTGTTTTGTTTTTATTCTCTTCTTCCTTGATTTTGACTTCATCTTCAATCCTGGTGAACAACACCTTGAAGGAAATCGATTCAGTAGAGGGCAGGATTGATTTGGAGTTGATCAGGGTCTGGAACGCTGATGATGCCGATGACCCGGAACAGTTTTTCAAGATACCCAGTGCTGTCGTTGTCAACAACGATCTTTTGCATGTCGTGGATTCCGGTCAGCATGCCATCAAGGTCTTCAATCTCAGTGGTAAATACATAAAAACCATCGGCGGAAAAGGTCAGGGGCCGGGAGATTTGTTAACCCCGTTATCTCTTGACTTTGATCAACAGAACAACATGCTGGTTGCGGAATCTGATAATAATAGAGTTCAAATCATGAGTTCCGATTGGACCTATATATCAAGTTTTAAAATAGAGCATGGCTATCCCAGCTTAGTCGCATCATGGGCCGGAAATGAAGTTGCGGTTTACAGTCCAGCCATGAGTGCTGAAAACAAGACCGTGCTGGCATTGTATAACCGGGAAGGCCGGTTTCTGCGTTTCCTGGGTGTTCGCCCCTTTGTTGAATCAAGCGAATTAAAACAACCCGAAGAGTTACTGATTGCCATTGATAAGCAGGCGAAAGTGTATTTCGCGTATTACGCGACACCTTTTTTTCAATCCATCTCATCCAAGGGAGAAGTCCTGCTTTCCGTTACTTACGAAGTTCCTTTTCCTTCTGACCGGGTGGAAATGCGGCAAAATTCAATAACTCTGCTTTCCGCCGGTGAAAAAAGGAGCAATGTCTGCAGTGCCATTGCTGTCGATGATCGCAACGGCGATGTTTTTTTAGTTGCCACGACCAGGCCGATGAATCAGAATGAAATCGTCTGGTTGGTCGGAGATAAAGAAGGAAATCGGAGAACGGTAAAATCCAAAGATTACCCCGGCAGTACGGACAGATTCAGATTGCTGGTTTTCAACAGGGAAGGCAGAGTTGTTGCGGCGAAAAGACTCTCGGTGTTTTGTGATTCCATTTATCTGTACAATGAACGCCTTTTCATAATCGATTCGTATCGGGAAAAGAAAATATACGAATACAGATATCGCCTGTCGCCCGGGACGAATAATTAGCATCCGCCATGGGGACGTCCACGTCATTTTCGCCGTCATTTTACAGCCTGCGGCCGGCCAGGATCCACTGAACATGTCCTTTTTTGAATCCGCTTTAAGCGCCTGATTCATCGATTTCAGTTCATTTGGGACTTATTTACAAAAAAACAACTTGACTGCAAGTTCAGCAATTATTACAATTTCAGAATAAATGGGAGATGCTTATATGAGACAAGCAGAAAAAAGTGGAAAAAATCGCAATTTCCGGGACTGCCGCAAAAAAGAGCTGTTCCGGCCGGGCCTGATCATTTCAGTAGTATTGTTATTTGTTTCGGGAATCGTTTTTGCTAGTGATAATTATTTAAAAAAAGTCGATTTTTACCCCAAAACTGAGGACGATGATTTTTTTCGCTGGGTGACTGACATTCGCATCCAGGGTAATCTGTTGGCTGCTGTTGTCAATTTCGATCACAAGATCTATCTCTTCAATATTGCATCAGAGCTTGGTCTGGCAGGAATGATAGGTGGGCATGGCGAAGGCCCGGGGGAACTGATTTTGCCGGTAAACGCAAATGTTAGCAAAGATGAAATAGCTGTTATTGATGAAACAGGAGTCTCATTTTTTAAATTAACTGGAGAGTTTGTAACTAAATTTCGTGTGTTTTCACCAAACAGAAATTTTGTTTATAAAAATGACAAGGTTTATTTATTGAACCCTGTTCCTGAAAAGCCGCATCTAATAAATGTTTTTGAAAAAAACGGGGAGCTTGCCGGGGAATTCGGTGACAAATCCTATAAACCTGATTACAAAAAATTTAAGGGTATGAGTCCATTTGAAGTAGAGAAACGAGTTAACGGTGGTATGTTATTGGGGAGTGATAATTGCCTGTATCATTTAAATGCGTACTTTGGTGAAATCGTCAAGTACTCTTTATCAGGAGAAAAACTGCGGGAAATAAATGTCACCAAGGATTTTGGTAAAAAAGGAGCCTTGGTTGTGGATAAACACAAAGAAATATGGTTTAAGCAGGGGATTGATCTAGAAAAACCAGATGCCCGTGTTATATCTGATAGTTTATTTGTTGATGCCTATTTGTACAATAATACTCTCTATTTATTTGAAAGCTCTTGGAATCTCGGTAAAAAGGAAGTTGATAATGAAGTCTCAATCTTAGCTTACAATGCAAAGTCACTTGAATTATCGGGAAAACACGTAATTAAAGTGAATCCAGATGATTCATTCGGGCGAGGTATAGGAGGTGCTTTCGCTGTTACTGAAAAAAATGGAAAACTGTTGTTTTATGTAAGTATGATGGTTGATGATGAGTATCAAATAGCTGTTTATGCCCAAAAAGGTAACTAGATGTCCGGCCTGTCAACACCTGGAATTCGATTTACAGTAAATGCAATTAAGAGTTCGGTCTGCCTGGTATTACTTATCTTATTCCTTTCGATTTCACTGCCGGCGGAATTCCGCTTTGAACTGATTCGAAGTATCGGTGATAATCGAGAAGATTATACTTTCTTTAGAATATTAGCAGCTACTATCAGCTCTGAAGGCGAGGTTTACGTAGGCGATTCCGGGGGACATTTTGTGGCTCGTTATGACAGGCAGGGGCGCTTCCTCGGTCGTATCGGGCGATCAGGCCATGGGCCGGGAGATTTTCTTGCTATAATTTCTTTACGACTTGAAGGAAATATTCTCTATAGCTATGATGTTAAAAATCGTCGAATTGCCAGGATTTTTCCGGACCTGAGTGAAATGGAAACCTTCCGGCTTAAATCGTTTTATCTGGGAGGTGATATCTTTGTTTTGAATGCCGGCAGATTTCTTGGCCAGGTTTCAGTTATCGATGAAACCCAGGGGAAAGGGCGCTTGATCATTTTCAATGACCGGGGAGAAACAGAAAAGGCTTTTTTCTTGATTACAACACGAAAAGGCCACACCAGTCCTTAGATTACCTGACTCCCGATTGGGTATATCGTAATGGCCTGGAAAGGCTTGCCGGTTAAAATGGACAACTGGAGATTCCACCTTAAGGCCCGGCCTTTTTCTGTCTTGACAAGCAAGACCATCTCATATCGGGCATTTAATAGAGTTAATTTGCACCTTTAACTAAGAAAGGCCAAAGCATATTGTAGTTTTCCATGAGTAATTCAATGACTGTGTCTATTCTTCCAAGAAGAGGAATTGTAAATAGCGGTGCGCCTTCTGAATTAACACCAATAATTGAAGGATTTATAGGAGGTGTCCAACCTCGAAGAGTGGAATAGCCAATAAGGGGAATTGATATACCCAGAGCCTTAAAAAAATCTATATCATTAAGTTCTTTATCAGGCACCGCTCCGATTAACACAAAGTTATCATCAAGCTGACTCAGAAATTGTATCTGTTGTAAACAGCTGATACATCCTTGTCTTGAAAAAACCACAATTAAGTAAAGTGTTGGGTTGATCTGATTGCGATCAGAGTATTTTTCAATTGGAATTTGAAGCGGCCGTTGCCAAATTGGTTTGTTTGCTAATTTATAACTGCTCCACAAACCCCACATAACGGCCACAAAAGCCATTATTGAGAGGATTGGCATGATATATTTATTTTTTCCCATTTTGACTCTTCAATTTCTTTATTAATTTTTCGGCCAAGAAAGACGATAAGTCTGTAGCAGCCATCGGCCTTCTTTGTCAATATCTTCGTAAAGATGATATAGCAGGTGGCGTTCACCGTCATAAGACAACTTTCCGGTTTCGGTTGGTGCTAAAGTGATCTTTCCAGTGCCGATTTGTTTTCCTGTATTATCAGATACAACCCCTTCAACGATTGTTGTGAATTGATCTTTTTCCCCGCAGGTATACATCAATAGTAAGTGATCATTATCGCCTCCCAGTATCAAATTTCTTGAATAATTGCGAATCCGAGCCCCGTAGCGTTTGTTGAAAACGGCCTTTCCTTCTAACCTGGCTTGTTTCATTTCCGATTCGTACTCGATCGGTTTGTGGTTTGGGCCATTTAAATAGAAAGAACCTTTCTTACCGCTTTTCGGTTCATACCACATCACTTTTGTTGATCTCGACCATACCTGAAACACTCTTTCTTGTGTTTGGAATTGTTGAAAACCACTTTGGAAAACTAAAAATATTCCCATCCAATCATTATGTTTATCTTTTTTTTCTGGATGCACTTCTGATAGAGTTTCACTCAACTTAAACAATCCCTTTGAAAAGTTGAAATCATTATCTGTCAAAAACAGTGAATATTGTCCGAATGGATCTCGATCATCAGTCATGGTTGAACCTATTCCACCAATAATCCAGTTTCCTTCGATTCCTTTTGAAATATAGAATCCATTGTAAACTGAGCGGACATTCTTCTCATTTTCTATTTCCCAATAACCGGAATTGGCTAGTGAAAATGTAAAAACCTTATTCAACTGAGCCTTAGCCAAAATTATTAATTCACTTTCGTTCTTGTTCCATATAAAATCGAAAACGGCAATAGCTTCTCCTGGCCCAATTCCCTTGCCAATCAAGCGTTGCCATGAGGCATCTGGTTTTTTCCAATGAAATTGATACTGCTCGTTTTTTTGATCCAGAACAATCATCTCACTATTTCGGCCAATTTCATAATTTATAGGAAAAACCAGTTCGTGATTGTTTATTTCGATTGCATCACCATCAGGTTTTATTATCAATTTATCAATATAATTATCAGCAAATATCATATTCATCATCAACATTGCGACACATAATAATACACTAATCGAGCGTATTTTCATTTATTTATCTCCATTATAAAAGAGGATGGGATATTTCTTCCCATCCTCTTTTAAATCAATTTACAAGTTAGGTTACGGCGTTACAATAACACAGCTACTTGCCGGGCAGAAAGTGCAACACCACTCAAAATTAAGCTCTTCAATCTCATACAGAGTGCCAAACCTGGCTCCCGCTTCAAGATGTTCAGTCGTCAATGCCACAACGCCGGTTATAGTTCCGGCAGCTAATAGCAGGACCAACAACACGCTTTGCAGTTTTTTCATTTTTTTCTCTCCTTTCTTAAAATATGGTTTCTAGAAACCACAAGTTGATTAACATGATCCAAACTAAAAGTCAATAGGCGCAAAGCATGTCATTTCGTAGCATGATTATTTAATAGGAAAAATGCTGTCTAATTCAGTATTAATTAATAATACTTTAAGGTTATTTCTATATGACTAAGCTACAATTTTCACTCCTCACTCCCATCCCCGGCCGCATCGCCATCCCCGTTGCTTTCTTTTGTTTCGGTCTTATGCAGGCGCACCTTGTAATCGTATTCATCCAGTTTGAGCCGGGCCTCAAACACATTGCCCTTCTGGCTCTTTAAGCCCACCACCGGCTCTTTCGTGATCCCCTCATCGAGTAGCTCGATCAATTCTTCTTCGGTGGGAGGGCAGGGGGGGACGGTGCTTGCCATCTTGACATCTTCCGTTATAATTTAAGCTTCAACTTAC
>CAYWEM010000023.1:0-29287 GCA_964457225.1 uncultured Clostridia bacterium
TGGCCGCGGAAGCCGAAAAACTGAAGAACCTGGTGGAAAAGTTCACGGTCTGAAAACAACTGCTGATCGAATTCTTCTTCAACTGATTGTAAGGCCGTCCTACCTTTGACTGAGTGTATTCTGCTGTTACTGAATGTAGTGTAATCAGGAGTCAGGTTCGTCGGCTGACTTGTATTCCAGTTATTTCTCTCCTGGGCCCAGGTGCTGAATTGTCCCTTTAACGGCAAAGAACACGGCCATCCCGGTGCAGATGGCAATACTCAGGAAAGGGCTGAAAAAGGCGATAAAGACGGCAGCGATATAGAACGGCAGGCCGATGAACCCATTGTTCCTGATTTCGCGGATGACCTGCGGATGAATGTCCTTGCCCACCAGGCGTCGCCTCCACGAGGCATAATTCCAGAGCAGGTTGAAGGACAGGCAGTTGAGGAAAATTGTTCCCGCGAACACGGCCCCGGCAATGCCGGCATGCGGGGTGCGAATGTACTCGGAAAGCAGGGAGGCGGAAAACGGCATGATGGTAACGGTAAACAGGAGGAGCCCGTTGATGTACATGAAGACACCGTCGGTCTTCTTGATCCGGGTGAAAATGTTATGATGGCACACCCACATTATCAGGATGTTGGCAAAGGCGACAGTGAAGGCCAGGTAGGCGTGCCACTGCTCCTTAAGGAAGGAAGCCAGGGTTTTCCCTTCCGATAGCAGGTGAAGGGGGGGCACCTTCAGGTCCAGTACGAGCAGGGTGATGGCAATGGCAAAGACACCGTCACTGAAGGCCTCGGTACGCATGGTGTCTTTTTCACCTGCTTCCTGAAGTGACTTGTCACGGCAGGGCATGGCCTTTCTCCCGGTTTTTTATCGTGCGGACAGCAGATTGATGATGGTGCGGGCGAACAGAGCGCAGTGTCCGCCGGTACGCGCCGTGACCAGGTCGCCGTCCACCACTACATCATCGTCGACGTATAACGCGCCCATGTTGCGGGCATCACCCAGCAGATTGTTGTGAACGGTCAGCCTGCGGCCTTTGACCAGTTCAGGCACCGGGGCGGCAAGCCACAGGCCGTGGCAGATAATCCCCTTGATGATGTTCTTGTCGGCAAATGCCCGCTGCAGTAAGGCGGCAGCCGGCGGAATCCTGTGAACGTCCTCGGTATAACGCAGGCGGTCGGCAACGTATCCGGCCGGCACGATAAGCGCGGCAAATTGCCTGAGCGCCGCATCATCTATCAACTCAAAGCTCTCAGTGCATACGAGCGGCGCTTTGTACTCGTGCCCGGTAAACGTGAGCTGCGGCTGTCCCCAGAGGCGGCTCAGGAAATGCAGTTCAGCGCCTTCCTCGGCGAAACGCTGCTGATAGTAAAAAATCTCCTTTTCGTAAAAGTCGCTTTCCAAAAGAACGGCGATCTTCTTTCCCTTCAGGCTCATCGGCGCACCTCTGTTTGCTGATTAAAACTTGAAACCTTTTTTGCAATCCTCGATAAAAGGGGCATACTCCCGAAGCGCCCATACATGCTCGATCTCCAGGTAGTCCGCCAGAGGCAATGTAAAGGTGTTGCGGTCCAGTGCCTCGGCACTGGGCGTGTCAACAACGGCAATGACCCGCCGCTGTGAAGCTACCTTCCATATTCCCACCAGTTTGACCGGATTGGAGGGATTAAGGATATGCGTGGCCTCAGCCACTTCTTTTTCCCAGAGTTCATTCAGGCTGATCCGTCCGTCGATATTCCAACGCATCTGAATAAAAAACAACATGGTGATATCTCCTTAAAAATCCTTGAATCCCTTTTTGCAATCTTCGATAAATGAGCTGTATTCCCGCAGGGGCAATACCTGTTCCAACTCAAGGTACTCGGCAAGGGGAAGACAGAAGGTCTCCCGGTCCATGTCGTCGGCCGAGGGAGCGTCGACGACCGCGATAACCCTGCGTTGTGAGGCAACCTTCCATAAGCCGACCAGCTTAACCGGGTTGGTCGGCGTCAAGGCATGTTCAGCCTCGCTCACTTCTTTCCTCCAGAGTTCTTCCAGCGTGATCTTTCCGTCAATTTTCCAGCGCATCTGCAAATATAAAAGCATCTTTTTTCTCCTTCAGATACCAGCGGTATTAGCGTCCCATCTTTTTGCGCAGCAAAATAACCAGAGCATGGTCCTCTCCGAGGTTCTTAACGGCGATATCCAGGGCATTGGCGCCGTCATGCGCCCTGATCTGCAGGCTGGCGCCGGCATCTATCAACACCTGCGCGCAATCACAGTAACCGTGCCAGAGAGCATCGTGCAGAGGGGTGTAGCCGTTGGTCGCGCCCTGAAAGTCGAGATCGACGCCCGGGTGTTTTACGAGCACTTCCGTTATATCCAGGTAGCCGTGATAGGTCGCCTTATGTAAAGGAACGGCAACAAACACGGCATCCGTGGCATTCGGGTTCGCCCCTGCTTCCAGCAGTTCTTTTACGATATCGACAAGCCCCTCGCGCGCCGCTATCAACAGCGGTGTGTAGCCGTCGTCAAACGAATTGGTCATGGGAGCGCGGCATTCCAGATCCGCCCCCTCTTTGATCGCCCGCCGAACCGCAGCAGGATCTTTGGCGAGCACGGCGGCAAGCAGCTTCTGCGATGTCAGTTTTTCCCTGTCGGCCGCCTGTCTGCGCTCAATGCTCTGCTGGATTTTCAGAAAGCGTTCTTTGCCGACCGACGTCGTCTTGAGCGCATAATTGACATGATCAAGCAGCGTGAAACCGTAACTGGTATGAAGGTTCAGGCCGGTTTCCAAGGCAAGCAGGTATTCGACGATATCCGGATATGCGTACCAGATGGCATCGATGAGGGGAGTGTGGCCTGTTGTGGCCGATTGCAGATTGAGGAAGCTTCCTGCCTCCACCAGCAGCTTCACAGTTTCAATGTTGCCGGACTGGCATGCCTTGTGAAGCGCCGAGGCTCCGGCGCGCGGGTCGATCATATGAACATCTGCGCCGGCCGCGAGCAGCTGCTTGACCATTGCCGCGTTACCGCGCCCGGCCGCGGTCATCAGGGCGGTCAATCCCGTCTCCGGATCCCGGGCATTGACGTTTGCGCCCGCCCTTATCAGTGCCGCGGCCGCCGTTCCGTCACCGTTCGCCACTGCCTCCAGAAAATCTTTTAAAAGTGTCTTACCCACAATTATTCTCCTCTCCCGGGAATCATCTTGCTTCGGGGCCGATGATCCAGTGTTCCCGTGCCGCCATGACTGGGAAAACGTACTTGAGTTCAGCAAAGTTCGCGTGATCCAGCCGGGCCTTCCGCCATTCGGGTGAACACTGCGCGGCGGCAAGCGCTTCGACCGAATCGAACCACACCATGCTGACACAGTCAAACCGCGGCTCGCCGAAGCCGTACCACGAGTCGCGCGTATGACATTGCAGATAACGCCTCAGTCCCGGCAGCCTGGATTCCAGCTCAGCGTGTTTCCCCAGGCTGTAGGCACGGAAATCAGCCAGTTTCATCCCTTCTTTGCGTTTGTACAGCGTAAGATGTTTTATCCAGGGCTGGCCTTTTGCCGGCGCAGGCCCTTCGATGATCACGTGGGCATCGGTATCGAGCACCAGTGTTTTCCAGAATGCCGCCCAGTTGGGCTCGTCAAGGCGTGCCCCCTGTAAAAACTCTTTGCTCTGCAGGGACTCTATCTGTTCCTTTTCGTTCTCCAGCCAGATCTCGGCGATACCGCTGAAAAGCGGCTCACCTGTTTCGCCCGGAAGCGGGACCCTGGTATCGATCATGTACTTCCGTATCTGGGGGATCTTGCCGGCAAAATTCACGGCGTGGGTTTCGACCCAGTATTTCTGGAACTCCTGTTCCGTCATACCCGGTTTCGGACTGGCAAAGATCAGTTGATGGATCATCATACTCTCCTTAATTGACTAGTACCAGATCTATCAGAAAAGGGCCGTCGTGCGCCAGCATCTGTTGAATTGCCGGCCTTGCTTCTTCCCTGGTTTTCACCCGCAGAGCTTTTACTCCCATAGACTGCGCCAGTGCGGCGAAATCGATGGATGGATGCCGCAGCCCGAATCCTTCCGGGTAATCATGAGGTTCCAGTGAGCGCTCCTGCCGGTAAACATCGATGTTCTGCTCCAGCAGTTTGTACACACCGTTATTGCAGATAACGAACTTGGCGTCGATGTTATGCCTTGCCGCTGACCACAATGCCTGGATCGTGTACATACTGCCGCCGTCTCCGGTAAAGCCTATCACCGTTTTTTCCGGATGCCGCAGTTTTGCGCCCAGTGCACCCGGGATTCCCACTCCGAGCGAACCGCCGCGGGTGACAAAATAACCGCCCGGGACTTTCGGCGGAAGATAGCGCGTCAGCGCTGGTGAACTGGTCAGGGCCTCATCAAAGATAATACTGTTCTCCGGGAGCTGCTGAGAAAGCTCCTGCGCAAAATCCGCCATGCTCAACGATACCTTTCCGGATAAAACATCATCCTGCGCGGTTTCAGTATCAATTCGCTCCTGTTTGTTCTTTGCGATCTCCGCACAGCGCTGTTGCGCCGCCGTTTTCCGTTCAGCACTCATCCGCGTTTCCAGCGCATCGGCCAGTACCTGCAGGGAGAGTTTCGGATCGCAGACAATGCCCAGGTCAACCCGATGGTTCTTCCCAATCTCGTAGGCATTGAGATCAAGGTGGATCACCTTTGCGCCTGGAGCATAAATATCGCCCAGTTCCGGAAAGACTTCAGGCAGCATGTACGTGCCCACCACCAGATTGACATCCCCTTTGCGGGTGAGCGGCAGGCTGGCGGCTCCGAACATGTGTCCGGTCATTCCCTGATAAAGTGGATGGGTATAGTCCATATTGAAGTCTCCGACGTCAGCGCCGTAAACTTCAGCGCCCAGCAGCTCAGCCACGCGGGCCAGCTCCCGGCAAGCACCGGACCAGGCAACGCCATCTCCCATAAAGATCATTGGTTTTATTGCCTTACCCAGCAGTTCGGCTGCCTCTTCCACCAGGGCCTCTTCAGGGCGTACACGAGTGGAGGGAATAGGGGAAGGGAAGACCGGTTCATCATTCAGTTCGTCGAGTACATCCATTGGCAGGCAGACATAAACCGGCCCCATGGGCGGAGTGGCGGCTATCTTGACGGCCCGGCGCAGGGTTCGCAGCAGTGAACGGGAATCAGTCACCAGGGTTGCATATTTGGTGACTGGCGCCATCATGGCAACGAGATCGCTGGCCATCTGCGCGTCCATGTTCATGTACTTCACCCCGGCATCTCCGCCGATAACGACCAGCGGGGCATGGCCCCGTTTCGCCTGATAAAGAGCCCCTACACCGTTACCGATCCCGGGCGAACTGTGCAGCTGCACCAGCGCGGGTTTTTGTGATGCCCGGGCATAACCATCCGCCATAAGTACTGCCACGCTTTCCTGCAGGGCGAGGATATACCGCATGTCCGGATAATCGCGCAACGCATCCAGGAATCCCTGCTCCACGGTGCCGGGATTACCGAACATGTGGGTCATGCCGTCGGCTAGGAACTGTTCTATGATCTTGAAGCGACCCGGTTTACCAGCCATACCGTTTCAGTCCTCCTGTGAGAACCTCGACGAATTTTTCTCCGCACTCATACGAACATTGATTGGATCGGGCCGTGATAAAAGGATAATCGACGATGACCGATGTTTCCTTGCCGAAGTTTCCGTGGTACTGCCCGGCAGGGCCTACAGCATCACGCAGCATGTACTCCAGGGTATAAGGCGGAGGACCTATGACGAAGTCCGTGTTCAGGAAGCCAGTACCGTCATGATAATCGTATTCGACACAGTGGCCGGTCACATGCTTGCCGGCAATGATGCATTTGCGCTCGTTCAGGTCACGGGCAAAGACGAGGCAGGCTACCCCGTAACAGACAGCCGCGATCGGTTTGTCCTTCTGGTAAAAACCGAGGATGACGTCGTGCAGGCGCTGGTTGTTAACCATGTCCACCAGCGGCCCGCTGCCGCCGACCAGCAGAAGACCTTCGAACTCATCAAGTTCCTTCTGCGCCTTTTTAACGTCCTCATAGTATTTTTCCAGCTTGCGGAGGAAATCCGGGGCGCTGAAATAGGGGCGTTCCGGAAACCATTCCGAGAGATTAAGCGGATTGTCCAGCTTGGTGGTTGCATCCAGGGCCCGCACTTTTTCAGCCGTTTCTTTGGAGGTGACGGGTTTACCCAGGGGCGGGTCGACGTAGGTGTGGTCCATGCTCGGCGGCAGGGCATGGGAGCGTTTCCCCCTGGCTGTCATAAAGATCAACTCGTATCCGGCCTTTTCAAGCTTTTCAAGAGGCCCCAGCAGTTCTTCTCCCCAATACCCGTACTCAGACAACATGGTCAGGATTTTCTTTGCCATTATCTTCGTTCTCCTTAATGTGATTTGACGGATACTTCAATCATGGCAGGGTTCTTCGAAGCGGGATTTGACAAGTGAGAATACTGTGAGTGTCAGTTCTCTGGTCATAGTAAAAAAATATAGCATACCTCTATGCCAGTTTCAACGGAATTTCAAGAAACCACGTTTGTTTTGCCGGCGAACTATGTGCATTCTTCACGGCGCTGTTCCCGGTCATTTCCCGGCCTTTACCTGAGCTTGTTTTTCGCTCCGGGTTGTTTTAAGATCATATGTGGGTTTTCCTGAGGAAACATGGCTTCAATGTTTTTACCCGTTGTTACTCGGCCCGTTCAAGCTGCTTCACCAGCAGTATTAAATTGGGATCAAGCAAAGGAGACACACAATGAGTCGGTCGAGAATTGCAACTGAACCGGCTGCAAAGGATAAATCCATGGGGCGTGATTCTTTAAGCAGGGTGACCTGGCCGGCCGGAACGACTCTCTATCCCTTGCCCTGTGTCCTGGTGTCCTGCCGGGCGCCGGGGCGGAGAGCCAATGTGATAACCGTCTGCTGGACGGGGATAATCTGCAGTGAACCCCCGCTTTGTTACGTGTCGATTCGGCCGGAGCGTCATTCCCATGGCCTGATAAAGGAAAGCGGTGCCTTCGTGATCAATTTTCCCACTGCCGCGATGGTCAGAAAAGTCGACTGGTGCGGAGTCAAATCGGGGCGTGATTACGACAAATTCGCTCATTGCGGCTGGTCGGCGGAAGCCGCCTTGCAGGTGGATGCGCCCCTGATCAGGGAATGCCCGGTCAACATCGAATGCCGGGTCAGGGAAATCAGGCCGCTGGGTTCCCACGACCAGTTCACGGCCGAAATAGTTTCCGTGCGGGTCAGGGACGGGTATATCGACCGGGAAGGCGCTTTTGACTTCGCCGCCATCAAACCGATCTGCTACGGCCACGGTAAGTATTACCAGCTGGGCGTTGAAAAGGGTTTTTTCGGTTATTCGGTACAGAAGAAAAAAAACCGAAAAAAGAAACCCGGGCCAAAGCTCCGATCCTGAGGATCAGGTGAGCAAGCTTAAAAGCGTTTTACGCAGAATTACCCCTTTGTCGGATTTGGCCAGGTGCTTGCGCCGGCATTATTTCAGGGTGCGCCTGGGCGGAAAAGACTGTGAGCAGGTGTTCAGCACGATATATCGGGAAAACTACTGGGGCGGCCGGGATTCGGTTTCCGGAACCGGCTCGGCTGCCGCGCAAACAGGAGCTATAATCCGGGAACTGCCGAAACTGCTGGAGGAGCTTCGGGCGGCAAGCATACTGGACATACCCTGCGGGGATTTTCACTGGATGGATAAACTGGAATGGCGGGGCGTGGCCTACACCGGAGCGGACATAGTCGCTGAAATCATCGAAAACAACAGAAAACACCATGAAAAGTCGGGAATAAGCTTCCTGAAACTGGACCTGATCGGGGATGAATTGCCTCGAGTCGACCTGGTTTTTTGCCGGGACTGCCTGGTCCATTTTTCTTTTGCCGATGTATTCAAGGCGCTTCGGAATATATGCCGAAGTGAATCAAAATACCTGCTCACCACTACTTTCCCGGAAAGAAAGAAGAATCACGACATCGTCACCGGTCAATGGCGGGTGCTTAACCTGGAAAAACCGCCGTTCAATTTGCCCCGGCCTCTGAAAATCATCACTGAAGAGTGTACGGAAGAACAGGGTGCTTATGCCGATAAATCCCTGGCTCTCTGGAAGATAGATGAAATGAGAAAAATCCTGCCGGAAAGATTTCCGGAATGAAGCCCCCTGGCGGAAAAGGTGCTTTCAGGCTTCGGCGTTGGGAATGATGACCCAGAGGATCAGGTAAATCAGGATTCCGGGAAAAGCGATACTGAGTACGGAGACGGCCACGTAGATCACCCGGGCCATGACCGGATCAATGCCGAAGTATTCGGCCAGCCCGCCGCAGATACCTGCTATAACCCGGTTTTTCCTGGATCGACGTAAGAGTTTCACGTTTCCTCCTGTTCAACAGTAATATGAACTGTCCATTTCTTTGCGGCACTCCGCCCGGAATTCGCAGTAACGCAGGCGGCAGTCCGGGCGCGCCGGGAATATGCCGGCGCTTATATCGGAGGCGACTTTGAGGGCCAAATCCAATGCGGCCTGAACATCATCTCCCGAAGCCTGCACCGGGATACTCTGGTGCAGCACATGGTTCGGTGATCCGGAAAGAACTTCGAATCGCAGTCCTGACACCGAAGAGGCAAAGGAATGTTCGAAAAGGAACTTGTAATAGAACATCTGCCTGGAACGGTATCCCGAAATGCCGTTCCACTTGCGGTTGCTGGTCTTCAAATCAACCAGGGCAAAGTCTTCTTCGACCAGGTCTATGACTCCCTTGAACTGGACTTGGGTGCCGGGGATTTCCACCTGCAGTTCCTTCTCCACCATCATGGGACGCGATTTTTCTCCGACGGCTGTTACGAAAGCTTCTATAAAAGCGAGACCTGCGGCCCGGACCTGGTCGGCCGGCCTGGTCCACAGCACCTGCTCTTCCTGCTGTTGATGTTCAAAAGCCTTGAGCAGGAAATCCCGGCAAAGCCCCAGGTCGGGCCGGTTTCCCTTGATGCGCTCGTTGAAATAGTTTTCTGCGGCGCTGTGAAAGACACTGCCCAGGAATACGTAATCGTTTATGGGGAGAACCCGGTTTTCAATGTAAATAAAGCGGTACCTGAGCGGGCATTCGAGATAGCAGTTGATCTGGCTGTTTGAGAGATAGCCCCTGGGCAGGACCATAAGACGGTATCAGACTTCGATACCGGCCTTCCTGACCAGGTTGTGCAGCCTTGATTTGTAGCGGGATCCGGTGTTGTGCGGAATGGTGCCCTTGGTGACGGATTTATCTATGATGGAGACCACTTTCGGAAACAGTTCCTGCAGTTTCTCGGTATTGCCTTCAGCGGCTTGGCGGCGCAGCAGCTTGATGCGGTTCTTCATCTTGGAGCGGTTCATTTTATTGATCATTCTGCGCTTCTCGTCGCGGTTGTGCTTGCGTATCGCCGACTTGTGATTGGCCATTTAGTCTAATCCTCCTGATTTGAATGCTAATAATACAACAAAGCCCGTTGCTTGTCAATCTTCCGGGCGGCCTTGAAAACGTTCCCGGAAAACGGCTTTGACCAGGTCGAAGACCTGTTCGAGATTTCCCGAGCCATCCAGTTTCACCAGGTTCGGACCGGAAAGCTTCAGGTAATTCTTCCTGACTCCTTCCAGAAAAGCGGCGTTCTCGAACAGATGGTCTATGTTTTCCCGGTTGTTCCTGATACGTTCGAGAGCCAGGCTGACCGGGACGTCGATGATCATGACCAGGTCCGGCAGGGGCGCGAAAGCGCTGTTTTGGGCAATGATTTCATCCAGGTCAAGGCCGCGGGCGCCCTGGTAACAAGCCGTTGAGTAGAAATAGCGGTCGGAGACCACCAGGCGGCCTGCCGCCAGGGCGGGGCCGATAACCCGGCGGACGTGATGGCGACGGTCCTGCTGGAAAAGGTTCAATTCCTCGCTGACCGGAATGGTGGTCCTGCTGCGGGCCAGGTTTCTTATTTTTTTCCCCCAGCGGGATTCAGTAGGCTCACGGGTAAGCAGGTGATCAATTCCATCCTGCTGCAGCTGCCTGCATAAGAGCCTGGCCATAGAACTCTTGCCCGAGCCGTCGATTCCCTCGAAAACTAAAAAAAAACCCTTTTCAGACACCGAAACTGGTTCCCAGGGCCAGGGCCATTTTGACCAGGTCGGAATCTGGATTGACCCGCCGGGGCACGGCAATGGCCTCCTTGATCGGAGTGCAGACGATGTCCGGACCACGCAAGCCGACCATCTGACCGAATTTTCGGTTGACTGCGGCTTCGACCGCGTGATAACCGAACCTGGAGGCCAGGATGCGGTCATAGGGGGATGGACTGCCGCCGCGTTGCAGATGTCCCAGGATGGTATACCTGGTTTCAACCCCACTGCCTTCTTCAATCTGGTTGCCGATGTACTGCGATATGCCGCCCAGCCTGATCGGTTCATTCGGATCTTTGACTATCCGTGAAACCACGACGTCTTCACCGGCCAGGTGAGCGCCTTCGGCCACCACGACCAGTGAGAAGCGTTTTCCCTTTTCAGCCCGGGATTTGATTTTTTCCAGGATTTTTTCCATGGTGAAGGGGATTTCCGGGATCAGGATAACGTCTCCGCCGCCGGCGATACCGGCTTGCAGGGCAATCCAGCCGGCATCACGGCCCATGACTTCGATCACCATGATGCGGTGATGCGCCTCGGCGGTCGAATGCAGCTTGTCGATGGAAGAAGTGGCTATGTTGAGAGCGGTGTCAAAACCGAAGGTGACATCGGTTCCGCCCAAGTCATTGTCTATGGTTTTCGGCACTCCGATAACCGGAATTCCATGTTCCTGGTAAAGCCGGTTGGCTATAGCCTGGGTGCCGTCTCCGCCGACCGTGACCAGGGCGTCAAGGTCATTGTATTCAATTGTTTTCAGGGTCTGGGCCGAAAGATCGTGATATTCGACCTGCCCGGAAGCGGTTTTAACCAGGAATTTGAAGGGATTGTCCCGGTTCGAGGTGCCGAGAATAGTGCCCCCGCGGGGCAGGATGCCGGAGACTTCGTTGTAGCCGAGGGGACGGACCCGCTTGTTGACCAGGCCCGAATAGCCGTCGAGAATGCCGATCACCTCTATACCGTAATCGTTGACCGCGGTCTTGACCACCGCCCTGATGACCGCGTTGAGTCCAGGGCAGTCTCCGCCCCCGGTCAGAATCCCGATGCGCCTGATTGTACTCATTCAGCCTCCTGGTTATTATTGGATGATACTCAAGGAAGGTTGATTTAGCAAGCTTCCAGCTCGTTTTCAAGTTGGTCCAGCACCGCGCTCAGAGAACGGCAGTCCCGTTCAAGGGCTTCCGGTCCGGAAGCCGGCTGGAAATACAGGGGATCTCCGTAAACGCAGTTTATGGTCGTAAAAGGCCGGGGGATTCTGAAACCGTCCCAACTGCGGCTGATCGTCCAGGAGCGCGAAGCCCGCCAGGAAACCGGCACAATCGCAGCCCCGGAGCCGGAGGCCAGTTGGATGGCTCCCGGCTTGACCTGGCGGGCTGGACCGCGAGGACCGTCCGCGGTTATCAACAGCGGTCCGCCGCATTCACGCAGTATTTTCCTGAGTTTCAGGAAGGCTCCGGCCCCGCCGCGGGATGAAGAACCGCGTACCGGGTTCAAACCGAAGCGGGCGGCGATCCGGGCTATCAATTCACCGTCACCGGAGAGGGATATCAGCGGGTAGGCTCCGCTGTTGCGGAAATGATGGACCAGGAAGAAGATGTGGCAGTGCCAGAAAACGAATATCAGCGGCTTGCCGGAAGCCAGCAGGGCGGCGGCTTTTTCCCGGCCCCGGAGATTGACCCGGCATGTGGATATGAAGGCGGAAATCGTGGTTTTGCCCAGGCCGGGCAGAAAATCAACCGGCAAGTCCGTATTCCTTGAGTTTGCCCAGCAGGGTGCGGTAGCTTACACCCAGCAGGCGGGCCGCCCGGGCTTTATTGCCAGAGGATTCAGCGAGCGCCTCTTTTATTCTGGTCGTTTCCGCGAATTTGCGGCCCTGGCGGCCGACTTCCTTCAATCCGCCGCGGAATACCGGCTCAGGCAGGGAGAGAATTGCGCTTTGCGGCAGGACTATTTCCCCGGCTCCGATCCGGTCACCGGGCGCGATTATCACCGCTCTTTCGATCACGTTCTGCAATTCGCGGACATTGCCCGGCCAATGGTAGTGGCTGAGTTTTTCCAGGGCCTGGGGACTCAAAAGCATTTCCATGCGGCGCAGGTTCCTGGCCGCCCTGGCGCAGAAGAATTCGGCCAGCAGGGATATGTCTCCGTGTCGTTCGCGCAGAGGGGGTAATTCTATTGGAAAGACGTTGATACGAAAATAGAGATCCTGGCGAAATCGCCCGGCCCGGCATTCCTTTTCCAGGTCGCGGTTGGATGCAAAAATAAAACGCAGGTCGAGATCGATCACCTGGAGTCCGCCGATTCGCTGGTACTGCTTTTCCTCGAGAATACGCAGAAGCTTGCCCTGTAGGTGCAGGGGAAATTCCCCGATTTCGTCGAAAAAGAAGGTCCCTCCCTGAGCCAGTTGCAGTTTACCGGCCTGGCGCTGGTGCGCTCCGGTGTAAGAACCCTTTTCGTGGCCGAACAGTTCGTTTTCCAGCAGGGCCTCGGGGATGGCGGCCGAATTGACAGCCAGGAAGGGCTTGTTACGCCTGTGGCTCAGATCGTGCAGGGCCCTGGCGAAGAGTTCCTTGCCGGTCCCGCTTTCTCCGAGCAGTAGTACCGTCAGGTCGGTTGCCGCAACCTGGCCGATCTTCTCCGCCTGCAGGCGCAGGGATTCGCTCCCGCCTATTATGGGGGTTTCGGCTCCTGCCGGGCTGTTTTGCTTGAGCAGGGTGTTTTCTGCGATGATAGAAGTGGTGCGAAGCGCCTTTTCAACCACCAGGAGCAGGTGTTCCGGGTCCACCGGTTTGGTCAGGAAGTCGAAGGCCCCTTCCTTCATCGCCTTGACCGCAGTTTCAATTGAACCGAAAGCGGTCAGAATTATGAAAGGAATGTCCAGGTCACGCACCCGGCGGCAGAAGGAAAGACCGTCGAGATCGGGCAGGTTGAGGTCAGACAGGATAAGGCTGAAGAATTCTCTTTCTATCAGGCTGAGCGCCTGGCCGGCGTTAGCGGCGCATTTTACCTGGTAGCCGGATCCGGCCAGCACCGAAGCCAGCATTTCACGCATCGAAGCATGATCTTCAATAACCAGGATTTTTCCCATCCATATCTAATAGTACTACCTGCTCCGCTTGTCAATGGTTTCGGCCCGGCCGCTTGCCCTGAATACTGGCATGGGCTACAATGAAAAAATGAGCATCAGTCCCGAAAAAGCAGGAATATCGGAAAAATCAAAGGCGATTTTACGCAGGATTATGGAAGAAAACCCCCGCCTGGAAAGCATTTTCAAGAAGTCGGACGAGTTGGAGGAATTCCGGGCCGGCCTGCGGAACTGGGCTGACGAGGTTCTGGCGGATAACCGGGAAGCCCTGGAATATTACCATGGGCGGTCCCGGGGGCGGGCGGCCATGAAAAAACTGCGCTGGCGGGATTTTGCCGCCATCAGGGTGCTGGATTACCTGGACTACGGCGGTCGCGAATATGCCAATCCTTACCGTCGCGGCCAGAATGCATTGAGTGATCCATTTCTGCACCTCTGGCAGGCCGGCAAGTACGCCGGCGGCGGCACCAAGTCAGCTTTTTTCCTGGACTTGCTGCACCTTTTCCGGCAATTAAGGGCCGGATCTGAACCACCCAGGCCGGACAGGCACAAGATCAGGGCCTGGATGAAGCGCTGGCGTCATGGCCGTGAACCGGAAATAGTAAAAATTCATGCCGAAAACAGGGAAAGAATCATGGCTGTCCTGGTCAGGCTGGTCGAAAAGCGTGAGCCCGGCAGTACGGTTTTCACCTTTCCGCCGGGATTGAATCAGGAAGAAAAGCTGGCCAGGGTTCGTGAATGGTGGCAGAATTATCGTTTTCACCTGGATTTCGCCGTGCGAAGCCCGGAACTGCTGGATGAAATGCTGGCCTATTCTTTGGATGAAGAGACCCGGCGAATTCTGAAACAGGCCGAGAAAAAAGGCATACCCTTTTTTATCAACCCTTACTACCTTTCCCTGCTCTGCGTGCAGAGTGACGATTTTGCCGTGGCTTCTGACCTGGCCATTCGCCATTACGTGATTTACAATCGCCAGTTGATAGAAAACTTCGGCACCATCGAAGCCTGGGAAAAAGAAGACCGGGTTGAAAAGGGCAAACCGAACGCCGCCGGTTGGGTGCTTCCCTCAAGGAGAAGCCTGCACCGCCGCTATCCCGAAGTCGCCATCATGATACCAGACACCATGGGCCGGGCCTGCGGTGGTTTATGCGTTTCCTGTCAGCGGATGTACGATTTTCAGCGGGGCAACCTGGGTTTCAACCTGGACGAACTCAGACCGGATCAAAACTGGCAGAAAAAACTGCGCCGCCTGCTTGATTACTACGAGAAAGACAGCCAGTTGCGCGATATACTGATTACCGGGGGGGATGCCTTGATGAGCCGCGACCAGACTCTGGCCGACATTTTCAGGCAAATCCTGGAAATGGCGGCCCGTAAAAAAGCGGCCAATCTTGAGCGCCGGGAAGGGGAAAAATACGCTGAAATCTCCAGGATAAGACTGGGAACCAGACTGCTGGCTTACCTGCCGCAGAGAATTACTCCGCAACTCACCGTTGTACTGCGTGATTTCAAGAACGAGGCGCAAAAGCTCGGTATAAAACAGTTTTTCATTCAGACTCATTTTGAAAGCCCGATGGAAATCACTCCGGAAGTGGAAAAAGCGGTCGGCATGCTGCTGGAAGCCGGCTGGACGGTCACCAACCAGCTGGTTTTCACCTGCGCGGCCTCGCGCCGCGGCCATACCGCCAGGTTGCGGCAGCTGCTGAACGATATAGGAATAATTCCATACTATACTTTTTCAGTAAAAGGTTTCCTGGAAAACACTTTCAATTACGCCACCAACGCCCGGGCCGTCCAGGAACAGCTTGAGGAAAAGACAATCGGAATTCCGCCGCGTGATCTGGAATCCGAGCTGGTCAAGATCGCAGCAGAACCGGAGAAAATACGTTGCAGCCTGAAGGAATTCCGTCGGCGTCACGATCTGCCTTTCCTGGCTGCCGACACCAATGTGATCAACCTGCCGGCGGTCGGCAAGAGCATGACTTTTCGTACTATCGGCATCACCCGCTGGGGGAGGCGCATCCTGGAATTCGATCACGATCACACCCGCAGGCACAGTCCGATTGTGGCTCAGATGGGAAAAATCGTCATAATCGAAAGCAAGCCGCTGGTAGATTACCTTCGCCAATTGAGCGAAATGGGGGAAAACCCGGATGAATACGATTCCATCTGGGGTTATTCAATAGGTGAGTCCGAGAGCCGCTCGGCTGTATTCAATTACCCTGAATACCCTTTCAGAATAACTGAAACCATAACCAACCTGCAACTTCCGGAAAAAAAACCAAAAACAGTCTCTTCAATTTGATTGCCGGGAATTGCCCGGCCCGAGCCTTATCCTGTATAATGAAAACATGAAAAAATCATCTGCAAACAGAAAACTGTTCATTTCTCCGCTCCTGCTGTCGGTTTTGTTTTGCCTGGCCTTTCTTCCCTCGGCCTGTAAACGGGATCGGGCCGGGGAAGCGGAACCGGCCCCGGCCCTGCAGGTTGAAGCGAGTTCCTCTGTACCCGCTGCCGCTTTTTTCAGCCGACTCAAAACCTTGTGCGGCAAATCCTACTGGGGACGTTTTGTCCATCCGCAACAGCCGCCATTCCCTTTTGCCGGTTCGGAACTGCTGCTGGAAGGAACTGAATGCCGGGAAGGGGAAATCAGGTTGACTTTTCACGTCGGTGAGGATACTTCGCGCAACTGGATCATAAGCCGGATCGACGACAGCTTACGCCTGCTTCACGATCATCGCCGAACCGGAGACGGCCAGGAGGAAACGAATCATTACGGAGGCCTGACCCTGGCTGCCGGCAGTTCTTTCCGGCAGGATTTTCCGGCCGATGAAACCACGCTTGAAAAACTCCCCCGGGCGGCCGGTTCAGTCTGGAGCATGTCTTTCAGTGAAGACGGCACTGTATTCAGTTACATGCTGGCCCGGGAAGGCGAGATTCTTTTTCACGTTGACTTCGACCTGAAGTCTCCCAGGCAGTGAAAATGAAGGACTCGAGGCGGCCCCGACCTTGACAGCAAAGCTTTTTTGGGTTAATCTGGAACGACGATTGATAACGGAGTAAAGCATGAAAGAATACCAGGGTCAACTTTCGGCTAAAGGTTTCAAGTTTGCATTGATCGTGGCCAGATTCAACCATTTTATCACCGAGAATCTCCTGCAGGGCGCGGTAGACGCCCTGGTCAGAAGCGGAGCCGATAAGGATGCCATCGAGGTTTTCCGGGTGCCGGGCGCTTTTGAAATCCCCCTGGTGGCCAAGCGACTGGCCGAAAAAGCTCAATACGATGCCATAATCTGCCTGGCTGCCCTGATTCGCGGTGAAACGCCTCACTTCGACTTCATCGCCTCAGAGGTGACCAAGGGAGTGGCCCAGGTCAGCCTGGAAAGCGGCCTGCCTGTCTCTTACGGCATTATAACCGCCGACAATACGGAACAGGCGGTGGAAAGAGCCGGCAACAAGATGGGCAACAAGGGATTCCAGGCCGCCCAGTCAGCGCTGGAGTTGATCAATCTCTTCAAGCATGCCGGTATTTGATGTTCCGGGTCAAGTACTGTCGTGAATGTGTCCTGAAAATTCTATACCAGATAGATGTACTTGCGGCCAGAGAAGAGGCCGCCATTGAAATACTGAACAATTCATTCACTTTTCTGCGCAACCTGAAGGAAAACGAACGGGAATTCGTGGTCAGGATGGTAAAAACCGTGCTGGAAAACTCCGCGGAAATAGACCGTTCGATAAGCGCCAACCTGATCGGCTGGCGCCTGGCCAGATTGAACCCGGTTGACCGCAACCTGCTGCGCATGGGGATCGCCGAAGCCAGATTCAACGATCAGAAAGCGATCATCATCGACGACTTGATCCGGATAGCCAAAAAGTACAGTGAGATGGATTCTTATCGCATCCTGAACGCCATTCTCGACAAGGTGCTCGAATGAAACTGCTGCTGCTTTGGCTGATGCTGGCCTTGCCTTTCCGCCAGGAGGTTGAACTGGATCTGCTGGCGCCCGGCAGCAGCGAATCCATATTCTCAAGGTATCAGAACCTTAACTTTCAACAGCAAGTCATCCTGACTCCGGATGGCTTGCTGCTCAGGACAAATTTTCGCGAATTACCGGCCAGAGCGCTTGCTGTAGGCCTCAGGCTCAACCGGGAGTATCTTGCCGCACTGCCTCCGGAACTGCGGACAACGATCTCGGCTTTGACTTCCGGTGTCGGTGACTTCTCCGCACTGCTGGAAAAACTGAACGTATTTTTCAACTCGCAGGTAGAGTATACTCAGGAAGAACTTCCCCAGGACGCCCTTTCGGTGGCCATAGGCCGCCGCGGCCATTGTCTCGGGTTCTCCAACCTGAGCCTGGTTATCCTGGAGGCCGTTTCATTGCCGGCACGCCTGGTAAAAGGCCTGTACCTGGAGGAACGCGGACAAGACCTGGAACCGGTTTCCCACGTCTGGCTGGAAATAGACTTACCGGGAGTCGGCAGTCTTTTTTTTGATCCCCAGCACCAGATTTTTTCCCAGCAGTACCTGCTGGTTGAACACGATATCAGGCTTGATGAAACCGAAAAGTTTCCAATCAGATTACTGCGCCGTGGTCGCAGGCTGAGTGATTGAATCCAGTCAAGGAATGCAAAATGGAAGAACAGAACAACATCCGTCTTGAAAAACTTGAAAAAATCAGGGCCGCCGGCATTGAACCTTATCCATACGAATACCGGCGCAGTCATTCATTCTCTGAACTGATCGAGGCCCATGGCCAGGCCGGCCCGGAAGAGCTTGAAAAAGCCGGGTTTGAATGTCGGGTGGCCGGTCGAATAGTCGCCCGGCGCGATATGGGCAAAAGCACTTTCATGCACCTCTTTGACGGTCGTGACAAAATGCAGGTATACCTGCGCCGGGAATCTGTGCGGGAAAACGATCTGCTGTTGCTGAAACTGCTCGATATCGGTGACTTCATCGGAGTCGCCGGCCGGCTGTTCAAAACCCGCACCGGTGAACTGACGGTCATGGTCAGTGAAATGACCCTGCTGTCCAAATCCCTGCATCCTCTGCCGGAAAAATGGCATGGCCTTCAGGACAAGGAACTGCGTTACCGTAAACGCTATCTTGACCTGATCGGAAACGAGGAAGCCCGGCAGGCTTTCCAACTTCGTTTCAGCCTGATCCGGGGCATCAGGGAATTCTTTTTCGCCCGTGATTACCTGGAAGTGGAAACTCCGATGATGCAGCCCATCCCGGGAGGCGCCTCGGCCAGGCCTTTCGTCACCCACCACAACGCGCTGAACATGGAACTTTTTCTGCGCATCGCCCCTGAATTGTATCTGAAACGCCTGCTGGTGGGCGGCATGGAAAAAGTGTTTGAAATAAACCGCAATTTCCGCAACGAGGGCATATCCCAGATGCACAATCCCGAGTTCACCATGATTGAGTTTTATGAACTTTACCGGGATTTCAATTATTACATGGACCTGACCGAGGAGCTTTTCGCCTTTCTGAACGAAAAGCTTGCCCCCAAGGGATTGCTGACCACTGACGGCCGCCCCCTCAACCTGCAGCCTCCCTTTCCCAGGAAACGTTTCATGGAACTGCTGGCTGAGGCAGGCGGTGTAGAGGAGGAGCTTTTCCGAAGCGAGGCGGGCCTGGATGAATTCATTCGCTCACGCTTTCCCGATACCGAATTTCCGTCCACCTACGGGCGCCGGCTGGATTCACTTTTCTCCATGCTGGTAGAGGAAAAACTGCAGCAGCCTACTTTCGTGACCCATCATCCCAAGGTAATATCGCCATTGGCCAAGGAATCCCGTGATGATGCCCGTGACACAGAACGTTTCGAACTTTACGTGGCCGGTATGGAAATAGCAAACGGTTTTTCCGAGTTGAACGATCCCCTGGAGCAGAGGAGGCGCTTTGCCGCCCAGTTGGCCGACCGGGAACGTGGTGATGACGAGGCGCAGTTACTCGATGAATCATTCCTGGAAAGCCTGGAACACGGCATGGCGCCGGCGGCGGGCGAGGGAATCGGTATTGACCGCCTGGTCATGGTTTACAGTGGAATGCGTTCGATCAGGGAGGTTATTCTATTTCCTTTACTCAGGACCAGGGAAAGCGAATGAGATTTGAACTGTTCATGGCCCGCCGCTACCTGGTGCGCGGGCGAGGCAATTCTTTTCTGGCCGTCATGTCACTGGCTTCCATAACCGGCATTGCCATCGGCGTGGCCGCCCTGATCATCGCCATGTCGCTGATGAACGGTTTTCAGAATGAAATCAGAGACAAGATTCTCAGTTCTTCGGCCCACCTGATGATCATGGACCGCTTTTCCGACCAGCTCAGTGAAGCCGATGAAGTCAGGGAATTCCTGGCCCGGAATTGGCCGGAAATCAGAAGCATGCGCAAGGTGGTTTTCAACACCGTGTTACTGCGCGGTACTGCGGGCAATGCCGCCGGAGCGGTTTTACGAGGCGTTGATCTGGAAAATGAGGATGCCGAGCAGTGGCTTTTGTACCCTGCCTTCGGATCGGCCCCGGGACCGGGGCAGGTTATGATCGGCCTGGACCTGGCCGCCAAGCTGAACCTGCTTGAGGGTGACAGCGTCTACCTGGTCACTCCGCAGTTTTCCCTGGCTCCTTCGGGTGTATTGCCCCGCTTCAAGAAATACCAGGTATCCGGCCTTTTCCGTTCGGGGCTTTACGAGTTTGATTCAGCCACTGTGGTCATCCCGCTGGCCGAAGCGCAACAGCTGTTTAGGCTTGAAGAGAGGATCAGCTACCTCAGGGTTGATCTGAAAGACATGTTCTCAGCTCCCAGGGTGGCCGGAGAAATCAGCGAACGTCGACCAGGCCGGTTTCACCTGGTCACCTGGATGGAAATGAACGCGCCCCTGTATTCCGCGCTGAAGCTTGAAAAAACAGTCCTGTTTTTTACCCTGACCCTGATAATCGTGGTGGCGGCCTTGAACATCATCGCCGGACTGATACTGCTCGTTTTCCAGAAGATCAGGGATATTGCCATCCTGTTGTCTTATGGGGTCCAGGACAAAACGATCAAGAGGATATTTTTCGTCCAGGGAGGTTTTATAGGCCTGATCGGAACCCTGAGCGGAGGCTTGCTGGGAGTTTCTTTCTGTCTCCTGGCCAATCGTTTCAAGTTGATCAGAGTGCCGCCCGAAATCTACCAGATGAGCCACGTGCCTTTCACCCTGGCCCTGACCGATGTGCTGGCGGTAATCGGCATTGCCCTGGCCATATGCCTGGCCGCCACCTGGATCCCTGCCCGTAGGGCTGCGGCGGTCAACGTGGTTGAGGCGGTCAAGTACGAATGAAAGGGAGCAAGATTTGAAAAACGAAAAGAACTTCCATTGGCGCCGATTTGTCAGCCTGTTCATTTTTTTGACCTTCCTGGTGGTCGCACTGACCGGAATCGTGCTTTACGTAACTCCTCCGGGCCGGGTGGCCCGCTGGTTCGACTGGCGTTTCCTGGGCTTCAGCAAGGACCAGTTGCAGGCGGTGCATACTGTATCCAGTTTCGCCTTTCTGATCGCTTCCGTTTTCCATATCTTCGTCTACAATTGGCGGGTGTTTATCTGTTATCTCAGGCGCTCAGCCCGGCCGGCCCGGACTCCCTTCAGGGAAGTAAGCGCGGCCCTGCTGCTCTTTCTCTTCTTGTTCCTGGGGTCGGTTTTCAACTGGCCGCCGCTGAGCAAGGTGATATCCTTTGGTGAAACGCTCAAAAACAGCTGGGAAAAGGGCTACCAGGTTGACAGCGCCCTGCAGGATCAGGATCGCAGCCTGGCTGATTACATCAATCTCTACCACCGGGGCGAAGTCCTTGAAATCCTGGAGAAACTGCGCGAATCAGGCTTGCAGGTTGAAGGCCCGGCAAGCACCATCAAGGATATTGCCGCAAAAAACAAAAGATCTCCGCAACAGATCGCGGAAATGCTGAAATCGATAGCTGGCGGTAATAATGAAGTCCGGACCGCCAGAGGAGCCGGGCGAAAGGAATCAGGCTCCCCGGGTGGAGCATCCGCCGGTCAGCTGACCATCGCCCAAGCCGCCCTGGATTATGGCCTGGAACCCGGAGACCTGCTTGAGGGGCTGGCCGCCCGGGGGATCAGGGCTGAACCCGGATTCAGGCTCAACCGCATCGCCAGGGAGAACGGCCTGACGATTTGGGAGCTCAGGGATTTGATTGCCGCTTTTGCCGGGGAAAAATGAGCCGAACCCTGGATTCGGCAAACATGGTCTTGACAGGATACCGTTTTTCGATAAACTGTTGTTTTCAGCCAAATAAAGAGGTGCACCATGCAGGTTAACGTCGAGGCGCGTCACCTGGAAGACGTGCTGGTTCTGGTTCCTGAGATTTTCGGTGATGAAAGAGGTTTTTTCATGGAAGTTTTCCGGACTGACCAGTACCGGGAGTTGGGCATAAACCAGCAGTTCGTTCAGGAAAACCATTCAGGCTCAAAGGGTGGAGTTCTGCGCGGCCTGCACTTCCAGTGGGAGCCGCCCATGGGCAAACTGATGCGGGTGACCAGTGGCAGTGCTTTCCTGGTGGCCGTTGACATCCGCAAGGGATCGCCGACCCTGGGCCGCTGGGTCGGGGTGGAAGCTTCCCGGGAAAACCGCCGCCAGGTCTGGGCTCCGGCCGGCTTCGCCCGCGGTTTCTGTGTGCTTTCTGAATACGCTGAAATTCAATACCTCTGCAGCGGAATATACAACAGCCGGGGCGAGTCCGGTTTTCTTTGGAACGATCCCCAGGTGGCGGTGGATTGGCCGGTAAAAGACCCGATTGTTTCCGAAAAGGATCGAAAGGCCCAGACTTTCGCCGAGTGGCTGCAGAGACCGGAATCGGATAATTTCCGTTATCCCGGTTGAACAAAATAAGCGGAGGAAAAACAAGATGAAAATCCTGATTGCCGGAGGCGGCGGTTACATTGGATCGGTGCTGATTCCCAAACTGCTGGAAAGAGGCTACGAAGTAAGTGTCATTGATTTGTTCTGGTTCGGCAACCACCTGCCGTCCCAGGTGCAGATCATCAACAAGAACATCTTCGCCCTGCAGAAGGAAGACCTGGCCGGCTACGAGCAGGTCATCTTCCTGGCCGGGCTGTCCAACGATCCCATGGCCGAGTTTTCGCCAAGCGATAATTTCATTTCCAATGCCTCGGCTCCTGCGTTCCTGGCGTATACAGCGAAAACGGCCGGAGCCAAACGTTTCATTTACGCCGGTTCCTGCTCAGTATACGGCTACACGGTCAACGAGCTTTACGATGAAACATGCCCGGCGGTATCCAGTTATCCTTACGGGATATCCAAACTGCAGGGTGAACAGGCCGCCATCCAGATGGTGGATAATAACTTTTCGGTCATCGCCCTGCGCCAGGGGACGGTAAGCGGCTACAGCCCCCGCATGCGTTTTGACCTGGTGGTCAACACCATGTTCAAAACCGCTGTCTGCGACAAGGTGATCAACATCAACAACCCGGCAATCTGGCGGCCGATCCTGAGCATTCAGGATGCCTGCAATGCCTATATCCGGGCCATCGAGGCCAATGAAAAGATCTCCGGCATTTTCAACGTTGCTTCGGGTAATTACACGGTCGGGGAGATAGCCGACCTGGTCAAGGAAGGACTGCAATCCGGTTTTAACCTGGAAGTGAAACTGAACATCAAGCACATCCAGGATTACCGAAATTACAAGGTCAGCACAGAAAAGGCCCGCAACGTGTTGAGTTTCAAGGCCAAGCACGGGGTGGAGGACATAGTCTGCGAGCTGATTGAAAACCGTGATCGTTTCGGAGATTTCAGCAATGACGCCTACTACAACATCCGTGTTTTCCAGGCTTTGAAGGAAAAGCTTTCCCCGGGAGCAGCCCAGTGAAAATCGCGGTTATCGGCGCCGGCGGTCAGCTGGGTTACGACCTGGTGCGTACTTTCAGGGAAAAGGGAATGCAGGTGGTCGAACTGAACCAGCCTGAAATCGACGTCACCGAAGCGGAATCCCTGGCGCAAAAACTGGCCGCTGAGGCCCCGGATGCGGTGGTCAACACCGCAGCCTTTCACAACGTTGAGCTGTGCGAAACCGAACGCGAAAAATCATTCGCGGTCAATGCCCTGGGCGCGGCCAACCTGGCCGGGAGCGCCGCTGAACTCGGTTTCCGGCTGGTGCACATCAGCACCGATTACGTCTTCGGCGGAGAGAAGAATACTCCCTACCTGGAAGATGACCCGCCTCTGCCGCTGAACGTCTACGCCAACAGTAAACTGGCCGGCGAGTACTTCGTGCGCGCGCTGGCTCCGAACCATTGGATACTGCGTGTTTCCGGCATATACGGAGTTTCACCCTGCCTGGCCAAGGGCTACAGCTTCGTCGACCTGATGGTCAAGCTGGCCGGCGAAAGGGAGAAGGTCAGGGTGGTCACCGACGAGCGCCTGACCCCGACGCCGACCCGCGAAATCGCCAGGCAGATCGCCTTCATGCTGGAAAAAGACGCCCCATCCGGTATTTATCATGTCACCGCTGAAGGTGATTGCTCCTGGTACGAGTTTGCCGCCGAGATATTCAGGACCATCAGGTCAACAGTCAAGCTGGAAGCGGCTGAGCCCGGAGAATTCGCGGTCAGGTTCCAGCGGCCCAAGTACTCGGTGCTGGAAAACGGCAAGCTGAAGAAACTTGGTCTGAATCGCATGCCGCACTGGCGCGAAGGCCTGCACGAGTACCTGCAGGAAAAATACCCGGATTTGTTTTAAAACGTTTTCAACTCAGGAAAGCGATCAGGTTTGCTTGCAGATCGAAACGCTTTCTATGGCCGCAGAACGGTTTTGATGCTGGCAAAGCTGGAAGCATTTATTTATGTTTTATGATTCTTATGGTTTTTGTCTCAAACCATTTTAAGTTCTAGTTTACGCTTAACTTTTTGCCATCCCGGCATAATAGAATCAAGCAGTTTGTAAAAATCCGGGCTATGATCACTGTATTTCAGGTGACAAAGCTCATGCGTGACAACGTAGTCAATGCACTCTTTAGGCGCTCTGATCAGGTCTGTATTGAGGGTTACTGTGCCCTTGTCTGAAAGACTGCCCCATCTTTTTTGCATTCGTATAACGGAGATTTTAGGCTGGCCAATACCCAGACCATTGAATTTTTGCCGGCAGCGATCCATGCTTTCCACAAATTGAAGCTGTGCCTTTTTCGAATACCATTGATTTAAAAGTTTCCTGGCAGCAGTTGAAGTCGGTTCGCTCCGGAAAGTGATATGAAAAAAGCCACGAGACAATTTCACTGAGTTTTCCTCTCCTTCGGTTAATTTCAAGCGGTATTGCCTGCCAAGATACAGGTGGGTTTCACCGTTCACGTAACAGCGATCAGGCGTCCTTGGAGTAAACTGCTTGAAATAGTTCAACTGCCTGAGAATCCAACGAGCCCGTTTTGTTATTTTCCTTTCTATCAATGCGATATCGGACAGTAAGGGCGCCTTGACGATAACCGTGCTGTCAGGTAGTACGGATATTTCCATTGTTTTTCTGTCCACTCGCAGCAGGTTGTATTCGATTGATTTCGATCCATAAGAAAGCAGAGCTGGACCAGAAAAATCACGAGTATTTTTTTTTATCGAATCCATCATTCAGCACTCATCATTCTGAATTTTGCCACCTGCAGGGCTTTTTCGATAATTTTATCCATCTGATCAAGCGACAATTCTATCCCTCTTCCCGTCTTGAGTTCATCATAGAGATAATCATCTATCTCGTTAATCGCCTGTTTCTGAGCATCTCCGTCATCCCAGAAGTGGACCTTCCTGTGCTTTTCCAAAATGCCATGAATGGCTAACGCCGCATCGGCTGCCGCCTCTTTGGCGAATGCTGAGTTGACTTTCAATTCATCATTCTGCATTCTGCATTCATCATTCGCCAGAAATGGCGCAATTACCCCGAAATAAGCCATGGCATCTTCGTTGCCTGAAAGTTGATCAGGTATGTCATCATGCACCTTGCGGACAACCTTGTTGCGGATATCCACGACTTTGTTCAGATATTCCAGGTCGGATATTCTCTTGGCTCTGAAATCTTCAATCGCCTGCTGGATCAACTTCGAGAACTTCTCATAAAACGCTGGATCTTCATCCATCTTTTCAGTGATAGCTTTTTTCGTGGCATGCGCAATAGTATCTGCCTTGGCGGCAGTAGTTTTCCTGGCTTGATAGACGCCTTGTTCCTCTTTGACCTGATTAAAAGTTTTGTCGTCAAAAATATTGACCGGCTCATTCAGTTGAAAAACTTCACTGGCTTGAATGTGAGTGTCCAGCAGCTTTCTAATCTTTGGCTCGTAATCCCGGTAATCAATGGCCTCTGCATACCGGAGCTTGACAGATGCTTTGAGTGACTGGAACTTCCGAAGATCTGTCTTGTATCGGGTCAAGGTTTTCTCATTGGTTTCAGTCAGGAATTTCTCGGAAGAGAGTGCGATGCCAAGGGTTTTTCCAAACTCCGAAAGGCGACTGTAAAATTCTTCCCGGAGCTCATCGTCGGCAAGCAGCACCTCATAGGCTTCTTCGTCGTAAGAATGCCTAACCGTTTTGAACAGATCCCAAAGATCGGAATACCTCCCCGGTAGTTTTTCTATTTCACTGTTAATGGAGACAAGTGTGCCGACCAGATCAGATTCATCGAAACCTTCAAATGCGCTGTACATGGTAAGCGCTTTGTCCAGTTCACCGAGGACGTTTGCATAGTCGACGATAAAGCCGAACTCCTTACCCTCATGTATGCGATTTACCCGGGCTATTGCCTGAAGCAGTGTGTGTTCTCTCAGCACTCTGCACAAGTAGAGGACTGTATTTCGCGGGGCGTCAAAACCCGTGATGAGCTTGTCAACGACAATAAGGATTTCAGGGTCGCCGCCGTGTTTAAATTGGTTGATGAGTTGCTTGGTGTATTCTTCTTCACTGCCATAGCGCTTCATCATCTTTTGCCAGAATTTTACGACTTCATCCTTTGTCTCGTCATCCGTCTCTTCAAAGCCTTCACGCATGTCCGGGGGCGAAATAACGACTTCTGAACTGACAAAACCGATTTCATTCAGGTGCGTGTTGTACTTGAGGGCGGATGCTTTATTGGGAGCCACCAGCTGTGCCTTGAATCCTGTTCCCTGCCAGTTGGAGCGGAAGTGCTCGCTGATATCAAAAGCTCTCATGTATATGACCTGGTCAGTCTTGTTAAGCATTTCCGCCCGCGCGTATTTCCGTTTCAGGTCAGCCTGTTGTTCCTTGGTCAAACCTTGAGTGTGCCGTTCAAACCACAGATCAACCGCTTCTTTGTTTTGCGTCATCTCTACATGCCGCCCCTCGTACAGAAGGGGAACAACGGTGCCGTCCTCAACAGCCTGCGTTATGGAATAATGGGGCTCCACCAGTTCGCCGAATTTAGCGAAATTGTTCTTTTCCTTCTTCAGTAGAGGAGTGCCGGTGAATCCTAAAAAACAGGCTTGGGGAAACATCTGCCTCATTCGGGCGGAAAAGGAACCGAACTGGGTGCGGTGGCTTTCATCCACCAGAATGAAAATGTCTGGCGATTCATCCTGATATTTCTTTACCGCGTATGCTTTGTCGAACTTGTGAATGAGAGTTGTAATAATTCCTGACTTCTTTTCAGCAACCAACTCCAGTAGGTTTCTACCTGATGTTGCCCGGTCTGCTTCAAGACCACAGGCAGCAAAGGTGTTCCCAAGTTGCTTGTCGAGGTCGTCACGGTCTGTCACCAGAACAATTCGTGGATTCAAAATTTCTGGATCTAAGGCCAGGTTACGGGCCAGCATCACCATGGTCAGGGATTTCCCTGATCCCTGGGTGTGCCAGATCACACCGCCTTTACGTGAACCATTGCCGTCAAAATGCTTCACCCGGTTCAGGGTGGACTTGATGACGAAGTACTGCTGATAGCGGGCGATTTTCTTTATGCCGCCATCAAATAGAGTAAATTTCCAAGCTAATTCCAGGAGCCTTTCCGGACGGCAAAGCGAAAACAACGCCTCATCCTGAATCGTTGTAATACGCTCAGGGTTCAATGCACAGTTTACAATTTTCATTGATTTGCAAATCTGGTCCGCAATGCCATCCGGCAAGGGTTTGTTCACCAAATCATTGATCATCGATCCTTGAACATTGGAAAATGATTCTTTCCATACCCCCCAGAATTTCGCGGCGGTACCCGTTGTGGCGTACATGGCGCTGTTCTTATTCAGAGCCAATACCATTTGGCTGTAGATGAAAAGTTTCGGGATATAGTCGTCGTTTTGATTTCTGATCGACTGCGAAACAGCCTGTTCTACTTCAACCTGCGGCGCTTTACACTCAATCACGCAAAACGGAATGCCATTGACGAAGAGAACGATATCCGGACGGGCGGTTTCGGTTGACCGCGAACGTTCAACACTGTATTCGACCGTGACGTGAAACTTGTTGCGGCCGGGGTTGCGCCAGTCGATATAGTTCATGTTGAAGCTTTTCGAGTCGCCCTCAATGGTTTGCTCCATGGCCGACCCGAGCGTAATCAGATCGTAAATAGCCTCGTTGGTCTTCAGCAGGCCGTCGTATTTGATGTTTTTCAGCTTCTGAATGGCCGACTGCACGTTCTCTTCGCTGAAGAGGTACTCACTGCCTTTGTATCGAATGCGGTTTATTTCTTTAAGCTGGCTGCGCAGAATGCTTTCCAGCAGGACATTGGAAAAGCGGCCCCCTCGTTCTAGAAGAGCTTCCTCCAGGGTAAGAAACTCAAAGCCCAGGTTAATCAGAAGCTGCAAAGCCGGGATTTGAGAGAGGTGTTTTTCGTTTATCTGAAAGTTAGTCATCATGTAACTCCTTTTAAGTCTGCTGTTTCTAAGCATGAAAAACCCGAAAGATGGGGGAGTATGATGTGTATAGTCCCGTGTGTTCCATGTATTCTGTGGTTGAATTCAGCATTCATCACTCATACCTCATGTCTTTATCGGTGGCCTCTCTGTTTGGCGGTTCGCACTTTGTAAAGTCGCTCGGTGAAGCCGCCTTCATTCTCAAAATCCCGGGCTAATCTTTCCACCTGACGATTCAGCAGGTAGCAGGCGAGGTTCAACAAGGAAAGTACCCCATTTGCTGCCAGACATGAAGAACTCAAGGACTGACACGGACGTTCACCGACTTTTACGGACGGTTTGCTGTTGTCCCTGATGGTAGTCCGGGTGTCACTATTTGTCTGTGTCAGTCTGTGCTGGTCGGTGTCTTTTTTACGCTCTTCCGCCACCCACTCGGCAAACTGGTCAACAGTTTGCGGTTTTCGCGCCTTGAAGCGTGCCAATACTGCGTGATTCGGCTCAAACATCGGCAGGCTTTTCTGCCTCAGGAAATCTTCATAATCCAGCTTAAGCTCTTCCAGGCTTGCCCGGGCCACTTGAGTGAGCTTGAGTTCAGTCTTTTTGGAGGTGGCCGATACCTGCGAGCCTTCGCAATGTTCTGCACGCCCGAGCGCGCCGCCTGCACCATCTGATCTTTTGTTCGGCTGAACTTGTCAATGAATCTGTCGCAGAATCGGACAGTTATGTCATAGACAAGCTGAGCAATCTGAAAAGATTTCAGTTTGCGATAGCCACCGTGTTTGGGAATAAGGTCAGACATCAGCAATCCCTTCCAATACTGGAAGCTTTTTCTTTCTTACCCATAATTATTTCTCCACTTAAGCTGTGGGAGTTGCGACAGTTAAACTTACTGCTGAAGATTTTTACATCGCCCTCAATGGTCTGCTCCATGGCCGTCCCGAGAATGATCAGGTCGTAAACTGCCTCATTCGACTTAAGTAGTCCGTCGTATTTGATGTTTTTCAGCTTCTGGATGGCCGACTGCACATTCTCCTCGCTGAAGAGGTACTCTCTGCCCTTGTAACGAATGCGGTTTATTTCTTTGAGCTGGCTGCGCAGAATATTTTCCAACAAAGCATTAGATGTGCGATCCTGCCTTTCGCATAGAGCTTCAGCCGAGGTCAAAAATTCAAATCCCAAGCCAATCAAAAGCTGCAAAGCCGGGATTTGAGAAAGATGCTTTT
>CAYWEM010000024.1:0-28301 GCA_964457225.1 uncultured Clostridia bacterium
GAGTTGGAAAGTACACGTCCCGGATCCTGCCCTCGGACTGGTAACCGAGTAATCGGGCGCGGGACCACCCGGCATTGGTGTAATCAAGGGAAAAAGTCAGGGGATCGCTGGGCCGGTATGAAATCCCCAGCCCGAAAGAACGAGGCCAGAGCAAGGTTGAACTACCGGCGGCTTCAAAACTTTTCTGATTTTCGTTCCCGAAGCGGAAGTCTTTCGACTGGATTTTGTTGCGGTAATCAATGTCAGCGGAAAACGCGGTTTTGTAAACCAGGCCGAACCTGAGGTTCTCGGCCAGTTCCACCAAGAGACCGATGTTGAAATTCAGGCCCCTGATGTCAAAGTAGCGGCTTTCAAAGACCCGGTAATCCGAAGGGATTCTGATCTCCGGCTGATTTTGGACATAATAATCGCCACCATCAGCTCCCCTGGAAAGCTCCCCCTGGTATCCGTTCATCCAGTAGTTGACCGAAACTCCCAGGTTGAGCCAGGGCAGTATCCGGGTGCCCAGGCTGAAACTGATCACATCGAATCCTCCACTGTAAGTGATTTCATTATAGAAATTTCCCTGGAAAAAGTATTTTTCACCACTGGTGAAATCCTCATAAGGAATAATGCCCCGGACACCGTAATTGCTGTTTTTCAGATTAAAACAAATGGCCCGCTGGAAACTGAGCTGGGGCACCAGTTTGATCCGGCCCAAACGCACAGGCAGACTGAGCGAGGCGAAATCCAGACCCTGGAAAGTTGACTGGGTCTGCTCCGCACCCATGAAAAAACCGCTGAAAACATCACCCCGGGCCGGGCTCAGGGCCCGGTAATTGTCGAAGCGGCTGACCAGTGACAGGGAAAAACGTTCCAACTGAGCCAGGCCGGCCGGATTCCAGGAGGCGGCCGTGGCGTCGTCGGCAATGGCGATGAAAGCTCCGCCCATGCCGAGCGCCCGGGCGCCCGCACCAACGACACTGCTGAAATTGGTTTCGGTCAGGATTTTTTCCTGACCGGCCAGGGAAGTACAAAACAGGATAAGCACCGGCAGAATCCAAGTTTTTCTGATCATTCACCTGTCTCCTCGAAGAAAAGCAGGTCAAGCGGCAGGGCATATTGCCCGACAGCCTGCCTGACAAAGTCTTCCCCCAGGCTGTCGGTGTAAAATGCGACCCGGTCGGCCTTGACTTCAGCTTCCAGGACCCGGCTTACTCCGCCCCAGTCCGGATGGTCATAGCTGATCCGGTAACGGCCCGGAGGCAGATCCAGGCGCAGAGGCGTCGGCCGTGGGCTGGCGAACATTTCGGGCTGAAAGACCTGGTTGGCGGTCAGGTCGTAGACTTCCCTGACCAGGGCATAGGGCCTGACATCGAACAGCAGGTAACCGGCGGCAGTCTGCGGTCCGGCCCGATCCCGGCCGAGAAATAACCAGGCCGCGGCCAGGCCTGCAACCAGTAACAAAAGAGCCGCCGGGAACAATTTTCTTGTTCCAATCCGGACCGCCTTTCTTCCGGAAGCTTTCTGCGACCGGGCTGAAAAAGGGCTGGGGGTCATTTCGGTTTTTTCACCTGCGGAACCGGGGGGAGAATCCTTTTCCTCCAGCCCGACTGGTCCGTTCAGACTGAAACCTTCACCTGTCATGCGCTCAATCACCGCCTGCAGGTCGGCCGCCATCCCGGCCAGTGAGCTGTAGCGCGCTTCCGGATTCTTGTCGATAGCTTTCAGCAGGATGGCATTCAATTCGGGATAGCTGGCGATGAAAACCCGGTTCAAAGCGGGCGGTTCACGATGCAGGATGCTGTTGATCACCAGGGATATATTTTCACCCTGGAAAGCTTTCGTGTAAGTCAACATTTCAAACAGGATTATCCCCACGGCGAACTGGTCGGAACGGGCGTCGGACGGTCCGCCCAGCAGTCTTTCCGGGGCTATGTAGCTTGGGGTGCCCAGGATGGCGTTACTGCGGGTCAGGCTGGATGTCTGTATAACAGCCAAACCGAAATCAACTATCTTGACCCGGCCGTTCTGATCCAGGCGGATATTGGCCGGCTTGACATCCCGGTGATACACGCCGCGGGCATGGGCGAAATCCAGGCCCAGGCAAATCTGGCGCACTATTTCCAGGCGTTGCCTGATATCGAGCGCCGGCCGTGAATTGATCAGGTCCAGCAGGTCACTGCCCTCGACGTATTCCATGGAGATGAACAACCGGTCTTCCTGCAGGCCGAAATCGTAAACCGTGATGATATTGGGATGCAGCAGTTTGGCTGCCGCCCTGGCTTCGCGAATGAAACGTTCTTTCAGGTCTTCATCGCGGATCGATGAAGCAATGGTCTTGATGGCCACTTCCCGCTCCAGGACCGTGTCGAAAGCCTGGTAAACCACCCCCATGGCGCCACGCCCCAGTTCTCGCTCCAGGCGGTAGCGGCCGAATTCCAGGCTCATCCCCGCCGCCTCCCCGAAGCAGGCAGATCCGACCCCGGGGATAACGCCCCGGGCCGGCGGATGCGGAAATTTCCGGCATCGTTCATGAGCTGATGTTACGTCCCGGTATAGACAATGTCAAGAAATCAGTGGCCCTGGAAGCCGCCTGGAGTATTTTACTTGAACAGCGGACCGGATGCAGGCGGCCGGCCAAGGTAGGCCAGGGCTTTTTCAGTGGCCACCCGGCCGCGGCTGGTCACCTTGATGAAACCTTCCTTGATAAGGAACGGTTCGTATACGTCTTCAACGGTTTCCTTTTCCTCCTGCACCGCGGTAGCCAGGGTGGAAAGGCCCACCGGACCACCGTTGAACTTCTCGACAATGGCTATGAGCAGGCGGCGGTCGGTCTCGTCAAAACCCAGTTCATCCACGGCCAGGGCTTTGAACGAAAGCTCGGTTATCGCCTCATCGATCAGGCCCTGCCCTTTGACCTGGGCGAAATCACGCAGCCGCCGCAGCAGGCGGTTGGCCACTCTCGGCGTTCCCCTGGACCTGGCGGCGATGATTTCAGCGGCCCTGGGCAGAATGGTGACGCCCAGGATGGCGGCACTGCGCATTATGATCTTTTTCAGAGCCCCGGCATCGTAAAAATCGAGATGAAAGGTAATACCGAAACGATCCCTCAGCGGTGAGGAAAGCAGGCCGGTACGGGTGGTGGCGCCGACCAGGGTGAAGGGGCTGATGGTGATGGAAACCGAGCGTGCTCCGGGCCCCTGCCCGATCAGCAGGTCCAGCTGGTTGTCTTCCATGGCCTTGTAGAGGATTTCCTCCAATGCGGTTCTCAGGCGGTGGATTTCGTCTATAAAGAGTACTTCTCCCTGCTTGAGATCGGTCAGAATGGCCGAAAGGTCACCCTTCTTTTCCAGTACCGGTCCGGAAGTTGCCTTCAGGGTGACGCCCATTTCAGCCGCGATGACGTAAGCCATGGTAGTCTTGCCCAGGCCCGGCGGACCGTGCAGCAATACGTGATCGAGCGGCTCACCCCGCTGGAGTGCTCCCTGGACGTAAGTACGCAGATTGTCCCGCTGGCGTTCCTGGCCGGTGAATTCATCCAGCCTGCCCGGACGCAGGTTTTGCTCGAACAGGGCTTCACCCTGGTCGCCCCTTGGCGTGGTCAGGGTCTCGGTCATCGGCTCACCCGGCGTAAAATTTCCTTGAACAGCGGCTCAAATCCTGACTCGGTCGACCCGGAAGCCAGGCATTTCTTGAGTTCTTCGCGTACCTGGCGCAACGGGTAACCGAGGTTGACCAGGGCTGAAACCACGTCTTCCTGGACCCGGTCAAAACCGGCCGGTTCAACCACGCTTTCCAGCTTTCCGGCCAGTTCCAACACGATTCTCTGGGCGGTTTTGCGGCCGATGCCCGGCACCGAGCTCAGGCCTGCCACGTCGGCCTGGTCCACGGCTCTCTTCAATTCAGGGCTGGAGAAAGCCGAAATCAGGGCCAGGGCAGTGCGTCCGCCTACTCCGGCCACGGTCAGCAGTTTTTCAAAAAGCAGTTTTTCTTCCACTTGCAGAAAACCGTAAAGTACCGGGTTTTCTTCCTTGATCTTGAAAACCGTGTTCAGCGTTACTTCCAGGCCCGGTTCCAGCCGGGCAAAACTGGAAACCGGCACCTGCAGACCAAAAACGATACCAAGGGCGTTTTCCAGGCTCAGGTGGCCGGGCCGGGATTCAACTACTTTTCCTTTCAGTGCGGCGATCATAACTTTTGCAGGGCGTGACAGCAGGCCACGGCCAGAGCATCACTTTCATCCGGAGCCAGATTCCGGTCCAGGCTCAACAGCTTTTTCACCATGAAAGCCACCTGTCCCTTGTCCGCGGCTCCGTTTCCGGTCAAGGCCAGCTTCACTTCTCGGGGGGAATAAAAAAAAGCGCTGATTCTTCTTTCCAAGAGCGAGGCCAGGGACACCCCCCTGGTGGCAGCCAATACTGAAAGGGCGTGCACGTTTTTTCCCAGGAAAGCTTCCTCCACGGCCACGCAATCCAAACGGAAAAGACCGTGCAGGCGGGAAAGACCGTTCCAGAGCACATCCATGCGTTCCATAAAAGAAGCCCGCCCCAGCTTAAGGGTCTCGGCATGGCGGAAAACCATGGTTCCATTTGCAGAACGTTCAACCACGGCAAGTCCGAAAAAAAGTGAACCGGGATCAAAACCGGCAATCAGCATCAGTATTTCTTTTTATTGCTCCCACTCTTCGGCGGGAATGTCGACATTATTCCAGACGTTCTGGACATCATCCAGTTCTTCCAGTTTTTCAATCAGTTTGATCATCTGCTGGGCGGTTTTCCCGCTCAATTCAATATAAGTCGAGGGAATCATGGCCCTTTCGGCGGAAAGCACCTCGACCCCCTTGTCCTGCAAAGCCTGCCTGATCTGTTCCAGGTCTTCGGTCTGGCAGGTTATCTCGTAGCTTTCATCCTCGACCTGCATGTCCTCGGCTCCGTTTTCCAGCACTATTTCCAGCAGGGCATCCTCCTCGGCCGCGGTCCTGGGCACCACCAGCAATCCCTTGCGGGCGAACATCCAGGCCACGCAACCGTTTTCTCCCAGGTTGCCGCCGTATTTACTGAAAACGTGGCGGACTTCAGCCACGGTGCGGTTCTTGTTGTCAGTTACCGCTTCCACGATCATGGCCACTCCACCCGGCCCATAGCCCTCATAGCTGATTTCCTCGTAAGCGGCGCCCTCCAGCTCCCCGGTGCCTCTTTGAACGGCTTTCTTGATGTTGTCATTGGGCATGTTCACCGAGCGGGCCCCTTCAATGGCCGTGCGCAGCCTGGGGTTACTGTCGGGATCACCTCCTCCCAGGCGGGCGGCGATGTTTATTTCCCTGATGTAGCGGGTGAACAGCTTGCCCCGCTTGGCATCAAGAGCCGCTTTCTTGTGCTTTATCGAACTCCACTTGGAATGTCCGGACATATTATCTCTCCTTTTTAAGAGTGAATATCCACAAGCCGCCCCTCAGGGGCCAGGCTCTTTCAAACCGGATCGAAAGCTCCATCGAGTACTTTGAAAACACAGTAATCGCCGCACATTGAACAGGCTTCCCCGTCTGATGTTTCCCGTCCGCGTCGGCGGGCTCGGAAGGCCTGGGGGTCAAGGCAGAGTTTTTCCTGTTTTTGCCAGTCGAGATCACGCCTGGCCCGGGCCATGGCCAGATCCCAGTCTGAAGCTCCAGGCAGGCCCTTGGCGATATCACCGGCATGAGCGGCGATGCGGGCGGCCATGACACCTTCGCGCACGTCCGCGGCATCCGGCAGGCCCAGGTGTTCACTGGCGGTGACGTAACACAAGAAATCCGCGCCGGCCGCGGCCGCGGCCGCTCCGCCGATGGCCGCGGTGATGTGATCGTAACCGGGTGCGACATCGGTGACCAGCGGGCCGAGAACGTAAAAAGGAGCCTGGCGGCAGAGGCTCTTCTGCAATTGCACGTTCATGGCCACCTGGGACAGGGGCAGGTGTCCCGGCCCTTCGATCATCACCTGCACTCCTGCCCGGCGGCAGCGATCGACCAACTCGCCCAGGATCAGCAGTTCCTGCACCTGGGCCCGGTCAGAGCCGTCTGCCAGGCAGCCGGGCCGCAGGCCGTCGCCAAGTGAAAGCGTTACGTCGCTGCTGCGGCAGATTTCCAGCAATGAATCGAATTCAGCGAAAAACGGGTTTTCCCGGTCATTGGCCAGCATCCAGGAGACCATCAGGGCACCGCCGCGGGAGACAATACCGCTGATCCGCCCCTGGAACTGCAGGCGGCGCAGAGCTTCCCTGGTCAGACCGGCATGAATGGTCATGAAATCAACTCCTTCATCGGCTTGCCGGGCCACGGCGGAAAGCATTTCGTCGACACTTATTTCTATGAACGGCCGCCGGTCACGGCGGGCCTCGACTGCAATCTGGTAAACCGGCACCGTGCCGAAAGGCAGGGGACATTCGGACAGCAGCATCTTGCGGACCGCCGCCGGATCAGCGCCGGTACTCAGGTCCATGACCGCATCAGCCCCGGCGTTTATTGCCGCCCGCAGTTTTGCCAATTCCGCGGCGGGTTCGGGGAATTCCTGGGAATTGCCTATATTGGCGTTGACCTTGGTGCGGAGTGATTTTCCAATGCCCCGGGGCTGCAGGCCGGGATGCCCGGGGTTGGCTGGAATCACCGCTTCGCCGGCCGCTACAAGCAGGCGAAGTTCTTCAGCCGGGATGCCTTCGTCCGCCGCCACCGCGGCCATTTCCGGAGTCAATTCTCCTTGGCCTGCTCTCATAAACTGGGTCATGCTCACCTGTTCCAAAGTTCAGATACTATCTCATTTCAAACGGCAAATCAAGCCAGATACTGAAGGTTCAAGCTGCAAAATCCACTCCGGGCAAGGTTTTCATGGCGCGACCGCCGGCGGAAAGAACATCGATTGTGCGGGCTTTTCCCGACTGGGCTCAGCAATTAGGAGAAATATCCCCCCTGTTTTCAGTTCAGTTTATTCCAGTTCCAGGGTTAAGCGCTTTGCTTTGGCTCCCTTGACCAGGTTGACTTTCCTGACGAATTCCTCGATCTTGTCAGAATCTCCCACCATTTCCAGAATGAGCAGGCCGGTCTGGGTACAATTGTCAAGAACTCCCTCGTGCAGGCCCAATCGAGTCCTGATCATACACCCCCAGCCGGTCAGGATCTTTTGAACGTTGAGCGCGGTTTCATTCCTTTGATCCACCATGACTGCGACGACATCTCTTCTTTTCATATTTCCTCCTCTTGGAATCGCTTCGGCCAAAAAAACTTTTACAATCCAATGATAAAGAAATAATCGTTTTTTTTCAATCACCAGCGGCCTTTTGACCCTGAAACAGGCGGTGCATTCGGACCAGGGTTTCGCGAACCTGGTCTTCGGCAGACCCGGGGACAACACTGTTTAAGCCTTACAACCGCATCCGGATTCTTGCTTTTTCGTTCTGCATGTGATATAGGAAAAATTGATCACAAGGAGTAGCCAATGAAAATCGAAAAACGCAACATGGGCAATGTGACCATCTTTGACCTCAAAGGCAAAATCCTGATGGGTGACGGTATCGACGAACTGAGACAGGCAGTCAACCAGACCCTGGACGCCGGCCGGCTGAACCTGCTGCTCAATTTCGCCGAAGTCCCCTACCTGGATTCAACCGGCCTGGGTGAAGTGGTCCGCTCCTACACCACCGTTAAAAACCGTGGCGGGGCCGTCAAAATCGTCAACCTGACCAACAAGGTGCGTGACCTGCTCTCGGTAACAAAGCTGATCACCGTGTTCGAGGCTTTCGAAGACGAAGGGCAGGCCCTGGACAGTTTTTCCTGATTTCAAGCAGGCCGGAGGTGCCGGAAAAAAAGCACTGGCTTTTTTTTGCGCTTTTTCTGGTCGCAGTCTTCACCTTCTCATTTTCCGTAGACAAAGCCAGGCGTAACCAGGGCGGTTTTCTCTCCGACGAAGCCACTTATTTTTCCATGATCCAGAGCCTGGCTCAGGATGGAGATATAACTTACGAACGACGTGACATCGCCCGCATCAAGGAACGTTTCTGGGTGGGGCCGATGGGCCTGTTTCTGAAAAAAGGGGCCGACGGCCGCCTGACCTATTCCAAATCACTGGCTTATCCGCTTTTCGCCGCACCATTCTTCCTGCTGTTCGACAACCACGGCGTACTGCTTTGCAACGGTTTGATGCTGTTTTTCTGCCTGTTGATGGGTTACCTGCTGCTGCGAAAAACTCATCCGCCTGAAAAAAGCTTCAGCTTCAGCCTGATTTTCGTTCTCTGTTCGGTCACCCCGATCTACATCTGGTGGTTTACCGCCGATCTGTTCAACTTTTTCGTGCTGTTCAGCGGCCTTTTCTTTTTCTTTTATCCCTTCCGACGGGCGGGACTTCGTTTTCTGGCCGTGCCCTTTTTCGCCCTGGCCGTCTTTTCCAAGCCCTCCACCCTGGTGCCGCTGGCCTTCGTTCTGCTGATCCTGCCTTTGAGAAGACGCTGGAAAGATACCATCATCTTCGGCCTGCTCCTGGTACTGGCCCTGGCCGCCCTGGTCACATTCTATTACACCCAAAGCGGCACGATCAATTTCATGGGCGGCGACCGGCGCACCTTCTATTCCCATTATCCCTACGAACAGCCCGGGTATACTTTTGAAAAAGCCCACCAAATGACCGCTTCCGACTACTGGGAAAGATTTCACCTGACTCCGGCCATTGCCGGGCACAACATCTTTTACTATTTTTTCGGCCGTTTCACCGGCCTGTTGATCTACTTTTTCCCGGCCCTGTTCCTGCTGCTGCTCTTTTTCCTGCAGAAGAAATCGCTTGAAGACTGGCTCATCCTGGCGGCGATTTGCGCGGGTATCCTGACCCTGGCCCTGCTGGTGCCGGAAAACTATTTCGGCGGAGCCGGTTCAGTGGGCAACCGGTATTTTCTGACCATTTACCCCTTGTTTTTCTTCCTGGGCTACAAGGAACGCATTTTCCGCCTGAATTTATTGCCCCTGGCCGCGGCGGCGATTTTCCTGCTGCCCATCATCGCCGATGGATTCAATCATTCAGCTTTTCCGGGCAATGCCGGGGAGCTTTTTCCAGCCCGATATTTCCCGCCTGAAAAAACCCAGTACAAGTCACTGCCGTCAAATTCAAATCCCAGGGCCTTTAACAACCTGGTTGCAGACAAGTACTGGCTCTTTTTCCTGAACTCGAATTTCTACAGCGTTGAAGCGGAAAACTTCTGGACTTACGGCCGGCATGAAGCCGAACTCTTCCTGGTGGTTCCAGAACCGGCCCCGCGGGAAATCTGGATCAAGCTGAGCAACCCCCCAAGGGACAATCGGGTCAGGGTCATTTTCGAACACCAGAGCCGGACCGTCAAACTGAAGGCCGGTGAAAACCAGGTGATCAAAATCGGCAAACCGGGCGGCCTGGCGGTGGACCGCGGCCGTATCTACCGGGTTCGCATCCGCAGCGATGAATCCTATTCCCCCTATTTCAGCGAACCCGGCAGCGAAGACCAGCGCCTGCTGGGAGTAAGGGTTCATTTCGCGCTGGTCCACTGAATGTGCGGCATCTGCGGTTTCAGGCAGTCAGGCTCGCGGGCCGATCAGAACGACCTGCGCAGGATGAACGACCGCCTGATCCATCGCGGACCCGACGACCAGGGCAGTTATTTTGACGGCCGAATCGGGCTGGCGGCCCGGCGGCTGAGCATCATCGACCTGGAAACCGGCCACCAGCCTCTCGCTTCCGCGAGCGGCCGCTGCTGGATAACCTATAACGGTGAAGTTTACAATTTCGCCGAACTGCGCCTCGAACTGGAAGCAAAAGGCGTTGTTTTCCGCACCCGGGGTGATACCGAAGTAATAGTCAACCTATACGAAACATACGGACTCTCTTTTCTGGAAAAAATGCGCGGCATGTTCGCCATCGGCATCTACGACCGGGAAAAAGATCTGCTGCTGCTGGCCCGCGACCGGCTGGGCATCAAGCCGCTCTATTACGCGGAAACTTCCGGAGGGCTGGTATTCGCTTCCGAAATCAAGGCCATCCTGGAATACCCCGGTTTTGAACGCAGCCTGGACCGGGAAGCCCTGGATCTTTTTCTAACCCTGGAATACATTCCCGCCCCATATTCGATCTTCCGGGAAATCCGCAAACTGCCGGCCGGTCACCTGCTTCTCCACGACGGCGGGCGCCTGGAAACCAGGCGCTGGTGGCAGGTCAGCCCTTACAGCCTGCCCGCCGGATTCCCCGAACGACGCGAAATCTTTCTCGATTTACTCAGGGAGTCGGTAAAACTGCGAATGATCAGCGATGTGCCCCTGGGGGCCTTTTTATCCGGAGGTATTGATTCAAGTTCCATCGTGGCTACCATGGCCGGGCTGTCGAGCCTCCCGGTCAAAACTTTTTCGATAGGTTTTTCGGATCGTTATTACAGTGAACTGCCGCATGCCGCCAGGGTGGCCGAAATGTTCAAAACCGAACATTACGTGCGGGTGCTTGAGCCGGATATAGAAAACACGGTATTGGAACTGAGCCGCCACCTGGATGAGCCTCTGGGTGATTTTTCCAATTTCCCCACCCTGCTGGTTTCCAGGATCGCCCGGGAACAGGTTACCGTAACCCTTTCCGGAGACGGCGGCGATGAAATCTTCGGCGGTTACGAACATTACCTGGCCCAGAAAATGGCTCGTTTCCTGGACCGGCCGCCGCTGAATGCACTGCATCCTTTGCTGGCCGGCCTGGGACGCCTGTTGCCGCCTTCAAAGAAAAAAAAGGGCCTGCTCAACCGAGTTCAGCGCTTCAGTGAAGGCCTGGCCAACGACCGCGGCGACCGTCATTTCCGCTGGATGCTGTTCCTGTCCTCGGGAGAAAAAAAACGGCTCTACAGCCCGGAAATGCTGCAGAGTGATTTCCTTGACCCCCTGCACCGGCGTGACCCCTTCCGGGCTTTTTTCCAGGAAGCCCTGGACTATTCACAGTTGAATGGAGAATTGTATCTCGATTTGAAAACTTACCTGGTCGATGACATTCTGGTCAAGGTCGACCGCATGAGCATGGCCGCTTCCCTGGAAGCCCGGGTGCCACTGCTGGACCACCACCTGGTCAACTTCGCCTTTTCCCTGGAAGAAGATCAGAAAATTCAGGGCCGGACCGGCAAATGGTTTTTCAAAAAAGCGATGGAAGGCATACTGCCCCCGGATATCCTCTACCGGCGCAAGGAAGGTTTCTCCATCCCGATCAAGAACTGGCTGAAAGAAGAATTGCGCGGACTGATGTCCGATGCGCTCAACAACAGGAAACTAAAAGAACTGGAATTGTTTAACCCGGAATACGTACAAAGGCTGATGACGGAACACCTGGACGGCAAGCGGAACCACTCTCACCGCCTCTGGCCGCTGGTTCTTTTTTCGCTCTGGCGGGACAACTACCTGCCGGGCTGAGCCATCCCGATTGCCGGGAAACTCCACTTCAGCGGCCGGCGTGGGCCCGGTCAAGAAGGTCGTGTACTTCCTTGATCGGGGCGAAAGCAAAGGCCGGCAGCACCAGTGAAACCTGGAAAGCATAGGCCAGGGCTCCGTTCCACAGGCCGGGATGCTCCCAGATCTTGGAGGGCAGACCGGGGAAGAGATCCTTCTGATCGACCATGGCCCGGCTCTGATCACAGAAACGTCTGAAATCAAAGGGCCGACCCTGAAAATCTCGCCTGGTCAGGTAAAGATCCACCGGGTTGAAATAGGCGGCCCGGCGCTGAAACACTTCGTTTTCCCTGCCGCCTTCAAGCTCATGTATTTCCACAGTACTGGCCTTCTCCACCCTGAGCGGCAAACCGGCGCAATTGAAAGTCATGGGCAGAACGAAACCGCCCCCACCCTTCTGACCCGGAGGCAGGGGCACGTAACCGACCAGGGCCAGCGGACGGTCAAGCAGGTCCAGCAGGGCCCGGCTGCGTTGCTGAGAAGGCATTCCGAGCAGTGGGGCGAAATCACCCCGGCAATGCAGTTTTTCTCTGACAAAGGCCAGGATTCGGCTACATTCGGCATCGGTGAGAGGACCGGCTTTGGCTTGTCCGGCGAAAGCATGCAGCTGGGCTTCCAATTCTCCGGCCAGCCCCCGCATGGCCCGCCGCCAGGATACCAGGCGAGAGTTAAGGCCCTCCCGGGTGACGTTGTCGATGTTTCGGACCCAGAAGCCGTGAACATGGTCCAGGGAATTTAGATTGTTCAGCAGTGAACCGTGACCGGCGCGGCGGATCACCAGCTTTCCGTCGGCCGGATCACGTAGTGGCCGGCCGTCGCGCAGATCCAGGGCCAGGGCATCGCTCCCGGCAGCCTGGTAGGAAAAGGAGATGATGAAATCGCCCGGTTGTCCCTCCCGGAGCATTCTGCAGCGTACTTCTTCAGCCGCGTCCCGGACTTTTTCAAGGTGTTCCGGACTGACCGCCAGGTGTATTTCCGTTCGCTGCGGGCAAAGCCTGGCGGCAAAGCGGATATGCTCCTCCAGGGCGGTTCGATTCTCAGAGGGCCGGTAGTGATGCACCGGCAGGAGCGCCTTGGGCAAACTTTCCAGGCCGAGATCTTCCAGCATGAATTTAAAGACCTGGTCCGCTTGCTCATGCTCCAGGGCGCGGTCCAGGTTGAAAGAGGCCGCCTCGGCCCGCTCGGCCAGCAAAGTGCTGAAAGGCAACCGGCCCCGGCGCAGGGCTGAAAACAGCCGACGCAGGGAAGCACGGTCAGCCCGGCGACCGGCCGCGGCCAGACGCTTCAGGTTGGTTTGCAGGTCAGCGCCGAAATGAACGACTTCCCGCGGCAGCCTGAACAGGCGCGATGCCGCCCCAGCCGCCGGAACGAAATACAGAGAGGGGCAGGCCGCTTCCAGGTCCCTGAAGCGCCCTGCCAGGGAGATAAGCCGCCCGCGGTCAAATTCCAGCAGGTAACCGTTGTCCGGTCGCACGGCATCCAGGGGACGCACCGGGGATACCCCCCTGCGCATCTGAATGACCTGCCTGGCGGCCAACTCGGGAGACAGACCGTGGCCCTTGATTTCCTCCAGGTCGGCAGTCGTAAACTCGAAATCCAGCCGCCTGTCTTTCATTCTTTCCATGTTTTCCATTCCGACTGACAATATACCTCCCGGCCCGGCCGACTGTCAACTTGGGGACCATGCCTTTTGAATTGACTTTTCCCGGCCGTTCATTTATATTTTCATTATTGCCCTCCAGGCATTCAGGAGGCTTTCATGAAAAAAACTCTCCTCTGCAGCCTGCTTTTCCTGCTGGCACTCTCCACCTGCCAGGCCAGCGAAGCACCTAAAACCAGCGGTTTGAACTTCAGCACCGGCCTGGCTTTCAATTTGGGAGTGATTCCGGTTCAGGACAGTGAAGCGGCCTTAAGCAACGAAATCGTCCTGATGTCACCGGCACTCCTGGTTGAACTGGAAATCTTCGATTACATCAGCCTGGGAGTAATGCTGGGATACAACCTCAGTTATCACCGGGAACCGCTCGATTTCCAGGAACTGCCGCTCAGCCTGCGCCTTGACCAGGAAAAATTTTCCGGACCGCTCTTCGGGGTTTACGCCAAGGCCGATCCCCTGCATTTCGGAGATTTCATGGTCAAACTGCGGGCGGCATTCACCCTTGGCCTGCACGGTGGACGTGACTGGCTGCTGGAACTTCCGGTAGTCGAGGGTACGGCCCTGGGCCGTTCCCGGCTGGTAGAAATGAGCGCCGAGGCATTACTGGGCTACCAGGGCATACCCAACCTGCGCCTGTTCATCGGCCCCAGCCTCAACCTGCTGCGGAGCACACTCAAGCTCGAACAGGAAATAGCCGAGTTGGAAGGCCTCCAGGAAATCAGGCTGCGCCAGAAACGGGCCGTCGGCGCCCTGCTGGGAGCATCACTTGATATCAGCAGCCATTGGGAGGCCAGCCTGAAAGCCTTCCTGCTGAACCGGACGGCCCTGGTTCTGGAATTTCTCTACGTGTTTTAGGAGCCGAAAATGAAGAAAAAAGCTTTGCTTTTTGTATTACTGACCAGTTGCTGGCTCTTTTCCGGAACCGGCGGCCATGAAACGGATTTCCCCCTGTACAATGACGGCCTGCCCCGGCAGAGTGCCACCTTGCGCTACCTGGAAGATGAAATCATCGTCAAACCGAGCCTGGCCGCAATGCACCCGGGCAGGCGGGACAGACTGCTGGGAAAATACCACCAACGCCTGGAACGGGTTGAAGTAATCGAAGAGCTGGGCCTGCTGAGCCTGAAACTGAAGCCTGAGCATTCCCTGCTGGAAATGAAAGAAGAACTGGCCGCTGAAAGCTGGGTGGCCGATGTTTCCCTGAATTACCTGGCCGGGATCAGCCGCACTCCGAACGATCAATTTTTCAATTTCCAGTATGCCCTGCGCAATACCGGTCAGACCGTGGTCAGCCAGATCAACTACAGCGGCACCAGCGGTGCGGACATCAAGGCCGTTGAGGGCTGGGACTGGTCCATATCCTCCGAAGAAGTGATCGTGGCCGTCATCGACACCGGCGTTCATTTTCTGCACGAAGACCTGAAAAACAAGCTGGTTCCCGGTTACAACTTCGTTCATGACAACAACAACCCCCAGGATGATGAGGGCCACGGCACCATGGTGGCCTCGATAATCGCCGCCGAAAGCAATAACGGCATAGGCATCGCCGGAGTGGCCTGGAACGCCCGCATAATGCCGATCAAGGCTTTAAACGCCGATGGTGTGGGTTCTTATGTCACCATAGCACTGGCCATCAGGTACGCCGCGGACCAGGGCGCCCGTATCGTCAACCTGAGCCTGGGTGGCCCGGTCGACAGTTTCATTCTCCGGGATGCCTGCCAGTACGCCGTTCAGCGGGGAGTACTCCTGGTTGCCGCCACCGGGAACGATGCCGGACAAGTAAGATACCCGGCCGCCTACGCCGATCTGGCACTGGCCGTAGGGGCCAGTGACGCCAATGACCAGCTGGCCTCGTTTTCCAACTTCGGTCCCCAGGTGGACCTGGTCGCCCCGGGAGTCTACATTCTCTGCGCGCTCTTTTCCCCGACTGAACCCGAAAACACCAGGGCCTACGTTTTCGCCAGCGGCACTTCCATGGCCGCTCCGCACGTAGCCGGGGCGGCAGCTCTGGTCATGTCACTCAAACCCGGATTGAGCGCGGCCCAGGTCGCAGCCCTGCTGCGTTACACGGCCGATGACGTCAATTACGTGAATCATCCCGGCATTGACAACTTCATGGGCTACGGCAGGCTGAACCTGAAAACACTGCTTGCCCCTTTTCTGCTGAAATAGCAGTGCTGCAGAGACTGGTAGTCGAAAACCTGGCCGTGGTGGAGCGCTCGGAAATAGTTTTCGGGCCCAACCTGAACGTGCTGACCGGAGAAACCGGGGCCGGGAAATCAATTCTCATCGATGCTCTGAAATTGCTGGTGGAAAAAAAGCATCCGCCCCACATAATACGCGAAGGACAGGAAAAAACCGTGGTGGAAGCCCTTTTCAGCCACGAAGAGGATGAGACTGTACTGCGGCGTGAAGTCAGCGCCGGGCGTTCCAGCGCCTTCATCAACGGACGCCTGGCCACCTTTGTCCAAATCCGGGAATGTGCCGATGGATTGCTGGCCATTCACGGTCAACGCGACCATGACTTTCTGCTCAATGAAAGCAATCACCGACGTTATCTGGATCTTTACGCCGCCGGGCATGAACTGCTGGCCGGGCTGGCCGCTGAAGTGAAAAACATCCGCCGGGCCTCCAGGGAACTGGAAAAACTGGAGGAGCGCCGCCGCAGGCGCACTGAAAGACTCGAACTGCTGGCCTTCCAGATTGCTGAAATAGATGCCCTGGGACTGGCCGCCGGCCAGGAGGAAGAACTGCAGAACCGGCTGGCCATTCTGGCTGCATCGGAGGAAATCCTCAGCCGCAGTGAAGAATCACTCAACCTGATGTACAGCGGCGAGCCGTCGATTCACTCCCTGCTGGCCCGCTGTCTGGAACACGGCCAGGCCCTGTCCGGCTTCTTCCCGGACCTGGCCGTCCTGCACGAGGAAATGGAACGCTTTCAGAGCCTGGTTCCGGAAATCGCCCGCCGGGTTCAATCCTGCCAGGAAAACTGCGAGTTTGACCCGTCTGCCTTCGATGAACTGGCCGGCAAACAGCAACGCCTGGCCCGCTTGAAAACCCGCCACCAGACCGACCTTGACGGATTGCTCCAGTTGGCCGGGGACTGGCGCCGGGAAAGAAATGAATTACTCGGACTGGATCTGCAGCTGGAAGACCTGCAGCAGGAAATTGCGGCCGGACTGGAAAAATACAGCCTGATCCAGCAGGATTTGCGCAGCCTGCGACGCCGGGCCGCCTCCGAGCTGGAGCTGGCCGTCGGCGCTGAACTGGCCAAACTGGAAATGAAGCACGCCTGCTTCCAGGTAGGAATCGAAGAACGCAGTCCCAGCCTGGAAAACCTGAGTGAGAACGGTTGCGACCGCATCCGCTTCTTTTTCAGCGCCAATCCGGGACAGCCGGCCGGTCCGCTCAGTGAAGTCGCTTCCGGCGGCGAACTGTCGCGCCTGATGCTGGTTTTGCAGGCCCTGGGCCGGGATGAAAAGGATATCACCTTCATTTTTGATGAAATAGATGCCGGAATAGGTGGTCGCACCGCCGAGTTCGTGGGTGAAAAGCTTCGCCAGATAGCGGCCCGCAACCAGGTGATCTGCATCTCACACCTGCCCCAGATAGCTTCCTTTGCCGACCATCATTTCCAGGTCAGCAAGGAAATCAGGGACAACCGTACTTTCAGCTCGGTACAACAACTGGACCTGGAAGAACGCCGGCGTGAAATTGCCCGGCTGATGGCCGGAACTTCCAGTCATGAGGACGTGCTGAAAGCAGCGGCCAGACTACTGGAAAAAAACAGCAGATGACCTTTTTCATCCACACCTTCGGCTGCCAGATGAACGTCAATGACAGTGAAAAAATGCGCTCTCTGCTGTTGCAGCAGGGTCACCTGCCTGCGGTCGATGCCGGTCAGGCCGAGGTGGTAATCGTCAACACCTGCGCGGTACGCAAAAAAGCCCAGGAGAAACTTTACTCCTACATCGGCCGCCTGCCGGTCAAGGCCAGGGTCATAGTAACCGGTTGCGTCGCCCAGGTCGAGGCCGCTGAAATCAGGCGCCGCCTGCCCAGGGTCAGCGCGGTGCTGGGCACTCACCAGTGGCAGAAGATCGGCGAATTCCTTGAAACCGGCGATAATTCACCCGGCCGGATACACACAGGTTTTTCCGCATCCTGGCGGGAATACACGCCCCTGGCCGAGGCCCGGGAAAACAACGTCACCGCCTACGTTTCCATCATGGAAGGCTGTGATAATTTCTGCTCCTACTGCATAGTACCCTATGCCCGCGGTCGGGAAACCTTCCGCCCGGCCCGGGCCATACTCAATGAGATATCCCAGCTGGCGGGCAAAGGCTGCCCGGAAGTAATCCTGCTGGGACAGAACGTCAATCACTGGCAGGACCGTGACCTGGGCCTGGATTTTCCAGCCCTGCTCGAGCTAATCGCCTCCCGGGGGGACATTCCCTGGCTGCGTTTTATTACATCCTACCCCGGCTATCATGAAGACCAAATCATCAGGGTCATGAGCCGCCACCCGGCTATTCTGCGTCACATCCACCTGCCGGCCCAGAGCGGTTCAACCAGGATACTGAAACTGATGAACCGTTCCTATGACCGCGGCACTTACCTTGGCATTATCGATCGTTTCCGCCGGGCCATGCCCGGGACCGGTTTCAGTTCCGATTTCATTGTCGGTTTCCCCGGGGAAAGTGAACACGATTTCAAACTGACTTTGTCCCTTTTGGAAAAAGCAGCTTACGACTCGGTTTATTCTTTCGTTTATTCACCCCGGCCGGGGACGGCGGCGGCCCGCCTGCCTGATGACATCCCGCTTGAAATCAAGAAAGAACGCCTGCACCGCCTGCAGTCACTCCAGGAAGAAATACAGGCGGCCGCCAACCGTAACTGGCTGGGCCGTAGCATCAAGGTGCTGGTAAGCGGAACCCACCCCCACAGATCCGATGAATCCATCGGCCGTACCGAATGGAACCGGGTGGTAAACCTGAAACCGGCGCAGAGCCCGGGTTCATTTGTCCAGGTCCAAATAACACGTTACGGGCCGCATTCCTTGTCAGGCCGAGTGATCCCCGGCTGACAGAATTTCAAGAAACTCCTCTTCCGCAACAATTCGCACCCCAACCCGCTCGGCTTTTTTCAGTTTCGAACCCGGTTGTTCTCCGACCAGCAGGTGAGTGACCGCTGAACTGATCGTGTTGACAACCCGCCCGCCGCGCCTTTCAATTTCCAGGGCGGCGGCGGCCCGCGGCTGAAATCCTCTCAGGGTACCGGTGATCACCCAGACCTGCCCTGATAAAGGCCCGTTCTTATCAGGCCAGTCTTTTTCCGCCGCCTTCAGGTTCAGACCCAGAGCCTGTAATTGGGCGAACAGGTCCAGGTTTCCCGGGTCGGAAAAATGCCCGATCAACCTCACGGCCAGTTGTTCGCCAACTCCCGGAACCGCTGTGAAAACCTGGGGATCGGCGTTCCGGGCGGCATCGACCAGGCTCTGCAGGCTGTTGAAGCCGGCTGTCACCAGGGCGGATGCCAGGGATGGTCCCAGGTCGGAAAAACCCAGGGCGGCCAGCAGTTTTTCCAGGGGCTTTTGCTTGCTTTTTTCCAGGGACCGGATCAGAGCGGCCGCTTTTTTTTCGGCAAACCCGGGGATTTTTTCCAGGCCGGCCCGGTCAAGGCGGTACAAATCCGGGATTGAACGCGCCAGCCCGGCTGCGAAGAGTTCGGCCACCGTTTTTTCGCCCAGGCCGACTATGTCCATCTGACCCCGGCCGCCGAAATGCACCAGGCCGCGCCTGAGCCGCTCGGGACAGTCTTCATTGCGGCAGAAGAGATGACCGCCTTCCCTGACCAACCGTGACCGGCAGAAGGGGCAGGCATCAGGCAGGATAAAAAAAGAACCGGCATCCGACCTTTTTTCCAGTACTTCTTCCACGGCCGGAATTATTTCCCCGCGCTTGGAAACGGCCACCCGGTCCATAACATTCAACTGCAGGCTTTCAATGTAGTCCTGGTTGTGCAGGGTAGCCCGGCTGACCGTGCTTCCGGAAATGGCAACCGGCTCAAGCCTGGCCACCGGTGTCACCCGACCGTTTCGGCCCACCTGGATTTCTATGCCGAGCACCTTGCTGACCGCCTGGGGAGCATCGAACTTGAAGGCCATGGCCCAGCGGGGATGATGGGCGGTAGCGCCCAGGGCTTCACGATAATCAAGATCATCCAGCTTGAAGACCAGTCCGTCGATATCATAGGACCTGGCCGGCCGATCAGCCGCCTTGGACGCTATGAAATCCGGCAGCTGATCCCAATCCAGGCAGTTCAGCCCCGGGAACAGGTTGAGCGCTTCCGCTTTCTCAGCCGGGGCGGAAAAAACGGTCAACCATGGATCTATCGGAAAGCCGAGTGTTTTGAGCCTCAGCAGGGCCCCAAGGTGCGACCGGCTCTTTTCCCCGCTGAAAAAAACTTCATGAGCGATAAAGCGCAGGGGGACCCCGGCCACGATACTGGAACGCAGTTGCCGCAGGGTGCCGGCGGCCAGGTTGCGCGGATTGGCATAGCGATTGTCCGCCTCGGCGTTCAGGCGCACAAAATCTGCATGAAGCAGAAATATTTCCCCGCGTACCACCAGTTCCCCTGGATAATCCAGTAACAGCGGAACATCGCGCACGGTCATGACGTTGCCGGTGACCTCGTTACCGATCCGGCCGTCCCCCCTGGTCAGGGCCCGCTCCAGTCGTCCATCCCGGTAATATAAAACTATTGAAGCACCGTCTATCTTTTCTTCAGCGCTGATCAGGGTCATTTTTTCCCGGGCGGACATCATTTTCCGCCCCCAGGCAACAAGCGCGCCGAGCGCATAGACCTTGTCCAGGCTCAACACCGGGATTGCATGCTGAACCTGGGGAAAAGACTGATCAAGATCCGAACCTATTCTCTGCAGGGGGGAAGGCTGACAACGGAACTGCGGATATTTACCCTCGAGCGCGCTCAGTTCATCCCAGAGCCGGTCGTATTCCAGGTCGGAAATCTCGGGCCGGGCCAGTTGGTAGTAAAGATGCTGGTGCCGGAACAACTCCCGGCAGAGATACTCCATCCTTTTCTTGACGTCCACAGCTGGATTATACAACAGCAATCATCGAGGACCAAGATCATCGGAAGCTTGTTTTTATTTGCGGAAAAAGCCGAAACAACTTGACAAAACAGCTCAAATTAATTAATATGCGCTCAATGAGCTTACAAGGATCACTATCCTCGATCAACCTGGCCGACATACTGCAATTGGTGGCCAATTCCAAGCAGAGCGGCCGCTTTGTCATTTCCCAGCCGAACGGACAGCGCGGTTACATCTACTTCAACCAGGGGGAAATCCAGCATGCCGAATGCGAGGATTTCAGCGGTGAAGACGCCATTTTCACCCTGATCGCCTGGGGGGAAGGAGATTTCGTTTTCGAGAGCCAGACTTTTGAAACCGCCCATACCATCAGCCGCCCGATAACCACCCTGCTGATGGAGGCGGCCCGGCGCATCGATGAATGGAAGCTCTTGAAGAAAAAGCTGGGCTCTATCGAAGCCATTCCCGAGTTCATCGCCATAGACAAGCAGGAACGTCGTAAGATAACCCTTTCCACCCTGGAATGGCTGATCGTCTCGAAGATAAACGGCCGCAACTCGGTCAACACCATTTCCCGGGAAAGCGGTATTAACATCTTCGACACGGCCCGCATCATCTACGGCATGATCGCCGGCGGCCTGATCAACCTGAAGTAAAATCCCGGTTTTTTTACTGGAACCTTTTATAAAGAATGATTTTATCTGATAACCGGCTGTCAATTCAGCCGGAAGAATCTCTTCTTGCCCAGGCGCAATACGCTGTTTGAACCAGGCTCAACCAGGGTTTCAGGATCACTTACCCGGGAACCGTCAAGGCTTACTCCACCCTGGGCCAGCAGGCGCTTGGCTTCACCGCGGGAAGAAACCAGGCCGCGGCCGGCCAGAATTTCGATCAGGGGCGTGGCCGTTTTAAGAGAAACCGTTTCCATTTCATCAGGCACTTCTTTGGAACTGAAAACCCGCAGGAATTCCTCGCGGGCGGCCCTGGCTTCTGATTCACCCTGGAAGTCGCGGCAGATCATTTCGGCCAGATCAAGCTTGAGTTGCATGGGATGGCTTTTACCTGCAGTGATTTCCTCACGCATTTCCCTGGTACGGGTCAGGCCGACATCGGTCAGCAATTCGTAATAACGCAGCATCAGCTCGTCGTTGATCGACATCAGTTTGCCGAACATAGTGCGGGCCGGTTCGGTGATGCCGACGTAATTGCCGAGACTTTTGCTCATCTTCTGGACTCCGTCAAGTCCTTCCAGCAAGGGCATGGTGATGACTATCTGCGGATCCTGGCCGTAGCTTTTCTGCAATTCCCGGCCCAGCAGCAGGTTGAAAGTCTGGTCAGTGCCGCCCAGTTCGACATCAGCCCGCAGAGCCACCGAATCATAGGCCTGCATCAGCGGATAGAGCATTTCGTGAATGTAAATCGGGTCACCGCGGCGATAGCGCCCGTTGAAGTCGTCACGTTCGAGCATGCGGGCCACGGTGGAAGAGGCGGCCAGTTTGACCAGTTCCACCGGGCTGAGAGCTCCCAGCCAGCGGGAATTGAAATCAACCACCGTTTCCTTTTCATCCAGCAGTTTGTATATCTGGCTGCGGTAGGTATCGGCGTTGGCCTGGATCTCGGCCGGGCTCAGGGGCAGGCGGACCTTGTTCCGGCCGGTGGGATCTCCGATCAGGCCGGTGAAATCACCGATCAGGAACAGCACCCGGTGCCCAAGCTGCTGGAAATGGCGCATCTTGCGCACCAGCACCGAATGTCCCAGGTGCAGGTCCGGAGCGGTGGGATCGAAACCGGCTTTAACCAGCAAAGGCTTGTTGTCAGCCAGGGAACGGGACAGGCGGGCCGCCAGTTCCTGCTCGTTGATTATATCCACCGCGCCCTGGCGCAGTAGATCCATCTGCTGGTTGAGCGGCGGAAAACTCATTTGACCAGGTTGACCCCCACTTCGATCGCCTTCAGGTTGAGATCCTCCATGCCCTTGGGCGCCCAGTGGCGAATGTGTTCCACCATGTTTTCATAACTGATGATCGAGGTTATCCTCTGGGTTATGGCCAGGGTGATGACCGAGGTCAGGACCACGTTGCCCACGTTTTTCTTGGTCTCGTTGATGATCGGTATCTCGTAGATATTCCAGTTGTAGGTATTGCCGAGTTTCTTGACCAGGTGCGGATCGATGACCACGATGGCGTCCTCCCTGATCCTTTCGCGGTAAAGATCAAAAGGCCTCTGGTCGGTGCAGAGAAAGAAATCAACCGCCACAGCGTGCGGAAAAACAATCGGCTCGTCATCGATGATCACATCGACCTTGGTCGGCCCCCCGCGCACGGCAGCAGTATAAGTCGGGCTTTCCAGGGCGTAACGGTTTTCCTTTTCCACGGCTATGTCGACCAGCAGGGCCCCGGCGGTGATAATGCCTTGGCCCCCGACCGCTCCGTAACGGATCTCGTACTTTTTCATTTGACCTCCTGGCCGGAAGCGCTTTTAACCAACTGGTTGAAGTACAAATCGGTGTATTCCGGCCGTTCAGTGGTTTCAACGAATATGCCCACCGGGAACTTGCCGAGCTTTTCTTCTTCCGACAGTGCCAGGTATTGATCCTTGCCCAGGGTCTGGGAGGCGATATGCTTGTTCATGACCAGCGGGCTCTTCATGCGGTTGCGCCGGCCCAGGTTGACGTGGCAGTTGCTCATCACTTCGACCATGGAAAAACCCGGGTGCTGAAGTGATTTCTTTATCACCTGTTTCAGCGGAACCAGCCGGTTGACCGTTTCCCGGGCCACGAAAGTAGCCCTGGCGGCCATTACCAGTTCCACGGCGTCGAACCTGGGTTCTATGTTGCCGTAGGGTGTGGTTTCGGTGATCATTTTGCGCGGAGTCAGAGGCGATACCTGGCCTCCGGTCATACCGTATATGCCGTTGTTGATCAGAACCAGGTGGATGCCGATGTTGCGCCGGGCGGCATGGATCAGGTGATTGCCGCCGATGGCCAGGGCATCGCCGTCCCCGGAAATAACCACCACGGTTTTATCGGGGCGGGCCAGCTTCACCCCGGTGGCGAAAGTCAGGGCGCGGCCGTGAGTGGTGTGCAGGGTATTGGTGTTGAAATAAGTGGGCATACGTCCGGAGCAACCGATTCCAGCCACCACAATGATGTCGTTTGGATCCAGTTCCAATTCTGAAAAAGCCATGGCGATCGACTTCAGGATTACCCCGTCACCACAGCCGGGGCACCATGGTGAAGGAAAGGTGCGGTAGCGGATGTACTTTTCATAATCTCTCATTTTACATCTCCTTGATGGCCGCGAGCACTTCCGAAGGCAGGAAGGGATTGCCGTTGGCCCGCAAAAGGGCTTTCTTGGTCACGGTATCAGGGGCCACTCGTTCGATTTCGTATTTCATCTGGCCCATGTTCATTTCCACGGTCAGTACTTTCTTGATCTTTTTAAATTTCTCCTGCAGGGCCGCCTTGGGAAAAGGCCATATGGTCAAGGCCTGGAAAAGTCCGACCTTGATACCCTCGGCCCTGGCCTGGCGCACAGCGGCCAGGGCTGAGCGGGCCGAAACCCCGAAACTGAAAACCATGATCTCGGCGTCTTCCAGGTAATGTTCCCTGAACTTGATGATTTCATCGAGGTGATGATAGATTTTTTCCATTCGCAGACGCTGCATTTTGTCGGCGCTGGCCGCCTCGAAACAGGGCCAGCCGTGGGCATCGTGTTCCAACCCGTCGATGTGGATCGGGTAACCCTGGAAAAAATCAACCCGCGGCGGATTGTCGCCGATATTACGGTCGTAGATGTTCAGATCGTCAATCTTCCCGGGTTTTTCCCAGAAAACCTCTATGTCGGCGGCATCGGGGATTTCGATATCCTCGTGGGCCTTGGCCTGTACTTCGTCAAGCATCAGAATGACCGGGTTCCAGAATTTTTCGGCCAGGTTGAATGCCCTTACCGTCTCACTGAACAATTCATCGGAAAAGGCCGGGTACAGAGCAATTATCGGGTGGTCTCCATGAGTGCCCCAGCGGGCCTGCATCATGTCGGCCTGGGAAGGCTTGGTCGGCATGCCGGTGGAGGGGCCGCCGCGCATCACGTTGACTATCACCAGGGGCACCTCGGCCATAACCGCCATGCCGATGTGTTCCTGCATCAGGGAAAAACCGGGTCCGCTGGTCGCGGTCAGGGCCTTTTTCCCGGCCAGTGAAGCCCCTATGCAGGCTCCCAGCGAAGCGATTTCGTCCTCCATCTGGATGAAAACCCGGTTCATTTTCGGCATTTCCCGGGACATGTAATGGGCTATCTCCGAGGAAGGAGTTATCGGGTAACCGCCGAAAAAATCACAGCCGGCGGCCAGAGCGGCCTGGGCCACTATGATGTTGCCCTGCAGTACTTTCCGTTTGCTCATGATTTTTTCTCCTTGGTTTCATCCTGGTAGTTGACGAAAATGGCGAAATCGGGACAACGCATTTCACACATCTTGCAGCCGATGCAGTATTCCGGAGCATCGACCACCACGGTGATGCCGAACTTGTTGCCCGGATCATCAGTCAGCAACAGGGTTCCGGTCGGGCAGACATCGACGCACAAACCGCAGCCCTTGCAGTAAGCCGGAACCAGGGTAAGCTTGTTATCCTTTGGCGACGGCTTGCGTTTTTCCCTTCTCTGCAGGGCCTCCTCGATTACCTTCTTTTCCTCTTTTTCCATTTATTCACCTCTTTCTTTTTTTCCGGCCCTGGAAACGGTCGGGAACAGTCCTGCACGGAACCGAACCACCTTTTCGCAAGCGCCTGGGGAAAAGCTGATATTTTACCACAATCAAGGCCGCTGCTGAAGCTTTTGGATCCAATGATTGATACTTGTCTCCCCAGTCAGGCGAATCAGCATTCGGCGGCCTCAAAGCGAACCCAGGGAAAAATCACCGACTATCTTGAAGTGATCACCCTCGGCGAAGATTTCCAGTTTCCTTTCCGGAAAATGCCTGGGCAGGAGTTCGCTGAGTTTCCTGACCACATCTTCCATGATCATCCAGCGATCGTCTTCCGATACTTTTTCCAGGGTGGCCATGTGAACGTCCAGCAGGTATCCGCGGCCGGTCTGAGTACCGTAACCCGGAGTGAAGTCGGCGCCGATATTGAAAAGCCCGTCAGCCTGGGGATTGGCGGTTTCCCCGCGGGGCGGCCGGGAAGGATGCAGGGCGTAGAGCCGGCCGTATTTATCTTCAATGTAATGATCGATTTCATCGAACATGGTTTGGAAGCGTGCCTTGAAGTCAGACATCTTGGGATGGTACATGCTGTCTCCCTGTCAATCGATTTCGCGGCCCCCAACCAGGACCTTGAGCACCCGGGTGCGGTAAGCCAGCGGATCGCCGTTAAAAACCACCAGGTCGGCGTCCTTGCCCGGTTCGATACTGCCGATACGCTTTTCCAGGCCGAGGATCAGGGCCGGGTTCAAGGTGATGGCCCGCAGGGCGGCATCAGCCGGCAGACCCTCTTTTACGGCCAGGGCCGCCAGCAGGGGCAACTCTTCGAGAGCGCCCAGGCCGTAGCCGCTTTCCGGGAACAGGGCGATTCTTATCCCGGCGGCATGCAGTATTGCCGCGTTGGCGGCGTTTACCCGTTCCGTTTCCAGGCGCTTGGGGTTGATGCCGACCGGACCGAGCAGTACCGGGATACCGCGCCGGCCGATCTCATCGACCACCCGGTAAGCTTCAACAGCACCGACCAGCACGATGGACAAACCGAATTCGTCGGCCAGTCGCAGGGCGGTCATGATGTCATCGGCCCGGTAAGCTTCGATGAAAACCGGCAGTTTTCTTTGCAGGGCGGCAGCCAGGGCTTCCAGGCGCAGGTCTCGGGGCGGTCTGGTCTTGGACCCTGGATCAAGGTAAGCCCGGGCGTCAAGCAGGGCCTGGCGGACGATCGAGGCACTGCCCATCCTGGTTGAAGGCGGGCGGCCCTTGCTACCGAAAGCTTCCTTGGGGCCCTGTCCGAGGGACATTTTGAGGGCTGTCGGCGCGGACAGCAGCATTTCTTCAACCGTACTCCCCAGAAGCTTGAAAACAGCCGCCTGGCCGCCGATGACCGCACCGCGGCCCGGAGCCACCAGGGCCGAGGTCACCCCGGCCCGCCGGGCCTGGATTATACTGCGGGCAAAAGGATTGAAAGCATCGATAACCCTTACCTGAGCCACGTCGGGCCCTGAAAGCTCTTCATTTTCCCGGCTGCGGTCATCTCCAAACAGGCCCAGGTAGGAATGGGCCAGCACCAGGCCCGGCATAACCCAGCCCTCAGGAAAATCCAACAGCCGCGCCTGCGGGGGAATGTCAGTTCCCGGGTTGATTGCGATTATGCGTCCCGCCCTGATCAGGATCACTCCCCCCGGCAGATCAGGTCCGGCCATGGTCAGTATCCGGCCGGCCCTGACAGCCAGCAGTTCACTTTCAGCAGCTGCGTCAGCGCAGATCGGCATCAGGAACGATAAGATCAACAGCAAGACGGAGTATTTCATTTTTCAGCCTCCGAATCGGCGCGGTACACGGTCCGGCCGGCCACCAGCACCTGCAGTACCCTGGACTGCAGGCAGAAAGGATCACCGTCGAATATGACCAGGTCGGCCTCCTTGCCCGGTTCGATACTGCCCAGCCGGTCAGCCAGGCCCATCAGCAAGGCCGGGTTAATGGTTATGGCCCGCAGGGCCTGATCCGGATCCATGCCGTATTTAACAGCCAGGCCGGCCTGAAATCGCAGCAGGTTCTGCTGTACTACATCGGCATCAGTCATGATGCAGACCTGTACCCCGGCCCGGACCAGGTAATCGGCCAGGTTGATCTGACGGTCAGCCTCATCGTAAACGATCATGCGGGGGCCGACCACCACCACGGTTTCTTCCCGGGCCAGGTCGGCGGCCAGCTTGTAAGCTTCCTCGGCATGGGCCAGTGACAAGCGCTTGAATCCAAATTCGCGGGCCAGCCGCAGTGCGGTGCTGATATCCGCGGCTGATTCGACGTGGACGTGCACCGGCAACTCGCCCCGTACCACCTTGAGCAGGGCTTCTTTTTTCAGGTCGGGTACCCGGCCGGCAGATTTCTTGCCGTATTCCAGTGCTTCCAGCATGGCCTGCCTGACCAGCGCCGCGGCTCCCATCCTGGTCATCGGCATCAGTCCCTTGGCGGCATAATTTGATTTGCGGCCCAGGGCCATTTTCATGTCGGCCGGAAAAAGCACCAGCATTTCGTCCACGGTGCGGCCGACCGTTTTCAGCACCGCCGACTGTCCGCCTATGACGTTGGCTGAACCGGGCCGGGCCACCAGGGTGGTCACGCCTTCGGCCAGGGCAGCCCTGAACTGTCCCCGGTCCGGGGCAAAACCCTCGGGATGGATGGAATCGATAATGCGCAGTTGGGGAGTCAGCGGATCGGTGGCTTCGTTATCCTCGGTTTCCGCGTAACTTGAGCCCAGGCCGGCATGGGAGTGAGCATCAATCAATCCGGGAGTCAGGACCCCGCCCCGGGCATCGATCACCAGGGCATCGGCCGGCAGTTCCAGATCGGCGCCCACAGCCAGGATCAGGCCGTCCCTGATCAACACCGTGCCCGATTCTAATGTCCTGGAAGCCGCGGTCATGATTCTGGCTCCGGTTACAGCGGTAATCCTGGATCCGGAATCCGTTGCCCCGCTCAGTAAAAGCGTCGCAATAAAAAAAACGGGCAACAGCGCAGTTATTTTCATCGACTTCTCCTTGCCTGGCGGAAAATCATATTATGACAAATCGTTATCGAATTAACAAGCCTTTCCGGTCAGCAAAATCCTCCGCCTTGGTTTCAGATTCCAGGTCGTTACTCTTGCCGGTAGGTTTAATTGTCTTCGTCCTGGTGATGTTTTGTGTGGGTTTTCCGTAGACATCAATGTAGAGGATGTTGTTGTCAATGCGGAGTTTTGTGCTATTGTTCTTTTATCCGGCTACTAGGTTATTAAACGGAATACTGTCATTACCCTTCAGAACGGGTGACATGAAAATGATGTTTGTAAGACAATCTCACTCAGGGTCAAGTCCCATTTTTCCTGTAAAAACAGCGGCGGTCATATCAGCACACCTCCT
>CAYWEM010000025.1:0-14533 GCA_964457225.1 uncultured Clostridia bacterium
ATTCGAACAGCTGAGGCTGGAAATGGAGCGGATTTATCAATGTCCGCAATAAGGGGGGTAAAATGACCATCCTGATCGCTGAAGACGATTTTACTTCTCGGAGCATGCTGGCCGCCGTTCTCAGGAAAGCGGGCTACGAGGTCATGGAGGCGCTGGATGGCGCTGAGGCCTGGGAGATTTTGCAGCGACCCGATGCTCCGCGCCTGGCCATAATCGACTGGATGATGCCCGGGCTGGACGGTCTGGAGGTGGTGCGCCGGGTACGGGCCCTGGAAACCGAGCAGCCGCCGTTCCTGATCGTATTGACTTCCCGGGGCGAGAAAGCCGATATCGTGGCCGGGCTTGAGGCCGGTGCCGATGATTACCTGGCCAAGCCTTTTGATCCGGGTGAACTGAGCGCCCGCATCGGGGTAGGCCGCCGCCTGGTGGAGACCAGAAAGGCCCTGGTTGAAAATATCGGGGAACTTCGTCGCGCCCTGGCCGAGATCAAAACTTTGCGCGGCATCATTCCCATCTGCGCCGGCTGCAAAAAAATCCGGGATGACCAGGGCTTCTGGCAACAGGTGGAAGTCTATGTCCGCGATCACAGCGAGGCCCAGTTCAGTCACGGACTCTGCCTGGATTGCGCCAAAAAACTTTACCCGGACCTGGTCAAGGGCGACAATGAAGTATAGCAAAGAAGAAAACGGGCTTGATTTGCGAAATGAAGACCAAGCCCCTGCAATGAAAGTCCTGTTGGTCAACGATGACCCGGTTCAGCTTGAGCTGTTGTCCGGCCTGGCGGCCAAGGCCGGCCTGCAGTCCGTGTCTTTTACCGGGGTCGAGGCGGCCCTGGCCGCCATGAATCCGGATTGTCCCCCGGCGCTCATCGTGACCGATCTGTACATGCCCGGTATTGACGGCTGGCGCTTCTGCCGCCTGCTGCGTTCACCCGAGTATGCCTTCTGCAACGAGATTCCCATCCTGGTCGTTTCTGCCACCTTTGCCGGTGCTGAACCCGAGAGTATCGCCGCCGATATCGGGGCCGACGTTTTCCTGCCTGCCCCCGTTGACGGTCGGGAGTTCATCGCCAGCCTGAAAAAACTCTTGCAGGGAAAGGATGCGCGCCGCCTGCCCCGGGTGCTGATCGTCGAAGACAGCCGATCCCTGTCCGAACTGCTGATTAATTCGTTCAGCGTCCACGGCTACCTGGCGGACGGCGTTTCAACGGTCCGGGAGGCCGAGGCGGCTTTATCCGGCGTTTGTTACGACCTGGCTGTACTCGACTACCACCTGCCTGACGGAACGGGAGACAGCCTGCTGGAGCCCTTCCTGGCCAGGCGCCCCGAGGGCGCCTGCATCATGATGACTACCGACACAACTCCGGAACTGGCTCTCGAATGGATGAAACGAGGGGCCGCCGCTTACCTGCGCAAGCCCTTCCAGCCGGAGTACTTGATCGAGATGTGCGCCCGGGTCCGGCGCGAACGGGCCCTGTTCAGACTGGAAGACTTACTTGAGGAGCGCACCCGGGAGTTGCGGAACAGTGAAGCAGCAGTTCGCAGTAAACTGCAGGCGGTTCTCGAACCGGAAAGCGACCTGGGTATCCTGGAGCTGGCCGACATAATAGACATACCGGCTGTTCAATCCCTGATGGAGGATTTTCGGAGCGTAACCGGCCTGGCCAGCGCCATTGTGGACGACAAAGGGGATTTACTGGTGGCTGTCGGTTTTCAGGAAATCTGCACCAAGTTTCATCGCAGTCACCCGGAAACACTAAAAAACTGCGTTGAAAGCGATACTGTTCTGGCCCGGGGCGCCGCTACCGGGACCTTCAAGACTTACCGCTGCCGGAACGGGTTGTGGGATATGGCTTCGCCCATCGAAGTAGCCGGCCGACACCTGGGCAACATCTTTTTCGGGCAGTTCATATATGCGGATGAGATACCGGACCTGGAACTGTTCCGGGAGCGGGCGCGGCGCTGTGGATTCGCTGAAGCCGACTACCTGGCCGCACTCGACCGGGTTCCGCGTTACGACCGGCAAACGGTCGAAAGAGTGATGTCCTTCTACTCCAGGCTGGCCGGCATGATCTCTTCCCTGAGTTTCAGCACCGTCAGCCTGTCCAGGGCACTCAACAGTCAAAAACATGCCCAGTCAAAACTGAGCCTCCAGGCCCAGGTGCTCGACCAGATTCAGGATCTGGTGACCGTCACCGACCTCGATGGGATTATCACCTACGTCAACAATGCCTCGGCCCGGACCCTGGGTTATCAGCGGAGGGAATTGATCGGCCGGAGAATAGAAAAGTTCGGTCAGGACCCGGACCGGGGCGCCACCCAGAAAGAGATACTGGAAGAAACATTGAGAAAAGGCAGTTGGCGAGGGCAGGTGATCAATTTCAGTGTTGACGGCCGCGAAATCATACTGGATTGCCGCACCCAGGTGGTGCTGGATGATCAGGGGCAGCGGGTCGCCCTGGCCGGAATCACCACCGACATCACCGAACTGAAAAAAGCGATGGAAAAATTGCGATCCAGTGAATTACAGTTGGCCAATGCCGCCAACATCGCCAAGCTGGGCCCCTGGGAACTGGATGTCGAATCCGGTATTTTTACTTTCAACGATGCGTTCTACGCCGTTTTCCGCACCAATGCTGAGCGGGAAGGCGGCTATTTAATGTCGATGGAAGAATACGGTAAGCGCTTTCTGTTTTCGGAAGATATACCTAAGTTGGCCGACGAGACTCAGAAAGCCCTTGAGTCCGATGATCCCAGTTTCAGCCGGGGGCTCGAGCACCGCATCCGCTATGCTGACGGTCAGACCGGTTATATCTCGGTCCGCTATTTCGTGATCAAGGGCGAAAATGGTCGAACCATCAAGACCTATGGCGTCAACCAGGATATCACCGAGCGACTGTCTGCCGAGAACGCCTTGAGGGAAAGCGAGGCCCGGCTCAACCTGGCCCTGCAGGTGGCCCGCATGGGCTATTGGCGCTACGATTGCGCCACCCAGGGGGTTGAGTGGTCCCGGGGGCATGAAGTTCTTTTCGGAATACCCTTCGAGAAATTCGCAGGCACATTGAGTGCGGTCCAGGAACTGGTTCATCCGGAAGATCGCGAGCAGGGCGCGGAGAACTTAAGGAGGGCGCTTGAGGAAGAAGTTCCCTTCGACAATACATACCGGGTTATCCATCCTGACGGGAGCATACACTGGTTGCATTCACATGGCTTGCTTTACAAGGACTGCCAGGGAAGGCATGACCACATTTTCGGAGTCACCCAGGATGTAACTGAATTAAGAACAGCTGAAGAGGAAAGAATCAGGCTCCAGTCACAGTTGTTCGAGGCCCAGAAACTGGATTCAGTGGGCCGCCTGGCCGGGGGCATAGCCCACGACTTCAACAACATGCTTGGCGTCATTCTGGGGCGTACTGAAATGCTCCTGGAACGAAATGAATCCGACCGGGTCCTGCAGGCCGAATTGAAGGAAATCCAGAAAGCCGCTGAACGATCGGCTGATCTGACTCGGCAACTCCTGGCCTTTGCCCGCAAGCAGACCATAACGCCCAGGGTCCTTGATCTCAACGAGACTGTGGAGAGCATGCTCAAAATGCTGCGTCGGCTGATCGGGGAAGATATCGACCTGGTTTGGCGGCCTGGAAAGAAAAAGCTGACGTTGAAAATCGATCCCTCGCAGATCGATCAACTCCTGGTAAATCTATGCGTTAATTCCCGGGATGCCATTAACAGGGGCGGCAGGATCATTATTGAGACAGACCGGGTCATGCTTTATCAGGACTGCGCCGAGGATCATCCCGGATTTGAACCGGGAGAGTACGTGCTGTTGGCGATTGCCGACAACGGCTGCGGTATGGATCCGGAGATACTGGCTCACATCTTCGAACCATTTTTTACCTCCAAGGAAGTGGGGCAGGGTACCGGCCTGGGACTTTCCATCGTTTACGGCCTGGTCAGCCAGAACAACGGTCATATCAGGGTAAGCAGTCAACCGGGCTTGGGTACGACCTTCAAGATCTTTTTTCCGCTGTACCAGGCCGGCAAAGAGGTTTCAAGGGAAAAGACCGCTGCCACGAGGGCTCGCCGGGGCAGCGAGACCGTTATGCTGGTGGAGGATGAACCGGCAATCCTGAGAATGACCGCCCTGATGCTGGAACGCCTGGGTTACCAGGTGCTGGCGGTGCGTCTTCCCGGGGAGGCTGTCCGCCTGGCTCAGGAATGCGGCTCACGAATAGATTTGCTACTGACCGACGTTGTCATGCCGGAGCTGAACGGCAGAGAACTGGCCAAAAGAATTCAGCGCTTCCAGCCGGACATAAAATGCCTGTTCATGTCCGGTTACACGGCCGATGTCATCGCCCATCAAGGGGTGCTGGATGAAAGTGTACATTTCATCCAGAAACCCTTTTCGATGGAGGGCCTGGGAGCCAAGTTGCGGGATGTGCTGGAATGAGAGCCACCAAAACGGCGATATGGTATTCTTTGCCGACTACCTCGACAAAGTTTGAAATGTTTTGTGCCGCCCATAAGACGGGCAACTATGAAAAGTAAGCTTGAACAAGTACTCAACAGCCCGATCCTGGGCTATGCCTGTCACCGGATCGTTCTGGATGACCAGGGAAGACCCTGTGATTACGAGTTTCTCGAAGTCAATGAAACCTTTGAAAAATTGACCGGGTTGCGGCAGGAACAAGTCATCGGCCGGACCGTCCGCCAGGTGCTGCCTGGAATTGAGCAAGCTGAATTCGACTGGATAGGCTGTTACGGAGCCGTGGCTCTCGGGGGCGGGGACAAAGAATTCGAGCAGTACTGCGGGCCTCTGAAAAAATGGTACCGGGTACAGGTCAGCTCCCCGGAAAGACTGTTTTTCACCACCCTGTTTGCAGACATCACTGAGAGCAAACAGGCTGAAGAGGCACTGCAAACCCAGCGGAACAGGCTGGCCGGTATCCTGGAAGGAACCCGGGCTGGAACCTGGGAATGGAACGTTCAGACCGGGGAGACCGTGTTCAACGAGCGCTGGGCGGAAATCATCGGATACACCCTTGATGAAATCAGCCCGGTTTCCATTGCCACCTGGCAGAAATTCGCCCACCCCGATGACCTGAAAAAAAGCGGTGATCTGCTTGAAAAACACTTCAGCGGCGAACTTGATTACTATGAGTGCGAGTCCCGGATGCGGCATAAAAACGGTCAATGGGTCTGGGTGCTCGACCGGGGCCAGGTCATATCCAGGACGGCAGACGGCAAACCCCTGCTGATGCTGGGTACTCACCAGGACATCAACGAGCGTAAAATAACTGAAGAAAAACTACTGCATTCAGAAAGAACCTATCGGGAGATATTTGACAGTATAACCGATGCCTTGTTTATTCACGATATCAATACAGGAGCCATTCTGGATGTAAACGATACAATGCTGGCCATGTTCGGCTATACGCGAAAAGAGATGCAGGGCGTGACCGTGGCGGATCTTTCGCCCCTGGTGGAACCCTATACCAACGAGCATGCAGGGGACCTTATAAAAAGGGCTGCGGCCGGCGAGACTGTGGTGTTTCAGTGGCTGAACCGCCGTAAAAACGGTGAACTGTTTTATTCTGAAAATATTCTAAAATTCGTTACCATTGCCGGTGCACAAAGAATAATGGCTATAGTCCGGGACATCACCGAGCGCAAGCAGGCCGAAGAGGCCCTGCAAGAGAGCGAGGCCAAGTTGTCGGCCTTGTTCGCTGCCATGACTGAGATGGTGGTACTGCACGAGGTGGTTTTTGACCTGGCCGGCACCCCGGTGAACTACCGCATCACCGACTGCAATGCAGCTTACACGCGCATCACCGGAATTCGCCGCGAAGAGGCGGTCGGCAAGCTGGCAAACGAGGTTTACGGCACCTCGGAGCCGCCTTATTTAGCAGAATTCGCCCGGGTGAGCATCACCGGCGAGCCCTATCATTACGAAACCTACTTTCCGCCCATGGACAAGCATTTCTCTATTTCGGTGGTATCACCCGGCAAGAATCAGTTTGCCACCATCACCACCGATATAACTGAAACCAAGCGGATCCAGGCCGTGATCGCCGCCAAGAACAAGGAACTTGAACAGCTTGTCTACGTTGCATCCCACGACCTGCGTTCACCGCTGGTCAATGTGGACGGTTTCAGTCGTGAGTTGGATTTTTCGCTCAAAGAACTCGTCACCATGCTTGAAGACGGCCGGGACCAATCGCAATTGGTAAAAAAATTGCGGGCTGAATTGCCTGACATGGAAAAAACCATCAGCCGTATCCGGACCAGTGCCCGCCAGATGGACGAACTTCTCAAGGGACTGCTCAAACTTTCCCGTTCGGGCAGATCCGCCCTGCAGATCAGGAATATTGACATGAACGACCTTGTTGCCGGGCTGGTTGCTTCCTTTGCCTTCCGCCTGCAGGAAGCGGGCATTGAGCTGGAGGTTGACAGCCTGCCTGCCTGCCGGGGCGATGCCGTGCAGTTGACCCAGGTGTTTTCGAACCTGCTGGACAACGCCGTCAAATTCAGCGACCCGGGCCGGCCGGGAAGGATATGGATCCGGGGAGCTATGGAAACGGGCCGGGCGGTGTATCGGGTCGAGGATAACGGCATCGGCATCGCTGAAAATCATCTCGATCGTGTCTTTGAACTTTTCCATCGCCTGGATCCCGGGAAAACCGCCGGTGAAGGGCTTGGCTTGACCATCGCCAGGCAGGCGCTCGGCCGGATGGACGGTGAAATCACGGTGGAGTCCAAGCCCGGGCAGGGCAGTGTTTTCATGGTCATCCTGCCTCCGGCCCGGAAAGGTGATAACCAATGACATGGGAAAAAGCATGAATCCTGCTTAGGGGGGAAAGAACATGAACAAGGAAGTCATCATTCTGGTTGCCGAGGACGACGAGGGACATGCCGAACTTATCCGCAAGAACCTGGCCCGGGCCGGTGTGGCCAACCGGATCATGCATTTCAGGGACGGGCGGGAGACGGTTGATTTCCTGTTCCGCCGTGGATCCGGTCTGCACCGGGAATCAGGGGAAGCTTATGTGCTGCTGCTCGACATCCGCATGCCCAAGCTGGACGGCCTGGAAGTACTCCAGCAGATCAAGGCCGACGGAGAACTGTGCAAGATACCGGTGATCATGATCACCACCACCGACGACCCGCGGGAGGTTGAGCACTGTCACACTCTGGGTTGCAGCAGCTATATAACCAAGCCGATTGAGTACGAAAGCTTTGTGCATGCCATCCGCCAGCTGGGGCTGTTTCTGGCCGTGGTGAAAGTTCCCAGGATCAACGGTACTCATTAGGAGAACAATTCTCATGCCCAAGCCTGAAAACGGTGCGCGCAAGCGAATCCTGTTGGTTGAAGATGATGCCGACCTGCGGGACTTGATCGCCGGCAGGCTGACCAGGGCGGGATATGAATGTGCCGGAGCGGCCGATGGAACAGAGGCCTTGGCTTACATCACCGATAACAGGCCGGATGCGCTGCTGCTGGACCAGAAACTGCCCGATATGACCGGGCGGCAGCTGCTGGAAAACCTGGCCGAACTGGGGCTTGGAGTACCCTTCATGGTCATGACCGGTCAGGGCGATGAGCGCCTGGCGGTGGAAATGATGAAACTGGGCGCCGCCGATTACCTGCTCAAGGATACCGATTTTCTGGATATACTGCCCCTGGCGGTGGATAAACTTTTCAGGCTTGCCGATATGGAGCGGGAATTGCAGGAGACCCGCAATAACCTGATGAAAAGCGAGGAACTGCATCGCAAGCTGCTCACCACCGTGCCAGACCTGATCATGCAGACTGATCTGAACGGTCATATCACCTTTGTCAATGAGCACAGCTTTTCGAAACTGAAATACGTTCCCCGGGAAACATTGCACGGCCGCGATATGCTTTCCTTTATCGCTGAAAAAGACCTGTCGCGGGCCAGGGAGAATACCGGGAAGATGTTCCATCATGCTCTCGGTCCCCAGGAATACCAGCTGTGCTTCGAGGACGGTACCACTCTGGATGCCGAGGTGAACGGCGACGTCATCTACGATGCCCAAAACAAACCAACGGGCATGGTTTACGTCATCCGCGACATCACCGAGCGTAAGCGGGTCGAGGAAGCCTTACGGGAAGAACGGGAGCGACTGGAGCATATCCTGAGTATCACCGGAACCGGTATTGATATTGTTGATGGAGATTTCAACCTGCATTTCGTTGATAAAGGCTGGCAGAAGATCTACGGTGATCCGACTGGGCGCAAGTGTTACGAGTATTTCAACGGCTTGAACGAACCCTGCCCGGGATGCGGCATTCCCATTGCCCTGGAAACCAGGCAGGTCACCGTAACCGAGGAAGTACTGCCCCGGGAAAACAACCGTATCGTCGAGGTCCACATCATTCCCTTCCAGAATGCCGAGGGAAAATGGCTGGTGGCGGAATTCAACGTGGACATCACGCAACGCAAGCGGGCCGAAGCGGAAAAGGATAAACTCCAGGCCCAGCTGATCCAGGCCCAGAAGATGGAGTCAGTGGGCCGGCTGGCCGGCGGGGTGGCCCACGACTTCAACAACATGCTGGGGGTTATTTTGGGCCAGGCCGAGCTGGCCATGCTGAAGCTTGGGCCAAACGACCCCATTGGCAAAGGTTTGGTGGAAATTCAGAAAGCGGCCAGCCATTCGGCCGACCTCGTAAAACAACTCCTGGCTTTCGCCCGCAAGCAGACCATTTCACCACGGCCGTTGAACCTCAACGATACGGTGGAAGGAATGCTGAACATGATACGGCGGCTGATCGGCGAGGACATCGATCTGCTCTGGAAACCCGGCCGGGACCTCTGGCCGGTGGAGATTGACCCGGTCCAGGTTGACCAGGTTCTGGCCAACCTCTGTGTCAATGCCCGGGATGCCATCTCCGGAGTGGGGAAGATCACCATCGAAACGGAACGGGTTGTTTTTAACCACGATTACTGTTCCCGTCACCCCGGATTCGTGCCCGGTGAATTCGTACTGCTGGCGGTCAGTGACAACGGCTGCGGCATGGATTCAGATACGCTCGCCCATCTGTTCGAACCGTTTTTCACCACCAAGGAAGTGGGAAGGGGTACCGGCCTGGGACTGGCCAGTGTCTACGGCGCGGTCAAGCAGAACCAGGGTTTCATCAACGTGTACAGCGAGCCGGGCCGGGGTTCCACCTTTAAAATCTATTTGCCGCGCCACCTCGACCAAGCGGCGCTGATCCAGGAAAAACGACAGCAGCCCGCTGCTGAGCGCGGCAGTGAAACCATCCTGTTGGTGGAGGATGAACCGATGATCCTGGATGTGATCAAGACGATGCTGGAGATGTTGGGGTACAATGTGTTGGCGGCCGGAACCCCGGGTGAGGCCCTGCGCCTGGCCCGCGAATACAAAGGCTGGATCCACCTGCTGATGACCGACGTGGTCATGCCCGAGATGAACGGCCGCGACCTGGCCGGGAAAATGCTCTCTCTTTATCCGGACATCAAACGTCTGTTCATGTCGGGTTACACGGCCAATGTCATCGCCCACCACGGAGTGCTGGAAGAAGGTGTTTATTTCATCCAGAAACCATTTTCATTGGACAGCCTGGGAGCTAAAATCGGGGAGGCTTTGGAAAGAAAATGATGAAACAGGAAGATCGGGGAAATGGTACTCAATGATGAAGTGTTCACGCCGTAAATTGGGGACAAGATGAACAATCAAGAATCCCGATCGGAAGTAAAAATCAAGGCAATCATCGCTTTATTCTCGATTATTGCTCTGGGATTATGTGCCTGGTTTTTTAGTATTGGTTACTTTGCAATCGTCCAGAATCTGCTTTACCTGCCGATCATCGTCGCCTGCGCATATTTCACCAAGCGCGGACTTGTCTTCTCCACGGTCATTGCCCTGGTTTATCTCATACTGCTGGTCATGTTTTCAAATAATCATACTGTTATTCTGGGAGGTGCAGTCAGGAGCATTGTGTTTGTCGTCGTCGGAGCGGTTGTCGCTTTTATCACCATAAAAAAACAGTCGGCTGAGAAGGAATTGTTCTCCTACAAAGGACATCTGGAGTCACTGGTTGCCGAGAAAACGACGAGCCTGGAACAGCTCGTCCATGAGAAAACCACCGTCATCAACGAACTCAAGCAGATGGAAAAAGAGCTCCTGGAGACAAAGCAAAGACTGCTTATGGCCAATAAAGCCACAAATGACGTCATATGGGACTGGGATGTACGCAGTGATATGCAACAGTGGAATGAGACTGGAACAGCTGTCTTCGGCTGGACCGAGATCGTTGAGCGCCCGGTGAACGCGCACTGGTGGGTCGAGCGGGTGCATCCGGATGACCGGGAGCGGGTGCACGATTCTTTCTTTGCCGTTGTGAACAATCCTGAGCTTGATGTCTGGCGTGACGAATACCATTTTCTTAAAACCGACGGCACCTATGCCGATGTCCTGGATCGCGGCTATGTTCTGCGGGATGAAAAAGGCAAGGCCATTCGCATGGTCGGGGCCATGCAGGATATCACCGCGCATAAAAAAGCGGAGAAAGCTCTGCTCCAGGCAAAAAAAGCTGAAAGCCTGGAGCACATGGCCGGAGCTGTAGCCCACCACTACAACAACTTAATGGGAATCGTGCTGGGCAACCTGGAGCTGACCGAGCTCCCCGGCTTTGCCCCGGAGCAGGTGGCCAGCCTGCTGATCGAAGCCAGAAGGGCTGCAAGCCGGGCGGCTGACCTCAGCAACCTCATGCTGGCCTACCTGGGTTTGTCGACGGGAAAAAGGAAGTCGCTGGACCTGGGGGCGGTCTGCCGCGAGGTCCTGGCCGATATCCTGCCCCGGTTGCCTCAAAAAACTCGACTCGAACTTTCCGGCTTGCCGGATGGCCTGATCGTGCGGGCCGACAGCGCCCAGATGCGGCAGCTGCTGGATGCCCTGGTGACCAACGCGGTCGAATCCTTTGAAGACGAAGAAGGTGTCATCACGGTGATGGTGACTGAAGCACCGGCCGCAGACCTGCCGGTTGCTGGAGTGAAACCAGTGGACTGGCGGCCCGAGGGCGGGCGGCGCTGTGCTTGCCTTGAGGTGGCCGATACTGGGCCCGGCATGACCCCGGAAACCCTGGAGAAGGTCTTCGACCCCTTCTTTTCCACCAGGTTTACGGGCCGGGGACTGGGATTGCCGGTAGTCCTGGGCATCGTCAAAGCCCATGAGGGCGGAATCATCCTGGAAAGCCGCCCCGGATCGGGAACGATCGTCCGAATATTATTGCCGCTTTCGGAAGAGAAGCCGGCAGTACGACCCTCCTCATCCTCCCCATCTGCGCCTTTTCCAAAACAGGGCCTGGTACTGGTGGTGGATGACGAACCCGCCCTGAGAAAAATGGCGCAGCTCATGCTGACCAGCCTCGGCTTCGAAACGGTCTCTGCCCCGAACGGTGCCGAGGCCCTGGAACTTTTCCGGCGTCGTCCGCAGGAGTTTCTCTGCGTGCTGTGCGACCTGACCATGCCCGGAATGAGCGGCTGGGAAACTCTGGCGGTCCTGCGGAGCATACGTGCGGATATTCCGGTGATCCTGTGCAGCGGACACAACGAAGCCGCCGTAATGGCTTACGTCCAAACCGACATGCCCCAGGTTTTCCTGGGCAAACCCTACGACAAGGCCAAGCTGACCGCAGCCCTCGCCGCGGTATGTTCAACCATAACTCCGGTTATGAAGCCTCCTGGCGAGTCAGGATGACCTTGAAAAAAGGAATGGAGGGACGAGCTGGTCAACCTGGCGGCAGATCTGATGATCCTGGAGTTGAGCAAGACGATGCTGGACAGCCTGGACAAAGTTCAGGGATGCCCTGGAATGAGGATGACCAGTACAGCGCAAGTCAATTTCACGGTAATGGTATCTGGAAAAACGGAATTGAATTAATTCTCACTGGAGGCGGACGGCCATGAATAGTAAGCTCGAACGGGTACTCAACAGCACGATGCTGGGTTATGCCCATCACCGGATCATTCTCGATGAGCAGGGCCGGCCCTGTGACTACGAGTTTCTCGAAGTCAATGAAACCTTTGAAAAACTGACCGGATTGAAAAAAAAGCAACTCATCGGCCGGACCGTCCGCCAGGTGTTACCTGGAATTGAAAAAGCTGAATTCGACTGGATCGGTTGTTACGGGTCTGTGGCTCTCGGGGGTGGGGATAAAGAGTTCGAGCAATACAGCGAGCCCTTGAAAAGATGGTACCGGGTACACGTCAGCTCCCCGGAAAAATACTATTTTTCAACCTTGTTTATCGAAGTCAACCTGGATTATTTCATGGCGGAAGCTTTAAACGATTTAAGTGCGTATTCGATTGACCATGAAAGTTATCAGAAAATAACCGAGAAAATGCTGATGCTTTCCGGGGCAAAATACGTCAGTCTCAATGTGTTTGAAAAAAACGGCCGGGATTTTAAAACCGTCGCCGTGGCCGGCATAGGCAAGCACCTGGAAAAGGCTGCGGCCATACTGGGTTATGAAATAGTCGGGAAAGAATGGCAATACGATCCTGAACGTGAAATAAGAATCAAAAACAGCAAGACAACGGTTTTCAAGAGCCTTGCTGATCTTTCCGGCAAGGCCATCCCGGGTCCGGTTGTGAAACTACTGGAAAAAACCTTCGGCATCGGCAAATTTGTCGTTGTTAAGGCCACCAAGGATGAACGAATGCTGGGTGATTTCACCCTGGTTTTTGCCTCGGGAAAAGAACTGAAAAACAGTGTAATGGTTGAGGTTTTCTCTGATATCACCGGCTTGCTTTTAAGCCGGATCAATGCAGAAGAGGAATTGATAAAACAAAAAGAGGAACTGGAAGGTTTTTTTACGGTGAATCTTGATCTCTTGTGCATCGCCGACCTGGAGGGCAGGTTCATCAAGACCAATGAAGCCTGGACCCGGGTGCTGGGCTATTCGACCCGGGAACTGAATCAGAAAAAATTTCTCGAATTCGTCCATCCCGACGATCTCCAGGCGACGCTCGAAGCCATGGCCGCTCTGGGCAGCGGTCAGGACGTGCTCAATTTCACCAACCGCTACCGCTGCCGTGATGGTTCCTATCGCTACATCGAATGGAGATCGCATCCAAAAGGCAAGCTGATCTACGCCGCGGCCCGGGATATCACCGAACGCCTGCAAGCTGAGGAGGCTTTGAGGGAGCGGGAAGAGGAAACTGATTCCATCCTGAAAAGCATGGATGACCTGGTGTTCGTACTTGATCGGGACCTGGTTTTTAAAAGAGTTCATAAGCCTGAATCTGAATTACTGTTACTGGAGCCGGCGCAATTCTTGGGGAAAAGCTTTGCTGAAATCGGCTTTCCCGAGCCGGCTTACGGAAATCTGCGTACAGCGCTGGTTCAATGCCTGCAGACTGGAAATCCCGTGTCAACGGTTTACTGTTTGGATTTGCCGACCGGACAGGCCTGGTATGATGCCAGAATAAGCGTAACCAAGGATTCTGACGGGAACCCTTCAGGTTTGACCTGTGTCATCAGAAATATCACCGAAAGAGTCAGCCGGGAGCAGGAGTTGGCCCGGGGAAAAAAAGAAACGGATCAGTTTTTCAATCAGTCTCTGCACGGCTTCTTCTTTTTCATGCTCGACGAGCCCATCGCCTGGAATGACGAAGCCGACAAGGATAACCTGCTGGAATACGTGCTGGATCATCAGCGCCTGACCCGGGTCAACCAGGCCATGCTGGATCAGTACGGGGCGCGGGAAGAAGATTTGATCGGTATGACCGTCCGGAAGCTCTTCGGCCACGATCTCGACCACGCCCGGGAAATATGGAGAGGGCTGTTTGACCGGGGGCAGTGGCACGTGGAGACCAGGGAACAGCGGCTGGATGGCACACCTGTGGTGATTGACGGGGATTATACTTGCCTCTACGATGAACAGGGCCGCATTGCCGGGCATTTCGGAGTGCAGGTGGACGTTACCGAGCGCAAGATCACCGAAAACAAGCTGAAAGAAAGTGAAGCCAGGATGCGGGCCATCAGCCAGTCGGCCCACGATGCCATCGTCATGCTTGATCCCAGGGGCAATGTTTCCTTCTGGAATCCCGCAGCTGAAAAGATCTTTGGTTATGAAAGCAGGGAAATGATTGGCCGGAATCTGCACCAGATTATAGCCCCCGGCCGTTACCAGGAGGCGTATTGTTCCGGGTTTGAAAAGTTCCGGATAACCGGGCAGGGCAATGCCGTGGGGCAAACACTGGAACTCCAGGGACTTCACCGCAACGGTCAGGAGATTCCGGTTGAATTGTCCCTGTCGGTTATTAAACTTGATGACGGATGGAATGCAGTGGGTATTATGCGCGACATCACTGAGCGCAAACAGGCTGAAAAAAAACTGGAAGGGTATGCGCAACAGATGGAGTACAAGAATATCGATCTGGATCTGGCCCTTTCCCGGAGCCGGATGCTGGCGGAACAGGCTGAACTGGCCAGCCGGGCCAAGTCTGAATTTTTGGCCAACATGAGTCACGAGATCCGCACGC
>CAYWEM010000026.1:0-13045 GCA_964457225.1 uncultured Clostridia bacterium
ACCATGCTGCCTGAGCAGTTACTGGCCGAAAGGGCCATAGATTTAGCCCTGCGCGGCGAAGGAGAAGAAAGCCTGGTCAGGCTGGCTGAACTCCTGGCCGTGAACCGGCTGACGCCGGGAGAGCTGGCCGGCATCCCGGGACTGGTCTACAGGGAAAACGGAAAAACCAGGGTCAATGACCTGCCGCCCTTCATAAAAAACCTGGATGAATTTTCACCGGCCTGGCACCTGCTGGACATCGAGCGCTACCTGAACGAAGGAAGATACATATACACCGACCTGGGCTCGAAACTGAGCCACCTGAGAACAGCCACGGTGATGACCAGCCGGGGCTGTCCGGGCCGCTGCGGCTACTGTTACAATCAATTCGTCAACCATCGCACCTTCCGGGGCCATTCCGTGGATTTCACGGTCAATCATATCGAGCGGCTGAAGAAAGAACATGCCGTCACCGCCATAGCCTTCGAGGACGACTGCCTGTTCACCGACCGGCACAGGGCACTGGCCATTCTCAGCCGTATCGGACTGCCCTGGGGCGCCTCGATCCGCGCCGATTACCTGGCCCGCTGGGGGGGTGATTTCATCAGGCGGATCAAGGAGTTCAACTGCCTGGAACTGCGCATCGGCGCTGAATCAGGATCCCAGCAGACCCTTGACCTGATGCACAAGGACATCCGGCGGGATCACATCCTGCGGGCCGCTGAAATGTGCCTGGAAAACGACATCAAGGTGATGATGGGCTTCATGATCGGCATCCCGGGCGAACAACCCGGGGAGATGCTGAAGACGCTCGACCTGATGGACGAGCTGGAAAAAATGGGGGTGGCGGTGACTCCGGGACCTTCGCTTTTTTTCCCCTACCCGGGAACGCCTCTCTACCATGAAGCGGTCAAGGCAGGTTTCAAACCTCCGGAAAACACTGAAAAATGGGCCATACCCTGGGGGCCGGCCCAGCCTTTTCCCCCATATATTCCGGGATTGGCCCGCTATGCCGGTTACTACAGGTCAGTGGCCATGGGCCGGAACCAGGGCAACACCCTGTTCAGACTTGTTTCAGGCCTTTTCAGAAGACTGGCCCGCTGGCGCTGGAAAAAGAGGTTTTTTCACCTGCCCCTGGATTACCATCTGCCCCGCCTGCTGCGTGTCTTTCGAGAAAAAGCCGCCGGCTGGAAAAAAACACCGGCGCTTAAATGAATATCAAACAGGGATTCGCAGGAGGAAAACCGGCCGTGCTGGCCGGGGCGCTCAAGAACTGCCTGCTCGGCAACGGCCGTGAACTGCTGGGCAAAGTGACCCGGCCCCGGGCACTTTGTCTTTATGTAACCTACAAATGCAACCTGCGCTGTCAGACCTGCGGCATCTGGAAAACAGGCAACTCCACGACGGACCTTCCCGAGTTGTCTGCATCGGAGTTTTCCGTACTGCTGGCCGATCCGCTGTTCGCCCGCCTGGAAGCGCTCAACCTGAACGGCGGCGAGCCCCTGCTGAGGAACGACCTGCCGGAAATCAGCAGGAAAATCGTTGAAGTTCTGCCCCGCTTACGTTCCCTGTCCCTGAACAGCAACGGTCTGCTCACATCCCGTTGTCTCAACCTGGTCAAATACCTGAATTCACTATGCCGCGGGCGTGGAATCAACTTTTCGGTCAGTATATCCCTGCACGCCCCGGGAAAACTGCTGGACGATATCTGCGGCTTGCCGGGAACCTGGGAAAAAGTCCGGGCCACCATGCTGGGACTGCGCCTCCTGGCGGCGGATGAATCCTTTTTTCTTTCGGCGAACTGCGTGCTTTCCAGCCTGAACCTGGACCAGGCCGGGGACATGCTCGACTGGAGTAAAAAGGAAGGCATCGCGGTCAACTTCGTGCTGGCCGAAGTGCGGGAGCGTTTTTTCAACCGGGAAACAGCCCCGGCTTTCGTCCTGCGGGACGAACAAAGGTCAGAAGCAGCGGCTTTTTTCCGGCGCCTGGCCGCCAGGAACAGCGGACAACGTCATCACCGCCTGCGTTACCGGGTGCTGGCCGACATGCTCGAATTCAACCGGCCGCGGCGCCTGGCCTGTCATTACCGGCTCGGCGGCGCCATTCTCGGTTCACGCGCTGAACTGTATTATTGCAAGTTCAGCCGGGAAATCGGCAATTGCCGGGAAAGGCCGGCCTCTGAAATCTATTACGACCCACAAAACCTGGAATACCGCCGTCGGGAACTGCTGGGCCAGGTCTGCACTCATTGCCCGCCCAATACTTTCAACCGCCAGGAACTGGAAAAAGACCTGCCCCGCTACCTGGCATTCCTGGCCCTATCCGGCCTGAGCCGCGAAAAAAGGCATGGCTGACCTTCGCACCCTGCTGGACCTGGCCGGACTGTGCCGCCGCCAGTGGCTGCCGCGGGAAGAGCTTTACCGCCGCCGGGACTGCGCCCTGCGCCGGCTGATCACCCACGCTGAACGTAATTTTCCCTACTACCGCGATTTGCTGCGCCGGGCCGGACTGCGGGCCGCGGACATCAGGAGCGCCGCCGACCTGCAGCAGCTGCCGCCGAGCAGGAAAGAAGACCTGCGCCGTGCCATGACCAGTTGTGCAGGCATTCCCTCCCGGGCAGTCTGGATCAGCACCAGCGGCTCCAGCGGCCAGCCCATGCGCTTCCCTTTCCTGCCCCGGGATCGTTCACGGCTGAACCTGACCTGGCTGCGTCCCCTGCTGGCCCACGGTGTATCCCCCCTGGCCAGGACATTGGAGATAACCGGGCCGCACAACGTAATTGAGAAAAAAAGCTGGTACCAGCAGGCCGGGCTGTGGCGCAGGAAGTCGATATCCATTTTCCGCCCCGAATCCGAATGGCTGGCCGAACTGAACCGGGAAAAACCCGACCTGCTCTGGGGTTATTCCGGCAGTCTGAAACTGCTGGCCCGCCACGTTTCCGAGCGGGGCAAAGCGGTTTTTCAGCCTAAATTACTGGTCGGCGTATCCGACCTGGTCGATCAGGAATGCCGTGAAGCCCTGGGAAAAGTTTTCCAGGCCCCATTGCTCGACCTGTACGGCGCCGCCGAGGGAGCCTGTATTTCCTGGTACTGCGCCGATTGCCGCTCTTACCACATCAACGCCGATCACATGGTCCTGGAATTCGTCGAAAACGACGATTCAGCCCCCGGGGATAATCCCCGCCGTATCCTGCTGACCAATCTGTATTCATTTGCCTTTCCGATCATCCGCTATGAAATCGGGGACTGCGGCAACCCTGATGATGAACAGCCCCGTTGCGGCCGCGGCCTGCCCCTGATGAAAATCATCGCGGGCAGATCGGATGCCATGATCCGCCTGCCTTCCGGACGCCTGCTTTCCCCCCTGTTCTTTTTCGCGGTCATGAAAAAAGCGGTCGGCATCCTGCGCTGGCGGATCGTACAGCAGGAAATCAACCTGCTGGAAGTCATGGTACAACCCGCGACAACCTCGGATTTCGATCCGCGGCTCTTGTCGGAATTACTGCTGGAATCGCTGAAAGAACCCGTGGACCTGGTCGTACGCCTGGTGAGTGAAATTCCGCCTCCCCCCGGCGGCAAGCAATGCGCGGTCGTTTCCAGGATAAATGAAAACAAATAAACTGAGGATTCTGATCGTCAACGTCCATTCCCAGGCCAACAGCGGCGACTGGGCCATCCTGCTGGGACAAATCCGGCTTATCCGCAGGCTCAACCCGGATGCCGAAATCAGTATAACCTCGCGTACTTCCCGGAAAGACCGCCCCCTGCTGGCCGAAATGGGCATCGGGGTTTACGCGCCGGTCTTCAATGCCGCCGGTTTTCAGCCCGGCAACCGCATCAACTGGCTGAAGTCCCTGCTTACGGTCATCCTGCCATGGCAGGCCCTGCGCTTCTTGGTTCAGCTGAAAAAATGCAGCCTGGTCCTGGCTTGCGGCGGGGGCTACTTTTACAGCAACCGCAGTTTCCCCGGCCTGATCTTCTGGCAGAACTACCTGCACCTGGCCCTGGCCGCGGTTTTCAACAAGCCGACCGTTTTTTTTCCTCAGTCTTTCGGTCCCCTGGCCAGCGGACTGAGCCGCCGCCTGCTGGCCGGGCTGGTCGAATCGAAGTTGGTCAGGAAAGTTTTCGCCAGGGAAGCTGTCTCCCTGGAACTGCTTCGGGGATTGACCAAAAGCAGGGAAGCCCGGGATAAAATCAGTTACTGTCCTGACATGGCTTTTTACCTGGACGACTTAGCCCGGCCCGGGCACATCAGCAGCCGCAACAAACCGCTGGTTGTACTGGCCCTCAGGGACTGGGATTTTCCGGGCTCGGAAAACCCGGCAGAAAAAAAACGCCTGCATGAAAACTACCTGGAATCCGTTTTGCTGACCTGCCGCCGCCTGCACCGGGAAAAAGGCGCTTCCTTCGCCATTTACAGCCAGGCCCGGGGACCGGGGGCCGATGAGGATGATCGGCTTTTCAGCGGTCTGATACGCCTCAGGCTGAGCCGGGAAATCGATTCCGCCGCCTTAACTGAAATTGACTTTCCCGACGGCAGCATGCCGGAAAACCAGATCAGCCTGCTTAGCCGGGCCGACCTGCTCTTGACCAGCCGCATGCACGCGGCGGTTTTTTCACTGCTGGCCGGCACTCCGGCGGCGGTGATCGCTTACCAGCATAAAAGCCTGGGCATATTAAGGACACTTGAACTGGAAGACTGCGGCATCCAGATCGAAAAGCTGAGTCCGGAAGCCCTTTACCGGCTTTGTTCAGACATCCTGCGGCATGGACCCGCCTGTAGATCCAGGATCGAAAAGGCCCTGTCCGGTATCAGGAACAGGATTGAACAGGAATTCGCCGACCCTGTTCTGGCCAGGTTGTTTAAGACGGCCAAAACCGATTGACAACGAAAATACCTTGCCCTATGATGGCTTGGGTCCATTCCGGGAAAGAACGCCGACGTTTTTCCCGCTGATCCCGGCGCCGATATACGCGGAGGTGATTTAATGAAAAAAAAGGCTTTTCCGGTCATTTCCCTGTTGTTCATGGTCCTCGTCCTGATATTGATCAGCGCCTGCGGCCGCAAATCAGAGCCGGGGCAGAAAAGAGCAAAACCCGCCCAACCCAATGCGGTCGAAACGATCCAGCCTTTTCAGATAAGTGTTTCGATCCGGGAAAACCTGGACAGCCTGCGGCCGAAAGTCATTTTCTCCTTCAACCGCCGCCTGCTTGATGAAAAAGGAAAAAGCATACTGAACGAGCCTTTCTTCACGGTTGAACCGGCACTGGAACTGAAACAGACGGCCATCAACGAGTACCACGCCGAGTACACGCCCGTGGCCGACCTGGCGCCCTCCGCCCAGTATCGTATTACCCCGGCCCGGGAAATAGTCATCGGAGGCGAAAAGCACGTCAACCCGGCACCGGACCAGGCCGCCGGATTAGTCATTCACGACCAGGCCATGGTCCGGGACGCCTTCATCGATCACGCTGACCTGCAGAGAAACCAGCTGGCTTTGACCATTCTCTTCAATTTCCCTCCGGCCCCCCGTTCACTGCGTGAGCGGATTTCCCTGCAAACCGGGGAAGGCGTGAGCGTGCCCTTTCAATTGTCCGCTTCCGCAGCAAACGAAGCCAGGCTGCTGATAACCAACCCGCCCATGAGACTGGGCAGAGCTGATGCTTCTCTGCGCCTGCTGATCGGCTCCGGGCTGGAAAGTTCTGCCGACAGCGGTTTTTTCACCCGGAAAGATTTCCGAAAAAACCTCGCCCTGCCCCAGTCCACCAACCTGCTTTTCCGCAATTACACCGTGCAGGAAGCCGGCGACCGCTACAACATAATACTTTCCTTTTCCGAGGATCTGGACGAAATCGACCCCCAGACATTCATTTCAATATCTCCGGCTACGGCCACGGCCATGAAACGGAGCGGACACCAGGTCACCGTTGAAGGCCCCTTTATTCCCGGGGAAAGTGTTCAACTGCAGGTCAGGCCGGGCATGATGTCCCGGGACGGCCGCCTGCTGCTCAACGGCACCAAGCAGGTAATCCGCTTCGGCGGTTTCAGCCGCCAGGTCGGCTTCTCCGAGAAAGGCACCTTCGTGAGACTGGACGGCCGGCGCACCCTGAAGTTTTCCTATCGCAACCTGGACAATCTCAGCCTGGAGGCTTTTCAGGTCCGGGACAACAACATACCGGTACTGTACAATTTTTTCCGCAACTACTGGGAAAACCTCGATCCGCCTGATGAAAGGGTTTCAGTCAAGGTGCTGGAACGCAAACTGGATTTGCCTGCGGTGGAGAACCGCAGCCTGGATCATTATCTCGATCTCAGTGAACTGCTGCCCGGCGGCTCCGGCTTGTATTACCTGCGGCTTTATCGCCCCGATGATTACCAGGTGCAGGATTCTCTTTGGGTCTGCATAACCGACATCGGGCTTTTCGCGGTCAAGGGGGAAAGCACTCTGCAGGTCTGGGCCGTTTCCCTGGCTGACGGCCAGCCGCGTAAAAACGTTGAACTTACGCTGGTATCCCAGAGCAACCAGGAGCTCGGCCGCCACCGGACCGACAACGACGGAAAGGTGATTTTCGACAAACTGCCAGAACTGGCCAATCTTCATGGCGAACCATTCATGGTCTTCGCCCGCAACGGTGAAGAGCTTTCCTTTCTGAACCTGTTTCAGCAGGCCCTGGACTTATCGGCCTTCGATACAGCCGGCCAGGTCGTCGAAAAGGGAGCAGCCCAGGTTTTCGCCTTCAGTGACCGCAATCTCTACCGGCCGGGCGATACGGTAAACATAGGGGCGGTCGTGCGTAAAAGAGACGGGGAAGCTTTCCAGACGGTAAGCGCCATTCCCCTGAGCCTGGAGCTTTTCAATCCCGGCGGCCAGCAGGAATCGAAAATGAGCGCCATGCTCGACGATCACGGCACAGCGGCTTTTCAATGGACCTGGACTGATTTTCAACCGACCGGTTTTTACACCGCGCGGCTGTTGCTCGGCAAGGAAACCATGGCCACGCTGGTATTGCCGGTGGAAGAATTCATGCCGCAAAGAGTGGCCGCCTACATTTCGGCTGACCGAAAAGAGTATCGCAGCAGCGACCAGGTAAAACTCCGGATCGAGGCCAAGTACCTTTTCGGCGCTCCCCTGGCGGGCGGCGCCTACGTATTGAGCGGCCTTCGGGAAGAACAGCTTCCCTCTCCGCGCGGCCAGTCGGAGTACCTGTTCGGCCGGGTGGACCGGCTCAGCGGCCAGTCGAGCGAACTTTTCAAAAGAAGGGAAAACCTTGATGCAGAAGGCAATGCCGAAATTGCGGTCGACCTGAAAACTCAGTCCATCGAACAGTATTCCAGTTTGCTGCTGAAGACCGAAGTTTTTGAACAGGAAGGCGCGGACAGCGTCTCGGAAACCGTCCGGGTTTCAGTGGATCCCTTCGGCCTGCATCCCGGATTGTCCAGGAACGACCTGGAAGAAATGTCCATGAACCGGCTGAACCGGATTCGGGGCGTACTGGTCGATCTGGAAGGTCAACCGATCAAGGGGGCCCGTGATATCGACTACCAGGTTTTTCTCCTGGAAACAAAATACCTCGCTTATTACGATTACTACCTGGGCCGTAACCGTTATCGCCGGGAAACCATAGAAACCCTGCTCAAGGAAGCCTCGACCAAAGCTGAAAACGGTTCCTTCAGCCTGGAATTCAGCGCCGGGGATGCCTGGGGAGGTTACCGCATCCTGGCCAGGGAGCGCAACAGCGGGGCGGTGGTTTCAAGCACCCATTACCCCTGGTGGTGGGGCTATGACGGCGGCAGTGAAAAGAATCGCGCCCCTCATCACCTTGAAGTCAGCTGCAACAAGACCGAGGCCGCTCCCGGAGAAAAAGTCGAACTGGCTTTCCAGTCGCCTTTCAACGGGCGCCTGCTGGTCAGCGCTTCGGCCGACGAGGTTTTGCATTCAAGCTGGTTCAAGGCCGAAAAAGGCAACAACAAAATCAGTTTCACCATACCCAGGCAGGCTGCGGCCCACAACAACGTTCACCTGGCCCTGCTGGTGGTTAATTCGGATTATCAATATGGAGCCGTCCCCCTGCGCGCCCTGGGTCTGGTCAACCTGACCATCGCCCATCCCAGGCACAGGCTTGAGCTGACGCTCAAGCACCCGGAAACAATCAAGCCGAACAGCGAATTGAAAATCACCTATAATCTGCGCAACCACCGCGGCCGGGGCAGACTGGTCGTTTTCGCCGCCGATGAAGGCATCCTGCGCATCAGGAAATTCGTTTCTCCGGACCCTTACGCTTTTTTCTTCGCCCGCAAGGCCATCGGAGTCAATTTTCACGACATACTCGGTCTGATCATGCCGGAATTCGCCGAGCTTTACACCGGGCGCAGCGGTTACGGTGATTTCGAGGAGATGGCCGCGGCTTACGATGAAGACGCCGGACGCATCGCCAGAGTCAAACCGGTGGCCATGTGGTCAGGATTCCTGGACACAGACGGCTCCGGCAAGGGTGAAGTCAGCTTCAAGGTGCCGGATTTCCAGGGTCAGCTGAGAATCATGGCCCTGGCGGTCAGTGAAGATCGTTTCGGGGCGGCTGAAAGCAGCACCCTGGTCAAGGACAAGATCCAGATAGTCTCAAGCCCCCCGCGTTTTCTGCATGCCGGCGACCTTTTCCAGGTTCCGGTGACCGTGATCAACGGCACCGGCCAGGAAGGCGAATTCAGCGTTTCCGTGACTGCAGAGGGTATTGAGGCCGGAGCGCCGCCGCAACCTCTGCTGAAACTGGCAGCCGATGCCAGTTCAAGTTTTTATATTTCCTGCCGGGCCGGAAAGGATCCGGGAGCCTCTTCCCTGAAAATTACGGTCAGCGGTCAAGGTGAATCGAGTTCGCAAAGCTTCACCGTGCCGATACTGCCGGCCGGCCCGGGCAGAACGGAAACCATCCTGATAGAATGTCCGCCCGGCGAAACCGACATCAGCGACCGCCTCAGCGGCTGGTCACCCCGATTCGCCCGGGCCACGGCCACCCTGACCCCCCTGTTCTACAGCCGTGAACTCTCCTACCTCAAACACCTTATCGGCTATCCCTGGGGTTGTCTGGAGCAGACGGTTTCCGCCACCTTCCCGCTGCTCTACATCCGCAACCTGGATTCTATGGAAGACATCCGGGATTATCTCAAGGAAAGGGACATCAACCGCATGATCCAGGAAGGAGTTTCCCGGGTGTTGTCCATGCGCGACGGTTCAAGTGGATTCAGGGCCTGGCCTGGACAGGCCGAGAGTAAGGAGAATCCCTGGCTGAACGTCTACACGGCCCATTTTCTCATAGAAGCGCACCAGAAAGGTTTCACCCTGGATCAATCCCTGCTCAACTCGCTGGCGGAAATGGTCTCCAACCTGGTAGCCCGGGAAAAAGACGACTCCTTCAGCCTGGCGGTACGAGCCTACGGTCATTACGTGCTGGGTAAGCTGGGCCGGGCCAAGGCCAATGAACTGGATTTCTTCCAGGCCAGGCATGGAGCGAAGCTGCTGCCCGAATCCCTGGCCCTGGTCGCCGGGGCCTACGCCGGCCTGGGTAAAGTTCAGCAGGCCAGGCAGTACGTGGCTGAAAGCCTGCAGCGTGAACAAAGCGCCGACCTTTCCAGGCCCGGGCGCCAGGATCACGACCGGCTGTTTTTCTCCCCCCTGCGCCAGCGGGCTGTTCTGTTCAACGTTTTACTCGACCTCGACCAATTCGCAGATCCGGAACTTAAAAACCAGTTGCTGATGACCATAACCCAGGAGTTGCGAAACCGGGAAAACGCCTGGAACTGCAGTACCCAGGAACTGGTCTGGAGCCTGCGCGGCCTGACCATCTTCAATGAGGCCCGCATGAACCAGGTCTTTTCCGAACAGAAGGGAAAGCTGATGGTCGGAGACCAGGAATCCATTAATTACGAAGGATCCCCCAGGGGCAGCCTGCTGTCCGCCTGGAGCGGCCGTCCGGTCAAAGTGACCAACTCCTCCCGTTCATCTTTCTACCTGCTGTTGAACCTTGAGGGCATCAGGGAAGACGACCGTTTTACCCCCATGTCTCAAGGTATTGAAATCGAACGCGCTTATTTCGATGAAAACGGTCTTCGCCTTGATGAATGGGAATTGCAGAACCTGAATCACGGCCAGACACTCTGGGTTCAACTGCTGGTCAATTCCACGGGCCGCCTGAACAACCTGGTTGTGGTCGACCGCATTCCGGCTGGTTTTGTCATCGAAAACCCCCGGCTCAGTGAAATCATCCTGCCGGATTGGATCAGGCCGGAACGCCGCCTCTCCCTGCTGCACCTGGACATCAAGGATCACCAGGCGGCCTTTTTCGCCGACCTGCCCCAGGCCGGACGCTGGGAAATAAGCTACCAGGTCAGGGCCGTCACCCGGGGAACATTCCTGGTACCGCCGGTCAGCGCTGAAGCCATGTACGATCCAGTAATCAGGGCCGCCGGCAGTCCCGTTAATGTCACCATCGACTGAAAAAAAGAAAAAAAGGCCGGCAGGCCGCAGATTGCTTTTGTTTTTTCTGTTTGCGGCAGTCTGCGGATATATACTGCTGCACCTGCTCGACCTGGTTTTTCCGCCCCCGGCGCAAAACCTGTTACGGCCGGCGGCCACGGAATTTCTTTATTCCGACGGCCGGACAGCCGGCATTTACCTGGCCCCGGACGACAAAGTCAGGCTGCCCCTGAAAACCGGCGAAATACCGAAAATCATCAAGCAAGCTTTCATAGCTTCCGAGGATCGTTTCTTTTACCTGCACTCCGGGATCAACCCGGTTTCCCTGCTTAAAGCCGCTTTCAACAACCTGCGCCGGGGCAGGATTGTTTCGGGGGCCTCAACAATTTCAATGCAGGTGGCCAGAATGGCCGAACCGCGTCCCCGCCGTCTCGGCAACAAGCTAATTGAAGCTTTCAGATCCTGGCAACTTGAAAAAAGACTGACCAAGGATGAAATTCTGACCGTATATCTCAACCTGCTGCCCTTCGGCGGCAATATTGAAGGTGTCGAGGCAGCCTCGCGGCTGTATTTCAACAAAAAGACCCGGGACCTGCATCCTGGTGAAATCGCCATTTTGACCGTAATTCCCCGGGCGCCCCAGCTCTTCAACCCGGTCAGCGGCCGCCGGGATCTCCTGGAAAAAGCCAGGCGGCGTTCAATTCAACTTTTACGCCGCAACCGGGTGATAACGCCCGAGATGCAGGAACTTGCCGAAATAACCGAACTGCCGGAACGTCGTCTGCCCCTGCCCAGGGAAATCCCCCACCTGACCGACTATCTATACCACCAGCTCAAGCTCCGCGGCTCGATAAGAACAACGATAAGCCGTTCCAGGCAAAGCATCCTGGAAAGCATCGGCCGGGATTACGCCCGCGAACTGCAAAGAGTGGGGATAAAAAATCTCAGCGTGGTGGTGATCGACAACCGTGAAAAAAGCCTGCTGGCCGCCCTGGGCTCCGAGAATTACGACCATCCGGGCCACGGCCAGGTAATCGGTTTCAATGCCAGGCGAAGTCCCGGCTCCCTGCTTAAACCTTTCCTTTACGCCCTGGCCCTGCAGCATGCCCTGATAACCCCTCTGACCCTGCTTGAAGACACTCCGATCTATTTCCGGGAATACGAACCGACCAATTTCGGAGGCGTTTACAGCGGTATCAGCAGCGCCAAGGACGCCCTGTGCGACAGTTTGAACATTCCGGCCCTGAACTTGCTGGAAAAGGTCGGCCTGGACGATTATTTTCAAATACTGACTGAACTGGGGTTCTCGATACCGGGCCGCGCCGGGGATTACGGACTTTCACTGGTACTTGGAGCAGCAGGCGTCACCCTGCTTGAAGCGGCTGAAGCTTTCTGTACTTTCAGCAATTACGGCCGGCGCGAAACAATCAGGCTGTTCGCCGGCCAGCAGGAAAACCTGCGACTGAGGCAGGTAATGCCGGCCGAGGTGGTTTTCATTCTTAACAGCATGCTGCAGAATCACGGCAATTCAAGCCTGGATGACCATCAGCCGTTTCAGATCGCCTGGAAAACCGGCACTTCCTTCAACTTCCGGGACGCCTGGGCGATAGGCTACAATACCGAGTTGACTGTGGCCGTCTGGACCGGATCCTTCAGCGGACCTGCTTCCTCCCTGAATACCGGCCACCGGGCCGCCGCCCCCCTGATGTTCAGGATCATGGAACAGTTGGGCAAGGACAGAAATCCAAGGGATTTCAGCCGACCGGAGGGAGTCAGGGAAATAACCGTCTGCTCGCTTTCCGGCATGCTGCCCAATGAACACTGCCCCCAAACCAGGAAAACCATCGTCCCCGCCGACCGGGTGCCGATGGAGCGTTGCAGCTACCACAAGCTCTTTCCCCTTGACAACCAGGACCGGCTGCTCTGCCGCGACCTCATCCTGGAACCGGGAGTCAGATGGAAAACCTTCATCGATTACCCGCCCGGAGTCCGTTCCTGGCTGGCCCTGCGCGGCCGCGACCTGCCCCGGCTGCCCGATTACCATCCTGACTGCCGCCCGGCCACTTCCAGTCCGCCCAGGATCATCTTCCCACTGAGCGGGCAGGTATTCGACCTTGCTCCAAGCGACGGACTGCTCACCCTGAAGACTGTTTTCAGTCCGGGCGCCAGGGACTTTTTTCTCTTTGTCAACGGCCGGTTTCAACAAAGGTTCCCGGCCGGTCCGCAGATCGTTTTCTTTCCTCCTTCAGGAAGGATAAACTTTTACCTGGTCGATGAACTTGGCCAGGCCGGGAATACGGTCAGCATTACGGTCAAATAAACAGGTTCAAAGTCCCCGGCCCAGAACCGCCGGAGTGCGCAACAGCAATTCCAGGTCCAGTAAGAAATCCCAGTTGCGAACGTAAAACTCGTCAAGAAGCAGTCGGTTTTCGAAATCGATTTCATTGCGTCCCAGTATCTGCCACAAGCCGGTCAACCCGGGCTTGGCTTTGAGTACCAGCGCGGCCTGTTCGGCGGACACCAGCTCCAGTTCACTGTTTAAATAGTCGGCACTGAAAAAGGGTAAATATCTTTTATTATAGGCATAATTGGTGTATA
>CAYWEM010000027.1:0-10635 GCA_964457225.1 uncultured Clostridia bacterium
GCGTGCGGATCTCGTGACTCATGTTGGCCAAAAATTCAGACTTGGCCCGGCTGGCGGCCTCGGCCTGCTCCTTGGCCTGGGTCAGTTCCTGTTCCAGCTTTTTCCTGGACTCAATGTTACGGCTGACCCCGACTACTTCAATTTCTCCCGACTTGTTGTAGCGAAATCGGGTGGAAACTTCTACCCAGACCAGGTGGCCGTTCCGGTGGGGTTGCTGGATTTCGTTCAAGTAATACTTGTCGGCCCGGGAATCGCGTCTGAATTCCCGCCATCTCTCTGCGATCAGCCGGACAACCTCATCCCTGAATTCCAGCGCCAAGGAATTCTCCAGGTCTTCAGCCAGGGCTTCCTCAACGCTCAAACCGCGCAATTCGATTATGGCCGGGCTGATATAGGTAAACTTTCTTTTTTCCAGGTTCAGCACCCAGATGACATCAGAGGCGAACTCAGTCAGCAGTCGGTATTTTTCCTCGCTTTCCCGCAGGGCTTCCTCGGCCTCGCGGCGCACCAGCACTTTGCCCAGGTGGGCGGCCATGTTTTCCAGCAGTTCTACTATTTCCAGTGAAAAAAAACCTTTTTCCCGGTGATTCAGCTGCAACAGGCCGACGATGCGGTCCAGCATACGCATGGGCACCAGGGCCACCGAGGCGTAACCCTGGTGAATGCAGTTATTACGGGGGCGGTTGCGGGGATCTTCCGTTTCAGGAATCTTGAGCAGGGGAAAAGAATCATTGGTCCAGCAGCTGCCGCCCCTGGTGAACAGGGGGTTTTCAGGGTCGGTTTTGCCGGAAAGCACCAGTCCGCAGGTGCATTCCAGGCTGGGGTTCCCGTTTTCATCCCGGCAAACGTCTCCCTTTTCATCTCTTTCAAGCAAGGTGTTTTCTGCCAGCAGGAAATCCTCGGAAAAACCCAGCTGGGTGAAATAGGGGAAGTCTTCACCGGTCTGCAGGCGCAATCCCAGGGCGTCAACCCCGGTTTTTTCCTTTACCGCATTCAGCACCCGGCCGATCAATTCCGGCAGGCTGCCCGGGCCATTGGCCAGCTCGATTACTTCCGCGCCCAGCTCCTTGTACAGTTCAATTTTTTTCCGGTCAGTGACATCACGCACGGCCACCACCCGGAACAATTCTCCGTCTCTCTGGAAATTCCGGGCTTCGACCTGGACAAAAAAAACTCCACCGTCAGATCTCAGCGCCCTTATCTCGTAAGATGAGGCACTTTCCCGGCTCAACTGCTCTTTGGCGAAATCATGGTCTTCCGGATGAATGAAATCAAACAAGTTCCTGCCGACCAGTTCTTCCCTTGACAGTCCCAGCAGCCCGGCAAAAGCCGAGTTCAATTCGAAGACAATTCCGCCACGATGAATGACGATTCCTTCAAAAGTCAGGTCTGAAAGCAGGCGGCTGCGTTCTTCGCTGGCCTGCAGTTTCCGGTTCAGAGCGGCCACCCGCAGATTTGCCAGCCACAGGATCGCCATTAACGCCAGCAATCCGGCCAGCCAGGGCCAATACCTGCTTAAAACCCGGCCCAGGGTCGGCTGGCCGTAATGCTCATAGGGAGGAAGCCGCAAATCGCGAAGCAATTCGTGCACCGGCGCATAGTCTTCCGGGGTGGACCAGCCGGCCCCGCGCATCGAAAGTGCAGCTTCATGACCTTCGTCCATCTGCAGCAGGGCCACGGTCACCCGACGGCTCAAATCGGAATCAGTATCACCGAGAGCCGCCAGGGGCCATTCCGGGTAAAGCCGGGAAGAAAGGGCATAGGGGTATTGGGGAAAGTCAGCCGCCCGGCTGCCGACAACCATGATTCTTGCCATATCCAGCAGGCCTTCCAGGGCCATTCTTTCCAACTGGGTGCTGCGCACCGTGCCGGCATCGACTTCACCGGCCAGGACCGCCTCAACCACGGCGTCGTGGGTGCCGCTGAAGACAAGTTCGCGGAAATCCCTTTCAGGCTTGATGCCGGCGGCCAGCAATTCACGCAATGCAGCATGCCAGCCGCCCAGGGAGTTTTCACTGACCGCAGCGAATTTTTTCCCCTTCAAGTCAGCAATATCTTTGATATCCGGTCGATCAGCCCTGGCCAGGATCACCCCCCCAAAGTGCGACTGGGGCCCGGCTGAAGCCGGCACCTGCAGGGTGACTATTCTGCGGGCCAGCCCCTGGTGCTCCAGGTAAGCGTAATAAGACGAATTGGCGGCCACGAAATCAACCGTTCCCAGCTTTACCTCGGGTATGATCTGCTCGAAATCCAGCGGGACTATCTCGAATCGCAGGGGAGCCAGTCTCTCGGCCAGGTAGTCAGCCGTGGGTCCCCATTCCTGCAGGCAAACCTGGTGGCCGCGGTTGGCCAGCACCCCGATCCGGATGGACGGGTTGTGCTCCAGGCCCCAGACCGGCAACCGGCAAAAGATCAGCAGGATGAAAAAAGAGAAAAAAAGGAATTCAGCCTGGCGAACCCGGCCTCTATCAACCCTGCAAACTTCTTCTCTTGACACAAGCACCTCAATATAAAGAAAAATCAAATCAAGTTAACTAAAAAAAGGTTTTTTTTCAAGCTGGGCTAAATAAAAGCAAACCAAACAAGATGACAAAACACTAATTCCCTGAAGGGCATCGACCCGGCCCGCTTCGTCGATTTTCTGCGCGAAAAACACAACCTGGTGGTGCGCACCACCGGCAACTCCCAGGCCGGCACTTACGGGGTGCGGGTTTCCACCCCGATCTACGTCTCGACCCGGGAAGTTGACCTGATCATAGAGGCCGCCAGACGCTTCATGACCCGCAAGTAAGCAGTTTGGGCCTTTATCCGGGAATCTTTTCCCGGCCGGCGTTCCATTGACGAAATCAATCAAAGTTTTTCATTACACTTTTTCTCCCCATGCCTGCGGAATCCCCGCTTAACGGCTCTGATCGGTTTTCAAGACTGATCACATTGTTTTTTTCGATGTATCCTCTTGATTTTTGGGTTTATCTGTAACATAATGCATCGTTTTCGTTTTAGGAGGGAAATATGAGAAGAGCATCGGGAAAGATCTCCTTGCTGACTTTGGCCTGTTTCCTGTTTTTCATTACCGGGCCGGGCCAGGCCTTCAGCAGGGAAGACGAGGCCTGGAAGCAAAAAGATGAAAAAGACCACAGCAACCAGGCCGTTATTGTCGACGCGGAAAGCGCCGAGAACGGCATGATCGAAGTGCCGGTTGAAGAGCCGGGCGGTGGAGTAAAAAAGAAATTCCCCTGGCTGTTGGTGGTCGGAGGAGTGATCGTCGTCGGAGCGGTCCTGTTTCTGGTGCTGAAAAAACCCAAGTACACCCTGACCGCCAGTGTCGGCGAGGGGGTGACCGGAACACCGGCATCAGGCAGCAGCACTCACAAGAAAGGCACGGCAATCAGCTACAGCTACTCCCTGCAGAGCGGCTATTCCGATCTCCAGGTATCGATTGACGGTACGGCCGCAGCTGCCAGCGGCACCATCACCATGGACAAGAACAAGTCCATTACGGCCAGCGCCACCAAGGTCGCCACCCTGGTGGTCAATTCCAGCCCCACCGGGGCCCAGATCATCCTGGACGGTACGGACAGCGGAAAAACTACCAACCACACTTTCACCTTCAACACCGCAGGCAGTCACCAGGTATTGCTCAGGAAAGTCGGCTACAAGGAACACTCGGAAAGTAAAACCATCGCCCTGGGCGCAACGGCCACGATCAGCAAGACCCTGGAAGCCGGCTTGCGCGAACTGTTCGCCGCCAACGCCACTTCCTCGATTCTCTGGAAATGGCAGCCCAAATCGGACGGCAACTGGTCCGTGGTCAGCAACACCTACCGCAGCAGCGCCAATGTGCCCAGCTGGAATTACAGCATTTACAACCTGAACTGGGCGGCGACTAATTACACCCTGACCGTGAGAATGAAAAGGGCGGAAGGAAATATTAGCAGCTCCAATACCGTCTGGCTGGGGACCACCTCAAGCCCCACCTCCAATAACATCTTTTTCTTTCAATACACTGCCGACGGCCGGGTTTCGATATGGAAAGGGACGGGCTATAACCTGAACACCGGAATCAGCTCCTCAAGCAATTCAATCCTTTATTGGGCGGCCAACCCGGCTGTAAACGCCGGGCTTGACGCTTACAACACCCTGAAGATCATCCGCCAGGGCAACAACTACACTTATTACCTGAACAACCAGCTCATAAGCTCCTTCACCGATGCCAGCCTCAATCCGCAATACCTGATCATCGGCGGCCACAGCGGAGGAATTCTGACCACCCTGCAGTTCGATTACGTGTACCTCGATATAGGTGAAACCAGCGGCTCGGTGCCCGGCCCCAAGGTCAAGGAAGTTCCGGCCGACGGCCGGGGAGGCCCGGAAGGTCACGATCTGAAATAGCGTATCCTCCAGCCCGGACTGACAAACGCTGAAACTGGAAGAACTGCACCCTTCGCCCGGGTGTTCTCAAGACAATCCGGGTTTGAGCCGGAGGTGAAGGCTGGTCCGGAACCGACCCTGCAGACCGCTTTTCAATTTTTTCCGGCCAGGCCTGACCTGTAGGTCAGGGTCCTCCACAGCCATTCGGCCGGACCGAAGCGGTAGCGGCGCAGCCAGAGCGGGCTCAGAATCAACTGGGCGCTGAATACGGCCAGAGTGATCAGAAATCCCTGCCAGATGCTTACCCGGCCGAACAAGCCCAGGCCGTAGGAGTGATAGAGCAGGGCGGCGACCAAGCTGTGCAGCAGGTAATTGCTCAGGGCCAGCCGACCCACGGCGGCCAACCGGCCGAATAGCGGCTGCTCGCCTCCACGCCGAAAAACCAGGACCAGCCCTGAAACATAGGCCAGGGCCAGGGCCGGGGCGCCGAAACCGAAGCAGAACATGCCCAGGAAACCGGTCCAGGTCGGCGAACCTGGACTCACCGAAAACGCGCTCCAGGCGTAAACCAGGTTGGCCGGCAGGCCGATCAGCAGGCCCCAGCACAGGGCTTTTACCAGCAAAGGCCGGAATTCATCGATCCTGGCCAGCACTTCGTTGCGGGCGGCCAGCAAGCCCAGCAGGAACATGGCCAGCACGTTGGGATAGAAAAAAAGCAGGCCCGGCAGCAAGGTCAGCCATTCCACCAAACGCATGCCGACTATTTCGGCGAAACTGCCCTCGGCGTAAACCTCCAGGGCGGTCATGACCTGGGAGTTCAAATGATTTTCCTGGGTTTCCAGGTCAGCCTGCACCCTGACCGCGGCCTCAGGGTCGAGAGCAGCCAGGTTTAACAGCAGAACCAGGATAAAAGTCAGCACGATCGGCACCAGGATCAAAGCTATCGCCCAGCGCCGGATTTTCTTGTCTGAAGCTTTTCGAAAGAGAATCAGCAAAAAACCCAAAAGGGCGTAAAATACCAGGATATCACCGCCCCAGAGCAGGAGCAGGTGCAGGATGCCGATGATCAGCAGGATGAAAAGCCGGCGCCGGTAAAGCGCAAGAACCGGCCGGCCGGAATCGCCGGCCTTGTTGATAAAGAGCCAGAATCCGTAGCCGAACAGCAGCGAGAACATGGTGTAAAACTTGCCCTCAAAGAACAGGTAGATGATGAACCTTATGATCCGGTCGGGCAGGGCCGGCCAGAGGTTCAGAGAAGTCAGCATGGCGGTCAGCGGGGCGTTCATCAATGGCATGTTGACCGCCAGTATGCCGAAGATGGCCGTACCGCGCAGGACATCCAGTATCTGTATCCGCTTGTCGGCAGTTGTTGGTTGTCGTTTTTCAGTCATCCGTTCCTCCTGACAGGCTCGGATTCCAGCTGGAAAACCGCTCCGGCCCGGCATTCGTTTTTATTGTCATATACGCTGTCCGGCCAGGAAAGTTCAGCGCCGCAAGTCCTCAATTCCGGTTGTCAATCCCAGAAATCCGAGGCCAGTTCGATCAAATTGCCCTCCGGGTCGGCCACCATGGCTGAGCGCATTTTCCAGGGTTCGTCCCGCGGAGCGTAAACCTCAACGGCTCCCCGCCCGGTCACTTCGCGGAAAAAGGCATCGACCTTTTCCCGGGTCCCCAGGTTGACGGCCAGTTCGAAAGTGCCGTTCAGACCTTTCGGGTAGCCGGGCTCCCGGCCCAGCAAAGCGGGCAGCTGCGCCCGCTCGTACATGGTCAGGCGGATGCCCTCGTGCTTGAATTCGGCATAAGGCCCCCGGCCGTCCCAGTCGATTTCCAACCCCAGCACGTCGCGGTAAAAGGCCACCATTCCTGCCAGGTCACGCACGAACAAGCCTATCATGTTGAACTTCGTCGCCATTTGTACCTCCACTGATTCAAATCTATTATCTGATTTTTTACTAGCTTTCCTTCCGCCCGCCCTTTCAGAATAATGCTAAGTGTCAAATAACGAAGGTCAAGGTATTCATTCAACTCATTATTATGGTATTCCATTTTTTGTGTACTTCCCGCGAGCTAATCACTCTTTTCAAAGAGTTGGCAAAAGAGGCTTCAATTTTGTCTTTATCACGAACTTCCCAGGATGAAACGGGCCTTCTCACGCCTCAGCATTTCGAAGGTATTGAGATATTTTACCCTGAAATGCACGCAAACATTTGGAATTTTTACTTGTTTAACACCATCGGTCGGGATTTCTTGAGTTACCACTATAAAATTGTGTGCATGTGCATGGCCTACCAGATAGGCATCCGCATCATCGGCGAAGGCATTTATTGCACCTTGTCGAAATTGTCCTCCCCGCGCCCATTCCACGGCGGAAGCCACACTGCGGATAGTACTGCCATCGGGCGGTAGAAAAAACGACTTCTCAAGACCGCGCGCCCACTCTGCAAGATCATCACCGCCGAGTATTAACTCTTCACGCACCTTTTAAATGCTGAAAACCAATTCTTTATTACCAGCTTCAATCAGCCAATCCCCAAAAGCAGGACAAAAGTCGAAACCGTAATACCGTCTTTTGGCTTCGATGAACACATTGGAGTCCAGCAAATATGCCATCAGAACAGGTGCCCAATTTGCGCGCTCATTTCCAGAAAAGTGACCTCGCGCTTGATTCCCAGCATGCGGAAGGCATCGCGGTAAAGTGTATTGCCCTCAATGGTATCAGCGACCAGCGCCCGAACGAAGCGGCGACTATTGTGTACCGCCTGGGTGATGTAAAAATTGCCGCCACCACCTTTCATTACCGATTTCAGATGCTTGATTTCCTGTTGATAGGCGTTCCAGTAGGCATCGCCTCTAAGCTTGCCGACATCGTGCAGGCGACGAAGAATTACCAGCGTGCTGACCTTGAATATGCGGGCCAGCCTGTCAAGATCTTCACGCAATTCGCACTTTGCCCGATTTTCTTCTTGAAACGCATCGATCGGCACCAGCAACTCCGCGGCCACCTGATTGCACCAAAGTTCAGTTTTATGCCTCGGAGGCATCGAAACCTCAACATCCGACAGCGCTGTTTCTCCGATCCACAGGTGAACCAACTCGTGGGCCAGGGTGAACATCTGGGCCGCCTTTGTGTCTGCACCGTTTATAAACACCAGCGGTGCCAGATCGTCAACCAGGGCAAATCCTCGAAACTCAATCGGATCAAGCTTGCGCCTTGTATTACTGCCTACGATACCGCTTACCATCACCAAAATACCCCGGTTTTCAACAAGCTCAATGAATTTGCGCAGTGCGTCGGTCCAAGTGGACAATTTGCGCCGCTCATCGACATCGAACCCCAGTGTTTTTCGCATCCCGGCAGCGGCGGCAACGACACTGCTGTTCGGGTGGATTGACCCTATAAATGAGAGCTTTTCAAAACCGGCACTGAGCGCAAAATCTCGATACCAATCCTGACGATGCTGGCACATGTAAATCGTCTCGAGCAAATCAGGGCTCGGACGGTCGAAATATCGATCCGCCATAGTGCGAAAGTCTGGAATCGGTACCTGCTCTACGGGCGGTTCGGGCAGGAAGAGAAAGCCAATGGGGGTGTGGGTGGCCTTTGCGAATCGTTCGAGCTGCTTCAAGGTAGGCTGCTTTTCGCCCCTTTCCCAGGCGTTATACTGGGGAAACCGATCTTCGATTTCCAACGGGTTAATCCGGGCACGCTCCAAGGCCCAGCGCAACAGCTCGGGTCGCACGGAAACGCAGGTCATGGGCCGCCTCCCAAGTCGATCCGGCTGGTTACAGCTTCAGCAAGGAGAGCTGCGCGGCCTCGGAGTCTTTCCCAGTGAATGCATTGCTTAAAATCTTCTCCTCGGTTATCTTCCACCCGGAATCTAAATGGCACAGCATAGTGTTGATGCTTTTCGAGACCGCGTTCCACTCGGCCGAATAGCATCAATGCAAACCCTTTGCAATATTTCATTTCAGTCTACTCGCCAAGGAAGAAATTCGGCAAGAAATCATTGCCTGTAAAACCCGTTGAGACCCCTTAATTGGCTTCAGTATTAAGTGCGGTAAATCGTAGCGTTTGTATCCCCCCAGATCCTTCTCGAAATCCGAATGTGATAGTGTTTTTTTTATCAGATTCATATAAAGCCCTCAGTGTTATATATCATAGCAAAAAGGAAAGAAAAATTGCAACGATTCCCATTGGCCAAAATCCTCCACCTAATTTCTGAGTTTGCTTACAATAATCTGACAGTTATTGGGTTTTGCTCCGGAGGAGGGGTGAATCAGGGTCCCTGATTCCCCACCAAAATAAATAAAAAAGGTCTCGAAAGTCCCTATAAAATAGGGTAAAATGGATTTTAGCACGACCCAAAAACCATACCTTTGGAGACCCGCAATGATTATGTCACAGAAGTTGTTGAATTTCCAGTACCGTCAGGAGCAACGAGAAAAGAATCTGACCTCGATGGCCGGTATTGGCATCTATTTTGATTTGTTCAAGATTATGCGTTTGGTGCAGCATATCAACAAATACCTTGGTCAGTGTAGTGGTAAGCAGGGATATCGGGACAGTGATGTTGTGCTGACGATTATCTTGCTCAATCTGGCAGGTGGAGACTGTGTTGAAGATGTGGAGCGTCTTGAAGCCGATGAAGGGTTGCGGCGACTGTTCATGAAACTGATCGGCAGGAAGCATCGGAGTCCTAAAAGGCTTCGTCGCGCAACAGGCCGGGTTTTTCCTTCGGCATCTGTCATTTTTCGTTACCTTGAGCGGTTCGACGATGGAACGGAAGGCGAGCAAGGCAAAGCGGTGAAGCCGAGTAGTATCGCCATGCATGCCAAGTTCCTCGCCTTCAACCGATGGTTGATGGAAGTCATGAACAGTTATGTCCGCTGCCGAATCGCTACTCTGGACCAGGATGCGACCTTGATTGAGACGCATAAATCGCTGGCCCTCTTCGGTTACAAGGGGTTCAAGGCCTACCAGCCACTCAACGTTTACTGGCATGAGCTTTGTATGATGCTGCACACCGAGTTCCGTCCAGGCAACATCAGCGCCAACTTTGATCTTTTGACCAACCTGAAAGAAGCTCTGGCTGTTCTGCCGTCCAACGTGATCGGCGTCCGGTATCGGGCTGATGGGGCAGGGTACAACCACGAGTTGTTGAAATACCTTGATGCCGAGAAAGGCGAGGAAGGGGATGAGATCAAGAAACGTTTTGGGCGCATCAAGTTCTGTGTCAGTGCACCGATCACCGAGGAGTTCCGCAAGGCGGTAATGAGTGACAAAGACTTGGAATGGAAGCCCTTAGACTTCAATGAAGACGGATCACCCTGTCTCCGAGGCCGGGAATGGGCGGAAGTCTGCTATGTGCCCAATGAACTGGCCAGGAGTAAAAAAGGCAGGGAATACCGCTATCTGGTTACCCGTCAGGTTGTTGAAGAACGGGTTATTCCCGGCATAGATCCCAATCAGGTTCTTCCGTTTCCGACCATAGAGATGAACCGGCGGCAATACAGGATGTTTGCCGTGGTTACGAACGACAATGGAGATGGAGCTGAGCTGATCCGCTGGCATGATCAGCGCTGTGGCCACAGCGAAGAGGTTCATTCCATACTCAAGAACGACCTGGCCGGAGGCATAATGCCGTCGGGTAAGTTCGGCGCCAATGCGGCCTGGTGGTGGTGCAGTATTTTGACCTATAACCTGCAGGCGATCCTCAAGCGGGTGGCCATGGATGAGATCTGGCAGCACAAACGCATGAAGGCGTTCCGTTTCCATCTGATCAATCTTCCGGGTCGGCTGGTCATGTCGGGCAATGTGTTGACCATGAAACTGGCTGTAAATCGAGATAAATTGGCATGGTTGCTGGACATTCGCTCGCGACTGCTCGCATTCGCCAGGGGACCATGCCCGGCATAAAAATACACATCACTAAAGGAGGTGCCCAGAAACAGGAAAAAGTCTGTCATGCCTGTTTTTTGAAGGCAATTGTCATCCAATTGTCGAGGAAAAATCCCAGGAAAGAGCTAAAAGGTGACCTTATGATCGCAACTTGTTGCCATAGCCATCGTCCGTAGCGCCTCAACCAGCGTAACGACTACGCGCCTGAGACCTAGGTGGAGGATTATGGGGGTCTCGATTTCTTGACAAAAACCCTTGAATTTGCTAATAATAGATTCTGTTTTCAAGGTTCCTCGGTAGCTCAACGGCAGAGCGGATGGCTGTTAACCATTAGGTTGGGGGTTCGAATCCCTCCCGGGGAGCCA
>CAYWEM010000028.1:0-8479 GCA_964457225.1 uncultured Clostridia bacterium
GTAAGTTGAAGCTTAAATTATAACGGAAGATGTCAAGATGGCAAGCACCGTCCCCTTTGGGTCCTGAAACGTCGAAAGCAGGAGGAGAACATGACCAGCCTAGTGGTGGGGGCGAGCGGAGCGACCGGCAGATTGCTGGTTGCCCAGTTGCTTGACCGCGGACAGAACGTAAGGGCGATAGTTCGATCACCAGATGCACTGCCGGCAGCCGCCAGGCAAAACGACCGCCTGACTGTTATCCAGGCGGGCATCCTGGATCTCAGCGATACTGAATTGGCCCAAGAGGTCAAGGGATGCACAGCGGTGGCTTCTTGCCTGGGACATAATCTCAGTTTGAAAGGCATTTACGGACACCCGCGCAGGTTGGTAACCGAAGCCGTTGTAAAACTGTGCCGGGCCGTCAAGGCAAACGAACCGGGCAAGACAACAAAGTTCGTATTGATGAATACCGCCGGGAACAGCAACCGCGATCTCCAGGAGCCGATTTCATTAAGCCAGAAGTTCGTCATCGCCCTGATTCGCCGGCTGCTTCCTCCCCACGCCGACAACGAGCAGGCCGCGGACTTCCTGCGCGGAATAGGCCGGAATGACAGGATGATTGAATGGGTGGCGGTTCGCCCTGACACCCTGACAGATGAGAGCGAGGTTACGGAATACGAAGTGCATCCCTCGCCCACCAGAAGCGCTGTCTTCAACGCCGGCAAGACCAGCCGGATAAACACAGCTCACTTCATGGCCGAACTGATTACCGACAACGATACCTGGCACCGGTGGCAAGGGAAGATGCCAGTTGTTTACAACAAGGGTTATTCGTAACCCGCGGAATGTTCGAGGAGTGCGCGAGCATTGCAGAGGCAGGAGCTGACCAGGAAGGCATCGAGGAACACTCCGCGCCGGGGATACGGCCGGGGCCGGGAAAGCTTTGAATCAATCCTGGTCCAGGACCTGGCGGACCGCGGCGCCGAGAGTTTTAATGGTAAAGGGTTTCTGCAGGAAGTTGACGCCTTCGTCCAGGATATCGTGGTGGGCTATCACGTCCACGCTGTAACCGGACATGAACAGGCATTTCAGACCCGGTTCAGAGGCTTTCATTTTCTCGGCCAGGTCACGGCCGCTCATTCCCGGCATGACCACGTCGGTCAGCATTATATCTATTTCATGGATGCTGTTTTCCGCCAGGGCCAGGGCGGCCTTCGGGGAAGACGCGGTCAAAACACGGTAACCCAGGCTTTCCAGCATCCTGGCGCTGACCTCCAGGATAGAGGGTTCATCTTCCACGATCAGGATCGTTTCCGTGCCGCCGACGACCCGGCCGGCTGAAAGCCCCCTGACCTCCGGCTTTGGATTTTCATTGAACTGCGGCAGGTAAATCCTGACCGTGGTGCCCAGGCCCGGCCGGCTCTCAACCCAGATGAAGCCGTTGTTCTGCTTGACTATTCCGTAGACCGTGGCCAGTCCCAGGCCGGTGCCTCGGCCGATTTCCTTGGTGGTGAAAAAAGGCTCAAAAATATGACCGAGCAATTTCTCTTCCATGCCGCAACCGTTGTCGGTGACGCTCAATTCGATGTAATCACCAGGCACCGCTCCCGGATGCCCGGCGCAATATGCCGCATCAAGCTCGGTGTTCCTGGTGGCAATGACTATCCGGCCCACCCTGGAGACCGCGAAAACGGCATCCCTGGAATTGACGCACAGGTTGGCCAGAATCTGGTCGACCTGGCTCGGGTCCAGCTTGACCGTGCCGAGCCCGGATCCCGGACGCCAGTCAAGCTCGATGTTTTCTCCAAGCAATCGGCGCAACATGTTGAGCATCCCGGAAACAGTATCGTTGAGGTCAAGCAATCTCGGCGCGATAGGCTGGCGGCGGGCGAACGCCAGCAATTGCCTGGTCAGGTCGGTTGATCGCTCGGCGGCTTTCAATATCTCCTGTAGATGCCGTCTTTCGGGATCGGATTCTTCTTTCCGGACCACCAGCAGGTCGACATGACCGATGATCACCCCCAGCATGTTGTGAAAATCATGGGCCACCCCGCCGGCCAGGCGCCCGATTGAATCCATTTTCTGAATCTGGGCCAATTGGGCCTGCAGTATGCCCGCTTCCTTTTCAGCCTGCCTGCGCCCGGAAACATCCTGGGCGATGGCCTGGAAAAACACCCGCTCCGAATCATCCCGGATCTTTTTAATCGAACTCCTCACCCAAAGCTCGGCATCAGCCGAACCGCGGATGCGGTGTTCAATGAAAACGCTCTCCCCGACTCGCAAGCCGCTCAGCTCAGCGCCGATACCGGAAAGGTCGTCTTCGGCGATAAAGAACGACAGGTTTTGCCCCGGGTATTCATCGTGAGCAATGCCGCTGATGTTTTTCACCGCCGGGCTCATGTATTCAATGATCAATTCAGGAGTGAAAGAAAAAAGCACGTCGTTGATTTCTTCGACCAGGCGCCGGTACTTCTGCTCATTGTCGGCAAGTTCACCGGTCCGGACCAGGATTTCCTCTTCCAGGCCGCGGTTGACTTCCTCCAGTTCCGCCTTCTTCTGGTCAAGCTGGGCGGAAAGGAAAAAATTGCGCCGATTGGACGTTTCAGCGTAGTAAGCGGCGAACATGTTGACCAGGTTGGCGGCCAGGTAAAAAAAGTTGTAGCCGATCCACAACTCCCTCGGTATTGAAGTAAAGCAGGCTGCCGCGATGTTGAAAATCAACAGCAGCAGCAGACCGGCCAGGGAAGCCGGGAAGAATCTCAGCCTGATGAAAAAGTAGCCGGCCGAAAAAACCAGCATCAGCCCGGCGTAATAGGTTACATTGTCCGGCACCCAAGCTATCATCACGATAATTCCCGTTCCCCCGGTTAAGACCGCCCAGAACAACAGGGTTTGCCAGATGCGAACGAAGGCTTTCAGGAAAGAAGTCAGCCAGATCAGGAGCAGGAAGGGTATCACTATGCCGAAACGAATCAGAAAGAAAAGCCCCTGCTGTTCCCTGACCAGCAACCCGTCAAGTACGGCGAACAGTCCGTAAAGCAGGGTAACCAGGAGAAAAGCGACCCGAAAAACCGGCAGGGACTGCTTGAAATAGTATTCACGGTATTCTTTTTCCCGGTCGCCGGGAAAGGAAAGGGTCAGGGGATGCAGCTGCATTTCAGGGCCGGGGGAATCTCGACCGCTGTTCTTCCGGCCGCCGGGAAAAGGATTTTTCAGCATCAGTATATTTAAAGACAGATCAAGCTGATTGTCAATCTTGATTTTTGGTGCCGAAAAGTGTAGAATGACCTCTAACGATCAAGCGGAGGAACCAGAAATGGCGAAAACATGCGATATCTGCGGCAAGAAGCCCATATACGGCCACAACGTCAGCCATTCCCATAAATTGACCAATCGCCGCTGGGAACCGAACCTGCAAAAGATTCGGGTTCACCAGGACGGAGAAAACAAACGGCTCAGGGTCTGCACCGAGTGCATCCGCAGCGGAAAAATTCAGAAAGCCGTCTGAAACACTCTCCGACGGCCCGTAATACTTTTTCCAGGCTTCCCTTCTCACGCAGAGCGGACAATTAGAGCGGCGTGACCTGCAATTACAAAATAATCCTTCATTTCGACGGCACCGATTACTGCGGCTGGCAGGAACAGGATCCCCGCTTCCCGACCATCCAGGGCGAAATCAGCAAGGCGGTGCGGATCATCGCCAAAAAAAGAACCGTGGTCACCGGAAGTTCCCGGACCGATGCCGGAGTTCACTCCCTGGGCCTGACCGCCAATTTTCACCTGCCTTTCGCCATTGAGGACGCTTCCCTGCAGAAAGCATTAAACGCCCTCCTGCCGACCGATATCAGGGTTTTTTCCTGCCGTTCCATGGACAGGTCGTTCAACGCCCGTTTTCACGCTGTCAGTAAAACTTATATCTACCGGCTTTTTTACGGCCAGGTGCAATCCCCTTTCAGCTGCCGCTTCGCGGCCCATCATCCCCAGCCGCTCAATCTCAGCGCCATGCGAGCCGCCCTGCCATACCTGCTCGGCAGCCATGATTTTTCTTCCTTTACTTCGGACGAGCCGGAAAAAAACCGCAACCGGGAAATCGACCGGCTGACCATGAAAGTCAGCCGCCGGGAAATAGTCTTCACCGTGAAGGGACGCAGTTTCCTGCGCTACATGGTGCGCAACCTGGTCGGCACCATCATTGACGTCGGCCGGGGCAAGTTCAAACCCGGAGATATCCCGGACATTTTCGCCGCCCGGGACCGGCGCCGGGCCGGGCAAACCGCCCCGGCCAGGGGCCTGACCCTGCTCCTGGTGGAATACCCGGACAGCGAGACAAGCCTGGGCGAAAGCTGATCACCAGCTAGTAAGACACCCAGTTGAAAAACCTTTTCATTCGGCGTCGATAGGCCTTGACTGCTTTTTCCGCTTCCTCAGGCCGGATTTCACTGAAACGTAAAAAATCACCCGGTTTCAACTGGGCCAGCCGGGGCAGGTCGATCGACAGCACGAAGGCCAGCCTGGCATAGCCCCCGGTGGTCTGGCCGTCGGCCATGGTGATGATCAGACGGCCGGATCCGGTGACCTGTACTGTGCCCGGGGGAATTCCGGCTGAAATTATATCCGCACCCCGCGGCAGGACCAGGCCGGGGCCCTGCAGGCGCAGACCGATCCGGTCACTTTCGGACTGCAGTTGGAAAGGGTAAGTGAGAAAATCCCGGATGGCCCCCGGGTCGCATAAAGGAGCTTCCGGACCGGCGATCACCCTGATCAAGGGCGTATCAGCCGGCAGGCGGAGCAAATCGGCCGGAATTTCACGGCGGATCGAAGCCCGCCCGGCCCGGCCGACAGGCAGGACGTCACCCGTCCGCAGGGGCAAACCGGCCAGGCCGCCGATCCCGGCCAGCAGGTTGGTCGAACATGAGCCCATGACAGGCTCGCAGTCAATGCCTCCGCCCAAGGCCAGGTAAGCGCGCAGGCCGCGCCGCAGGCCGGTGAAAGACAGGCGGTCCCCGGCCCGATAATCCTGGGTGCGGTTCATGGGTATCGCCCGGTCATTGAGCCTGGCTCCCAGGTCGGCGCCGCAGAGCGCCAGCCGGCCCGGATGATCGAATACCAGTACCGGTCCTGTGAAGGTGATTTCCAGGCCGGCGCTGTCGGCCGGGTTGCCGGCCAGCCAGTTGGCCAGGCCATGCGCTTCCCGGTCCATGGCCCCGGATGCGGTCAGGCCGAAACAGCGAAAGCCCCGGCGGCCGATATCCTGCACGGTGGTCAGGAAACCCGGTTCTTCCACCAGGACGGATTTCAACCTTCCTCCTTTTCATCCGGCCTGGGCCGGTCTCCGGCCGCCCGCAGGCCGGCCCGGACGGCAAGGTATTCGGCCTCGGAAACCGCCCGGAACCGCACCCGGTCACCTGGAGCCAGCAGAAACGGTTTTTCACGGCCTGGAGAGAAAAGAGCCAGCGGCGTCTGGCCGATTATCCGCCAGCCTCCGGGGGAGGCCAGGGAATAAATCCCGGTCTGGCTCCCGGCAATGCCCACCGATCCGGCCTCCACCCGCAGGCGCGGCTCGGCCCGGCGCGGACAGTGCAGTCTTGAATCAAGCCCGCCCAGGTAACAAAACCCCGGAGCGAAGCCCAGCATGAAAACCCGGTATTCAACGGAACTGTGCAGGCGCACCGTTTCATCCGGGGAAATCCCGGCTTGCCCGGCCAGCTGGTCCAGGTCAGGTCCCCTTGATCCGCCGTAGCAGACCGGGACATCCAGGCGGCGTCCTTCCGGGGACGGCGCCTGGGAGAGTCGGCCCAGGCGCCTTTCCAGCAGGCGGCAAAGCCTGCGGTAAGACACCCTGGCCGAATCATAAGCCAGCAGCAGTTCACAATAGGAAGGAACGCATTCCACAACCCCGGGGAGAGGTTTTTCCGCCAGCCCGGCCGCCAGGACCAGCACCAGGTCATTGGTCTGCTCGGAAATCTCACGCCCCAGCCTGACCAGCAGGTGGCTGTCTCCGGCTGGAAAGAATTCGGCCTTCATGTTTCAGCCGGAAAAAGGGGCGATCCGGACTCCCTTTTCCAGCAGGGCGGCGCGTATGGCCCGGGCCTGGGCCAGGGCGGCCGGGTTGTCTCCGTGCAGGCAGACAGTCCGGGCTGAAATCTCGATAGCGGCGCCGGAATCGGTGGTCACCCGGCCGGACTGCACGAAATCGAGCACCTGCCTGACGCTTACTTCGACTGAATCCAGTACTGCTCCAGGTTCAGACCTGGGCAACAGCGAACCGTCATCACGATAAACGCGATCGGCGAAGAATTCGGGGCAGAAAAGCAGGCCTCTTTCAAGCGCCGCTTTTTCCAGTCGGGAACCCGGCGGCCCGAAAAGCACCAGTTCTGAACCGAGTTCAGCCAGGGTCTCAGTCACCCAGGCGGCCAGCCGGGCATCGGCCGAGGCATCGTTGTAAAAGGCGCCGTGCAGTTTGACGTGCTGCAGGGCGGCTCCGGCAGCCCGGGTAATCGCCTGCAGGGCTCCGACCTGGTACAGGAGCAAGGCCCTGACTTCGTCCCGGTCCAATTTCATGGAACGGCGGCCGAACCCCTGCAGGTCAGGATAACCCGGGTGGGCCCCAATTTTCACTCCCCGTTCCAGGGCTCCTTGCACCGTGCGGGCCATGATTCGAAAATCACCGGCATGTAAACCGCAGGCCAGGCTGGCCGATGTGACCAGTTCCAGCAGTTCCAGGTCTCCGGGCGCTCCCTCGGCCAGATCGGCATTCAAATCGATACAGCGCAACATCATATCCCCTTAAATCAGCTTGAAAACCTGCAGAATACTGCGCAGGCCGAGCAGGACGGTTATCAGCAGAACCAGGCCGCCGGCCAGGTTCAGCGGCAGTGAATTCCGCTGTCGGCCCATCAGACGTCCATCATTGACCACCCGAAGCAGATAGGCCGCAATTACCGGCAGCAGCAGGCCGTTGGCCACCTGGGCGAAGAGAATCAGCTTGATCGGCCTGATGCCCAGGCAGGCCAGTAAAGTGCCGCAACTCAGAATCAACAGCCAGACCAGGCGGAAACGATTGTTCGCCGAATCCCGGGGCCAGCCGAGAATTCCGGAGCAGGCATAGGCTGCGGCCAGCGGCGCGGTAATCGCCGAGGTCAAACCGGCGGCCAGCAAACCCAGTCCCATGACCAGCCGGGCCCAGTAACCGAGCAGGGGCTCAAGCTGAAGCGCCAGGTCGCCGGCCGAGGCGACCCCGGTCGGCCCGGAACCGAAAGCAACAGCCGCTGATACGATGACGGCCATGGAGATAACGCCGCCCACGGCTATGGAAACAGCGGCATCGAGCCGGGCGTTCTTCAGATCTGCGATGGAGGACCAGCGTTCGATCACCGCCGACGAGTGCAGGAAGAGATTGTAGGGCACTACCGTGGTGCCGATCAGCCCGATCATGGTCAGCAGGGAGCCTTCAGGCAGTCCCGGCTTGAAAAGTCCGCTCAGCACCAGGCTGATATCGGGTTTTACCCGCACTGCGGTAATCACGAAAACCAGGCTCATCAACATCACCATGGCCAGCAATGCTTTTTCCAGTGTTTTATAACTGCCGCGGTAAAGCAGGACGCCGGCGACCAGCCCGAGCAGCAGGGGCCAGATCCTGAATCCGGAAAAAGCTTCCGGCAGAAGCGCCGTGACCCCCAGGGACGCCCCGGCGATGTTCCCGGCTTCGTAGGCGGCATTTCCCACGGCTATGGCTGAAAGAACCAGCAGCAAGGAGACCAGGCGGGAAATACCGCGCGGGAATGAGGCCCGCAGAGCTTCACCCAGACCCCGGCCGCTGATAATTCCCAGTCGGGCGCTCATTTCCTGCAGGATAAATACGGCCGCCACCGCGAAAAGCATGGTCCAGAGCAGGCTGAAACCGAAACGCGCCCCGGCCATGGTGCAGGTAGTGATGGTGCCGGGACCGATGAAAGCCGCGGTGACCAGCACTCCCGGTCCAAAGCGGAAGCGGTGCTCTTTTTTCACCCGCCTATTATAGGAATAAGCACAGTCGACTGCAAATCTCCGGGTGATGATTGACATGATTCCGCCATACTGCCTATAATCATGCATGATTACCGACAACGTCTTCTGGCAGATCACCCTGATCATATCAATCTCGGTGTTACTCGGTCTGCTGGCCAGGCTGTTGCGGCAACCCCTGATACTGGCTTTCATCACCGTCGGCCTGCTGGTCGGACCGGCCGGACTCAAATTGAGCGGCGCCCTGCCCCAGCTGGAATTGCTGGCTACCATGGGCGTAGCCCTGCTGCTTTTCCTGGTGGGCCTGAGCATCAACCCGCAGTTGATCAGGAGCGTGGGCAAGGTCTCATTGCTGGCCGGCCTGTGCCAGCTCGTACTGACCGCCATCTGCGCCTATCTTATCTCCCGGGGCCTGTTCCTGCCCCCCATGCCGTCACTCTTTGTGGCCATTGCCCTGACCAATTCCAGCACCATAATAATCATCAAGATCCTGGCC